>DASUHE010000047.1:0-45256 GCA_036273695.1 Gaiellaceae bacterium
AGCTTGACGAGGATGACGCGCACGTCCTCGGCCATCGCCACGACCATCTTGCGGTAGTTCTCCGCCTCTGCCTGCTCGCGGGTCTGGAACTGGACGCGGGTCAGCTTGGTCACGCCGTCGACGAGCGCCGCGACCTCCTCGCCGAACTCGTCGCGCAGGGTGTCGAGCTCGACGCCAGTGTCCTCGACGACGTCGTGCAGAAGGGCGGCGGCGATTGTCTGCTCGTCGAGTCGCAGGCCGGCGCAGATCGAGGCGACGCCGACCGGATGCGTGATAAAGGGCTCGCCCGAGCGACGCAGCTGTCCCTCGTGGGCGGCGGCGGCGAAGCGGAAGGCGCGGGTGACGAGCTCGACGTCGATGTCGGCGCGCTGGGCGGCGATCTCGGCGAGCAGCGCTTCGAGGAGCTCTTCGTGCTTTTCGCCTGCTTGCAGGGTCGTCACTGTCTCAGTGTACTCGCGGGTTTCGGGGCGAATCCCTGCGGGAGGAACGGTCGTTAGAGGAGCGAAGTGACGGTTCCCATGCCCCGTTTCCGCCGTTTCAGAAGACGCCGCAGCGTCCTCCGCCTTGCCGTGGCGCTCGCTCAGTGCCTGAACGGCTCCGAGTAGACGATCCGCCCCTGCGGCAGCGGCTTCTGCGGATCGAGGACGGCGACCTGCACTGCCGATTCGTGCAGCGCTTCGGGCGGCGGCAGCAAGCCGAGCTCGTCGGCTCGGACGAAGCCGAAACGCCCGTAGTAGGCGGGATCCCCCTCGACGAGGAGAAGCGTCTCGCCCCGCGCTCGGACGGCGTCGAGCGAGGCGCGAACGAGCGCCGAACCGTGGCCGCGGCGCTGGTGCTCGGGAAGGACGCCGAGCGGCGAGAACTGAAGGACGCGCTCATCCGTCTCGTCGATCCAGTTCCACGTGTTCATGACGTGGCCGACGACGGCGCCGGCGTCCTCTGCGACGAACGAGAGCTCCGGGACGTAGAGATCGGTTCGCTCCCACAGCTCCCTGACGAGCCGTGGAACGTCGTCGCCGCCGAATGCTGCGCGATGCACCTCGAGAATCGCGGGGCCGTCGTCCTCCCGGGCGAGACGGATCACGCGGCGCGGGCGAGCGGCAGCTCCGCCGCGAGCAGGGCACGGAAGCGCGCCGACTCGAGCAGGTGGCGTCTCGCGCCCGACCGCTCGACCTCGTCGAGCCCGAGCTCGGCGAAGATGGCGGCGGCCTCAGCGTCCCGGCTCGCGAGCGGCTTCTCGAATTCCGCGACCAGCCACGCGCGCAGCTCCTCGAACCGTGCTGCGCTCCGGAAGACGCGGCGAACGACGAGCTGGGGAGCGACCGTGCCGTTCCAACGATTCTCCTCGAGTCGGAACGCGACGTCGTACAGGGCATCCGGCCGGAGCACCTCGAGACGTGACCCCTGCCCGAATGCGATCGCGCTGCCCGCGTCGCGGCCGTCGCGCCGGACGCGGAAGCGAAGGTGCTTGCCGTCGCCGACGGTCGCGAGCTCGACCAGGCCGCAACCGGGAGCGAGCAGCGTCGGCGCGGGGTTGCCGAGGCCGAACGGAGCCAGCCGGCCGAGCTCGGCGCACAGACCGAGGGAGAGATCGGCGCCACGGGCCACGACGGCGTCGACGGACGTCACCGGCTCGAGGTCCTCCTCCTCGAGCAGTGCGGCCGCATGCTCGGCAAACGCCTCGGCGAATGCGTCGACGTTCTCCTGCGCCACCGAAAGGCCGGCTGCGGCGCGATGTCCTCCCCAGCGCCCGAGCAGGCCTGCGCAGGCGCCGAGCGCCGCGTGCAGGTCGAAGCTGGGAATCGAGCGGCCCGACCCCTTCCAGTCGCCGTCGGTGCCGGCGATCAGGACGACCGGCCGGTGATAGCGCTCGACGAGCCGCGAGGCGACGATGCCGATCACGCCCTCGTGCCAGTCCGCCCCGGCCACGGCATAGGCGCGCCGCGCTCGCAGCTCCGGCGGCCACTCCTCGACCTGCGCGACGGCCTCGCGGAGGATCCGGCCCTCGACGGCTTGGCGCTCGCGGTTCAGCTCCTCGAGCGAGTCTGCAAGCCGGCGGGCTTCGGCCTCGTCCTCGGTGAGGAGCAGCTCGAGGGCCTCGCGCGGGTGCCCGAGCCGTCCGGCTGCGTTCAGCCGGGGCGCGAGACGGAAGCCGACGGCTCCGGCGTCGATCGCGGCGGGGTCGACGCCGGCGTTCTGCATCAGCGCCCGTAGACCGGGTTTCGGCGTGCGCGCGAGTCCTCGCAGCCCTGCGATGGCGAGCGAGCGGTTTTCGTCCACGAGCGGGACGACGTCGGCGATCGTCGCGAGGGCGACGAGGTCGAGATGCCTCCGCGGAATCTCGGAGTCGACGCCGAACAGCGCCTGTCCAAGCTTGTAGACGACCCCGGTGCCGCAGAGCTCGGGGAACGGATACTCGGACGGACGGGTGGCGACCACGGGACAGTCGGGCAACGTCTCGCCCGGCCGATGGTGGTCGGTGACCACGACGTCGAGGCCGCGCTCCTTCGCTTCGGCCACCTCGGCGACGGCCGTGATCCCGCAATCGACCGTCAGGACGAGGCCGCAGCCGTCGTCCGCGAGCCGGGCGAGCGTCTCGCTGCTGACGCCGTAGCCCTCGTCGAAGCGGCTCGGCAGATGCCACGTGACGTCGGCGCCGAGCTCGCGCAGCAGGAGAAGGGCGAGTGTCGTGGCGGCGATCCCGTCGACGTCGTAGTCGCCGTGGACGCAGATGCGGCGGCCCTCCTCCACTGCGGCACGAAGATGGGCGCACGCCTCCTCCATGTCGCCGAGCAGGAAGGGATCGTGCGGCGGTTGCTCGCCGTCGAGGAAGCGCCGTGCCACAGCAGGGTCGGAGTAGCCGCGCCGCACCAGGACGGACGCGGTGACGTCGGAGATTCCGAGCGCGCCGACGAGCTCCGCCCGGGCGGCGGGCGGGCAGTCGGCGAGTGTCCAGGTGCCGTCGTGCATGTGCAGCCAAGCTACGGACATGGGCGGACGGAATCGCCCTGCTGGGCCGGCCGTGCGGGACGGGTGTGGACGGATTGCCGGGCTCTCGGCACGAAGCCGCGAACCGTGCGTTACGTCAGCGCACGGGCTCGAACACGAGACGGCCGCACATGGTCAGCGACGTGTTGCCGGAGACCTGTTGACCGACCATCGGCCAACCGACGATTGCGAAGGGCCGGCCGACGGGCTCGACGCCCGGCATGGCGGCGATCTCGGTGATCCGCCAGAGGTGTCCGCCCACGCGCATCCAGTTCCCGGCCCGGAGCCGACGCTTCCGCGGCGTCCAGCCCCAGCTCGGCGCGCCACTGCTCGCCGCGGGCGGGTGCGCAGGGTCCTGCGGCACCGCGTACGCGTAGTAGCCGCCGGTCATGGGGCACGACCCCGCGGGCCGGATCGCTGCGGACGACGAGAACGCGAGCGTCGCGCCCGTCGCTCCGGCCGCGAGGGCGATCGCGAGAGCGACGAGGAGCAGACGCCGCCTGCGCATCCGTCTCTTCGCCTCCACCACGAGCGGGTGGAGCGAGAACGGCATGCGCGAGGCCTCCGTCGTCATAGCGCCATTATTGCTAGCACCAAAGGCTGACGTCAAGTTGTCGCTTGACTGTCACAGCCATGGCCGCGCCCTCCGCCGCCGAGCTCCGCGAGGAGTTCCTCCTCGATTCCGAGGTCGCGTTCCTCAACCACGGCTCCTTCGGCGCCTGCCCCCGGCCGGTCTTCGAGCGCTACCAGGCATGGCAAGCAGAGCTCGAGCGCGAGCCCGTCGACTTCCTCGACCGCCGCCTGTCCGGCCTCCTCGACTCGTCCCGCGCCGGCCTCGCCGACTACGTCGGCTGCCCGCCGCAGGATCTCGCCTTCGTGCCGAACGCGACCACCGGCGTCAACCTCGCCGCGCGGTCGCTCGAGCTCCGCCCGGGCGACGAGGTGCTCACCACCGACCTCGAGTACGGCGCCTGCGATCGCGCCTGGGAGTGGGTCTGCCGCCGCGCCGGCGCACGCTACGTCCGGGCGCCGATCGCCCTGCCGCTCGGCGACCCGGACGACCTCGTGGAGGCGCTCTTCGCCTCCGCGAGCGAGCGGACGCGGGCGGTCTTCGTCAGTCACGTCGCCTCGACGACCGGGCTCGTGCTCCCCGTCGAGGAGGTCGTCGCGCGCGCCGGCGCGCGCGGGCTCGTCACGATCGTGGACGGCGCGCATGCGCCCGCGCAGGTTCCCGTCGATCTCGAGGCGCTCGGCGCCGACTACTTCGCAGGAAACGCGCACAAGTGGCTCGGAGCGCCGAAGGGTGCCGGCTTCCTCCACGTGCGACCCGAGCACCAGGACCGCGTGGACGCCGCGATCGTCGGCTGGGGCTACGAGGAGGGAACGGCCTTCACGCGGCGGATCGAGAGCCAGGGCACGCGCGACCCCGCGGCCTGGCTGACGGTTCCCGACGCGATCGGCTTCCAGGGCGAGCGAGACTGGGACGACGTTCGTGACCGTTGCCGCGGCCTCGCGCGAGCCGCCCGCCGCGAGCTCTGCGACCTCGTCGGCACGGAGCCGCTCTCGCCGGACTCGATGGTCGCCCAGATGGCGGCGGTCCGGCTGCCCCGGCCGACACCCGGCCTCTCGGAGCGGCTCTTCACGCGGCACCGGATCGAGATCCCCGTCACCCGCGACGCCCAGGGCGATCTCCTGCGGTTGTCCGTCGCCGCGTACACGACGCGCGACGAGGTCGACCGGCTGCTAGCCGCCCTCGCGCGGGAGCTTGACGCCGAGCACCGTCAGGAGCACGAGTAGCCCGAGGCCGAGGAGCCAGTACGCGAGCACACGGCGCGGGTGGCGGGACTCCCGCAGCGAGGCGATCGCCACCTTCCCCCAGAGGAGGACGAGACCGACCGCGGCGGCTCCGCCGACCACGATCACGGGCGCGAGATAGACCGCCTTCTCGAACGGCCACGAGAGCGCCCACGCGGTCAGCGCGACGAGCCCGAGGACGGCAGCGAGGGCCGCCGGATAGCGGAGTAGCCGCACCGGGTCAGGGTACGCTGCCGCCGTGGAAACGGCCGGCAACTACCACTCCGGCGACGACTACATCGTCGAGTTCCTCGGCTACCGGTTCTCCTTCAACAGCCTCGACTTCGAGGAGCGTGTCACCGCTGCCGCCGTGCGGCTCGGGCTCGTCTCGGGCCCGGAGCTCGACGAGGAAGAAACCGCGGACCTCGTCGAGCTCGTCGAGCGCGACGCGATCCAGACACCGCGCAGCGCGCTCGGGGAGTACCTCGTGCGGCACTGGGATGCGCTCGCACTCGTGCGCGGCGAGTCGCTCGTCTACTGGCTCAAGAAGCTCGTCTTCCGTGGCGCGTGGCTCGACCACCGCGTAAAGGAAGGGCTGCTCGAGGTCGACTGGGACGACGAGCGGCAGGACTTCACGTTCGCCGACACGAACGGCGGCCGCGCGCTGCTCGAGCTCCTCCCCACCCCGAGCTGGCACGAGCTCCAGTACCGGCGATGATCGTCCCGCGCAGGTACGCGATCGTCCTGCCGGCGTACCTCGCCGGGCTGCTCGGGCTCGACACGCAGGTCTCGTTCCACGGCCAGCTCGCGCTCGGCGCGCTGACGTTGCTCGTGCTTGCGGCGGCGTTGTGGCCGCTGGCCCCGCTCGTGCGCGCGCAGGCGATCGGGGTCGTCCTCTTCGCGACGGTCGGGGAGATCACGGGCTCGCTCGTCTGGGGCGTCTACCACTACCGGCTGCACAACCTGCCGCTCTTCATTCCGCCCGCGCACGGGCTCGTCTACCTCAGCGGCCTGGCCCTGAGCCGGAGCGTCCGCGCTCGCGCCGTCGTCTGGGCCGCAGGCGTCGGCGCGGCCGCCTGGGGCATCGCCGGCCTGACGGTGCTGCCGCGTCTCGACGTGGCCGGCGCCGTCGGCGTGCCGCTGCTGCTCGTCTTTCTCTGGCGGTCGCGCTCACGGGCGACGTATGCGGGCGTCTTCCTCGTCGTCGCGGCGCTCGAGCTGTACGGGACGTCGATCGGGACGTGGCGCTGGGCGCACGATCTGCCGGGGCTCGGGATCCCGGACGGCAACCCCCCGAGCGGCGTCGCGAGCGGCTACGTCTGGTTCGACGTGATGGCGCTGCTCGTGGCGCCGTGGCTCGTCTACGCGGCGGGCGGGACGCTGAAGCCGAAGCGCCGGACTCGCTCCGGCTCTTTGCTCAGCTCGATCCGGCGCAGGGAACCGATCGGGACGATGAGCGCGTCGGGCGCGTCGTCCCGGACGTCCGTCACGTAGAGCGTCACCATCCCGAACCCGGGCTCGGCGTCGATCCGTTCGAGGACGAAGCGCGACGTGTCGGCGAGCTCGACCTCGACGACCGGCTTCTCGACGCCGTTCGCCTCGGCGAACGCCGCAATCGCCTTGTGCACCCGCTCGACGAACGCGTCGTGCGGCATCTCCGCGACAGGGGTCCAGAGGTCCGGCATCAGTCTCCCGTCGGAACGACCCCGGCGGGCTCGACCATCAACACGACCGTCCTGCCGCGCGCGGTCGGCTTGTGCATCACGCCACGCGAAATCGTGATCGCTTGCCGCGGCCCCAGAACGGCCGGCTCGCGCCCTTCGATCTCGATCTCGAGTTTGCCGTCGAGGACGAGGAAGAACTCGTCTTCGCCTTCGTGCCTGTGCCAGTGGAACTCGCCGTTCAGCACTCCGAGCCGGACGACCGAGTCGTTGACGGTCGTGAGCGTCTGGTTGAACCAAGGCTCGTGCCCCGCTGCGAAGGCGTCGACGTCGAACTCGCGCAGCTGACCGAACTTGTCGTCGAGGTGAATGTCGTATTCGGACATCCAGGAAACTATGTCTGGACCTCCGCTCCCTGCGCCCCCTAGAACAGGCGCGCCTCAGCTTCCGGCTCTGCGGGCAGCTCGGGTGCCGCGCCGAGGTGGGCGCGGCCGAGCGCGGTGATGGTGCGGCCGCGCGGCGTCCGCTGGATGAAGCCGAGCTGGAGGAGGTACGGCTCGTAGACGTATTCGATCGTGTCCGGCTCCTCGCCGAGCGCGGCGGCAAGCGTGTTGAGCCCGACGGGACCGCCGCCATATTTCTCGGCGATCGAGCGCAGAAGCTCCCGGTCGAGCCGTTCGAGCCCTGCCTCGTCGACCTCGAGCAGCTCGAGCGCCTCGCGGGCGATGGCGGTCGTGATCGCGCCCTCGTGCCGCACCTCGGCGACGTCGCGGACCCGGCGCAGGATCCGGTTGCCGACGCGCGGCGTGCCGCGGGCGCGGCCCGCGATCTCGTCGGCGGCGGCGTCGGCGATCTCGACGCCCAGGATCCCGGCCGAGCGGCGGACGATCGTCGCGAGCTCGCCGTCCTCGTAGTACTCGAGCCGGAACGTCATCCCGAACCGGTCGCGGAGCGGCGACGTGAGAAGCCCCGTGCGCGTGGTCGCCCCGACGAGCGTGAACGGCGGCAAGTCGAGGGTGAGCGTGCGCGCGGCCGTGCCCTGGCCCATCACGATGTCGAGCCGGAAATCCTCGAGCGCCGGGTAGAGGATCTCCTCGGCCGCGCGGCTCAGGCGGTGGATCTCGTCGACGAAGACGACGTCGCGCGCCTCGACCGCGGTGAGGATCGCGGCGACGTCCTTCCGCTCGAGCGCAGGCCCCGCGACCGAGCGGATCCCGACGCCGAGCTCCTCGCGGACGATGTGCGCGAGGCTCGTCTTGCCGAGACCGGGCGGGCCGACGAGCAGGACGTGGTCGAGCGCCTCCCCCCTGCCCTTCGCCGCGTCGAGCGCGATCGCGAGCTGCTCCTTCACCCGCGCCTGGCCGACGAACTCGTCGAGCCGGCGCGGCCGGAGGCTCCGCTCGACCTCCTCCTCGTCGTCGCCGAGCGCCGGCGTCAAGAATTGCGTGGTCGCGTTCACGCGGCCTTCTTCAACGCGAGCCGGACGCGTTCCTCCGGCGGCAGGTCGTCGTCGACCTCCGCGAGCGCGCGCTCGGCGTCGAGCAGCGTCCAGCCGAGCTCGACGAGCGCGTCGCGCGCGACGACGTGCTCCTCGCCGGAGCCGTCGGGTGCCTGCACGAGCGCGGGATCGCCGAGCTTCTCCTTCAGCTCGAGCACGATCCGCTCGGCGGTCTTCTTGCCGATGCCGGGAATCGCCTGGAACCGTGCCGAGTCCTCCCGCACGATCGCGCGACGCAGCTCGGCGACCGGCGAGCCGGACACGATCGCGAGCGCGACTTTCGGCCCGATCCCGTTCACCGCGAGGAGCTGGACGAACAGCTCGCGCTCGCTCCGGTCGGCGAAGCCGTAGAGCTGCAGCGTGTCCTCGCGGACATGGAGGTACGTCTCGACGGTGATCTCGTCGGCCGCATCGCTCTTTCGCACCGCCGTCGGCGTCGCGTGGACGAGGTAGCCGACTCCGCCGACGTCGAGCACGAGCCCTTCGGGCGTGTTGGCGACGGGCTTGCCGCGGAGACGCGCGATCACCGGCCCAGCCTACGGACGGGAACGGACGTTCTCACCCCGCGGCCGCTTTGAGCAGCGGCGGCGAGAGCGCGTGGCAGATCGCGACCGCGAGGGCGTCGGCCGCATGGTGCGGCGTCGGCACCTCCGGGAGCGTGAGGATCATCTTCACCATCCGCTGCATCTGCGCCTTCTCGGCCCGGCCGTAGCCGCAGATCGCCTGCTTGACGCTGGCGGGCGCGTACTCCCTGCAGGCGACCCCGGCGTTGGCGGCCGCGACGAGCACGACGCCGCGTGCCTGCCCGACGGAGAGTGCGATGCGGGCGTCGGCGCCGACGTACGACTCCTCGAGAGCCACCGCATCCGGCGCGTGCTCGGCAATGAGGGCCGCGACCGCGTCGTGGATCGTCTTCAAACGGAGGACGGTGTCCTGTCCGGCGGGCGTCGACCAGCATCCGTGCGCCACCTCCCTGAGGCGGCCTCCGCTTCCTTGGACGATCCCGTACCCGCAAGCAGCTATCCCCGGATCGATGCCTACGACCTTCACGACAGAAAGCTACGGACCCGATCGGACGAATCCTGTTCAGGCAGGGCCGGACGCTGCAAACCCCGGGGAGCTCTCAACGGTGAGAGGACGCTCGCCCAGGCGGGCGGACGAGAATGCCGCTAGCCGTACCGCGTCGCTACCTGGCGAGCGGTTAGCCCGCAGATGGTGAGCCCAACTCTCCGCGACAGGGAGTTGGAACGCCGACTGAGATGATCCCGCCGCTCGTCTCGCTCGAGGAGTACGACGCGGTGGGCTTGGCCCGTCTCGAACGCATGCAGCGCCAGGTGATCGTCGTGGATTTCTCGCCGCGCAATCCTCAGCAGACGCCGGTAGGGGCCAGCCTCGCGGCCGGGTGGTACGAGCGCACGAAGCCCCGCATACACCTGCTCGATCAACGGCATCTCGAGTCGTAGGTATCTCGCCTTCGACGTCGGGGTCTTCGGCGACGACCGGCCCTCGAAAGTCGCCATGAGCTCCTGGTAGTAGCGCGCGCAGACGCCGTTACCCGCCCGAACGAACTGCGCCTGTACAGATGCAGTGGGCACGACCGGCTTGGCGCTCGCCGACCGGTCTGTGAGGTGCAGGCCGGCTGCGATCACGGCCACGCCCACCACGACGACGCCGACGAAGATCCCCAGCGGCTTCACAACCTCGTTCTCGGATCCGCCCGGCTCGCGGGTCATCCCCCGATGAGGGGGCTCGAAGGTCTGGCGCTCGGCTCCGCTCGGTCGTCAGCCCGCGACCGACTCCAACACCCGCTCGGGGATGTCGAAGTTCGCGTAGACGTCCTGCACGTCGTCGTTCTCCTCGAGCTGGTCCATCAGGCGCAGGATCTTCTTGGCCTCGCTCTCGTCCTCGACGGCGACGGTCGTCTTCGGCAGCATCGTCAGCTCGGCCGACTCGATCTCGAAGCCTGCCGCCTCGACCGCCTCGCGCACCGTCGCCAGCTGCTCGGCAGCCGAGAGCACCTGGAAGCTCGAGCCGTCGAGCTCGACGTCGTCGGCGCCGCCCTCGGCCGCCGCGAGCATGAGCTCGTCCTCGTCCGTGCCGTCGGCAGGCACGAGCACGAGGCCGCGCCGCTCGAACAGCCACGCGACCGCGCCGGACGTGCCGAGGTTGCCGTCGTTCTTCGCGAACGTGTGACGCACCTCGCCGGCCGTGCGGTTGCGGTTGTCGGTGAGCGCCTCGACGATCACGGCGACGCCGGCCGGGCCGTAGCCCTCGTACACCACCGTCTCGTAGGCGGCGGAGTCGGCGTCGGTGCCGGAGCCCTTCGCGATCGCGCGGTCGATGTTGTCCTTCGGCATCGACGCGGCCTTCGCCTTCTCGACCGCGTTCTGCAGCGCGAGGTTGGCCGCCGGATCCGGTCCTCCCTCCTTCGCGGCGACGATGATCGCGCGCGTCAGCTTCGAGAAGAGCTTGCCGCGCTTCGCGTCGGCGGCGCCCTTCTTGTGCTTGATCGACGACCACTTGCTATGCCCGGACACTTCCCTCCTCCCTCACGATGCCGAGGAACCGCTCGTGGACACGCGTGTCGTCGGTCAGCTCCGGATGGAACGCCGCGACGAGCAGCCGTCCCTCCCGCGCGAGCACCGGACGGCCGTCGACCTCGGCGAGCACCTGGACGTCGGGGCCCGCCTCCTCGAGCCACGGCGCGCGGATGAAGACGGCGCGCAGCGGCTCGTCGCCGTCGCCGACATCGAGGTCAGCCTCGAAGCTCTTGACCTGGCGGCCGAACGCGTTGCGCCGCGTCCGGTAGTCGCCGAGGCCGAGATGCTCTCGGTCGAGCACGATCATCCCTGCGCAGGTGCCGAAGATCGGACCGCCGAATTCCCGCACCGCCTCGTCGAGGCCGTACAGCTTCATCAGCCGGGTGATCGACGTCGACTCGCCGCCCGGAATGATCAGGCCGTCGAGTCCGTCGAGCTGCTCGGGGAGCCGGACTTCGACCGGCTCCGCGCCGAGCCGCCGCAGCACCGCGGCGTGTTCGCGGAAGTTCCCCTGCACGGCAAGAACGCCGATCCTGAGCGGCTGCTCCATTGCCTTCGATGGTAACGAGCGTTACGCGGCGGGCGGCGCGAGCGTTGCAGCCGTCCGGCGGCGCCCGAGCAGGCCGAGCGCGACGAGGAAGAAGCCGAGGAGCCCGAACGCGAGCGCCGGTGACCACGGGCTGATGGAGTTGATGCCGCCGCCGGTCGACGTGCAGACCGTTCCGCCCTGCCCAGTCGAGTGGCACACGCTGCTGCCGCCACTGCCGAGGCCGAAGAACCCTTCCGCCAGAGCCGTCGGCGAGCCGACGATGTAGTGGATCGTCGCGATGTAGAAGCCGATCGCCCCGAACACTGCCCAGCTCGAACGCTTCGTCGCGTAGGCGGTGAGGACGAAGAGGAAGGCCACGATCGAGACGACCGCATAGTTGCCGTCGGTCGTGTGCGCCCAGTGGAGGACCGCGCCGCCGATCAGCGCGCCGCCGACGAAATGGAGCCAGAACGCCGACGGCTCGCTCCGGACCATCCCGGCGACGAGGTACAGGAGCCCGACGATCAGCGCCCAGACTGCGGTCCAGTTCCCGCCGGCCGGGAGCAGATCGAGGACGAACACGAAGCCGAGCACGGCCGAGATGACCTCGATGAACGGGAAGTTGAACCTCCGGCGATCGTCCCGCGCGGCGGCGAGGATCAAGAGGATTGCGACTGTGCGCGCCCACGACCAGTGGTTGAGCCCCGCGTTGACGCCGCTCAATCCCCACCACTCGAAGGCGAAGATCACGAGAGCGCCCCACGCGATTACGGATGCGAACGCAAAGATGCCGGCCGCGATGGGCCTCTTCCGAATGCGGAGCCCGTGCGCGATCCCGTAGAGGATCACGAGGATCAGAAGCGCCCACCCGGTCTTCGCGCCTTTGCCGTAGAGGTTCGAGAGATACCCGAGCGCGAGGAGCCCGCCCAGGAGGACGGTCAGCCCGCCGGTGTAGACGAGGAACGTCGCCGAGGTCCAGATCGGCTTGCGCTCATGCTCGTGCACGGGGAGATCGTCCTCCCCGGGTCGGACGGAGCCGGTTCGACTACCAGCCGCGCGCCTCGAGCAGCTCGCTCGGATCGAGCGTCTGCGTCGAGATGCCGACCATCGGCTCGCCGAGGCCCGCGGAGACGCGGGCGAGGATGCCCGCGTCCTGGTAGTGCGTCGTCGCCTCGACGATCGCCTTCGCCCGGCGTTCGGGGTCGCCCGACTTGAAGATGCCGGAGCCGACGAAGACACCGTCGGCGCCGAGCTGCATGCAGAGCGAGGCGTCGGCAGGAGTCGCGATCCCACCGGCGGTGAACGTCACGACCGGCAGCTTCCCGTTCTCGGCCACCCACTTGACGAGCTCGTACGGCGCGCGCAGCTCCTTCGCCTCGGCGTACAGCTCCTCTTCGCGCAGGGCGCCGAGCCGGCGGATGTGGCCGAACACCGCGCGCATGTGCGTGACCGCGTTGACGATGTCGCCGGTGCCCGCCTCGCCCTTCGTGCGGATCATCGCGGCGCCTTCCGCGATCCGGCGCAGCGCCTCGCCGAGGTTCGTGCAGCCGCAGACGAAGGGGACGGTGAACTGCCACTTGTCGACGTGGTGCTCGAGGTCGGCCGGCGTCAGCACCTCCGACTCGTCGATGTAGTCGATCTCGAGGGCTTGCAGGATCTGCGCCTCGGCGAAGTGGCCGATCCGGCACTTCGCCATGACCGGGATCGTCACGGCCTCCTGGATCTCCTGGATCTTGTCCGGGTCGGACATGCGCGCGACGCCTCCGTCGCGGCGGATGTCTGCCGGAACGCGCTCGAGCGCCATCACGGCGCACGCGCCTGCGTCCTCCGCGATCTTGGCCTGCTCGGCGTCGACGACGTCCATGATCACGCCGCCCTTGAGCATCTCGGCGAGCCCGCTCTTGACCCGCATCGTCCCGTACTCGGCCATGCCGTGAGTGTAGCCAGGCGGCACCCGCACGACGTGCTAGAGAGCGGGGATGGACGCCGATGCTTCGAGGGCGCGGCCGGCACGTCCCTCGGCCGATCCGACCGAACGCGGGATTGATAGAAACGACGCATGGAGCCGTGGTCGCGCGAGCCGGTGGGACGCTTCGACGAGCTCGAGATCGAGAGCGACGCCCTTCGCGACAACCCGCTCGGCGATCCGCACGTCCGGCCGCTGTGGGTCTACGTCCCGCCGGCGTACGACGCCGAGCCCGAGCGGCGCTTCCCCTCGATCTACCTGATCCAGGGCATGACCGGGCAGCTCGACATGTGGCGCAACCGCAGCGCGTTCCGGCCGACCGTCCCGGAGCGCATCGACGCGCTGTTCGCCGAGGACGACTGCCCGCCCGCGCTCGTCGTTCTCGTCGACTGCTGGACGTCCTACGGCGGCTCCCAGTTCATCGACTCGGCGGGAACGGGCCGCTACTGCGAGTACCTCTGCGACGACGTCGTATCGTTCGTCGACTCGCGCTACCGGACGCTGGCGGAGCCGGGCCACCGCGGCCTCACCGGCAAGTCGAGCGGCGGCTACGGCGCGATGGTGGTGCCGATGCTGCGGCCCGACGTCTTCGGCGGCCTCGCGACGCACGCAGGCGACGCGCTCTTCGAGGTCTGCTACCTGCCCGAGTTCGGCGAGGTGGCGCGGACGCTGCGCGACGAGTACGACGGCTCGTACGACCGCTTCTGGGAGGACTTCCGCTCACGACCGCCGCTCTCGAAGCCGTCCGACTTCCCGCTCGTCAACGAATGGGCGATGGCGGCGTGCTACTCGGCGAACGAGGACGGCTCGATCGAGCTCCCGTTCGACGTCGCGACCGGGAGGCTCCGGGACGAGGTGTGGCAACGCTGGCTCGCGTGGGACCCGGTGCGGATGGCCTCGCGGCACGCGGACGCGCTCCGCAGCCTGCGCGCGATCTACATCGACGCGGGCAAGAAGGACGAGTTCTTCCTCGACCTCGGCGCCGAGGCCTTCCGGCGCGAGCTCGAGAAGCTCGGCATCACCGACGTCTTCTTCGAGCTGTTCGACGCGAAGCACGGCGGGATCGAGTACCGCTATCCGATCGCGCTCCGCTACCTCGCCGAGCGCCTGCGATAAGCGCGATCTTCGGGGCTCGAAAATCGGACGGGTTGCGCCTTGACTTGCCGAGGGAGACGGCCTAGCTTCACTCGATCCGAGTGTGGAAGCCGCACTCATAAAGGTAAGGGGAGGTTGACTTGACAAGCAAGCTTCGCAAGAGCGCGCTGGCCCTCGTGGTAGCTGCGGGGACGACGGCCGCGTTGCTGGCGGGCGGCACGGCAACGGCGCGCGCCGATTACGGGCCCGGAACGCAGTTCCAGGTGGAGATCAGCGCCAACAGCTTGCAGGGCGGCAGCTTCTGGTTCTGGGGTGCCCTAGGGCCCGGCACCGAGAGCGACTACCAGGAGACCGACTGCATCCACACGACAGCCGGTGGAAACCCGCCGAAGTCAGGCGGTCAGGCCGGCGCCGTGCACGACAGCGGCGAGCTGTCCAGTTGGTCGGACAACGGCGGGGTCATCGAGATGGACGGCGTGAAGATCATCGGCGGTCTCGAGACGGCGACGATCTGGGTTTCCGACGCCGGACACTCCAACTCGATGCTGATCGAGGCGACCGGAGGAGTTCCGATCCTGCCGATCGGTGTGCCGATCCTCTTCAGCGGCAGGGGCGTTCAGGTTCAGGTGGCTCCCTAGCAGACCGACGAGCTCGCGGAGGTCCCGCCACTGCGCGGGGCCTCCGCCTGTCGACGGACCGCCGGCGAAATCCAGGTTCCGCTGCGATCGGTTCTCGCACGTTCCGTGACGTTCGCGGCCGCGGCGACGTATAGGGCACGGATGAAGCGTTGGTCCCTCCCGGCGAGCGCTCTCGTCCTCGTCCTCATCGCCTGCGGCGCCGGTCTGAAGCCGGCGCCGCAGGTGACGGCGGTGAAGGCACGGGTGCCGAGCGTCCGCGCAATCGCTGCACGCCGCGAGCGGGCCGCGGCACGCGAGGCGGCGCGCCTGCTGCGCGGGCTCGTGTTGCCACCGGGAGCCCGTCGCCTTCGCGCGCTGCCGAACTACGGCGGTGTCATGCGGCGGTACGGAGCGGGGCCGCTCGGCGAGGAAGTCGCCGTCCACCGCTTCTGGAGCGTGCGGAAGCCGCTCGAAGCCGTGATCGCCTTTCTCCGGGCGCACCGTCTGCGCGGCTTCGCAGCGTCCGGCGCGACCTGGGGGAGCCGCAAGCCGCACTACATCACCATGGCCTCCCGCCGGCCGGCGGCCGCCCCGACCCGCTTCCTCGACGTGACGAGCCTCGGCCTGCCCACCCACACCCTGATCCGAGCCGACGTGCAGGTCGAATGGACGTATCCCCGCGCGGCGAGCGAGCGGGTCCCGGCCGCGACGCGCGAGATCGGCGTCCGCACACCGAGAGTCTCGGTCGACGTGAAGAACCCCGCGAAGGTCGCGCGCATCGTGCGCTGGTTCGACGCTCTGCCGGTTGACCCGCCGGGCGTCGCCGTGGCCTGTCCGCTGACGCTGGCGGCACAGATCACCCTTTCGTTCCGGCGCGCCGACGGCACCCCGGTGGCCCGGGCCGGCGTGCCGGACACGTCTGCGGGCGTCTGTGACCCGATCGGCTTCACGCTCGGCGGACGACGGCTGGAGCCGCTCATCGACCACCGCCGTGGCGAAAGCTTCGCCCGCCGCCTGCAGGAACTCCTCGGCGTCCGGCTGGTTCGGGCCCGCCGCTAGGCCGCCGGACCTACCCCTTCCGGGTGATCTTGCCGGGGTAGGTTGGTTGAGGTTCCGGAAGAAACTCCTTCGCGCATCTCACCGATCCGCGCCCGACGCTGTCCTTGTCGCAAGTCGCGTGCCTGCCGACAACGAACGCAGAGCGATTGCCGTCAGCGAAGCAGGGGGGTTGCGAACATGGGCCGCACGGGCCGGATACTGGTCATCGACGACGACCGGCTGCTCTGCGAGCTGATCCGGACGACGTTCGAGCTGGAGGGGTTCGAAGTGGACACGGCGTACGACGTGATCGAGGCCGAGCGGTCGCTCGTCGAGTCGCGTCCCGACGCGATCCTGCTCGACATCGGCCTGCCGGGGATCGACGGAATCTTCTACCTCGAGCGGCTGCGCGAGACCCCGACGACGCGCAGGATCCCGATCGTCGCGATCAGCGGCTCGGAGGAGGCCGGGCGCGCGGCGCGGAAGGCGGGCGCCGAGGCGTTCCTGCGCAAGCCGTTCAGCCCACTCGAGTTGATCGCGCTGATCACGCCTCTGATCCGCCAGTCCGGCCTCGGCGAGATCGACCGCGGCACCGACACGGTCGACGCCGCCAACCTGAACCGGCTGATCGAGATCGGCCGCCGCCAGCACCAGCTCCTGACCGAGGCGTACGCGCAGACCGTCGCCGTGCTCGCCTCGGCGCTCGAGTCGCGCGACTTCGGCACGAGCCGGCACTCGCGCCGGGTCACCTCGTACGCGACGAGGCTCACGCTCGAGGTCGCGCCGAACCTGCTCGACGATCCGAGCCTCGAGTGGGGCTTCCTCCTGCACGACGTCGGTAAGATCGGCATCCCCGACGGAATTCTCCTCAAGCCCGGCCGGCTCACTGCACCCGAACGACGGCGGATGCAGGAGCACGCCGAGCTCGGCGAGCGGCTGCTCGCCCACGTTCCGCTCCTCAACCAGGAAGGCGCGCGTGTCATTCGCTCCCACCACGAGCGGTGGGACGGGAACGGGTACCCAGACAGGCTCTCCGAGCAGAGCATCCCGTTGGGCGCGCGGATCTTCGCCGTCGTCGACTCGCTCGACGCCATGACCGACGCACGTCCGTATCGCGAGCCGGTCCAGTGGGAGGCTGCCGCGGAGGAGATTCGCCGCTGCCGCGGCAGTCACTTCGACCCCGACATCGTCGACGGCTTCGAGGCCTGCGAGCCCGACCTCTACCGGCTGTACGAGGCCGAGCAGATCGCAGCGTAGGAGGATGGCCGGGAGGGCGGCGCGCGGCCGCCCTCCTGGCGCTTCAGGGTTAGCTCAGGGCCTACTAGCGAACTTCCGGGCGAACGCCGCTGCATTGAGCGGTCGCTCGGCGCCCGCGGCGACGCCTACCAAGGACTGGCACGCAGGATCAGTGGCGTCGAAGGGCGTAACGTCATACGTGGGAGACGTTGCCGTGAGATCGAGCGCAGTGGGATGCAGCCCGATCGTGTTCGAGACGGTGAACTGAGCAATACCGATCTCCGACGGCAGTGAACAGTGGACGTAGGCCACGGCTAGGTCCTGGAGATCGGTCTGCGTTGTCTTCAACTTCTTGGAAATCGTCGCGACCTGGGCCTTCAGCGCCTTGAATTGCTTCGCTGTCGGCGCCTTCGCTTGCTGACTCCCCGGCGCGGCGGCCACGTACATGGCCGCGGCGACAACCGCGACCCCGACGAGCATCGAAAACCGCTTCATCGTCCCCTCCTGTCGACCCCCGTCACGCGCGGAGGAATGCCCGGACTCAACAGCCCCGTTGCACTCCTGTCAAATCCGGGCATGCCACGGGTGATGGTGCGCGAGGAACTACGGCGCCTCACCTCGTGGGGCGAGCGTCACCGGCGGCTGTTGGCACGGATCGTCATCGCCTTCGGGCTGTCCGTCGTCGTCGACCTCGTGGGCGCGGCGCTCATGTGGTCGTTCGAGAGCGGCCTCAAGGGGAGCGAGATCCACGGCTTCGGCGACGCGCTCTTCTTCTCGACCGTGCAGATCCTCACGGTCTCGTCGTCGCTCAAGAATCCGGTGACGGGCGCCGGTCAGATCGTCGACGTGGTGCTCGAGTTCTGGTCGGTCTTCGTCGTGACCGTCGTCGCCGGCTCCTTCGCCTCCTTCTTCCTCAACGGCGACGCCGCCGGCTAGCCGCTAGCGCGTCTTCTTCTTCACCGCGCTCCGAGCCTTGCCCGCGGCCTGCTGCCCCTTGCCCTTGACCATCTTGCCGACGCCCTCGGCCTCGGTCTTGCCTCGCCCCGTCTCGTAGCCGGTGTTGGCCTTCGCCTTGCCCGCGATCTCGTTGGCCTTCCCCTTCACGCGCTGCATGCGGTCTCCCATGACGTACCTCCCGTGAGCTGTCGGGAAGGGAACGACCGACCTCGGCTGCGAGTTTCGCGGGACGCTCAAGCAAGCAACAGCGGAAGCCGATGTTACCGGCATGCGTTCGGAAGCAGCGCCCCGGCTGCACTCCGGCCGGCCCCTGATCCTCGCCGCCGGCGCGGCGGCGCTCGCTTTCTCCACGGCGCGCCTCTGGCCCGCGCGGACCGACATGCCGGTGTTCGAGGCCGCGGGCGGCGTCGCCTTCGCCCTCTTGATCCTGGCGACGTGGCTGCAGCGGAGACAGTTCCCCACCTGGGCGTTGCTTCTCGTCCCGATTGGCTGCGACCTGTTCATCGCGCTTCTGCGCCAGGCACAGGGCGGGAGCAACTCGGGCTATTCCCCGCTCGTGCTCGTGCCCGTCGTCTGGACCGGGCTCGTCCTCGGCAGGCGCGGCGTGTACGCGATCAGCGCCTGCACCGCGCTCCTGTTCGCGCTGCCGATCCTCGTCGAGGGGGCGCCGCTCTACCCGTCCAACGGCTGGCGCGGCGTCGTCCTCTGGTCACTGGTCTCGCTCTTCGTCGGGCTCGGCGCCGACCGCGTCATGCGCACACAGGAAGAGCACACCGAGCTCTCCACGGCCCGCGCGCGCGAGCTCGACCGCCTCGCCGAGGCGCAGAACGCGATCGCGACCTCCGAGTTCGACCTCGACGCCGTGCTCGCCGCCGTCGTGCAGGAGGCGAGCCGCCTGACCGGCGCCGACGCGGCCGTCGTCGAGATTCCCGACGGCGACGAGCTCGTCTACCGCGCCGCCTCGGGAACCGCCGAGGCCTTCGTCGGCCTCCGACTGCCGAGCGCGACCGCGATCTCGGGCCTCGCCTTGCGGACGGGAGAGACGCTCGTCTGCGACGACTCCGAGACCGACGAGCGCGTCGACCTCGAGACCTGTCGCCGCGTCGGGGCGCGCTCGCTCGTCGTCGTCCCGCTCCGCCACGACGCGCAGACGTCCGGCGTGCTCAAGGCCTACCGCGCGAGCCCGAACGCGTTTCGGCCCGAGCACGTCCGGATCCTCACGCTGCTCGCCGACATGATCGGAAGCGCCCTCGCCCGCGCAGAGCTCCTCGAGAAGCTCCACCGCCTCGCGCTCACCGACGAGCTGACAGGCCTCGCGAACCGGCGCAGCTGGAACGACCACCTCGAGCACGCGCTCGCCCGCGCACGCCGCTCGGGCGCACCCCTCAGCCTCGTCGTGCTCGATCTCAACGGCTTCAAGCAGGTCAACGACGAGCAAGGGCACGCCGCCGGCGACCGGTTGCTCCGCACCGTCAGCGCGTGCTGGTCCTCGGTGCTCCGCGACAGCGACATCCTCGGCCGGATCGGCGGCGACGAGTTCGCCGTGATCCTCGACCAGGCCGACGCGTCCGTTGCGGCCCGGATCGCCGAGCGGCTCGCCGCGAGCCTTCCGGCCGGAGCGGTGACGGCGGCGTCGGGCACCGCCACCTGGAACCGCCGGGAGGACGCGGAAGGCCTCCTCTCGCGCGCCGACTCGGCGATGTACGAGCAGAAGGAAGAGCGAGAAGGCGCTCGTTACGCGGTCTTGAGCCCGACCGGGCAGGCGACGCCCGTGCCGCCGAGCCCGCAGTAGCCGTTCGGGTTCTTCGCGACGTACTGCTGGTGGTAGTCCTCGGCGTAGTAGAACGGCCCGGCCGCCGCGATCTCGGTCGTGATCTCCCCGTAGCCGGCGCGCGCGAGCTCCGCCTGGTACATCGCGCGCGACGACTCGACCGCGGCCCGCTGCGCGTCGTCCGCCCAGTAGACCGCCGAGCGGTACTGCGTGCCGACGTCGTTTCCCTGGCGCGGGCCCTGCGTCGGATCGTGGCCCTCCCAGAAGAGGCGAAGCACGCCGTCGAGCGAGATCGTGACCGGATCGAAGACGACGAGGACGGCCTCCGTGTGCCCCGTTCGCCCGCTGCAGACTTCCTCGTACGTCGGGTTCGGCGTGTAGCCGCCGGCATAGCCGACCGCGGTCGTGAAGACGCCGTCGGCCAGCCAGAAGACGCGCTCGGCGCCCCAGAAGCAGCCCATCCCGACGACGAGCTGCTCCAGGCCGTCCGGGAACGGGGGTTGAAGCGGTGTCCCGAGCACCTCGTGCCGCTCGGGCACGGGCATGGCGTGTTCGCGCCCGGGCAGCGCATCCTCGGGCTTGACCTGCTCGACCTTCTTCGCGAAGAGGAACATGTTCCCAGCTTACGGACCCGGCTCGTCCTCACCGAGCTCCTCCGCGACCGAGCCCTCGATCTCCTGCTCGGCGCGCTCCTGCAGCTCGGCCTCCTTTCGCTTCGACCAGACGACGAACGCGACGAGGACCACGCTTCCGGTCACGCCGAGGGCGACGTCGATCGTGGTGCTCAGCTTCCTCAGGGCGCCGCCGAACTCGTAGTACGCCACGGCGTAGAGCGTCGCCCACACCGTGCCGCCCGCCGCGTTGTAGAAGAGGAAACGGCGCCACTCCATGTGGTTCGCGCCGGCGAGGAACGCCGCCCACGTGCGCAGGATCGAGACGAAGCGCCCCCAGAAGACGACCTTGCCGCCGTGGCGGCGGAACAGCCAGATCCCGATCTTGAGCCGCGCCTCGTGCAGGCGGATCTTGTGCCCGTAGCGCAGGAGGAGCTTGGCGCCGCCGTAGCGTCCGATCGCGAAGCCGATGTTGTCGCCGAGCACCGCTCCCGCGATCGCGACCGCGACGATCCACCAGATCTCGAGCTTGTGGGTCGAGCCGGCGTACAGCGCGGCCCCGATCAGCGCGGTCTCGCCGGGCACGGGCACGCCGATGCTCTCGATCATCACGAGCAGGAAGACGACGAGGTAGCCGTACGACTCGAGCCAGCCGTCGATCGTGTGCGTCGAGACGATGAAGCCGAGCGTCACCCGCACATCCTCACCCGGCGCTCACCAAGCGTGGCTAGGTTCAAGCCGTGATCGAGGCACGCGACCTCACGAAGGACTACGGCTCGAAACGGGCCGTCGACGGGCTCAGCTTCACGGTCAGGCCCGGCATCGTGACCGGCTTTCTCGGGCCGAACGGCTCCGGCAAGTCGACGACGATGCGCCTCATCCTCGGTCTCGACGCGCCGACGCGCGGCGACGTGACCGTCAACGGCAGCCACTACGGCGAGCACACGGCGCCGCTCCACGAGGTCGGTGCGCTGCTCGAGGCCCGCTCGGTCCACACCGGACGCTCCGCCCACAACCACCTGCTCGCGCTCGCCCAGACACACGGGATCCCGAAGCGCCGGGTCTCCGAGCTCATCGACCTCGTCGGCCTGCACGAGGTGGCGCGCAAGCGCAGCGGCAAGTTCTCGCTCGGCATGGGACAGCGGCTCGGCATCGCGCAGGCGCTGCTCGGCGATCCGAAGACCGTGATGCTCGACGAGCCGGTCAACGGGCTCGACCCGGAAGGCATCCACTGGATGCGCAACCTCCTCAAAGGTCTCGCCGCCGAAGGCCGCACCGTCTTCGTCTCCTCCCACCTGATGAGCGAGATGGCGCTCACCGCCGACCATCTGATCGTGATCGGCCGCGGCAAGCTGATCGCCGACACGAGCGTCGACGACTTCGTCTCACGCGCCTCGCAGAAGGTCGTGGTCGTCCGCTCGCCGGAGATCGAGTCGCTGCGCGAGACGCTCGCGGGCCCCGGCGTGTCGTTCGAGGCGGCCGAGCGCGGCGCGCTCGAGGTCCACGGGCTGACTCCGGAGCAGGTCGGCGAGGCGGCCGCCGCCGCTGGAGTCGTCCTGCACGAGCTGACGCCGCGGCAGGCCTCGCTCGAGGAGGCGTTCATGAACCTCACGCGCGACGACGTGGAGTTCGCGGCCGAGCTGCAGGAGGTCGTCGCGTGAGCGCGGCGACTCCGAGCGTGCGCCTGCCGCGGATCGAGCGCACGGGAAGCGTCGCATTCGATCGCGTCCTGCTCTCGGAGTGGACGAAGCTCCGCTCGGTGCGGTCGACGAAGTGGTCGCTCGGCGTCGGCTTCCTGCTCACCGTCGCGTTCCCGATCGCGTTCTCGTTCGTCACGTCGTCGCACTGGGGATCGATGTCGCCGCAGGAGCGCGCCGACCGCCATCCGCTCGACATCGCCCTCGTGGGCGTCAACGTCGCGCAGCTCGCGATCGCCGTCCTCGGGGTGCTGCTGATCAGCGCGGAGTACTCGACCGGCTCGATCCGCTCGACCTTCACCGCCGTGCCGAAGCGGCTGCTCGTGCTGTGGGCCAAGCTCGTCGACTACGCCGTCGTCTCGCTCGCGCTCATGGTTCCGGCCGTGCTCGTGAGCTTCTTCGCGAGCCAGGCGATCCTGGGGCGCCACGACATCCTCCAGATCTCGTTCACGCAGCACGGGGTCGCCAGGGCCGTGCTCGGCGGAGCCCTCTACGTGATGCTCGTGGGGATCTTCGCGCTCGCGATCGGGGCGATCGTGCGCAACACGGCCGGCGGCATCGCCGCGTTCGCCGGCATTTTCTTCGTCCTGCCGCCGCTCATGTTCGTCCTGCCGACGAGCTGGAACAACGCGATCAGCCAGTACCTGCCGAGCGACGCCGGACGCCAGCTCTTCGCGCTCCAGCATGCGTCGCACACGCTGAGGCCGCTCACCGGCGGGCTCGTCTTCGGCGGCTATTGCGCCGCCGCGATCGTCGTCGCAGCCGTTCTGCTCGTCCGCCGGGACGTCTGACCCCCCGCCTGTAGACGCGGCTGCGACCATGAGGTCGTGAGCACCGAGGAGTCGCGCACCCAACGCGTTCTCACCGATGCCGCCGCCCTCGGGTCGGCGGCGGCGAGCGCCTTCGCTCGACGCCTGACCGTCGCCCTCGGCGGCGCCGAACGGACGCGCGTCATCGTCGTCCTCGCCGCGGTTCTCGGGCTGAGCGGCGCCGATGCCGCGACGGTCGGCGCGTCGGCGAGCGAGCTCCGGCACGGCCTGCACATCACGAACACCGACATCGGGCTGCTCGTCGCCGTCAGCTCGCTGATCGGCGCCGTCGCGACGCTGCCGTTCGGCGTCCTCGCCGACCGCGTCACGCGGACCCGCGTGCTCGGGGCGACGATCGTCCTCTGGGGCGCCGCGATGCTCTGGAGCGCGACCGCCGGGAGCTTCGGCGACCTCCTGCTGGCCCGCCTCTTCCTCGGCGCCGTGACCGCCTCGGCCGGGCCGATGGTCGCCTCGCTCGTCGGCGACTGGTTCGGCAGCTGGGAGCGCGGCCGGATCTACGGCGTGATCCTCGCCGGCGAGTATCTCGGCGCAGGTGTCGGCTTCGCGGTGACGGGCAACATCGCGGCGGTCTCCTGGCGGGCCGCGTTCGTCATCCTCTCGCTCCCCGCGTTCGCGCTCGCCCTCGTCGTCTGGCGCCTGCGCGAGCCCGAGCGCGGAGGCAAGGGCGTGCTCGCCCACGACTCGGAGGCTCCGCCCGCCCTGGAGCCGGACGAGACGACGACGGAGACCGACGCACAGCGGCTCGCGCGTGAGCGCGGCCTCGTGCCGGAGTCGGAGCTCATCGTCGACCCGCGCGCGGCGCGGCGGATGGGGCTCCTGCGGGCCACGCGCTACGTCCTCCGCGTCCGCACGAACGTCGTCCTGATCGCCGCGAGCGCGTGCGGCTACTACTTCCTCGCCGGCCTGCAGACGTTCGGCCTCGAGTTCTCGAAGGAGCAGTACGGGATCGACCAGGCGCTCGCGAGCACTCTCCTGCTCGTGGTCGGAGTCGGGGCCCTCGCCGGTGTCCTCTTCGGCGGCGCGGTCGGGGACTGGCTGCTCAAGCGCGGCCTGCTGAACGCGCGCGTCTGGACCCCCGCCGTCGCGGCGGCGCTGACCACCGTCCTGTTCGTGCCGGCGATCTTCACGCGCGGCGCGGTCACCGCGGTGCCGTACCTCGTCGCGGCCGCGTTCTTCCTCGGCGCGCAGAACCCGCCGCTCGACGCGGCGCGGCTCGACATCATGCCGCCGCTCCTCTGGGGCCGCGCCGAGGCGGTGCGGACGTTCCTGCGCTCGCTCGCGATGGCGCTCGCACCGCTCCTCTTCGGCGCCGTCTCCGACCATGTCTTCGGCGGTGGGCGGTCGGGCCTGCAGTGGACGTTCGCGGTCATGCTCGTACCGCTCGGCGCGAGCGCGTGGCTCCTGTTCAAGGGCTTGCGGACATACCCGGCCGACGTCGCCACGGCTGCGGCCGGCGTGAACGATGCGCCCGGCTACCCTCAGCCTCGGGATCACTGGGGTCTTTGATGAGCACCGGCAACACGTTTCTCGTTCTCTCCGCCTTCCTCGCCAGCGGTGTCGAATTCGTCGAGGCGCTCACGATCGTCCTCGCCGCGGGGCTCGCGCGCGGCTGGCGCTCGGCCCTGACCGGGCTCGGAGCTGCGACGCTCGTGCTCGCGGTCACCGTGGCGGCGCTCGGTCCGGCGCTCACCGTGATCCCGTTGCAGGGCCTACGGCTCGTCGTCGGCGGGCTCCTCCTCGTGTTCGGACTGCAGTGGCTGCGCAAGGCGATCCTGCGCGCGAGCGGCTACAAGGCGCTGCACGACGAGGACGCGATCTTCGCCCGGGAGCTCGCCGACGCGCGCGGCGCGGCGCACCTCGAGCGTGGCGGCGTCGACTGGTACGGCTTCACGCTCGCCTTCAAAGGCGTCCTGCTCGAAGGGCTCGAGGTCGTGTTCATCGTCCTCACCTTCGGCAGCGCGCAGGGCTCGGTCCCGCTCGCGGCCGTGGGCGCCGCCGCAGCCCTGGTGCTCGTCGCCGGTGTCGGCATCGCCGTGCGCGCGCCGCTCGCCCGGGTGCCCGAGAACTGGATGAAGTTCGCGGTCGGCGTGATGTTGACGACGTTCGGGATCTTCTGGTCGGCCGAGGGCGCCGGGGCAGACTGGCCGGGATCCGACGCCTCGCTGCTCGGCGTGCTCGGCTTCGTCGTCCTCTCGTCGATCCTGTGCGTGCGGCTGCTGCAGCGCGAGCGCCGGTCCGTCCTCCGCACGGTCGAGGCATGAGCCGGCTCGCGGCATTCGGCCGTTTCTGGTGGGACTTCGTGATCGGCGACGACTGGGTCGTCGCCGTGCTCGTCGTGGTCGCGATCGGCGCGACCGCCGCTCTCGCCGCGGCGGGCGTCGCTGCCTGGTGGCTGCTCCCGCTCGCCGTCCTCGCCGTGCTGTGGCTCTCGCTGCGGCGGGCGATACGCTCGGCCTGAAACCGGCGGGCCCGTAGCTCAGCTGGTTAGAGCAGCGGACTCATAATCCGTTGGTCCCTGGTTCGAATCCAGGCGGGCCCATTCTCGGTTCGAGCGGCAGCGGCCCGGCCCCGCCGAAGCGGAGCCGGGCCGGCCGTGTCTTTACGAGTGCTTAGTGGTTGTCGACGGAGACGAGCGTCGAGCCGATCGCGTTCGTCCCATCGCCGTAGTTCACGATGCCGAGGTACCGGCCGGCAGCGAGGCCCGACCAGTTCAGCGTCACCGTCGCGGCACCGCCGAGCGTGACCGACTGCGAGGTCGGCGTCGCCGTCAGGTTGCCGGAGTCGGTGGCAGGCACCACGAACACGTTCGCCTTGGCCGTCACCGAGCCGGTCGGCGACGCGAACGCGTTGACGAACATCACGTAGTCCCCACTCGGGTTGCCGAGCGTGACGGACTCCGACGCCGTCGAGCCTGCGCTCTGGCCGACCTCGTGCAGGACGCCCGCGACGTTCTTGTAGACGTAGACGTCGACGTCCGTGCCGGCCGGATAGTCGTTGCCGAACGTGGCGAAGCGCGCCAGCGGCGTGCCGGCAGGGATCGTCACGTCGACCTCTCCGGTCGCGTCCGACGTGCCGGGCGCGGCCGTGTTGAACGGGTGCGTTCCGTCCACGACCAGCGGGAGGTCCGTCTCGCTCGCCTGGGCCATCCCCTGGACGCTCGTGGTGAGCGTGCCGGTGTAGCCGGCCGTCAGCGACAGCGGGTCGGAACCCGTGGCTCCGCTCTCCGAGACCTCGGACGGCGCGGCCAGCGCGACGCCCTGGATCGAGATCGGGCTGCGGACCGCGTGGCCGAGCTGGTCCCTCCACACGAGCTGTCCGAACTCGTACTGGTCGAGCGGTGCGGTGGTGCGGGTGATCGTGACCGTGTACGTCTTGCGCTGCCCCGGGAGGATTACGAAGTGGGACGGGCTGACCGAGACCTGGTAGCCCGCCGGGTTCGTGACGCTCACCTTGTAGTTGCCGGGCAGCTTGGCGACGCTCGTGACCGTCCGCGTGACCGTCTCCGTGCCCGGCAGCGCGCCGGCAGCGATCGACGGATAGTTGAGCTGGTTGGCCTTGATCGAGCCGACCTGGTCACAGACGTCGCCGTTGCTCGTGAACAGGTGGACGCCGACGCCGCAGCTGTACTGCAGCCAGTCGACGATCCCGCTGTCGTATACGAGGCCCGGATCGAACGCCGGGGCCGGGGTGACCTCGCCGGAGCCCATGTCGAGCGGCGTCGCATCGACGCCCGCCCGCTGGATCGGGTTGCCGTCGTTGTCGAACGGGTTCGCCGTGGTCATGATCGCCGACTTGACCTCCATCGGGTCCCAGTCGGGGTGCTTGGACATGAGCAGCGCCGCGACGCCCGCGATGTGCGGAGTCGCCATCGACGTGCCGGACTCGCTGTCCCAGAGGTTGCCCGAATGGTTCTGCGGCGAGACCGCGGCGACCATGTCGACGCCCGGGGCGAGCACGTCCGGCTTGCCCAGGTCACCGCCGTTGAACAGCGACGGGCCGGCCGACGAGAAGCCGGCGACGACCGGCGCCTCGACGCGGGTCGGGACGGTCGTGTCGCTCAGCGACGCGGTCGGGTTCGCGGCGGAGTGGATGTACGCCTTGATCGCCAGGCCGTCCGTGTTGTTGATGTGGGCGGTCGGGACGAAGTGGAAGTCGGCGTCGAACTCCTGTGCGTCGCTCGCGTTGTAGAGGATCATCCCCACGCCGCCGGCCTGCTTCACCGCGAGGCTCTTGTCGATGCGAGCGTTCACGCCGCGCTTGCAGAGCACGATCTTGCCGGCAACCTTCGCCGGATCGAGGAAGCCGCCCGAGAAGCAGAGCTCGACCGAGGTGGCGTCCGCGCCGGTGAGCCCGGCGTCCACGGAGTCGATGAGCGGCGAGGAAGATACGCCCACCCCGCGCCCGACGCCCGTGTACGTCGCGCCGTTGCCGAGCGTGACCGTCTTCGGGAAGCTCTGGTCGAACGTCCCTGCGGCGACGGTGGTCTCCCACGGCATCGCGTTGTCGATCGTCGACGCGCCCGGACCGGCGTTGCCGGCGGCCGCGGACACGAATACGCCCGACGCTGCCGCGTTGAGGAACGCGAGCTCCTCGGGGCCGAACGTGTCCACGTTGTCACCGACCGAGAAGTTGATGACGTCGACGCCGTCGTCGATCGCGTCGTTGACCGCCGCGACGATGTCGGCGTCGCTGCCCTGCGCCGTCGTGCCCGCCCGGTTCTCGTACAGGACCTTGTAGATCGACAGGCGTGCGGCGGGTGCCATGCCCTCGAGCGGGCCGACGTCTGCGCCGTTGATGGTGCCCTCGACCGGATCGCCGGCCGCGGTCGACGCGGTGTGCGAGCCGTGGCCGTCGAAGTCGCGCGGCGAGGTGAACTCGCCGGGATTGACGGTGGAAAGGCCCGCCGAGTCGAAGTAGCGGGCGCCGATCACCTTGCTGTTGCACGTGACCGGATCCTCGCCGCTCGTGTCGCAGATGCCGTGGAACTTCGCGGCGATGATCGCGTCGTCCGCGCGAGGCTCGGACAGCGCGGCGAAGCTCGGGTTCTCCGGCCAGAAGCCGGTGTCGATGTCGCCGATGATGATCCCCTGCCCGGCGTGCGCGTCGCCGCCGAACTGCTTGGCCCAGACGCCCGACGCGCC
The DNA here is from genome assembly GCA_036273695.1 of Gaiellaceae bacterium. GTDB lineage: Bacteria > Actinomycetota > Thermoleophilia > Gaiellales > Gaiellaceae > Palsa-739. Next base: position 27,970 of record DASUHE010000047.1, read on the forward strand.
GGTGAGCCCGAGGAACGCGGGGGTCGGCGGCTGAGGCGTGGTCTGGATCGTCGAGATCCTGTTCTTCCAGACGCCCAGCACCCCCGGCGTGCCGGCGAGCGCGCTCGCCTGCTTGTCGGTGAGCTTCACGGCCATGCCGTTGAGCGCGGTGGTGTACGAGTAGACCACCTTGTCGGCCGCGATCCCCGCATCGGCGAGGACGGCATGCTGGCCGTTCGCGAGATACTTGCTGTACGCCGTGGCGTTCGCCGTGTGCGTGTTGATCCGCTGACCCTTCTCGGGCCGCGTCGCGGTGAATCCGTGCACGCCGCCCGAATATGTCGCGAGCGGCTGACCCGCGAACTGGACGACGTAGAGCGACTCGGCGGAGACGCCACTTGCCTGCCCCGCCGCTGTTGCAAACAAGACCACCCCTACCGCGACGAGCAGCGCGACAGGCATTAAGCCTCGGTGCATCGTTTGCCCTCCCCCAGGTTCGTTGTCGAATGCGCGAATGCCGGTCACGCCGAGCGAGCTCGCTCTCTCCCCTGCCGTCGGCCCTTACGACGAGGTTGGCAGCCGCTGCGGGGGATTATCACCGAGTTGCCTGGCCTCGTCCACTCGGCCGGGTCGTGCAGGATCCACTGAGGGTGTGGCAGTTCGGCCGGCGCGTCGGGTAACGATTCCCGCAGAATGGCCGCCACGATGAAGGTGTTCCAGCACGAGACGCGTCTGCGCACGACGGGCGGCCTCACCGTCAACGACATCACGGAGGACGTCCAGAACGCCGTCCGGGAGACCGGCGTCGTCGACGGCATCGCGTGCATCTACTCGCCGCACACGACGTGCTGCGTGCGGGTCAACGAGATGGAGACGGGCTTCCTCGAGGACTTCTGTGACCTGCTCCGCCGGCTCGTGCCGAGCGAGGGCTACTACGCGCACGACGACTGGGACCGGCGCACCGAGAACATCTGCCCCGAGGACATGGATCAGGGCAACGGCCATTCGCACTGCATGGCGATGCTCCTCGGCACCGCCGGCGAGTCGGTGCCCGTGCGCGACGGCGAGCTCCAGCTCGGGACGTGGCAGCGCGTGCTCTTCATCGAGCTCGACCGCGAGCGCGACCGGCGCTGGCTCGTCCAGGTCGTCGGCGCCTAGGCTCTAGCTTCCCAGTCCGGAGCTTCCCAGTCCGGCTGCGTCGATCCGCCTAGTGGCCGTTGGTCGAGAAGTGCATGTAGTCCTTCGTCGAGCCGACCCACGAGCCTCCCCACCCCCAACCCACCGACGCGAAGGCGCTACGGACGGCCGGCGTGACCATGCCGGGCCGGTGATGCGACCGCTTCAGGTACGAGATCGCGGTCTTGTCGCGCGTCATCCCGCAACCGACGTAGGGGTTCTCCCGCGGGTCGAGATCGACGGCCTCGCCGAACGCGTGCATCGACCAGTGATGCGTCCTGCTCGCGCTGCTGCACGGCGACGCGGCGGCGTCGCGGCACTCGAACGACGCCGTGACGTCACCGCTCTGGTCCGGATGCGGGCCGTACGTCGACGCGAAGGCGCCGTCCCGGATCGGGAATCGCAGGCGGTAGAGCGTCGCGAAGACCTTGGCGAGCGGCTGCGCAACGCTCGCGTTGACGACGATCTGGCCCAGATGCGTCCTGTGGTCGAAGCCGTGGTAGCGATAGGTGAGAACGCGCAGCTCGGACATCCAGACCGGGCAGCCGCGATGCCACTCGCCGGCCGCGCGGATCTCGCGCGACTGGGCGTGCGTGACGCGCGCGACGCCGGGGCGGAGCGAGGCGTGACGGGTTGCTGCGCGGCTCGTCCCCGCGGTGACCGCGAGCACGGCGCCGAGCACGAGGACGGCGAGGCCTTTCATCTGCCCGCCATGGTGCCAGGGATCGGCGCGCATCGGGCGCGCTGGCATTGCCCAGCGCCCGAGCGCCGCGAGCCCGTTGACGAGATGCGGGGGCCGGACCAGACTCCGTCGCAGCTACAGGGGATCGAGAGAAGGGAGCATTGAGAATGCGGCGTTTGGTGATCGTGATCGCCGTGCTCGGCGCTGCGGCGGCGCTCGCGGCCGGATTTGCCTCGCCTGCCGGCGCGTACGGCGGCGGCGCAAGCCACAACACATGGCAGATCGGGCTTTCGATGAACTGCGACAGCCCGTCGCTCTGCGCAGGCTCAGAGGGCGGCTTCTGGGGCTGGATCGAGTTCGACCAGTGGTCGAACGGCTCGATCACGGGTGATGCACAGCTCACCGGCTGCGGGCACACGACAGGTGGTGGAGGTCCCGGCTCGGCGGGGGCAGGCCACGAAGGGTTGGACATCTACGCGGCGCACATCGACCCGACCAACGGCGACTTCGTCATCGACTCGGCGAGCGACCCGAGCTTCGACGGCGATACGGGGATCCCGTCCACGCCGGGGCACTACGCGAATCATCTGGCTCCCGGCGTGAGCCAGATGATCCAGGTCTCGTACCGGGCAGCTAGGTAGCAGCCACCTTCAGTCGTCCTCCCTCGGCGCCGCGTGCGCCGGGGCAGGACGCGCTGCGGTCGACCACCGCGGTGTTGCGCGTCAGCTTGGCCTTGCGCACGAGACGGCCTGCTGCCTCGACGGCGCGGTCGGCCGAACGGGTCTCGTCGAGGAGCACGGCGCCGACCGAGCTCGTGATCGTGCGCGGCCGACCGTCGATCGCGAACGGCCTCGTCGCCACGAGCAGCCGGAGGCGCTCGGCGAAGTCTGCGAGCTCCGCACTCTCGACGTGCGGTGCGAGCACGACGAACTCCTCCCCACCCCAGCGAAAGACGACATCACTCGCGCGCAGCTCGCTCCGCAGGCGCTCGTAGAGATCGACGAGCAGCGCGTCGCCGGCCGCATAGCCGTACGTGTCGTTGACCGTCTTGAAACGGTCGAGATCGAGGAAACAGAGTGCGGCCGTCGGTGCGCCGCGCCGGATCCGCGCCTGCTCGGCGGCGAGCGCCTCGGCGAGCGCGTAGCGGTTCGGCGCGTTCGTCAGTGCGTCGACCCGCGCCCGCGAGCGTTCCGTCGCCAGCGTCCGCTCCAACCCACGCCGCGAGACGTTTCCGGCCGCGATCACGAGCAGCAGGCCCGCGACGAACGCCAGGGCGAGCCCCGGTGCCGTCTCGAAGATGTAGAGGAACGCTACGAGGAGCGGCACGGGCAGCAGCCAGAGCAGGAGGCTCGTCCGCCACGACGCCGCCGGTCCGCTCAGCGCAAAGCCGGTCAGCAACCCGAGTGACGCGAGCACCACGGCACCCGACGCTCCACGGTGGGAGAGCTGCTCCCCCACCAGACCCACTGCGAATCCCTGCAGTGCGCCGGCGCCGAGGCCGGTGGAGGCACCCGCGCACGCGCCCACGAGCGGGCCGCCGACGAGCGACGCGGCGACGACGAACGGGCCGGCGATCGGGACGGCCCTGCCCGCTGCGCCGAACCCCGGGGCTACGGCCAGGGTGACGCGCTTTGCGAGCGCCGCCAGCACGACGAGAACCAACGCGGCGGGGATGCCGGTGTCGAGACGCGCTCCGCTCAGGTCGAGCCGGAGCGCGACCGCGAGGACGGCCGCGAGGACGAGACCGGCCGTGACCGGCGTGCTCCGCGACCGAGCCCGGCGAATGGCAGCGCCCATGCCGACCATTCCGCCACGCGCGCCGGCTCTCCTGTCACCCGACCGGGGGAGTTGGAGGCGGGCACCGCCGGCGCCCGCCTCCTCCCTTCGCGGCTACTTGATGACCGTGTCGCAGTACGTCCCGCCGGCGAAGACCCCGTCCTCCGGGCAGTCGGTCGTCTGATCGAACTGCGTCGCCTCGCCGAAGCTGTCGGCCGTGTCGGCGTAGTTGACGCCGTAGTTGAGGGCGCCGCCCGAGTCCGACGAGAACCACGGGTAGATGCAGAACGGACCGCCGTACGCGGAGCAGTCGGTGGGACCGACGAACGAGTTGCCGAGCACCTCCGCGATGCCGCCCGTGTCGGAAACGACGGCCCAGTGCTGCTGGTGCGAGCCGTCCCCGAAGGTGGCGTCGAAGATGCGGATCGGGGTGAAGCCGGCCCAGTTGTCGTTGTTGAACGAGCCGCAGAACGTCTGCCCCGGGACGCAGAAGGCGCCCGGGTGGTCTCCGTAGAGATCCGAGTGGCCGATCTCCCAGACGAATGCCATCGGCGTGTCCCAGACGCCGCCCCAGTCGAGCGCATGGCCGATCTGGTTGGTGGAGAACTGGGGAGTCAGCGGCCCGTCCGACGGGCTGTCGAGCACGAGCACGCTCGAGGTCTTTCCGCTCGTCTCGTCGGCGACCTGCTCGCGGTAGGCGGCGCGGGCCGACGGCGCCCAGATGTGGACGTCGACGACGTCGAGGGCGTGCATGACGAACGGGTTCTTGCCCGAAGCGTCGGTGAGCATGCCGTTGAACGCGGCGGGCTCGGAGACGTCTCGCCCGCGCTTGCGCAGCGTCCAGACCGGCGAGCAGGCGGTGTAGACGTTCGGCGCGTGGATGAGGGAGAAGCCGCCATTACCCGTGCAGTTCTTCGTGAGCGAGTCGGGATAGAACTGCAGCTCGAGGAATCCCTCCCCGCCGATCTTGTGCGGGTTCGAGTCCTTCACGGTGCCGCCGAACCAGAACGTCGGTCCGACGCTCGAGACCGGGACGACGGCGCCGTCCGCGGGCAGCTGCACTCGCCACGTGATGTTCTGCGCCGAGCGCGGGGCCTTGGAGACCGGGTCGAGCTCGGGCTCGTCGTGCCCCGTGCACCCCGACGTGTAGTAGTCCGTCCAGTCGCTGTCGGCGGCCGTGAGCCCGCCGAGGATGTGCGCCAGACAGCCGGCGGTGCTTGCGCCGGCCACCCCCGACGTGGCCGTTCTTGCGCCGTTGCCCGTGCCGGCCGTGGCAGACGCGCTCAGCGCCAGCACCGCGGCCGTGACCACCGCGAGCAAGGCGCACCTCACTCCAGTCATTCGCTCCCCTTCCAGGTCGTCGCCTTCCGCAACGCGCGGATTATCCCGGTTGCGATCCGAGGAGGAAGCGGGCGACCGCTCTGCGGCCGACGCTGCTCGCGGCCCGCCCCTGCACCGAGTGTCCTGCGCCGCGGACGAGGACGAGCTTCCCGTCGGTCGTGAGCGTGAGCTCCTGGCGAGCCCAGGCGAGCGGCGTCGACAGGTCGTGGGTGCCGTTGACGAGCAGGGTCGGCACGCGCAGCTTTCCGCGCGGCAGCGGCGTGGGCCTGGTCGGGGCCCACGGCAGGCACTGCCGGACGAACCCGTTGCCCGACGCCGTCCGGGCGTCGAACGGATAGAGCTTCGCGGCGGGGATCCGGGCTACCGCGGCACGGACCTTCGCGGCGCGGCCGGCAAGCGGTGCGGCCAAGCTCCCCCAGGGATAGCGCCAGTCGGCGCAGAGCGTGCTCGCGTGCAGACCCTGGTCGAGCGCGCTCGCGGGCGTGGCGCGCTGATAGTGCGACGCAGCCGCGAGGAAGGCGTCGAGCCGCTTCCCGTTCCCCCGACGGGCGGCGTGCAGCGCAGCCGGCACGTTCCAGAGCTTGCGGTACGTCGGGTCGGCGATGCTGTCGAAGGTCAACGCGTCGAACAGCTGCGGCCCGAGGTGATCCCGGCGCACGACGGCCGCGAGGTCGGACACGCACACGGCGCCGCAGACTGCGTGGAGCACACGCCGCACCGCTGCGTACTCGACGAGGCCGAGGTCGGTCTCCCCCACCTGCGGCACGACCGAGTCGAGCACGAGCTTCGAGACGTGCGACGGATGCGCGAGCGCGTAGCGCTCGCCGACGTACGTGCCGTAGGAGATCCCGTCGAGCGACCACTTGTCGACACCGAGCGCCCGCCGGAGGGCGTCCATGTCGGCGACGACGTCGTCGGTGCCGAAGAACTGCCGCCGTGCCCCCAGCTTCCTCGCGCAGGCGCGCACGGCGGCGGCGCTCGGCGGCGTGAGGTCCGAGCTCCCCATCTCGTGCTGGAGCGCCGTGCAGTCGAGCGCGCCGGCGCCGGTTCCGCGCTGGTCGAAGACGACGATGCGGTACTTGTCCACCTCGGCCGAGAGAGCACGCGTGAGGTAACCGTCGAGGATCGGCAGCCCGGGCTGGCCCGGCCCGCCCGAGAGGACGAGGAGCACGCCGCGCGGCGCGCGCACGTCGTCGCCCGCCCCGACGCGGAGGTGCAGCGTCGCGCGTCCGGGGTGCGCGCGGTCGAGCGGAACGTCGAGCGTCGCGCACGTGAACCCGGTGACGCCGGGGCACGGATGGGCGCCGCGGAGCTCCGCGCGCCGAGCGGACGCGGGGCCCGTGGCCGCGAGGCCGACGACGAGCAGGAGGACGACGAGCACACGGGTTCGCATTGCTCGTACGGACGCTCGGAGGGGCGGACTGTTAGCGGCGGGTGCCGAGCCGATTCTGCAGCCGTCGATCTTCGAACAGTCGGCACCCGCGCCGCCAACGGTCGCACGAGCGAGGCGTCCGAGCATCGGAGCGCCCCACAGCGACGGTGCGGGCTATTACCGACAGCCGGGCGTTCCCGGGCCGAGACGAGGCCCGGCCGGACGCCGGGCCTCGTCTCGTCGAGCGGCTTACGGGTTCGGGACTCCGGGGAAGAGTGCGTCCCCGATCGTCGGGATGAACTGCGGCGGCACCCGGATGTGTGTCGCCTGCTCGAAGTCGTACGCGTAGCCGACGAGCTTCGGCTCGGCCCAGCGGCCGCCGATGAAGGTGATCCCGACCGGCAGTCCGTCGTCGTGGCCGGCCGGCACCGTGATGTCGGGGTAGCCGGACACGGCCGCGGCCGAAGACGAGCCGACGAAGAGCTCGAAGTGACCGTTCAGGTCGCCCTCGTTCGGGTCGGCGTTGTTCGGCCAGGCGGGCCCGTTCGTCAGCGCGACGATCGCGTCGAGGTGGTTCGCGGCCATCACGTCGTCGACCGACTGCTGGACGGGCGGTGTCGTCTCGTCCCGCAGCTGGGCACAGTCCGCGTCACGGCCGTTCGTCGCCTGGGCGGCCTCGAAGATCGCGTCGTTCCACGGGCCTTCGAGGTTCGGGTGGGCCTGGTCGAACGCGATCAGGTCGGCGAGCGTCTGCGGATAGGGCGCGCCGGTGACCGGGTTCGTGCCGTGGACGTAGGTCTGGAGGTACGTCCCGATGTCGGACTTGAACTCGCACAGGAGCGCCCCGGTCTCGTTCGACGTCGCCGAGAGGTCGATGTCGGTCGGATCGACGACGGTGGCTCCTTGCGCCTCGAGCGCCGACTTCACGTTGGCGAGGATCGGATCCATGACCGACCCGACGAGGGTCGGGTCGTAGGTGCCGGCCCGCCAGACCCCGATGCGAGCGCCTTGCAGGGCGTGCGGGTCGAGGAACTGCGTGTAGTCGCTGAAGGCATGGCCGGCCTGCGCCGCCGTCGCCGCGTCGTTCGGGTCGACGCCGGTCGCTGCGCCCAGCAGCACGGCGGCGTCGGTCACGTTGCGGGCGATCGGCCCGGCGCTGTCCTGGTTGGCGCTGATCGGGACGACCCCGGCGCGGCTCCACAGGCCGAGGGTCGGCTTGATCCCCACGTCGCCGTTGGCGCCGGACGGGCAGACGATCGAGCCGTCCGTCTCCGTGCCGACGGCCGCGGCCGCGAGGTCGGCCGCAGCGGCGACGCCGGAGCCGGAGCTCGAGCCGCACGGGTTGCGGTCGAGCACGTACGGCATGCTCGTCTGGCCTTCGATTCCGGTCCAGCCGCTCGACGAGGGAGCAGAGCGGAAGTTCGCCCACTCCGAGAGGTTGGCCTTCGCGATGATGATCGCGCCGGCGGCTTTCAGCCGCTGCACGATGAACGCGTCGCTGGGCATGCTCCCGGCGAGCGCCCACGAGCCAGCCGTCGTCGGCATGCCGCTCGTGTCGATGTTGTCCTTGACGATGATCGGGATCCCGAGCAGCGGGCGACGATCGCCCCTGCGCCGGGCCCGATCGGCCGCCCGTGCGTCGGCGCGAGCCGCGGGGCTCACCGTGATCACCGCGTGCAGGATCGGGTTGAGCTGGCGGATGCGCCGCAGATAGAAGTTCATCAGCATCACGGCGTTGATCCGGTGCGAGTTCATCAACGCCTCGAGTTGCGGAATCGTCGTCGAGTCGACGTTGATCCCGGCGACCTTCGTGTTGGTCGGGTTGGCTGCGAGACCGGCCGGCGCCGAAGCACCGGACGCCCCGAGCAGGACGGCCAGTACGGCCGTGAACACGAGCAAACGCCGAATTCGGCTGCTCATCGAGTGAACCTCCCCCGAGTTGTATGGGATCGCAGACTGGGGGCCGACGATCCGCGCGGGATCCTATAACCGCGCTCCCGCCGCGCGCCGCGGCTCGCTGGACTATTTGCCGCCGGTAGCGCGTTCACACCGTCAGCTGCACCGATGTTTTCGCCCGGCACGATGCGAAAGGGGGTCCGAATCATGGCCACGCTGAACGAGAAGCAGGCCGCGCTCTTCACCGACCGCAACTGGGGCGTGATCGCGACGATCCGCGAGGACGGCTCGCCGCAGGCCACGCCGGTCTGGATCGACTACGACGGCGAGAACGTGCTCGTCAACAGCGCCCGCGGGCGGACGAAGGTCAAGAACGTCGAGCGCGACCCGCGCGCGACGGTCACGGTCCTACCCGCGGAGGATCAGCAGTCCGGCTACGTGATGGTCAGCGGTCCGGCGAAGGTGGTCGAGGAGGGCGCGCGCGAGCACATCGACAAGCTGGCGAAGAAGTACCTCGGGAAGGACAAGTACCCGTATCTCGGGCCGGGCGAGGAGCGCGTGATCATCGAGATTCGCCCAGAGCGCGTCGACGGCTTCGGAGCCGGCGGCTAGGGCGGCCCCGCTAGCGTGCGACCGTGGAGCACGTGAACCTCGGCGGGACCGGACTACGGGTCTCGCGAATCTGCCTCGGAATGATGAGCTATGGCCGCAGCGACGAGCGGCCGTGGGCCCTCGACGAGGAGGCTGCCGAACCGATCGTGCGCCGGGCGGTCGAGGGCGGCGTCGTCTTCTTCGACACCGCTGACGTCTACAACGGCGGCGAGAGCGAGCGCGTCACCGGCCGCCTCCTGAAACGGCTGTTCGGGACCCGCGAGGAGTACGTCGTGGCAACGAAGGTGCACGGCAGGACGATGCCGGGAGTGAACGGCGCCGGCCTTTCGCGCAAGCACGTCCTCGCCTCGATCGACGCGTCGCTCGAACGACTCGAGCTCGACTACGTCGACCTGTACCAGATCCATCGCTGGGATCCGCAGACGCCGATCGAGGAGACGATGGAGGCGCTTCACGACGTCGTCCGAGCGGGGAAAGCGCGCTACATCGGCGCAAGCAGCATGTACGCCTGGCAGTTCGCGAAGGCCCAGGGCGTCGCGCCCACGCGCTTCATGTCCATGCAGAACCACTACAACCTCGTCTACCGCGAGGAAGAGCGCGAGATGATCCCGCAGTGCATCGACCAGGGCGTCGCCGTGCTGCCCTGGAGCCCTCTCGCGCGCGGCCTGCTCGCCGGCAATCGCACGCGCGAGGGCGAGCGCCTGACCGAGCGCGCGCGCACGGACTCGTTCGGCGACAGCCTCTACACGCCGGACGTCGACTTTGCCGTCGTCGACCGCGTCGTGGAGCTCGCCGCAGCCCGAGGCATCTCGGCCGCCCAGGTCGCGCTCGCCTGGCTTCTGCAGAGGCCGGGAGTGACCGCGCCCATCGTCGGCGCCACGAAGCTCGAACACCTGGACGACGCAGTCGCCGCGGAGCAGCTCACGCTCGACGCGGACGAGGTCGCGCGGCTCGAAGAGCCGTACGTCCCGCACGCGATCTCCGGACACGCGTAAACCGGCCGGCCTGGCTGGACGCTTCCCGCCCGAGCGTCCAGAATGCGCTCTCAGGTGACGAGCCGTCGAATCGCGTTCGGACTCGGGTGCACGCTTGTCGCTCTGGCCGCCTTCGTCGCGTGGGCCGCGGCCTGGCTCGAGGATCAACCGGCGAGTCAGAGCATCGACTCGCACCACCACGGCGTCGTAACCGCAGGCGCCTTCGCCGCCGGCTTCTGCATCTACGCCCTGTGGGAGCTTCGAGAAGTCTCGCGGGGCCGCCAAGGATGGCTCGCCGCATCCGGCTGGTTCGTTGCCGCGCTCATCGCGCTCTTCGTCGTGCTAATCGTCGCTGTCGCGTCACGGCTCGGGGGCTGAGACGGGAATCTGCCTCGACAACCCGGTCGAGGATCGTCCCGGGGTGGGAACCCGTCGACAGCTGAGGGCGGGACGCCTTACCCGAGCTGCCGCAGAGCCGGTGCCGGCCTCACCCGAGGCTCGACCGGGTAGCCGATCGCGTCGAGCTCGGCGGCCGGTTGCGGGCGGCCGACGCAGTAGCCCTGCAGCGTGTCGCAGCCGAGCTCCTCGAGACGCTGCTTGAGGTCCTCGGTCTCGACCCCTTCGGCGATGACCTCGAGGCTGAGGTTGTGGCCGAGGTCGATCGCGGCGCGGACGATGGCCGCGTCGCTCGGGTCGTCCGCCATCTTGAGCACGAAGGACTTGTCGATCTTGAGCACGCTGATCGGTAGCTGCGTCAGGTAGCCGAGAGAGGAGTGCCCGCTTCCGAAGTCGTCGATCGCGAGGCTGACACCGATCTCGCAGAGCTCGGCGATGACCGCGCGCGCGCTCGGCGGGTCGGCCATGATCGTGCTCTCCGTGACCTCGAGCTCCAGCTGCCTGGGTTCGATGCCCCACTTCAAGAGGAGCCTCCTCACCTCGTCGGGGAAGCGGAGATCGACGAGCTCGCGGCCGGTGATGTTCACGGCGACGCCCAGGCTTCGGCCCTCGTCGGCCCACGCCCGGCACTGACCGAGCGCGGTGTCGAGAACGTGGAGCGTGAGCTTCCGGATCAGCCCGGTCTGCTCGGCGAGCGGGATGAACTGGTCGGGTCCGAGCAGGCCGTGCTCGGGGTGCTGCCAGCGCACGAGAGCCTCGACCATGTGGACCTCGCCCGTGCCAGCCTCGGCCTGGGGCTGGTAGTGCACGACGAGCTCCCCGTTCGCGATTGCGCGCCGCAGCGCGCCGATGAGGGCCAGGCGGGCACGCGAATGGTGGTCGTAGTCGGCGTCGTAGACGACCGGGGTATGCGTGTTCTTGCTGACGTACATCGAGACATCGGCGTGGCGGACGAGGGTTTCGACGTCCTCGCCGTGATCCGGGTAGATCGCGATTCCGACCGAGGCCTCGACCTCGATCGTCAGGCCGCCCACGAGGATGGGCTGCGCGATCTCCTCGCGGAGCGTCTCGGCGAGCAGCTGCGCGCTGACGCCGTCCGCGAGCTGAGGCGCGACGATTCCGAACTCGTCGCCGCCGAGGCGGGCGACGGTGTCGCTCTCTCGCAGAGCGCGGCGCAGACGGCCCGCGACCTCGCACAGGAGCCGATCGCCGCTCGCATGGCCGAGGGTGTCGTTGATCTCCTTGAAGCGGTCGAGGTCGATCAGCATGACCGCGAAGGCCGACTCGTTCCGATGCGCAATCCTCAATGCCTGGCCGGCCCGGTCCTGGAAGAGCGTCCGGTTCGCCAGCTTCGTGAGGGAGTCGTGGAGCGCCTGATACTGGGTCTTTCGCATCTGCTCCTGGAGCGTCTCCTGGCTGCGGCGCAGCTCCGCCTCGGCCCGCTTGCGCTCGCTGATGTCGATCATGTAGCCCTGCGCGTAGCGTGGGACTCCGGCCTCGTCGCGGACGACGACGGCCGCGTCGTGGATCCAGACGACGGTGCCGTTGCGGGCAAGCAGCCGGTACTCGCATTCGAGCGGCTCGCCCGTCTCGTGCATGGCTGCGAAGTCCGCGAGCACGCGCTCCCGGTCCCCGGGATGGAGGACCCTGGCGAAGAAGCTCTGGTCGCCGACCCACTCCTCGCTCGTGTAGCCGACGAGATCCACGATCTGCGGGCTCATGTACATCGCGCTCTCCTCGTCGAGGCCCTCGAGGTAACTGGCGAGCGGCAACTGCTCGACGAGCGTGCGATACCGCTCCTCCACCTGGCGCAGGCGTTCGCCGGCTTCCTCCGCCGCCTGGCGCTCCGTCATGTCCCGGCCGACGCCGTTCAGGTGGGTGGCCCGCCCGGCCGCGTCGCGGAGGACGTCCCCCGCCGCCGTCCGCCGGCGGATGCTCCCGTCCGGCAGGACGATGCGGAATTCGATCTCGAAACCCGTCTCGGTCTCCGCGGCCCGCGTCAGCGTCTCCCTGACCATGGCCGCGTCGTCGGGGTGGACGACGTCGAGGAAGGACTCGAGCGTGCGCCCGAAGCTCGCGGGCACGAGCCCGTTCTGCGCTTCCAGGTCGCGCGACCAATCGAGCTCTCCGGTCTCGAGGTTCCAGGACCAGGTGCTCAGGTTCGCGAGTTGAAGCGCCAGCCGCAGCTGCTGGTCACCGACCGCCGCGCAGCCCTCGTTCCCGCGTTCGGGGTCGGCGGATTGAGGCAAATGCCGCATCCACGTGTTATCGGCCGCCCCGGCCGGCCCCTCAAGCGGAAAAACTACGTAGCTGCGTGCTGGGCTTGGCCGCGGCCGAGGGGGGTCGTAGACTCGGCTCGTTCCCCACGTACGGCGGAGGAGGAAGCATGGCGCCCGACCTGCACGAGGACATCGCTCACGACGTCGAGGAGCTGAGAGCCGACATCGCATTCGAGCGCGCCGAGCTCGCCTCGGCGATCAAGCACGACTACTCGACCGCGGAGACAGGGATCGTGCCGCTCACCCACCGGCGGCCGATGTGGCATTTCCTCGGCCTCTGGACGACGTTCGTGGCCGGGTTCTCGTACATGTTCCTCGGCTTCGAGATCCACGACGGCGGGCACAGTCTCGCCTCCACCGTCGTGATCACCCTCGTCGGCTACGGCATCTACGTCGCCTACGCGATGTTCGGCTCCTATCTCGGCGCGCGGACCGGCCAAACCCATGCACTGTTGACGCGGTCGGTGTTCGGCGTCGCCGGGTCGTGGATCGTCTCCGCGTTCATCCTCGTCGCCCCCCTCGGCTGGGTCGCCTTCCAGGCGAACCTCCTCGTGACGTTGTGGGACGGGTTCTACGGCTGGGGCGCGATCTTCACGCTGACGCTGCTGGTGGCCGGCTTGATGATCTTCAACAACCTGCTCGGATTCACCGGGATCAGCGTCTTCGCGCGCTACCTCGTGACGCCGCTCCTGATCCTCTGGTGCATCTACATGATCCTGAAGGGGTTCATCTCCGACGGAGGCCGCTTCGGCGGCACGCCGGCCACCGGCTTCAGCCTCCCGTTCTGGGTCGCCGTGGTGGCGGTGATCGGCTTCTCGATGTGGGGTAACGAGCCCGACTTCTGGCGCTACGGCAAGCCGCGCTTCAGCTGGCCGCTGCCGACGTACATCTTCTCCGCGGTGCTCTTCACGCTCTTCGTGATGGCCGGCTGGATGATGGAGACGCTCGCGAAGAGCTCCGACTCGGCCGCGATCTTCCGCTACACGGTGCACTACTCGCTCTTCGGCGCGTTCTGGCTCGCCTGGATCATCGCCACGGTCAGCCAGGTCGCGATCAACGACGGGAACTACTACGAGTCGGTCAACGCGGGGCAGAACCTGCTGGGCAGCGTCAAGCGCTGGCCGCGCCTGCTCACCTGCCTGCTCGTCGCGGGCGGCGGCGTGATCGCCGCCGACCTCGTCAACTTCCACTTCCTCAACGGCTGGTTCAAGGTCGCCAGCTTCCTCGCCGTCACCGTGCCCTCCGCGACGGTGATCATGGCCGTCGACCACTTCCTGCTGCCGCGCCTGTTCCGGATCTCGCGCCCACTCGACCACGTGCCGCGCTGGGAGGAAGCGGGCCTGATCAACCTTCCGGCCGTGATCGCGCTCCTCGGCGCCGTCTTCTTCGGCGTCACCGGCACGGCCAGCTGGCCCCACGGCTGGCTCGAGGCAACCGCGCCGAACTCGTGGGGGCCGGTACCGCTCGAAGCGTGGGCGATCGCCGGCGGCGGCTACATCGCCCTCGTCGCGCTCGTGCGCGGCGCCGCGAACGCCAAGCAGTTGCTGGCCTTCAGCAAGCCGGCGCTGGCCGCGAACGTCGCGGGTGATGCGGTCGTGGACGTCGCGAGCACCGCGGAGGCGAGTCCTGGAGTGATGCCCGCGCCGGCGGGCGCCTAGTGCCCGCAGAGCTCGTTCTCCGCAACGGGCTGGTCGACGTCGGTGCTGGACGCTTCCGCCGCACCGACGTCGCCGTCTCGAGCGGCCTCATCACAGCGGTCGGTGACGCTCTCGAGGGCGGCGAGGTGGTCGACTGCACCCGGCTCGCGGTCGTCCCGGGCGCGATCAACTCCCACTGCCACTCCAACGAGAACTGGTTCCGCGGCCTCTGGGACAACCTGCCGCTCGAGCCGTGGATGCTCTTCTCGTATCCCGTCCTTGCCGCCCCGCGGCAGACGCCGCGGGAGATCTACATCCGCACCCTTCTCGGCGGGATCGAGATGCTGCGCACGGGTGCGACGTGCGTCGTCGACTTCCTGTACGAGCTGCAGGGCTTCTCCGACGAGGCGCTCGGCGCCGTCGTGCAGGCGTATGAGGACCTCGGGCTGCGGGCGCTCGTCGCGCTCGCGGTCTCCGACCGGGCGTACCACGAGACCGTCGTCCTCGACGAGGACCTCGTCGAGCCCGAGCTGATCCAGCGGCTCGAGCGCGACCGGCCGCCGGCCTGGGCCGAGTCGGAGGCGTTCCTCCGGCAGGCGATCGCGCGCTTCCACCGCCCCGACGAAGGGATCTCCATCTGCCCGGCGCCCTCCGGGCCGCAACGCTGCACCGACGAGCTGCTCGCCGGCACCGCTGCGCTCGCCGACGAGCTCGACCTGCCGATCCACATCCACGTGCTCGAGACGCGCATGCAGGCGCTGTCCGGCCGCCGGATGTACGGCCGCACGCTGCCGGAGCATCTGGACGAGATCGGCTTCCTCAGCGATCGCGTCTCGTTCGAGCACGGCATCTGGCTGACGCCGGGCGACATCGAGATCGTCCGCGAGCGCGGCGTGACGATCGTGCACAACCCGGTCTCGAATCTGAAGCTCGGCTCCGGCATCTGCCCGGTCCCGGAGCTGCTGCGCGCCGGTGTCAACGTCGCGCTCGGAACCGACGGCATGAGCTCGAACGACGGCAACGACATGTACGGCGCAGTCAAGACCGCCGCCCTCCTGCACAAGCTCCGGGGCGGCGACTACGAGGAGTGGCTCGGCGCCGCAGAGGCGTGGCTGATGGCGACCGAGGGCGGCGCGGCGGCCGCCGGCGACCGCGAACGCCTCGGCCGGGTCGAGCCGGGCCGACACGCCGACCTCGTACTGCTCGACCTCGACTCGCTCGCCTTCACTCCCCTCAACGACCCGCTCCGTCAGCTCGCGCTCTGCTCGAGCGCCGCCGCCGTCCACTCCGTCCTGGTCGGCGGGAAGTTCTCGCTCCGTGACGGCCGTCTGACCGGCGTCGACGAGGCGTCGGTGCTCGCCGAGGGCCGCGAGCTCGGCGAGGCGATCGTCGGTCGCCACGACGAAGCGTTCGACGTCGGGCGCCGGTTGCTCGCCTCGGTGCGGGAGGGCTGGCTCGAGGCTCTGCGCGCCGACGTGGGAGTCGAGCGCAAGGCCTCGTTCCGGTGACGAGCCTCGTCGTCCGCAACGCACAGCTGCTCGGTCGCACCGGACTCGTCGACCTCGCCGCCGACGGCAGCCGCTGGGTGCGCATCGGGCCCGACCTCGAGGTCGACGCCGAGCGCGAGATCGACGCGGCGGGACGCCTCGTCACCCCACCACTCGTCGACTGCCACCTGCACCTCGACGCCTCGCTCACCGCCGGCCGGCCTCGGTTCAACGAGTCCGGCACCCTGATCGAGGGCATCCACGTCTGGGGGGAGCTGAAGGAGAGCCTCACCGCCGACGACGTCTACGCGCGGGCGGCGGAGATCGTGCGCTGGTCGGCCGCGCAGGGAACCCTGTTCATCCGTGCCCATGCAGACGTGTCGGCCAAGAACGAGGCGCCGCTGCGCGGACTTCTCCGCGCGCGCGACGAGCTCGCCGACCTCGTCACGATCCAAGTGACCGCGTTTCCCCAGGACGGGATCTATTCCGACCCGCGCAACGACGGTCTGTTCGAGCGCGCCATCGAGCTGGGCGCGGACTGCGTCGGCGGCATTCCGCATTACGAGCCGACGGCCGAGCTCGGGCTCGCCGAGGTGCATCGGGTCTTCGACCTCGCGGCCCGCCACGGCCGGCGAATCGACGTCCACTGCGACGAGACCGACGATCCGGCGAGCCGGTTCCTCGAGGTAATGGCCGACAACACCGTCCGGCACGGGCTGGGCGGCCGCGTGACCGCGAGCCACTGCACCGCGATGGGCTCGTACGAGCCGTACTACTCGTCGAAGCTGCACGGTTTCCTTCGCCGCGCCGGGATCAACATCGTCGTCAACCCGTTCGCGAACTCGCTGATCCAGGGGCGGCTCGACCCGTACCCGAAGCGCCGCGGCTTCGCGCAACTGAAGGAGTTGCTCGCAGCCGGCGTCAACGTCTCCCTCGGCAACGACGTGATCATGGACCCGTGGTATCTGCTCGGCCGCGCGGACATGGTCGAGGCCGCGTCGCTCGCGCTCCATTTCACGTACATGTCGGGGCTGGACGAGATCCCCGAGATGCTCCGCTGCGCCACCGAGCGCGGAGCGCGCACGCTCGGCGTCGAGGACGACTACGGGATCGAGGAGGGCAAGCCCGCCGACTGCGTCGTCTTCGACGCGCCGAGCGCACTCGAGGTCCTGCGCCTGCACGCGCCGCGACGCTGGGTCGTCCGCGGCGGCCGAGTGATCGCCGAGACGATCCCTTCGAGCACCACGCTGCTCGGAGAGCCGGTGACGTTCGCCTCACCCCCTGCCTCGTCCGCGGCCATGGCGGCCGACGCCTGATGGGGTCCCCCCAGAACACGGAAAGGAACTCTCATGACAAAAGTCGTACTCACGCACGCGGTTGTCGACGTCAATCGCTGGTTGCAGGGCAAAGCAGATCGCGCGGCAGCCCTCGGTAGCAACGTCGTCGATTACGTGGCCGAAGACGGAAGCAACAACATCGCCATCACTGCCGACGTCGACGATTTCGCTGCCCTGCAAGCGATGTTGGCGGCTCCGCCTGCCGAGGTCCAGGCACAGATGGACGAACACGGCGTCGTCCGTCCGGTCACGACCTACATACAGGCCTAGTCGCCCCAACCGATCGAACCCGGGCCGGCGGCGCAGATCCTCGAACGGACGATGAGGATTGCGCCGCCGGCCC
>DASUHE010000048.1:0-20363 GCA_036273695.1 Gaiellaceae bacterium
TATCCTCCGAAGACCATCCGCCGAACGAGCTGGTCCGGCAGGCTCGGATAGCCGAAGAGGCGGGCTTCACGTTGGCCCTCATCTCGGATCACTTCCACCGTGGGTGAGCGACCAGGGGCAGAGCCCGTTCGTGTGGTCGACGCTGGGTGGGATCGCACAGGCGACCGAGCGGATCCGCGTCGGCACCGGCGTGACCTGCCCGCTGATCCGGATCCATCCCGCGATCGTGGCGCAGGCCGCGGCGACGGTCGCGTGCATGATGCCCGGCCGCTTCTTCCTCGGGGTCGGAACCGGCGAGAACCTGAACGAGCATGTGACCGGGGCGCGCTGGCCTCTGCCCTGGGAGCGGCTCGAGATGCTGGAGGATGCCGTGAACGTGATCCGCCAGCTGTGGACGGGCGAGGAGATCACGCACCGTGGCGACCACTACACGGTGCAGGGTGCCCGCCTCTACACCGTGCCCGAGCAGCAGGCCGAGATCTACGTCGCGGCCTCGAAGCCTCAGGCCGCACGGCTCGCCGGGCGCATCGGAGACGGGCTCGTATCGACAGCCCCTGACGACGAGGTCGTCGAGGAGTTCGAGGCAGCCGGCGGAAGCGGAAGGCCGAAGCTCGGGATGATCCACGTCGCCTACGACGAGGACGAGGAGGCCGGCCACGAGCGCGCCCACCGGCTCTGGCCGAATCTCGCTCTGGCGGGCTCGGGCGGCCAGGAGCTGCCCGCGCCGCGCGACTTCGAGGAGTCGGCCTCGAACGTCACCGTCGCCGACGTCGCCTCCTCGACGCCCGCCGGGCCGGATCCCGAGCCGTACCTCGAGCTGATCGGCGAATACGAGGACGCCGGGTTCACCCACGTCTACGTCCACCAGATCGGCGACAACCAGGAGGAGTTCGCGGAGTTCGCGCGCCGGGAGCTGCTGACCCGCCTCTAAGATCGGAGGATGGAGCAACTACGGATCGGCGACGACAGCTTCGGCTTCCACAAGCTCGACGCCGCCGCCGCCCGGCTCCCGTACACACTCCGTATCTTGCTCGAGAACGTCCTGCGCAGCGGCTCGGAGGACGGCACCGAGGCCGTCTCCGGCTGGGTCGCGAACGCGGAGCCGTCGCGCGAGATCTCCTTCCAGCCGGCGCGCGTCCTGCTCCAGGACTTCACCGGCGTCCCGGCCGTCGTCGACCTCGCGGCGATGCGCGACGCGATGCGCGACCAGGGTGGCTCCGCGAGCGCGATCAACCCGCTGATCCCCGTCGAGCTCGTCATCGACCACTCCGTGCAGGTCGACGAGTTCGCGACGCGGCTCGCGATCGAGCGCAACGTCGAGCTCGAGTTCGAGCGGAACAAGGAGCGCTACGCCTTCCTGCGCTGGGGCCAGGGCGCGTTCGACAACTTCAGGGTGGTGCCGCCGAACACCGGCATCGTCCACCAGGTCAATCTCGAGTACCTCGCGCGCGTCGTCGAGGTGCGGGACGGAGTCGCGTTCCCCGACACGGTGATCGGCACCGACTCGCACACGACGATGGTCAACGGCCTCGGCGTGCTCGGCTGGGGCGTCGGCGGGATCGAGGCCGAGGCGGCGATGCTCGGCGAGGCGCTGTCGATGCTCGTGCCGCAGGTCGTCGGCTTCCGGCTGACCGGCGCGCTGCGCGAAGGCGCGACGGCGACCGACCTCGTCCTCACCGTGACCGAGATCCTGCGGCGCACCGGGGTCGTAGGGAAGTTCGTCGAGTACTTCGGGCCGGGCGTCGGCTCGCTCGCCCTCGCCGACCGCGCGACGCTCGGAAACATGAGCCCCGAGTACGGCGCGACGTGCGGCTTCTTCCCGGTCGACGACGTCACGCTCGGCTACCTGCGCCTCACCGGCCGCAGCGACGAGCGGATCGCGCTCACCGAGGCGTACTGCAAGGAGAACCTGCTCTGGCACGAGCCCGACGAGCACCCCGAGTACTCCCAGGTCGTCGAGCTCGACCTCGACGACGTCGAGCCGTCGCTCGCCGGGCCACGCCGCCCGCAGGACCGCGTGCCGCTCGCACGGGCGAAGGAGATGTTCATCGACTCGCTCGGCTCCTTCGGCGTCGACCTCGTGAACGGGACCTACGACAAGGAGATCGCCGACTCGTTCCCGGCGAGCGACCCGCCCACCGGCGACGGCGTCACAGACTCCGACCCGGTGCCGGCGCACACGGCGACGCTCGAGAAAAAGCGGGTCGAGGTCGACGGCGAGGACTACGCGCTCGAGCACGGCTCCGTCGTGATCGCCGCGATCACGTCCTGCACGAACACCTCGAACCCGTCCGTCATGATCGCCGCCGGCCTGCTCGCGCAGAAGGCGGTCGAGCGCGGGCTCGAGCGGCAGCCGTGGGTCAAGTCCTCGCTCGCTCCGGGCTCGAAGGTCGTCAGCGAGTACTACCGCGCCTCCGGCCTCGACACGTACCTCGACCGGCTCGGCTTCAACACGGTCGGCTACGGATGCACGACGTGCATCGGGAACTCCGGCCCGCTGTCGGAGCCGATCAGTGCCGCCGTCGCCGACGGCGATCTCGTCGTCTGCGCCGTCCTCTCCGGCAACCGCAACTTCGAGGCGCGCATCCACGGCGAGGTGAAGGCGAACTACCTCGCGTCGCCGCCGCTCGTCGTCGCGTACGCCCTCGCCGGCCGCATGGACGTCGACCTCGTGAACGAGCCGCTCGGGCAGGGCTCCGACGGCGAGGACGTCTTCCTCCGGGACATCTGGCCGAGCCGCGACGAGATCGACGCCGTGATCGGCAGGTCGGTCAAGGGCGAGATGTTCTCGTCCACCTACGACGACGTCTTCACCGGCGACGAGCGCTGGCGCGCGCTCGAAACGCCCGAGGGCGAGCTCTACGAATGGGCCGACGACTCGACGTACGTGCGCCTGCCACCGTACTTCGACGGCATGCCGCGCGAGCCGGAGCCCGTCGCCGACGTCGAGGCTGCGCGTTGCCTCGTCATGGTCGGCGACTCCGTCACGACCGACCACATCTCGCCGGCGGGCGCGATCCGGCCGGACTCCCCGGCGGGCAAGTACCTGATCGACCACGGAATCGAGCGGCGCGCGTTCAACTCCTACGGCGCCCGCCGCGGCAACCACGAGGTGATGGTGCGCGGCACGTTCGCGAACGTCCGGCTGAAGAACCTGCTCGTGCCCGGCAACGAGGGGACGTGGACCGTCCACCTGCCCGACGGCGAGGAGGGCACGATCTTCGACGTCGCCGAGCGGTACCGCGCCGAGGGAGTGCCCACCATCGTCATCGCCGGCAAGGAGTACGGCTCGGGCTCGTCGCGCGACTGGGCGGCGAAGGGTCCGAACCTGCTGGGCGTGCGCGCCGCGATCGCGGACTCGTACGAGCGGATCCACCGCTCGAACCTCCTCATGATGGGGATCGCGCCGCTCCAGTTCATGCCCGGCGAGAACGCCGAGTCGCTCGGGCTGACCGGCCGCGAGGAGTTCTCGATCACCGGGCTCGAGGGCGGCGAGGCCGACGAGGTGACGGTGCGCGCCGACGACAAGGAGTTCCGCGCCCGGCTCCGCCTCGACACCCCGCGCGAGCGGGAGTACTTCCGCCACGGCGGCATCCTCCGCTACGTCCTGCGGCGCCTGCTCGCGGGCTAGGGCGGCGTCCGCGCGAGCCGGGCTTCGGCCTCCGCCTCGTGACGCTCGCGCACGACGAGCTCGCCCGCCTGCAGCTCCTTGCACGTCCACCAGGCGACGAACCCGAACACGACCGGCAGCACCCAGACGATCACGCGGTAGACCCAGATCTGCGGCGCGTAGCCGATCCCGAACGTGACGTCGACACGGTCGGAGGCTCCCGCAAGGAAGACGAGGAAGACCCAGCTGACCATCCCCACCCCGATTCCAGTGCGGACGGGGGCGTCACGCGGCCGGTCGAGGAGGTTGTGGAACGCGTGGTCGCCGGTGAAGCGGCGTTCGAGCCACGGCCAGAAGTAGAGGAAGCCGAACACGACGAGCGGGAACGCGGCGCCGCCCCAGAACGGGTTCGGCACGACCGTGTAGTGCCCGATCGTGAAGTCGAAGCTCGGCACGAGCCGCAGGCCGCCGATCAGCCAGCCGAGATACCAGTCCGGCTGGGCGCCGTTCGTCGACGAATACGTGTGGAACGGCCCCCAGAGCCAGATCGGATTGATCTGGACGAGCCCGCCGAGCAGGAAGAGGACGCCAGCCGTCCCGACCAGCAGCCCGAGCGACCGCGGCGCCTGGCCTGGGAAGGCGGGAATGCCGACGATCGTGCGCTCGGTCTGCGCCTTCTTGCGGCGGAACTGCGTGTGGTGCCGCAGCGCGACGAGCAGCAGGTGCGCTCCGAGCAGCAACCCGATCAGGATCGGGAAGATCAGGACGTGCGCGATGTACATCCGCGGCCACAGCTTCGGGCTGCCGGGGAACATCCCGTCGAACAGCCAGTTCATGAGGTTCTGGCCGACGAACGGCAGCGACAGGCCGACCGAGTAGCCGATCACGAGACCCATCCCCGACATGAGGTCGTCGACGAGCGAGTAGCCGATGTACGCCTCGAGCAGCGAGAGCATGAGCATCGTCACGCCGAGCCAGTACGTCAGCTCGCGCGGCTTCCGGTACGCGCCGGTGAAGAAGATGCGGAAGAGGTGGAGGACGATCGCCGCGATGAAGACGTTCGCGGCCCAGTGGTGGGTCTGGCGGATGAGCAGGCCGGCCCGCACCGCGAGCGACAGATGCACGACCGACGCGTACGCCTCGCTCATCCGCTGGCCGTAGAGCGCCGGGTAGTAGTCGCCGCGGAACACGACCTCCTTCGTCGAGTCGACGAAGAAGAAGGTCAGGTAGATCCCGGTCGCGACGAGGACCAGGAACGCGTACAACGCCACCTCGCCGAGCAGGAACGACCAGTGGTCGGGGAAGAGGTAGCGCAGGGTTTTCCGCAGGAGCGGCGCGGTCGCGCTGCGCTGGTCGAGCCAGCGGACGGCACGGCGGGTGACGGGGGCGCCGCGGCCGCTCACGGCTGCGCCTTCCACAGGCGGACGCCCCACCACGAGGGGCCTACCGGGCCGTCGAAGTTGCCCTTCGCCCGCAGGTAGCCGCTGGAATCGACGTAGACCGGAAGCAGCGGCAGGTCGCGGCCTGCCGGCCCGAAGGTGACGGTGCCGCCCGTGGCCGGGTCGAAGGTCGAGTAGTGGCACGGGCAGACGAGCGCGGGCCGCGGCTCGTCGGGCTGGAAGAGCGGCGCGCGATAGAGCGTGATCGCGCACCCGGCGTGCGTGCAGATGCGCGAGTACGCGAGGATGCCGTTCGCGTCGTAGCCCTGCAGATGCGATGGCAGGTGGAGCTGGTCGGGATCGAGCCGGATCACGACGAGCGAAGCGGCCATCTGATCCTTCTCCTCGTCGTTCGTCCCTTCGGGGAAGGCGAGGTAGAAGTCCTTCTGCTCGATGTCGGAGGCCTTGTACGGCCGGCCGTTCTCGTCGACGAGCCGCCGGCCGCGTCGCCACGGCGTGCGGAGGAAGTCGCCCACGTGGAAGAGCGGCCCGAAGGAGACGGCCGGCGTGAGCAGCGCGAGGCCGAGCGTTCCGCCCGCACCGAGCAGCCCGAGCTTGAAGAACCTCGACCGCGTGAAGCGTGTGCCGCTCTCGTCCAGCAGCTCCGCGATCACCTGCTGCTCGCCGGGATGCTCGTGCGGCGGATACTCCTCGGCGACCTCCTCGCTCGGCACGAGCTTCAGGCCGACGACCACGAGCGCCGCCGCGAGAAACAGGAGCGAGAGACCGATCGTCGCGCCGAGCAGCGGCGTCACCGCGGGCAGCGAGCCGGCGAAGGCGTAGACGAGGATGAAGCCGAGCGCGCAGAGCGACGAGAGCGCGAGCAGGGCGAGGACGGCGACCTCGGCCGCCGGGTTCGGCGGCAGCGCCGGCACGATCCGCGTCTCCTCGGGCGTCGGCCTCCGGCGGCGCCGGCGGCCCAGCAGGAGCACGAGCCCGGAGACGATCCCGTTGCGGAGACGGCTCATCGCGAGAGCCTCCGGCCGAGCAGCAGGCAGAGGGCGATCAGCAGCGGGATCGCGAGGAACCACGTGACGAGCCCTTCCGGAACCGGACCGAGGTAGCCGAGCCCCCAGCCGCCGGGCCGGGTCGGGCCGTGCGTGAACCGGACGTAGCGGACGATCGAGTCGAGCTGCCGGTCGGTGAGCGCGCGCTGCGAGAACTTCGGCATCACGTACGGCCCGATTCGCACCGCCTCGGCGACCTGGCGCGCCGTCGCCTGCATGAGATCCGGCGGCAGCGCTCCGGTCACGTAGCCGCCCTGCGCCACGACCTGGTGACAGCCGGCGCAGTGCTCGGTGAAGAGCGCCTGGCCCTGCGAGAGGTTCCCGAGCCCGGGCTTCGGTGTCGGGATCGCCGGCCCGCCGAAGCTCGCGACGTAGGCGACGAGCGCCCTGATCTGGTGGTCGCCGAAGAGCACGGGCCTCCGTCGCGGCTGCAGGCCGAGCCGGCGCAGCGGCATGTAGCCGGTGCGAAGGTAGAAGTCGGCCGCGAGCGCGCCGACACCGTGCAGCGAAGGCCCGATCCCGCCCTGTTGCCCCTGCTCCCGGCCGGGCCCCGCACCCGTCGCGTTCGACGGCTCGTTGTAGCGTCCGGCCGCGTTGCCGCCGTGGCAGCCGAGGCAGTACTGGCCGTAGAGGTGGTAGCCGTACGCGGCGAGCGGCTCCCTCGGCGTGCCCCGGTGCGTGCCCGCGTCGGCCGCTCCAGGCACGAGCAGCAGCGCAACCGCGGAGGCGAGGGTCAGGACTGCGCGCATAGCGAGGCGAAGGTCGAGAGGAGCCCGTCCATGAGCACGACGGTGAAGAAGAGGACGTTCGCGACCATGGCGGCCGTGGCGAAGAAGTGCAGCCGCGAGTACGGCGGCGCGCCGCCCCAGCGGCCGTCGCCCGGCGGCCCGTCGCCGAAGTTCGTCCCTCGCGTGGCGAGGAAGACGTGGACGGCGGCCGCCTCGGACACGGCGACGAGGAGCGCCGCCGCGGACATGATCGCGAGCTGCCATGTGTCGTACCCGATCCCCCAGTGCAGGCCGCCGACCTCGCACCGCGCCTCGCCGACGCCGTAGCCGACGACGTGCTGGCCGGTCCACGCCAGCGGCGCGACGACGACGCCGACCCACTGCACGATCGAGAGCCGGCGCGTGGTCATAGCCTCACGCTCAAGAGGACTCCGAGCACGATCAGGGTCAGGAGATTGACGGCGTGCCAGTAGAAGGCGACGACCTGGACCGCGTTGAGCCGGTACCTCGTGAGGCCGCGCAGGAGCTTCCAGAGCAGCCAGACGACGAGCAGGATCCCGATCGCGACGTGCGCGTGGTCGGCGCCGAGGAGCGTGTAGTAGATCGAGCTGTAGGCGTTGTCCTGCGGCGTCGAGCGGCGCAGCTGATCGACGTAGTCGTGGATCTCGTAGACGAGGTAGCCGCACTGGACGACGAGCGCCCAGAGGAGCAGGAAGCGCGCGGTCCAGAGGCGCGCGCGCCGCGCGGCGGTCGCCGCGAGCTGCAGCGGCAGACTCGTCGTGGCGAGGACGCCGACCATGATCAGCGGCACCACCACCCGCGGCTCCGGCGTTCCCGGCGGCGGCCAGTGGACGTTCGTGAAGCGGAGGTAGTAGTACGTCCCGATGAAGGTGCCGAAGAGCGTGACCTCGCTCGCGACGACCATGGCCATGCCCCAGACCCCCACCCCCGAGCCGTGTCGGACCCGCCGCTCGGAGACTCCCCCCGCCGCGTAGTCGCTCACGCCGGGACCTCGCGCTCCTCTGGCTCCTCGCCGTGCCAGCCGAGCAATGCGAGCACGACCCCGGCGAGCCCGAAGCAGACCCCCAGCCAGAGGTGGAGAAGCAGGAGGACGAAGACGACCGCCAGCGCGAGCGCGAGGACGATCGGCCACGGCGAGTCGTGCGGCATCTCGACGATCTCCGCCCACCAGCCGTCGATTGGAGAGCTCACAGGCTGCTCGTGCCCCTGCTCGAGCACCATGACTCCCTCCGCCAGCTTGCGGCGGTCCTCCGCCCGGTCGGCGTAGTCCCAGTTCGCATAGGCGCTCGAGACCTTCGGGATGACGGCGAAGTTGTACTCGGGCGGCGGCGACGGGATCGTCCACTCGAGCGTCGCCCCGTGCCAGGGATCCGGCCCCGCGGGCGCGCCGCGGAAGTAGCTGACGACGAGGTTGACGAGCAGGACGACGATGCCGACCGTCGTGATGTAGGAGCCGATCGACTCGGCGAGGTTGTCCGGCCCCCACCCGAGCCCGCCGGGGTACGTGTACTGGCGGCGCGGCATCCCTGCGAGCCCGACGAGGTGCATCGGGAAGAAGAGGAGATTCGTGCCGAGGAAGATGATCCAGAAGCTGATCTGGCCGGGCAGCTCGAAGTAGAGCTTCCCCGTCACCTTCGGGAACCAGAAGTAGAGGCCGCCGAAGATCGGGAAGACCGCGGCCCCGAAGATGATGTAGTGGAAGTGGGCGATGACGAAGTAGGTGTCCGTCACCTGCTGGTCGAACGGCACCGCGAGGAACATGATCCCGGTCAGCCCGCCGGCGACGAACATGAAGATGAAGCCGGCGATGAACAGCAGCGGAGTCTTGAACTGCGCGTTGCCCGTCACGAACGTCATGCACCAGGCGAAGACCTGGATCGTGCTCGGGATCACGACCACGCCGGTCGCCGCGGCGAAGAAGACGACGGTCACGGTAGGCATCCCGGTGGCGAACATGTGGTGGGCCCAGACGCCGAAGCCGATGAAGACGACGAGCAGCTCGGCTACGGCTACGAGCGGGAAGGCGACCACCCGCCGCTGCGTGAACGCCGGGATGATCTCGGTCGCGATCCCGAAGGCCGGGACGATGAGGATGTAGACCTCGGGGTGGCCGAAGATCCAGAACAGGTGCTGCCAGAGCAGCACCGACCCTCCCTTCGCGACGTCGAAGAAATGCGTGCCGACGTTGCGGTCGAGGAAGAGGAAGATCCCGTCGGCGGTCAGCGAGGGCAGCGCGAAGAGGAGGCCCCACGAGGCAGCGAGGAAGGCGAAGCAGAAGAGCGGCATCCGGTTGAACGACATCCCCGGCGCGCGCAGCTTGAGGATCGTGACGATGAAGTTGCCCGCGGTCAGGCTCGACGAGATCCCGTTGAAGATGATCCCGAGGCAGTAGAAGTCGATCGCGTGCCCGGGGTCGAACCTCCCGTTCGCGAGCGGCAGATAGTCGAACCAGCCTGCGTTCGGCGCCTGCCCGATGAAGAGGCTCGTGTAGACGAAGATCCCCGAGCCGAGGAAGACCCAGTAGCTCAGGGCGTTGAGGCGGGGGAAGGCCATGTCCCGCGCGCCGATCATCAGCGGGAGCAGGTAGTTCCCGAACGCGCCCGTGGTCATCGGGATGATGAAGAAGAAGATCATCGTCACCCCGTGCAGCGTGAAGAGCTCGTCGTAGGTGGCCGGGCCGACGACGTGCTGATTCGGCTGGATCAGCTGCGTGCGCATGATCAGCGCCTCGGCGCCGCCGGCCGCGAAGAGCACGAGCGTCGTCCAGAAGTAGAGAAGCCCGATCCGCTTGTGGTCGGTCGTCATCACCCAGCCGAGCACGCCAGGCCGCGACTGCCACATGCGCCCGAGGCGCTCCTCGTAGGCGGCCGCGGTCAATGCAGCCCCTCGAGGTACGCGACGAGGGCGTCGAGCTGCGAGCCGGTCAGGTGGAAGTCCGGCATCTGGTTCCCCGGCTTGAAGTGCTGCGAGTCGACGATCCAGCGCGCGAGATAGCTCCGCGAGTTCGGGATGAGGACGCCGGCGAGCGTGGTGCGGCTCGCGAGGTGCGTGAGGTCGGGGCCGACGAAGCCCCGCGCGCTCGTGCCGCGGATCGCGTGGCAGCTCGAGCACGGCCCGCCGAGGAACGCGTCCTCACCGCGCCGCGCGAGCGCGGTGGTGGGCGCCGCGGCCGGCGCCGCCTCGTTCTGCAGCCACCTCCGAAACTGCGCTTTCGGCTGGACGAAGACGAGCAGGCTCATGTGCGCGTGCTGGAGCCCGCAGAACTCGGCGCACTGGCCGCGGTAGACGCCGACCTTGTTCGCGTAGAGCAGGATCCGGTTCTGCTGTCCCGGGATCGTGTCGATCTTCCGGTTCAGCTCGGGCACCCAGAAGCTGTGGATGACGTCTGCCGTCGTCGCCACGAGGTTGACCCGCGTGCCGACGGGAATGTGCAGCTCGTCGGCCGTGACCGCCTTCGTCCCCGGATACCGGAACTCCCAGTACCACTGATGGCCGACGGCGTCGACGGTCATGGCCGTGCTGGACGCCGCGGGCGCCTGCGTGACGTTGGCGATGGCCCAGTCGCCGACGATGAACAGCGCGACGACCACCACGAGCGGAAAGACGACACCTCCGCCGATCACGACGAACCAGGCGGGCTTCTCGCCCGGATGCGGGTCGGCAGGGTCGGTCGCGCGGAAGCCGCGCCGCCTGCGCGCCACCCAGGCCCACACGAGCAGGCCGGTCACGAGCGCGAGCCCGCCGAAGGCGATGCCCGTCATCACCCAGAAGAGGTTCGAGATGTCGCTCGCCGCGTGACTGTGCGGCGCGAGCGTGTCCTGCGAGCCACCGCAGCCCGCGAGCAGCGCCGGCAGGAGCAGCGCAGCTGCCGCCGGTCCCCTGCGCCGCGTCGTCGTCCCCCGAGTCGCCAACTCGGAAAACGGGTACCCAAGCCGTCTCGGCGAAAAACCGCTATCCGATGAACGGCTGGAACCTCGACCCACTCGAGCTCTCTGTGCTCGCGCTGGCCGGAGCGCTCTACTGGCGCCGGGCGAGGACGCTCGCGCGGCGCGGCCGGCCGGTGCCGGCGTTGCGCCTCTTGGCCTTCGCCGCAGGAGTGCTGACGCTCTTCGTCGCGCTCGCCTCCCCGCTCGACACGATCGGCGAGGCGCGGCTGTTCTCGGTGCACATGCTCCAGCACCTACTGCTGGGCGACGTCGGCGCGCTCCTGCTCGTGCTCGGTCTCGACGGCCCGCTGCTGCGGCCGCTGCTGCGCGTGCGGCTCGTCCACCGCTTGCGGGGTCTCGCCCATCCGCTCGTCGCGCTGCCGCTCTGGGGAGTGAACTTCGTCGTCTGGCACCTGCCGGCGCTGTTCGACGCCGCCCTGCGAACCGACGCGATCCACGCGCTGCAGCACGTCCTCTTCGTGGCTTTCGGAATGCTGCTGTGGGCCGCGCTCGTCGAGCCGTTGCCGGGCCCGGCCTGGTTCACGGCCCCGTGGAAGATCCCCTACGTCCTGGCGATGTGGCTCGTGATGCTCGTGCTCTCGCAGGTCTTCATCTGGTCGACCCACGTCTACTACGCGCCGTACGGGCACGATGCACCGCTGTGGGGGCTGACCCACCTCGACGACCAGAAAGCCGGCGGCGGAGTGATGCTCGTCGAGAGCGCGCTGACGATGCTCCCCGCGCTCGTCTGGGTCCTGCTGCGCGTGCTACGCGAGAGCGAGGCGCGGCAACGGCTCGTCGACGCCGGGGTTGCGCCCGCCGCCGCAGCCCGCGCCGCCCGCTACGGCCGCGCCTGAAAGTCGACGTCCTTCGCCTCGACGGTGCCTGCCGTCCGGCCCGGCGCTTCGTGGTTGCCCCAGTAGAGATTCGTGTGCGCGATTACGAGATCCGGCGGAGGCGCGCCCCAGGACGAGAGATCCTCGGTGGTGTGCGCATCGCTGACGAGGGTCGCGTCGTAGCCGCGGACGAGCGCGCCGTGGAGGGTCGAGCGGACGCATTCGTCCGTCTGCGCGCCGACGACGACCAGGCGGCCGACGGCGAGGTCGGAGAGGATCGACTCGAGCGTCGTCTCCTCGAACGAGTCGGGATACCGCTTGTCGACGAGAGGGTCGCCGTCGTCCGGGCTCAGCTCCGAGACGATCTGCCAGTCGTCGCTGTCGGGCGCGAGGTTGTCGCTCTGGTGCTGCACCCAGACGACCGGGACGTCGCTCGCGCGGGCTTTCTCGACCACGGCGCCGACGTTCGCCACCATGCTGTCCCGCTCGTAGGCGCCGCCCACGACTCCGTTCTGCACGTCGATCACGAGGAGCGCGGTGTTCGGGCGGTTCTCCAGCGTGGTCATCGTCTCCCCCTTTTGGTCGTCGACTCGGAGACCCTGACGCTAACGGTTCGCCGGCGACGTCGCCCCGCCGAAGCGGTGACACAATCCCGTCAAGTGTCTGCGCTCTTCGTCTTCCTCTGGTTCGCCGGCGGCATTCCCGTGGCGATCCTCAGCGAGGTCGTCAAAGCGGACAGCCCGCGGATCGCCAGGGCGGGACGCGTCGCGTTCGCGTTGCTGCTCGGCGCCGATCTGCTGCTGGCGGCCGCCGCCTTCTCGGCGGGGAACTCGAACCCCGACGCGAGGCTCCATGCCACGCGCAGCATCTGGTGGCTCACGGTCGTAGCAGGCGGCATCCCGCTGGCGCTCGTCTCCGGCCGCGCCGTCCGTCGCGGCTATGTCGGCCACCGTCTCGTACTCGCGGGCGCCGCCGTCCTCACCGCCGCCCTCTATCTCGTCTTCCCGCTTGGCTTCGTCCCGTCGGGCGAGAAGCTCACGGGGCTCGGCCGCTTCGCGCACGAGCATCATGCGCTCGGCATCGCCGTCCTGCTCGTCCCGTCGCTGATCCTGCTGGCGGACGAGCTCCGCCGGAAGCGACAGGCCGAGCCCGAGAGCGGAGACCTTCCGCACCAGAGCGTCGCGTAGCGGCCGCCCTCAGGCGAGCGGGATCGAGACGAGCAGCTCGACCTCCTGCAGGAGCGAGCGATCCGCCGCGACCGGCGACAGGATCTTGCGCGCGTCGAGGTGTGCCGCGTCTTGGTGGCCCGACGACGATGAGCGCACCCGCGAGGTCAATCGTCGGGGATTGCGCGCGAGATCCCAGCGGCGCAGCTCCCGGGTCTGCTTCAGGCCGACCATCAGGGGGATGTCCGGCCCGTAGATGTCCGCGTCGAGCAAGCCGACCCGACGCCCGCGGCCCGCCAGCGCCCGCGCGAGGCCGAGGCCCACGGTCGACTTCCCCACGCCGTCCTTGCCACTCGCCGCCGCGACCAGCTTCACGCCGCCATTCTCGTGCGTATGCTCGCGTCGTGGGGGAACCGCTACGCACGCTCCGCACGCCCGACGGGCGGACGCTCGCGTATGCGACCTGGGGCGATCCCGACGGCTTCCCGGTCCTCGGCCTGCACGGCACGCCCGGGTGCCGCCTCAACCGCTGGCCGAACGAGGACGTCTACGCACGGGCCGGCATCTGGTACGTCACGCACGACCGCGCCGGCTACGGCCGGTCGGATCGCCACCACGGCCGCTCTGTCGCCGACGAAGCAGCCGACGTCGCGGCGCTCGCCGACGAGCTCGGGCTCGACCGCTTCGGTGTGACCGGCGGCTCGGGCGGCGGCCCGCATGCGCTCGCCTGCGCAGCCCTTCTCCCCGAGCGTGTGGTGCGTGCGGTCTGCGTCGTCGGCGTCGCGCCGTTCGGCGCTCCGGGGCTCGCAGAGGACGACTGGCTCGCGGGGATGGATGCGGAGAACGTCAGCGAAGTGCGGAAGGCCCTCGCCGGCGAGGACGTGCTCACGCCTGCGCTCGAGGCGATGCAGAAGCTGTGGGAGGAGCGCGTCGCGGTCGATCCGTCGACCGTCCTCGACGACTTCGAGCTGAGCGCTTCGGATCGCGCCGAGCTCGCGCGTCCCGAGACGCGGGAGCGCATCCGCGAGACGACGTTCGAGCAGAACGTGAACGGCGTCGGGGGCTGGGTCGACGACGACCTCGCAATCCTCAAGCCTTGGGGCTTCGACGTGGGCACGATCTCCGTGCCGGTGCTCGTCCGCTACGGCCTGACGGACGTGCTCGTCCCGCCCGCGCACGGCGCTTGGATCGCCGCGAACGTCCCGGGCTGCCTGATCGAGATCGAGACCTCCGCCGGCCACCTGGGCGAGGATCCCGAGGCGCAGATCGCGAGCGACGCCCGCTGGCTCAGCGAGGGCATCCCGCCCGAGGGAGCCAGCGCACAGTCGCCGGCCCTCTAGTCAAAGGGCGCTCTCGACCTTTTCGGCGAGGAGCTTGGCCATCGCGCTCTCGACCTGCTCGAGCGCGAATTCCTCCTGCTCCATCACCTCGCGCAACCGGATCCCGATTTCCTCTTCGCCGAGCGACTCGGCGATGCCGATCAGCGACTCGTACGTCGCGAGCTCGAGGTGCTCGGTCGCGAGGGCCGCGACTGCGTGCGCGAGGTCGGCGAGCAGATGGTCGCCCTCCGCGACGCGGCCGACGAGCTGCTCGTGCTCCTGCACGAGGCCGCGGAAGCCGGGGCTCTCCTCGGGCACGGCGGGGACGTGGAGGTCGCCGAGGACGTCGCGTACCGCCTCGACGTGGCCGTCGGTCTCCACGAGGTGCCGGCCGAAGCCGCGCCGCAGGTCGGGCGAGTGAGCTTGCTCGCGTAGCCGCGGCAGCATCTCGCCGGCGAGCTGCCGCTCGATCCACAGCATCTGGCGCAGGTAGGCGGCGAGGAGCTCGCGCGGTGTCGTCAGCTGTTCCGCCACGTACCAGGTCGTTCCCGGGGTGTCGGGTTCGTACACTGGTCGGACCGGGGTGCCGCATCGAGGCGGCTGAGATCACACCCGTCGAACCTGATCCGGGTCATGCCGGCGAAGGGAGGAGCGATCGAGAAGAGAGCACCAGCCTGGGGCATCACGCCGGTTCCCCAGCGGCTGCGGACGCTCGGCGGCCTCGAGAACGGGATGCTGTGGAGCAGCCTCGGATTGAGCCTGCTCGTGCTCGTCGCCGGCGCCTTCCTCGTCCCCGGGCTCTCGCTGCCGAAGGCGCTGCTCGCGATTCTCGTCGGCGGGCTCTTCGGCAACGTCCTGCTCGGCTGCGCCGCAGCGATCGGCGCCGAGGCGGGCGTGCCGGCGATGGTGCTGCTCCGGGCGCCGCTCGGGCGCGCGGGCTCGTACCTCCCCACCGGGCTCAACGTCGTGCAGAACCTCGGCTGGACGATCTTCGAGGTGCTCGTGATCGCGACCGCCGCCCGCGCGCTCGTGCACGGGCCGCTGTGGGCGTGGAAGCTCGCGGCCGCCGCCGCGGCGACCGCGCTGGCGCTCGTCGGGCCGATCGGCTTCGTCCGCGAGTGGGTCAAGCGCGTCGCGCTCTGGGTCGTCCTCGCCTCGCTCGCCTACCTGACGTGGTGGGCGCTCCACGACGCGCACCTCGGGTCGTTGTGGTCGCGACCGGGCAAGGGAGGCCTCAGCTTCTGGCAGGGCGTCGACCTGATGGTGGCGATGCCGGTCTCGTGGCTCCCGCTCGCGGCCGACTACACGCGCTTCTCGCGGAGCGGCCGCGGCGCGTTCTGGGGGGCCGCCGTCGGCTACTTCGTGCCGAACGTGTGGCTCTACGCGCTCGGCGCGATCCTGCTGCTCACGCGCGGTCTCGCGGACGCACCCTCGGTGATCGGCGCGATCGCCGCGGGCGGCGTCGGCGCGGCCCTCGCGCTCGTCGCGCTCGGCGTCGACGAGACGAAGGAGCCGTTCGCGAACGTCTACTCCGCCGCGGTCTCGCTGCAGAACATCCTGCCGAGAGTCCCGCAACGGTTGCTCATCCTCGCGGTGGCGGCGGTCGCGACCGCCGGGACGTTCGTCGTCGACCTCGTCCACTACCAGGACTTCCTGTACCTGCTCGGCTCGTTCTTCGTCCCGCTCTTCGGGGTGCTGCTCGCGCAGTGGCTCGCGGGCGAGCGAGACCCGTTCGGTGCGCCCAGGATCCGGCCCGCCCAGATCGTCGCCTGGCTGGCAGGCTTCTGTCTCTATCAGTGGCTCGCGCCAGTCGGGCCGGCCTCGTGGATCCACCTCGTCGACCACACCCACCCCGGCCGGGGAGCGATCGGCGGCTCGCTGCCGAGCTTCGGACTTTCCTTCGTGCTGTCGGTCGCGCTTACGCTTGCGGGTCGTGCGAGCGCTCGCCGTGATCGGCCCTCTTGCGCGTGACGTCGTGCAAGGCCGCCCCGAGCAGATCGGCGGGGGGCCCTGGTACGCGGCACGGGCGCTTCGCGCGCTCCAGCAGGAGGCGATCGTCGTCGCGAAGTGCGGCGAGCCCGAGCGGCGCGACTTCCTGCGACGTCTCGCCGCGCTCGGCGTTCCCGTCTCGCTCTCGGCGGCCGGCGACACGACGAGCTTCTCCTTCGCCTACGACGGCGACGGGAGCCGGAAGATGCGCGTCGAGGCGCTCGGGGAGCCGTGGGGCGAGGGCGACGAGCCCGAGCGCGTGCTGCGGCGCGTCGAATGGGTGCACGTCGCGCCGCTCCTGCGGGGCGACTTCCCGCCCGAGACGCTCGAGCGGATCGCGCGTCGGCGGCACGTGCTGTTCGACGGGCATGGGCTCGTTCGGGCCCGGGAGGTGGGCCCGCTCGTGCTCGACGCCGACTTCGACCGGGGGCTCCTGCACCACGTCTCGATCCTCAAGCTCGCCGAGGAGGAGGCTCACGCAATCGTCGGCGACGGCGAGCTGGAGGAGCTCCGCGAGCTCGGCGTGCCGGAAGTCGTCGTGACCTTCGGCGGCAGCGGTTCGCTCGTCCTGACGCGCGACGCCGCCGTGCGGGTGGCGGCGCGGCCGGTTCGCGGCGACCCGACGGGCGCGGGCGACGCGTTCTCGGTCGCCTACCTCGGCGCGCGAGCCGGCGGGCACCGGCCGATCTCGGCCGCACGGCGGGCGAGCGCGCTCGTCTCGGCCCTCCTTAGTAACAGTCTGTTACAAGGAAAGACACGTCCGTGATCGCGGCGGTGGGAACCGTGGCGGGCGTGTTCCTCGTCGACGTCGAGGGGGAGTCGCTGCTCGGCGAGGGCACCGAGGTGCCGGTGACGGAGCGGCCCGTGGTGGCGTTGCCGCGCGTCGTCGCGGCGGCTCAGACGGGTTCCACGGTGATCGCCGTCGTCGAGCGGAGGCCGCCGCTCATGCTCTCGAACGACGGCGGAGCGACGTGGCGCGAGGCCGGCGGCGGGCTGCCGCCCGGTTTCGCGGTCGCGATCGCCGACGACGAGCCCGACCGGATGCTCTACGCCGCACGCAACCGGCTCTACGTCTCGGCCAACGGCGGCGTCTTCTGGCGCTCGCTGCCGTTCGAGCTGCCGGACATCGGCTCGGTCGCCTGGATCGACTGAACGAAGGCCTCGACCTCCGCGTCGGACCGCAGCCGGTGCACCCGCAGCTGCGGGTGGCTGGCGAGGTGAGCCGGCAGGCGACGCCTGTTCTCGAAGGCACGCTTGAACGCCGGCCAGACGAGCCAGCGGATCTGGTTCGGCCAGCTGTCCTCGCGGTTCCCGTGCCAGAGCACGACGTCGTCACGTTTCCGCACCCAGCTCCGCCGCAGGAGCCGCCCGATGACGAGCGCCACCGGCAGGTCGAGCCACACGACTCTCTCGGCGCGCTCGAGGACGAGGTCGCCGATGATCGAGTGATACGTCCCGTCGCAGATCCAGTCGTCGCCGTCGGTCGCCGCCGAGACGCGGGCGTGCAGTTCCTCCGGGCCACAGCTCTCCCAGTTCGGGCCGTGCCACAGCGCGTCGATCTCGACGTGCCGCGCGTGCAGCAACTCTGCGAGCCGGGCGCAGAGGCGCGTCTTGCCGCTGCCGCTCGGGCCGATGACGACGAGGCGGGTCAGAGGCGGAACTCTCCGCGCGCGACGACGACCGCGGAGCCGCCGACCTCGACCTCCTCCGCCGAGCGGGCGACGGCGTGCAGCGTCGACGGCCGGCCGATCTCCGCGCCCTGCCGAATCACGATCTCGTCGCCGAACGCGATCCGCCCGTGCCGGGCGAGATGGAGTGCCAGCGGTCCGGCCGCCGACCCGGTCGCGGCATCCTCGAGCACCCCGTGGGAAGGGACGAAGACGCGCGACTTCCAGCTCTCGCCGTCCCGCGCGAAGCAATCCGTGCCGTAGGGGCCGACCTCGAGCAGCTCGTCGCCGTCGGGCCGGAGCGCCGCCACCGCCTCGGGCGAGCCGAGCTCGACGAGAACGTGTCCAGGCCCCTGGCGGTAGAGCTCGACCGGCAGCCCCGACTCCTCGACGCCGAGCACCGTGAGCAGCTCCTGCGCGCGGTCGTACGGCTCGAACGGGAACGGCGGCTGCCGCATCCAGCCGAACGCGATCCGCGAGCCGTCGCGCTCGAGCCGCACCGGGACGACGCCGGCGCCCGTCTCGAGCCAGAGCTCCTCCAGCTGCAGCGGCCCGCCGAGGACGAACGCGGTCCCGAGCACGGGATGGCCCGCGAACGGCAGCTCCACCGAGGGCGTGAAGATCCGCATGCGTGCATGG
Source organism: Gaiellaceae bacterium (assembly GCA_036273695.1). GTDB lineage: Bacteria > Actinomycetota > Thermoleophilia > Gaiellales > Gaiellaceae > Palsa-739. Next base: position 18,348 of record DASUHE010000048.1, read on the forward strand.
CCGTCGCCGGCCGCCGGGTAGACGAAGACGGTCTCAGAGAAGTTGATCTCGCGCGCGAGCGGCTGGAGCCGCTCCTCGGGAATGTCCCGCGCGTCCGTGAAGACGGCGAGCTGGTTACCCGCAAACGGGACGTCGGTGAAGACGTCCGCTATCACGAAGCGAGACGCCGTCATGCCGCCGACTGTACCGGCCTAGAACGTCAAGGCGGCAGCAGGCGACCGAGCTCTCGCGGGGCCGATCGGAACGCCGGAGGCGGAAGGGCAGGCCGCACTCTCGCGCCGACGATGCGAGCACCGCGGAGCAGAGACCGAGGCCGACAGGCCGGTCGTACACGCACCTCTTAGGTGGAGACGGCCTCTGAGGGTCCCGCAGCGTCGACGCGGCCCGTCCCGTCTACGCTTCTGCGCGGATGCATGCGATCGAGGTCAGCGGCCTGCGCAAGGCCTACGGGAACCTCGAGGCGGTCCGGGGGGTCGACTTCGCGATCGACGAGGGAGAGGTCTTCGGGCTGCTCGGGCCGAACGGCGCCGGGAAGACGACGACCGTCGAGATCCTCGAGGGCTACCGCCGCCGCGACGCCGGCGAGGTGCGCGTCCTCGGCCACGATCCGCAGCGGCCGGGGGCGGATTTTCGCCAGCGGATCGGCGTCGTCCTCCAGCAGTCCGAGCTCTGGCCGAACCTGACCGTGCGCGAGACCCATGCGATCTTCGGCGGGTACTACGAGGCGCCGCGGGACGTCGACGAGGTGATCGCGCTCGTCGGGCTCGAGGAGAAGCGGGACGCGCGGGTCAAGACGCTGTCGGGCGGCCAGAAGCGGCGGCTCGACCTCGGCATCGCGCTGGTCGGGGACCCCGACCTCGTCTTCCTCGACGAGCCGACGACCGGCTTCGACCCGGCCGCGCGGCGGGCGGCGTGGGAGATGATCCGCTCGCTCCGCTCCCTCGGCAAGACGGTGCTGCTCACGACGCACTACCTCGACGAGGCGGAGCAGCTCGCCGACCGCGTGGCCGTCCTACGCGAGGGAGTGATCGCCTCGATCGGCACGCCGCGCGAGCTCACAACGACGGATCTCGAGGTCGAGATCCGCTACCGCCGCAACGGCGAGGAGATCCTCGTGCGCACGAGCGAGCCGACACGCGTGCTGCACGAGCTCACGACCGAGGCGCTCGCGCGAGGCGAGGAGCTCGAGCGGCTCGAGGTGCGGCGGCCGACACTCGAGGACGTCTACCTGACGCTCGTGAGCGAGGACACCGAGGAGTGAGGATCTTTCTCCACGAGTTGCGCTATCAGCAACTCGTCTTCTGGCGCAGCAAGGAAGCCGCCGTGTTCATCTTCATTTTCCCGCTGCTCCTCTTCGTGCTGCTCGGATCCGTCTACACAGGGAAGATCTACGGCGTCCCGGCCGCACAGGCGCTCCTCGCCGGCCTGCTCGGCTACGGCTGCGCCAACACCGCGTTCGCAGGGCTCGCGATCCAGCTCGTGATCCGGCGCGAGTCCGGGATCCTCAAGCGGCTCCGTGCGACACCGCTGCGGTCCGTGACGTACATCCTCGCGATGCTGACGTCGACGCTGATCGTGTTCGTGCTGCAGGTGATCGCCCTCTTCGTGCTCGGGCGCGTCCTGTACGGCACGCCGTTCCCCCACGCCCTGGGCTCGCTCGTCCTGGCGGTCGTGATCGGCGCAGCGGTCTTCGCAGCACTCGGCGTTGCCACCTCGTCGCTCATCCGTTCGGCAGAGGGCTCTTCAGCCGTCGTGAACTTCATCCTCCTGCCGAGCGCATTCCTCACCGGCGCGTTCGGGCCGACGCGTCACTATCCGGCGTTTCTCCGCGCGATCGGAGACGTGCTTCCTCTCAAGTACTTCGTCGACATCGTGAACGCCGTGTACCTGCACAAACACGCAATTTGGACGAAAGGCGCGGCAATCGGCGTGCTCGTCGCCTGGGGCGCAACCGCGCTCGTGGTTGCGGCGTTTAAGTTCCGATGGGAGCCGAGAGAAGCCTGATTTCCGATGCGA
>DASUHE010000049.1:0-17625 GCA_036273695.1 Gaiellaceae bacterium
CGTTGTGCGGTCCGACGGACGTCGTCTCGCAGTCGGTATTGACGTTGGCAGCCGTCGACGTTCCGGTGGTGCAGATCGCGGAGCCGGTCTTCACAGCAGGCCCGGAGCCGAACACAGAGCTCGGCACCGGCGCAGGTGCGTTGAACGGGTTGTGGACGAAGTCCACCGGCTGCGGCTCGTCGTCTCCGAATGCTGCGACGCTGACCACGAGCGCAGCGCCGAGAACGACGAGTAGTGCGGCGGAAAGCCGCGCAGTGCGTCTACTCATTCTCCCCCCTCAGTTGTGAAACCTCTGACGGTCTTGCGTGTTGCTACGAACAGGAGGCGCCGACGGCGCCCCACGACTTCCAGCTGCCCCCGTCGTGCTTCCACAAAAGCCAAGCGCGAAACAGCTGCTCGCCCGATGTTGCACGGAATGGATAGAGCGCGTTCCCCGGATGGTTGAACGCGTTGTCGGGCGCGCCACCGATGCGCTTCCACGTCTTCGCTGCGAACTGGAAGCCGCCGAAGTAGCCGTTACCGGTGTTCGCCGTCCACGCGCCCTCCTTCAGATGCACGCACTTCGCCTGCGCGAGCCACGACGGTGTCGGGCTCCACTCGGCTCCCGCTGCGGGCCAGGCGAAGAACAGGGCGGCGATACCGGTGACGAGCACGGCGCGCACGAGGCGCGTTTGTATCAGAGATCGCTGCCGGCGAGCGCAGACGCGTCCCGCCGGCAGCATTTTTCCTACTCTTCGAGCGCCTTTCCGGTCTCGACGATCGACTTCATCCCGCTGAGGATGTAGCTCCAGCCGCCCGCGACGCTTTCGGCGGTGGCCGGCGACTCGTCGAGCTTGTCGTGGACGACGGTGAGCTTCGAGACGCCGTCGCCTGCCGGCTCGATCTCCCACGTGACGCGGCTCGGGGGCTCCGCGGCGAGCGCTTCCGCCCACGTGGCGCGCCAGCTCGTGACGAGCTTGTTGGGCTTGGACGCCTCGACGATCTCGCCGTCGACGTAGAGCTCGCCGCCTTCGGCTGCATAGCCGCAGTACTTCGCGCCGGCTTCGAACGTCGAGTCGAACACGCTGCCGTAGAAGTACCGGCGCGTGAACTCGGGCTTCGTGATCGCGTCCCACAACTGCTCGGGCGTCGCGCGCACGAAGACGGAATAGACCTGCGTTGCTGATGCAGTCATGGTCGTCATGCACTCTCCTCCAGCTCTGTCTTGAGGTCTGCGAGCGCCGCGACGCGGTGCTCCGTGTACTTGTCGATCCAGCGGTCGTGGATGAGCCGGATCGGGACCGGGTTCAAGTAGTGCAGCTTTGCCCGGCCCTCCCGGCGCGTATTGACGAGCCCGGCCTCTTCGAGCACGCGCAGGTGCTTCATCACGCCGAAGCGGGTCATCTCGAGCTCGGACTCGAGCTCTGTGAGCGTGCGGCCGTCACGCTCGAAGAGCCGGTCGAGCAGGTGGCGCCGTGTCGGATCGGCGAGCGCCTTGAAGACCTGGTCGTCGTCCACGGGGCGATCTTACGTGACCGAAAGGTCACATGTCAAGACGGATCAGCTGAAGGGCTTCAGCAACATGTCGGCGACGACGAGGAGCAGCACGGCGACGTCGACGCGCGCGATGAGCAGGATCCGCTCGATCGCGGCCTGCGTCTCGGGTGCCGTCGGCCCCTTCTCGTCGAGCAGCGCCACGATCTGCCGCGCCCTCGGCGCGAGGACGCCGACGCCGGTCGTGAAGCTGAGCGCGTAGCCGACGAGTCCGATGTCGACCCAGGTCGTGCCGAAGCCGATCTCCGGCGAGTTGATGACCATCGTGATCCCCATCCCGAGGACGACCAGGCCGGCGGGCGCGAAGAGGCGCTCGCCGGCGAACACGGCCTGCCGTGCGATGTGAGCCAGCTCCCCGACGCTCTTCGCACGCTCGGCGCGCAGCGCGAGGATCGTGAGCAGGAGGCCTCCCCCGACCCAGAAGACGGCGACGCTGACGTGGATCAGCTTGAAGATCGCGAACGCGTGGGTCGGGGCGTCGGTCGTCTTCAGCGCGAAGGTGAGGCCGACCGCGACGAGCGCGAGCGCGACGGCGGCCGTGACCCAGACGGAGGCGCGGCCGGCGCTCGGTGCGGCCGCGGCGGGAGTCGTGTCCATGGGCGGAGTAAACGGGATCGCGCGGACGACTACAAGGCGCGTGCCGCGGCGATCAGCTCGTCGAGATCGGGCAGCTCGCTCGGTTCGTACGCCCACGCGCCGCGCACGACGCCCTCGGCGTCGACGAGAAAGGCGCTGCGGCTCGAGACGTCCCGCATCCCGTTGTGCTCGAACCCGACGCCAAAGCCGTGCGTGGCCTCGGCGTTCCAGTCCGAGAGCAGCGGGAAGTCGAGGTCGAGCGCCTGCATCCACGCGACGTGCGTGTACGGCGAGTCGCGCGAGATCGCGAACGGCTGCACGCCCGTCTCCTGCAGCTCCGCTCTCCTGTCACGCAGGAGCTCGAGCTCGGTCGTTCAGGTCGCGGACCAGTCGAAGAGGTAGAAGAGGAGCAGCAGCGGCCGCTCGTGCAGGAGGTCGCCGACGCTCGCGCGCTCGCGCGGCGTCGTCCAGACGACGGCGTCTAGCGGTGCTGGGTCACCAACGCGGAGCACGAAGGGCACATCATGACTACAGCGAAGGACTGGACGACGCGAAGGCGCCCTAGCGACAGGAGGAGGCGATCGTGTTCAAGGCGAGGAAGGAGAAGAAGGCGAAGCGCGCGGAGTATCGCGCGCGCGTGCGGGCGACGAAGAACGCGCTCAAGGACGGCGGCGAGCTGAAGCGCACGTGCCTGCGCGACGGCCGGATCTGGTACGTGAACGCAGACCAGTACCAGGCGGAGGTCAATGCGAAGGCGCACCGCGCGACGCGCGGTCTCGCAGTCACGGCGGCGGCGCTCGAGGGTGGGGCATACAAGGCGAAGAAGGACAAGCTCGTCCGCGAGGCGAGGCTTGCGAACATCGAAGCTCGCGGCGCGTACAAGCCGTGGGAGACGTGCCCGGATTGCGGCTCGTCGTCGTTCGACGAGGAGGTGGTCGCCCCCTGATGCGTCGTTGAGCCCGTCGCTACGCGGCGGCGGCCGGCTCGGGCTCCGTTGCCGGCGCGACCTCCGTCGCCGCGGCGATCTCGCGTGCCACCTCGACGATGTCGCGGTTGGCGTTGAAGACGTGGAGCTGCCGGTCGGCGCCGTTGCCGCGGCTGAGGATCTCGTCGATGCCCGCGAGCTCCTCCTCCGAGCCGAGATCGCGGGCGTGCGGCTGCAGCGTCTTGAGCGTCCGCCGCACGAGCGCCGCCACCGGCAGCCTGTTGCGCCGGCCGGTGTGGAGGTCCATGACCGGCGCGGAGAGCCCGTAGCGCGCGGCGAGCCACTTGTTCTCGGTCGTGAGGATGCGGTGGAACGACGGGATCTCCTCGCCGCGGTCGACGAGCTCCGCGTAGTGCTTGACGAGCGCCTGGCAGTACGCGGTGATCGCGATCACGTCCTCGAGCCGGGTGACGGCGTCGCAGATCCGGATCTCGATCGTGCCGAGCCGCGGGTGGAGGCGGATGTCCCACCAGATGTGCGTGTAGTCCTGGATGCAGCCGGTCTTCTCGAGCTGGTTCACGACCTGCGCGTAGTCGGCGTAGTCGCGGAAGCGAGGCGGAAGACCCGAGCGCGGGAAGGCGGCGAAGACCATGTGCCGCGACGAACGCAGGCCGGTCGGCTCGCCCCGCCAGAACGGTGAGCTCGCCGAGAGCGCGACGAGCTCGTGCAGGTGCGCGATCAGGGCGTTCACCACCTTGATCGCCTTCTCAGGGTCGTCGACGGCGACGTGCACGTGCATTCCGAAGATCAACTCCCGGCGCGCGATGTACTGCATCTGGTCGACGAGCGCGCGGTAACGGTCCTTGGCGGTGATCCGCTGCCGCTCGAAGAGCGAGTACGGATGCGTCCCGGCGGAGCCGACGCGCAGGCCCTGCTCGCGCGCGACGTCGGTCACGTAGCGGCGGATGCGGAGGAGCTGCTGCCGAACGCCGGCAGGCGTGTGACAGACCGGCGTCGCCACCTCGAGCACGGACTGCATCAGCTCCGAGTTGATCCGCGGCTCGAGCTCGTGGCCGGCGACGGCGGCGAGCACCGTGTCGATGTGCTGGACGAGGTCGAAGGTCTCGCTGTCGAGCAGCATGTACTCCTCCTCGACGCCGAGCGTGTACGGGTCGCTCGTGCCGAACGCGTGGTCGAGGACGCTGCCGCCCGGCGGAAACCGCGAGCCCTTGCCTGTGATCGACGGCGGAATCAGCGAGTCGGTCATGCCGGGACGATATCTCCCGTCTTTGCAGGAAGAAAGCGTCGGCCGAGCACGACCAGCGGGATCCCGATCACGACCGACGACGCGATCTTGCCCACGAGCTGGCCGTCGAAGAAGTCCAGTCCCGACGAGCCGAAGGCGAGGACGAGGAAGACGAGGCTGTCGAGCGGGGCGCTCGCTCCGGCCGAGACGAGCACCCGCAGGCTGTCGTGGACGCGGCCCCGCAGAGGCGCGCCGACGAGGTTGTCCACGGTCTCCGAGGCGATGAAGGCGGCGAGGCTGGCGCCGACGATGCGCCAGGTCGAGCCGACGGCGCTGTCGAACTCCTGTCCCGGAAAGGCGGGGTGGGAGTGGACGACGAGCGCGATGTAGCCGGCGAAAAGCGCCGAGCCGACGAAGCCGAGGCCGATCAGCAGCTGCGCGTTGAGCGCGCCGTCGCGGCGGGTCACGCCGGTGTGATGCGCGAGCTGGACGAGCGCGAGCGCGACGCCGATCGAGTAGACCCCGCCCGGCGCCTCGAGGTGCGTGAACGGCAGGCGGACGATCTTGTTCGCACCGATCTGCGCCGAGAGGACGACGGCGACGTAGAGCCCGGCGAGCGACGCGAGCCTCATTCCGGCAGGAGCGCGTCCGCCTCGATCTCGACCTTCCAGTCCGGGTTCAGCGTCCCGGTGATGACGAGCATCGCCGAGGCGGGCCGCACCTCGCCGAACACCTCGCCGTGCGCCCTGCCGATCGGCTCCCAGTCGGCCGGATCGGTGATGAACACGCGCGTCCGCACGACGTGTTTCGGCTCGGCGCCGAGCTCGTGCAGCGCCGCGACGATGATCTCGAGGCAGCGCTTCGCCTGCTCGTACGGATCCGTCGAGTCGCACCCGACGGGCGCGGTGCCGCCGACGTAGACGTGCGGGCCGACGCGCACGGCCCGCGAGTAGCCGACCGTGTCGGCGTACGGGGAGACCGCGGGGACGACGCGCCGCTCCACGTTCCTAGTATCAACGTCGTGGACGCGCTGCGAGCCATCGACAGCTGGGCGGCCGGAACGGCGAGCGCCGGTGTCGTCGGGCCCGGCGGCGTGCTCGCGGCGTACGGCGCCGTCGATGCGGAGCTGCCGTGGGCCTCAGTGACGAAGCTCCTCACCGGCCTCGCGCTCCTCGTCGCGGCCGAGGAGGGAACGGTCGACCTCGACGAGCCCGCCGGTCCGCCCGGCGCGACGCTGCGCCACCTGCTCGCCCACGCCTCCGGCCTGCCTCTCGACGGGGAGGAGCCGCTGGCCGAGCCGGGCCGGCGGCGCATCTACTCGAACACGGGGATCGAACTCGCCGCGCGCCTCCTCGAGGTAGGCGCCGAGATGCCGTTCGGCGAGTACTTCTCTCAGGCCGTCGTCCAACCGCTCGGTCTCGCAGGTCGGCTCGTGGGCTCGCCCGCCTACGGGTACCACGGGCCGCTCGACGATCTCCTCGCGCTCGGCCGTGAGCTTCTCGCCCCGAGTCTCGTCGCGCCCGAGACCCTGGCCGAGGCGACGACCGTCCAGTTCCCCGGCCTCACCGGCGTCCTGCCCGGGCTCGGTCGCATGGAGCCGAACGACTGGGGCCTCGCGTTCGAGCTGCGCGACTCGAAGTCGCCGCACTGGACGGGCACTCGCAACTCGGAGGGCACCTTTGGCCACTTCGGCGCGAGCGGCACGTTCCTCTGGGTCGATCGCGCCGCCGGCCTCGCCTGCGGCGTCCTCACCGACCGCCGCTTCGGCGACTGGGCGAAGGAGGCGTGGCCGCCGCTGAGCGATGCAGTGCTCGCCGAGGCGTCCTAGTCGTCGTCGGCGAAGAGCGGCCGCACGAGCTCGTCGAAGGTCGCCCGGTCGCAGCTCGCCACGACCGCGGGAGTCATCGCCGACACGGTCGCGGTGCGCGGGATCCCCATCGCCGGCGCGACCTCGCCGAAGTACTCGCCGGGACGAAGGAGGCTGCGGGCGCCGACGTCGCGCTGGCTGACCGCGAGGACACCGGCGAGGAGCACGGAGAAGCGGTCGCCGGTCTCGCCCTCGCGGATGAGGACCGTGCCGGGCGCGACCTCCTCGCGCTCCATGCGGCGCGCGAGCCGAGCCAGCGTCTCGCCCGGCAAGCCCGAGAGCAGCTCGACGCGGTTGAGCTCGTGCTGCGTGGCCGACGAGCGGGGCGAAGCTACTCCGCTTCCCCGTCGGCGGCCTCGCTCGGCGCGTAGCCGCTGCGCTGCTCTTCTTCCTCGTCCATCCGCTCGGTCTGCGTCAACTCCTGCTCCTCTTCGCTCGGGCGGGGATTGTCGTGCACGGCGTACCTCCTCTTGCGGGAATTCGCTTAGGTCCGGCCGTCCGCGAAGTTGAGCCGAACGGCCCATAGCCATTGCCCCGCTTCGTGCCGATCATGCCCGCAATGAGCGAGCGAGGGTTCCACCGCATCGAGGACGACATCGCCGAGACGTGGCTGGAGGACTGGGCAGGTGCGGGTCTCGGAGAGCTCGAGGCGTACCTCGCCAAGCATGCGGACTTCCTGCGCTTCGTCGAGGGCCGCGATCCGGCCCAGGCGGCGGAGTAGCTCCCGAGTTTCGTGAGGGCGCTGTAGAGCGCGGCCCAGCGGCCGCGCTCTCTCTCAGCTGACGAAGCCGAGCTGGCGCTCGAGCATGCCCTTCGGCATCGCGCCGACGGCGGAGGCCTTGGGCGCGCCGCTTTCGAAGAGCATCATGTTCGGGATCGACTGGATCCCGTAGCGCATCGCGAGATCCTGGTTCTCGTCGATGTTCACCTTGACGAGCTTGAGGTCGTGCTCGTCGGCGATCCGCTCGAGGACGGGCGCGACCGCGTGGCAGGGGCCGCACCACTCGGCCCAGAAATCCACGAGCACCGGCCTGTCCGCTTGCAGGACTTCGTTTTCGAAGGTGGCGTCTGTGACGTCGTTTGCCATCGTTTCCTTTCGGTGTCGCGGGAACGTGTGCCCTGTACCCACGCTCCCCTTAGTCATTAACGCGTCGGCCTAGACTTGCCTTCCCGATGCGGACGCCAATCTTCCAATCCTTGCCGGACAAACCCGACCATCCCGGCCTCGAGCAGGAGATCCTGGAGCGCTGGCGGGAGGAGGGGACGTTCGAGAAGCTGCGCGAGCAGAACCGCGGCGGGCCTATCTTCTCGTTCATCGACGGCCCGGTGACGGCGAACCGGTTCTCACTCGGCGTGCACACGGCGTGGGGGCGGACGCTGAAGGACGTGTTCCAGCGCTACAAGGCCCTCCGTGGCTTCGACCAGCGCTACCAGAACGGCTTCGACAGCCAGGGGCTCTGGATCGAGGTCGGCGTCGAGCGCGAGCTCGGCCTCAACTCGAAGCGCGAGATCGAGGAATTCGGCCTCGAGGAGTTCGCACGGCGTTGCCGGGACGTGGTCGTCCGCTCCTCGGAGGCCCTGACCCGCGGCTCGATCCGTCTCGGCCAGTGGATGGACTGGGGCAAGGACTACCTCACCTTCAGCGACACGAACATCGAGTACGTCTGGCGGATGCTCAAGGTCGTCCACGAGCGCGACTGGCTCTACCTCGGCCACCGCTCGACCGAGTGGTGCCCGCGTTGCGGCACATCCATCTCCCAGCACGAGCTGATCGGCTCCTACGTCGACCGCGCCGACCCGTCGCTCTTCGTCCGGCTCCCGCTGCTCGAACGGCCGGGGGAGTTCCTCGTCGTCTGGACGACGACGCCGTGGACGTTGCCGGCGAACGTCGCCGCCGCGGTCAATCCGGAGGCGGAGTACGGCCGGCGCGCGAACGGCGAGTGGGTCGCGGCCGGGCGCTATCCCGACGAGCAGTTCGAGGAGACGCTGGGCGGAGCCGAGCTCGTGGGCTGGACGTACCGTGGCCCGTTCGACGATCTGACGCAGGTCGAGCACCGAGTCGTCCCGTGGGACGACGTCTCGCTCGACGAGGGCACGGGCATCGTCCACATCGCGCCGGGCTGCGGCACCGAGGATTTCGAGCTCGCGCAGGCGCACGGGCTCGAGGTCGTGCAGCCGGTCGACGAGTCGGGCCGTTTCTACGACTCCTTCGGCTGGCTGCACGGCCTCTCGACGACCGAGGCGGCCGAGCAGATCATCGGCAACCTCGAGGAGAAGGGCGTCCTCGTCGAAGCCGGCCTCCACGAGCACCGCTATCCCGAATGCTGGCGCTGCCACACGCCGCTGATCTTTCGCATCGCCGACGACTGGTTCATCTCGGTCCGCGTGCTGCGGCAGCAGATGCTCGACGCGAACGCGACGGTGGAGTGGACGCCCGAGTACATGGGCAAGCGGATGGACGACTGGCTGCGGAACATGGGCGACTGGAACATCTCCCGCCGCCGCTACTACGGGCTGCCGCTGCCGTTCTACCCGTGCGCCTGTGGCCACGTGAACGTGATCGGCTCCCGCGCCGAGCTCGAGGAGCGCGCCGTCTCTGGCCTCGACCAGCTCGAGGAGCTCCGTCGCCCCTGGATCGATCGCGTCCCGGTGCGCTGCGCCGCTTGCGGCGAGCCGGTCGAGCGGATCAAGGAGGTCGGCGACGTCTGGCTCGACGCGGGCATCGTCCCGTTCTCGACGCTCGGCTGGCAGAACGACGAGCGCGTGCCGGAGGGATTCGGCACGGGCGCGGCCCGGGGACTGACGACCGCCGACCTGCCCGACCACGCCTACTGGGAGACGTGGTTCCCGGCCGACTGGGTCTCGGAGATGCGCGAGCAGATCCGGCTCTGGTTCTACTCGCAGCTCTTCATGTCGGTGGTCCTGACGGGCCGCGCGCCGTTCCGCCGCGTCCTCGGCTACGAGAAGATGCTCGACGAGAACGGCCGCGAGATGCACGCGTCGTGGGGGAACACGATTCCGGCCGAAGACGCGTTCGCGCGGATGGGCGCCGACGTGATGCGGTGGCAGTACTGCTCGCAGCCGCCCGACCGGAACCTGCTGTTCGGATTCGGCCCGGCAGAGGAGGTGAAGCGCAAGCTCCTCACCTTCTGGAACTCCGTCAAGTTCTTCGTCGACTATGCGAACGCCTCGGCCGGCTTCGAGCCGTCGTGGGGCTCGCTCAGGCCGGAGGGCCAGCTCGCTACGCTCGACGATTGGCTCGTCGAGCGGACGCACGCCTTCGTCGCGGACGCGGCCGGCGGCTACGAGCGCTGGCTCTCGCCGGAGGTGATGCGCGAGTTCGAGGCGTATCTCGACGACCTCTCGAACTGGTACATCCGCCGCTCGCGCCGGCGCTTCTGGGCAGACGACGAGGCCGCGCTGCAGGCGCTCTGGTACGCGCTCGTCCAGACGCTGCGCGTGCTCGCGCCGATCCTCCCGTTCGTCACCGATCACCTGTGGCGGACGCTCGTCCTCGACGGGCCCGAGTCGGTGCACCTCGCCGGCTGGCCCGAGGTCCCCGAGCCGGATCGCGCGCTCCTCGACGAGATCGCCGCAGTGCGGCGGGTCGTCGAGCTCGGGCGGCAGGCGCGCTCGACCTCCGGCATCAAGCTGCGGCAGCCGCTGCGCCGCCTGGTGGTCGAGGGTGCGACCCTCGACGGCCATCTCGACGAGGTAGCCGACGAGCTGCGCGTGAAGGACGTGCAGCTCGGCACGGTCGAGGCGGTCGAGCTGCGCGTGAAGCCGAATCTCCCGAAGCTCGGCCCGAAGCTCGGCAAGGAGCTCGCGACGGTGCGGCAGGCGCTCGCGGCTGGTGAGTTCGAGGAGCTCGCCGGCGGTCGCTTCCGGGTCGGCGGTTACGAGCTCGAGCCCGACGAGGTGCTCGTCGAGCGCGGCGGGCGCGAGGGCTGGGCGGTCGCGTCGGGCGACGGCGTGACGGTTGCGCTCGACCTGGGGCTCGACGACGAGCTCGTCCTCGAGGGCGAGGCGTACGAGCTCATCCATCGCGTCAACTCGCTGCGCAAGGAGCGAGGCTTCGAGCTCGGCGACCGGATCGTCCTCACCGTCCCCGAGACGCAGCGGGAGCTGGTCGACGTGCACGGCGACTGGGTCAAGGGCGAGGTCCTCGCCGTCGACGTGAAGCTCGGGAACGAGCTCGCGCTCGAGAAGAGCTAGGCCGCGGCGCGTTCTGCGCGGCGCAGCTCGACGGGCAGCTTGAACGTCACGTCCTCGTGGACGCGTTCTTGCTCGCACACCTCGGCGCCGCGCGCGCGGAACCAGTCGCAGACCTCTTCCACGAGCCGCTCCGGCGCAGACGCCCCGGAGGTGAGGCCCACCGTCTCGCAGTCCGCGAGCCAGCTCTCGTCGATTCCCCGGACGTCGTCCACGAGATGGGCAGGGGTCCCGTCCGTGCGCGCGACCTCCACGAGCCGCACCGAGTTCGAGGAGTTCGGCGAGCCCACAACGAGCAGCAGGTCGACGTCGGCCAGCAGCTCCTTCACGGCCCACTGCCGGTTCGAGGTCGCGTAGCAGATGTCCTCGCGGGCCGGCCCCTCGATCCGCGGGAAGCGGCGGCGCAGCACCGCCACGATCTCGCCCGCCTCGTCGACCGAGAGCGTCGTCTGCGTGAGGTATGCGAGGGGTCCCTCGTCGGGCAGCGCGACGCGCTCGGCGTCGTCGGTGGACTGGACGAGGACGATCGCCTCGGGCGCCTCGCCGAGCGTGCCCTCGACCTCCTCGTGTCCCTCATGCCCGATCAGCACGAGCGCGTAGCCGGCCTCCGCGTAGCGCCGGGCTTGCGCGTGCACCTTCGTCACGAGCGGACACGTCGCGTCGATCGTGGTCAGGCTCAGCTTCTCGGCCTCGCGCCGCACCGCCGGTGCGATGCCGTGGGCGGAGAAGACCACGGTCGCGCCGTCGGGCACGTCCGTAAGCGCGTCGACGAAGACGGCCCCGCGGGCGCGCAGGTCCTCGACGACGTGGGAGTTGTGGACGATCTGCTTGCGGACGTAGACCGGCGCTCCGTAGAGGGCGAGCGCGCGCTCGACCGTCTCGACCGCCCGTTCGACTCCCGCGCAATAGCCTCGCGGCGAGGCGAGGAGGAGGCGTTTCACCACGTTCCGGCCACGATAGCCGGGGCGTGTTAGCGCCGCGTGAGAAGGACGCCTCGTTCCACTCTTTCGTGCGCGCGAACGCCCGCCGTATGAGTTGCAAAGATGGGCCGTACGGCCCATTGTCCGGCTCGCAAACGGTCTCTACCCTCCCTCGCACTGGGCGATGCGAACCGCGGCGTCTGCGGACGTCAAGCGGGGAGCAATCGGGAGAGCCCGCCGCACCGACCCCCCGAGCGGCGGGCTTTTCCATCTCTGGAGCCGGTTCCGGCCGCGGCTCGCCCGGCTCCGTACAATCTCAGCGCTCAGTGTCTACCCCACGGTTCCCGACCGTTCGCGCGCTCGGCCGCGCCGCGGCCGCAGCAGTGCTTCTGCGTGCAATCCTCCGCCGCAGCGGCCCGCGGCAGGATCGCGTGGCCGAGACCACCAGGGAGCTCGAGAGCGTGAGCCGCGTCGCCGCCGAACTCACGCGGAGCGCCGACGTCGAGGGGGTCGCACGCACCTTGCTGGACGAGCTCGCCGAGCTGTTCGGCGTCGGCTTCGTCGCGCTGACCTTCGTCGCGGAGGACGGCCGCCAGGCCTCCGGCTACCTCGCGCGCTCGGACGGCGAGGACGTCGACTGGTGGCGCGAGCTGCGCCTCGACCTCGAACAGGAGCCGTCCGGGATCGCGAGCGCGGTCTTCGAGGCGGCGGCGTTCACCATCTACGACACGCAGGGCTCGGGGCTCATCAGTCCGCGACTCGTGGCCGCGGTCGGGGCGAAGAGCGCCGCGTTCGTCCCGCTCCTCGTGCAAGAGCGCGTGACCGCCGTGATCTCGGTCGCGACGCTCGACGAGCCGCGGGTCTTCACGGCCGACGACCTGGCGGTGATGCAGACGCTTGCCGCGGAGGCCGCCGGCGCGATCGAGAGGCTGCGCGCCAGCGTCGCGCTCGAGGAGGCCGTCAAGGCGAACGAGGAGCAGCTCGCGCAGCAAGGCGCCCTCCTTCGTGTGGCCCACGTCCTCAGCAGCGAGCTCGACCTCCCGATCGTCCTGCAGCGGCTGGCCGACCAGCTCGCGCAGCTTCTCGACGCCGACGCCGCCGACACCTATCTCGTCGACCACGAGCGCGGCGTCTTCCGTTGCGTCGCCGTGCACGGGTTCCGGGAGTCCCTGCTCGGCTTCGAGTTCCCCATGGGCCACGGGCTCGCCGGCGCCGCGGTTCGCGAGGGCCGCCCGCTGATCGAGAGCGCGTACGGCAAGATCGCGTCGCCGGTGCCGCATCCGGCGTACGACGGTTTCACCGACGTGATCACCGCGCCGATGTTCTGGAGCGACGAGGTGCGCGGCGTGCTCGGCGTCGGGCGCCGCGAGGGCCGCCGCTTCACGGCGCGGGACGCCGAGATCCTCGAGGCGTTCGCGGGGCTCGCGTCGCTCGCGTTGCGGAACGCCGAGATGTTCACCCAGAGCGCCAGGCAGGCGCGGATCCAGCGCGGCTTCTACCGGATCGCGTCCGTCCTCGGCCAGTCCCTGTCGCGCGCCGCGACGCTCGAGGCGATCGCGCAGGCGGCCGCAGAGGCGCTCGGCGGAACGTCCGCCGCCGTGCTGGTGCCGTCGAGCGGCCGCCTCGAGGCGGTCGGGACGTACGAGCTGCCGGCGGATCTCGGAGCGATCTTCGAGCTGCGCGCAGCCGAGCATCAAGGGCCGCTCTTTCGCTCGGCCACCGAGGGGCGCATTCTCGTCTCGTCCTCCATCGCGGACGACGAGCGGCTGCTGGCCGACCTGCGCGAGGCAGCCGAGGCGAACCGCTACCGCTCGCTCATCTCCGTGCCCGTCGACGCACCGCGCGACGCCGGTCGCGGCCTCGTGCTCATCTTCTTCGTGGAGGAACGGTCCTTCAGCGACGACGACCTCGAGCTCGCCCGCCACTTCGCGGACGCCACGCGCGGCGCTCTCGAACGCAGCGAGCTGTTCGAGGCCGAGCGCGGCGCCCGCGCGCTTGCGCAGCAGCTGACGCGGACCGGCCGCCTGCTCACGAGCGAGCTCGATCCGGCGGCCGTGCTCGACGAGGTCGTGCAGCAGGCGCCCGAGCTCGTCAACGCCGAGGCGGGAGCCTTCCGGCTGCTCGACGGCGAGGAGCTCGTGGTGACGGCGGCCGACGGAGAGGGCGCGGAGGCGGCGCTCGGCTCACGGAGCTCCGCGGGCGGCTGGCTGTCCGGCGACGTCGTCCAGTCCGGTGCGCCCGTCGCTCTCTCGCAGGCCGGCGCCGACGCGAGGCTGCGCAGCCTCGACCCCATGCTCGAGGCGGGCTACGCGGCGTTCCTCGGTGTGCCCGTCGCCGGCGCCGAAGGGGCGACGCTCGGCGTGCTCGCCGTCTACGCCTCGATGCCGCGTGAGTGGCGCGAGGAGGAGATCGAGGCCCTGCTCGCCGTGGCCGCCAGCACGTCCGCCGCACTCTCGAACGCGGAGCTCTACCAGCGCGTCGCCCTCGAGCGTGAGCGCTCGGTCGCGATCCTCGCGAACATCGCGGAGGGCATCGTCGCCGTCGACCGCGACGGCAAGGTCGTCCTGTGGAACAGTGCCGCCGAGACGATCACCGGCGTACCCGCCTCGCTCGCCACCGGCCGCGCCCCGGTCGACGTGCTGCAGCGGAGTCTCGAGTCGGCCGACGTGGGCGCGCGCGGCGAAGGCCTCGTCCCGATCATGCGCGGGCGCGAGGAGGTGTGGCTCTCGGTCACGGAAGCCGTGATGCGCGACCCGCTGGGCGCTGTCGCGGGCCGCATCTTCGCGTTCCGCGACATCTCGAGCGACCGGCTCGTCGAGCAGGTCAAGTCCGATTTCGTGAGCACCGTCTCGCACGAGCTCCGCACGCCGCTCACGTCGATCTACGGCTTCGCCGAGACGCTCCTGCGCCAGGACGTGATGTTCGGGGAGGAGGAACGGCAGACGTTCCTTCGCTACGTCGCCTCCGAGTCGCAGCGGCTCACCTCGATCGTCGACACGCTTCTCAACGTCGCCCGCCTCGACACGGGCGACCTGCAGGTCGACCTGGCGGAAACCGATGTGCGCGACGTCGTGGGAGAGGTGCTCGACACGGTGTCGGCGACCGAGGTCAACGGACACCGCTTCGTCGTCGACCTGCCCGAGGAGCCGCTCGCCGCCAGGGCGGATCCCGAGAAGCTGCGGCAGGTGTGCTCGATCCTCGTCGAGAACGCGGTCCGCTATTCGCCGGACGGAGGCACCGTCACGGTGGGTGCGGCGCGGCGGCAGGACACCGTCGAGGTCAGCGTCGCGGACGAGGGAATCGGCATCCCGCAGGCGGACCAGGAGCAGATCTTCCGCAAGTTCTATCGCGGCTCGGACGCCGAGCTGCGGGCCGGCGCGGGCGGAACGGGGCTGGGCCTCTTCATCGCTCGGGGCCTCGTGAGCGCGATGGGCGGCCGGATCTGGGTCTCGTCGCAAGAGGGCGAGGGATCGCGCTTCGCATTTGAGCTTCCGGCTGCTCCTGCCGATCCTGTTGAGGGAGACACGTGACGACGAGCTTGGGTGGAGACATGGATGGGTATACGCCGCCGGTGAGCGCGGCCGACGAGACGCGGGTGCTCGTGATCGACGACGAGGCGCCGATTCGGCTGCTGTGCCGCGTCAACCTCGAAGCCGAGGGCATCCAGGTGCTCGAGGCCGCGGACGGCACCACGGGCCTCGACCTCGCCCGCGACGAGCAGCCGGACGTCGTGCTGCTCGACGTGATGATGCCGGGGCTCGACGGCTGGCGCGTGGCTGAGGAGCTGCTCGAGGACGAGCTCACGAGCGGGATCCCGATCATCTTCCTCACGGCGCGCGCCGAGTTCCGCGACCGGGCCCGCGGGCTCGACATCGGCGGAGTCGACTACGTCACGAAGCCGTTCAACCCGCTCGAGCTCGCGCCGCTCGTGCGCGACCTGCTCACCCGCCTCGCCCGCGGAGAGCGCGACGAGCTGCGCGGCGAGAAGCTCGCCGAGCTGCGTTCCCTCATCGAATCCGAGTAGCCCGGGCCGCGGCCTACACTGCGTGCTCGTCGGGGCGTAGCTCAGCCTGGTCAGAGCGCCCGGTTTGGGGCCGGGAGGCCGGCAGTTCGAATCTGCCCGCCCCGATATCCGCAACCGGATCGCTGCGAGCCTCGTTGCCCTGTCATGACCACGCGCGAGGAGCGGGACCGGCGACGTCCTGCGCCGGACGAAGCGCCGGTCGAGGAGGAGCACGCCGGCCGCGAGCCGCTGCCGCAGCCGGAACATCACGAGCCGCGCCTCGTCGACCCGAGTCTCGGCGACCTCTCCTTCCGTGATTGGCGCGCGATCGTCGTGCGCGCCGGCAAGGAGTTTCTCGAGGACAACGGGACCATGCTCGCCTCGGCGCTCGCGTACTCGACCTTCTTCGCGATCCCGTCCGTCCTGCTCGTGGTGGTCGGCGCCTTCACGCTCCTCGTCGGCCCGCAGACGATCACCTCGCTGATGGCGCACTTCTCGCACGTGATGCCCGGCCAGGCGGCGTCCCTGCTCGGCGGCAGCCTCCACCGGCTCGATCAGCACCCGGCGACGGGGGTCGCGATGACCGTCGTCGGCCTGGTGCTCGCTCTCTGGTCCACGACGGGCGCCATGACCTCCTACATGACGGCGATCAATCTCGCCTACGAGCGCAAGGACGGACGGTCGTTCCTCCGCAAGCGCGTCGTCGCCGTCCAGCTGGTCGCCGTGATCGGAATCGCGTTCCTGCTCGTGGCCGTCTTGCTCATCTTCGGGCCACCGATCGAGCGGTTCGTCGCCGCACACGCCGGGCCGCTCTCGGGCGCCGTGGGTTGGATCTGGTGGATCGCCGAGTGGCCGATCCTCGTCGTCGGCCTCCTCGCCGCCTTCGCGACGCTCCTCTATCTCGGCCCGGACGTCGCGCACCCGCGCTGGCGCTTCATCACACCCGGCTCGGTCCTCGCGACGATCATCTGGCTCGCAGCCTCGGGAGCGTTCGCGCTCTACACGTCCGCCTTCGGCTCCTACAACAAGACGTGGGGGTCGCTCGCGGCCGTGATCATCATGCTCACCTGGCTCTGGCTCGCGGCGATCGCGCTGCTCCTCGGCGCCGAGATCAATGCCGAGGCCGAGCGGAGCCGGGAGCTGCGCGAAGGCCGGCCGGCCGAACGCCGGTTGCTGGTGCCGACGCGCTCCGGCTCGCGCTGAACGCGCCGCCTGCCTGCTCGTCGGCGAGGAAGCGCAGCAGGTAGGCCGTGAACGCGCCGAAGAAGACGAGAGCCTCCTCGGCCGCCATGGTCACGCCGGCGATCTGCTGGTCGGCGAGGGGGCCCGGTCCCCAGGTGCGCGGGGCGTGGACGTAGAAGGGGTAGATCGCCCGCGGGATCAGCGCGAGCAGCAGGCCGAGCGGGGACGCGAGGACGAAGGCGGCGAAGAGGTAGGCGGCCTTCGCGCCGGCCGGGTGACGACCGTGCACCACCGGCCACCAGACGCACACGCCGGCGGCGAGATAGGTGAAGTGCTCGAAGTGGAGCAGCGAGTGCGGATTGCGCAGGGCCGAGTCGTAGACCCAGGGCAGGTGCCACGTGTAGTAGACGACGAGCCAGAGAGGGAGGGCGACGAGCGGCCGGAAGAGCGGGAAGCCGCCGGCGCGGTCCGCGACTGCAGGGGGGATCGCGAGCAAGAGAAGCGCCGGAGCCCACTCCGCGAGGACGACGTTCTGCAGCAGGTGCGCCCAGAGGAACGTGTGGTTCGCGAGCGGCTCGAGCTCCGTCATGAAGGCGGCGAGGACGAGCGCCACGCCGAGTGCGCCGGCGGCGAGACGTGGACGCGAGAGCGAGCTACCGCGGGCAGCGAGAGCGACTCCGGCGGCGAGCGCCGGCGCCAGCCCGATCGCTTCCGCCGAGGGATGCATCTCGCTACCGTACCCAGCGCTCCGCGGGTGTAGCTCAATGGTAGAGCCCTAGCCTTCCAAGCTAGTTACGCGGGTTCGATTCCCGCCACCCGCTCCTGAAGACTTCCAAGAACTCTTCTACAAAAAGTTCCAAAGCTCAGGCGAGAGGGCACTCGCCCAGGTGAGCGTTGACCTCCTACGTTGCGTGGACTAATGCTTCGGCGATGGATGTCGCGGCGGAAGCAAAGGAGATTGCGAGAGCGAAAGCCGCCGAGATGGGGGCGCTGACCTGGGAAGAGTTAGACGCTTACGGCAAGCGGGAGGAGACCGTCACGACCCGGAGCGGTGCCGCCTTGCGAATGAAGTCCTGGGCGTATTGGGACATGGAGGAGTGGGGTTCTGGCCTCGACATCGTTGTGAAGGTGTATGCGCCGAGCGGGCTTCGAAGGTTCTGG
>DASUHE010000050.1:0-11049 GCA_036273695.1 Gaiellaceae bacterium
CCCGCCGCCGACCGTCCCCACCTCGATGCCCGGGAAACGGATCGAGACGTGGAGGCCGCCCTCGACTCGCTGCTCCGTCCCGTGCGCCATCGAGCTCGTCCCGACGAGGCCGAGATCCTGGCCGGTCGCGGCGAAGACGGCCGCGACCGCCGACGCCGGGGTGAACGCGACCGACTGCATCCCCGAGGCGACCGCGCCGTGCGTACCGGCCCAGGCGAGCTCCTCGAGGTCGCCGAGCGTCGTCCGCAGCACGCGCTCGATCGCCGCCTCGGTCAGGGTCGTCTCGGCAATCACCGTCTTGCCGTGGCCCTGCTGGAAATACTCGAACGACGGCTTCTTGTCGCCGCCCATGTTCGCTTCGAGGATCGTGCGCTCGATCGGGACCGGCGACTGCGGCAGGACGTACGCCATGTTCAGCGCGTATGCGTTGCGGGTCATCATGTTCGCCCCGAACGCGTCGCCGGTCGTGAAGCGCCAGAGGACGTGGCACATCGGGCCGACGACGTGCGTCTTCGCCTCGCGCAGGACAGCGTGCTTCGAAAGCTCCGGGGAGTCGGCGTCGCGCAGGAAGTCGCGCATCGCCGCCACGTTGTCCTCGACCCAGCCGCCGAGCGCGAGCGCATCTCCCGCGTTTTTGCAGACGAAGCAGGATGCTCGGGTAATCCTGTCGGCGATCACATACGTTCGGACTCCGCCGGACTCCGCGATCGCCTTCGCCCCGCGCTGCACCGAGGCGGTCAGCCCGCCCTCGGTGTGTGCGAGCGCCACGACCACCTCCTCGTCGGCCCGGCCTGTCTCGACGACCACGCCGTCCTCGGACAACTCGTACTCGCCGAGCGAGACCTGGAGCTGGGCGACGGAGACCGGGATCGAGACGAGCCCCGTCACCGACTCGGCTGCGCGTGCGTATGGGGTGAGGTCGACCTCGGGCAGGTCGAACAGCTCCTGGCGGGAGCGCACCGAATCCGGGTCGTTCTTGCGGGGAAGGCGCATCGAGCGGAGGCTATAACCTCGCTTCGTGTCGGCAACGATCATCGACGGCAAGGCGCTGGGCGCGAAGGTGCGGGAGGAGGTCGCCGCTTCGGTCGCCGAGCTCGGCCACGTCGGGCTCGCCACCGTCCTTGTCGGCGACGACCCGGCCTCGCACATCTACATCGATCTGAAGCAGAAGGCGGCGACGCAGGCCGGGATGGAGGCGCGCGACCTGAAGCTCCCGGCCGAGACGTCCGAGGCCGAGCTCCTCGCAACGATCGCCGAGCTGAATGCGGACGAGGACGTCGACGGACTCCTCGTCCAGCTCCCGCTGCCGGACCACATCGACGAGAACCGGGTGATCGAGGCGATCGCGCCCGCCAAGGACATCGACGGTATCCACCCCGTCAACGCGGGCCGGCTCTACCTCGGCCGGCCGTCGCTCGTTCCCGGCACGCCGCTCGGAATCATGCGGATGCTCGACGAGTACGAGATCTCCCTCGAGGGTGCGCGCGCCGTCGTCGTGGGGCGTTCGGCGATCGTCGGGAAGCCGATGGCGCATCTCCTGCTGCAGCGCAACGCGACGGTGACGATCTGCCACTCGCGCACGCAGGATCTGCAGCGGCACACGCTCGACGCCGACGTGCTCGTCGCCGCCGTCGGGCGCACGCACCTCGTCTCCGCCGACATGGTCAAGGCCGGCGCGACCGTGATCGACGTCGGGATGAACCGCGACGAGGGCAGCCGCAAGGTGCTCGGCGACGTCGACCCCGGAGCGATGGAACGTGCGGCCTACATGACCCCGGTGCCTGGCGGCGTGGGGCCGATGACGATTGCGATGGTGCTCCAGAACGCGGTTACGGCAGCGCGTTTGCGCTCGACCCGGGCTATTGCAACCCCTCGGAACTGAGCTAGACTCCGGCCTGTTTCAGGCAAAGGTCGGCGGCTCGGTGCCCGGGCCGTCGTTGGTCGCAAGGAGGAAGGGTTTGGCTGAGGGCACCGTAAAGTGGTTCTCGAACGAGAAGGGCTACGGCTTCATCGAGCGCGAAGGCGGCGACGACGTCTTCGTCCACTTCTCGGCGATCACGATGGATGGCTACAAGTCGCTGACCGAAGGCCAGCGCGTGTCGTTCGAAGTCGTTCAGGGCGACAAAGGCGCACAGGCCGCCAACGTCCAGGCTGTCTAGAGAACCTGTCGGAGCAAGGCGAGAGGGCCCCGGCAGGGGCCCTCTTCATTTTGGGAGGATCGGGCGCGATGGCGATAGACCGGGAACAGCTTCTGCACGTCGCACACCTCGCGCGCCTCGAGCTGCGCGAGGACGAGATCGAGCGGCTCGAAGGGCAGCTCAACGACATCCTGGCGGCCGTCTCGAAGGTCTCCGAGCTCGACCTCGCCGACGTGCCGCCGACCTCGCATCCGCTCGAGGTCGTCAACGTCTGGGCGGACGACGAGCCGCGGCCGTGTCTCTCGGTCGAGGACGCCTTTGCGAATGCGCCCGAGCGCGACGGCGATTTCTTCAAAGTCCCGCCCGGAGGAGCGGCGTGATCGACACGCTGCGGCTCACCGCGGAAGAGGCCAAGCGGCTGCTCGAAGCGCGGGAGATCTCCGGCGCCGAGCTCTTCGCCGCCTACCGGGCTGCGATCGACGACCGCGACGCCGAGCTCCACTGCTACCTCCACGTCTGCGACGACCCCGGCGGCGAGGGGATCCCGATCGCGCTCAAGGACGTGATCGGGACGAAGGGGATCCCGACGACGGCGGGCTCGAAGATCCTCGAGCACTACGTCCCGGTCTACGACTCGACGGTCGTCGAGCGGCTGAAGGCGCACGGGCTCCGCATCCTCGGCAAGACGAACACCGACGAGTTCGCGATGGGCTCCTCGACCGAGAACTCCGCCTACGGCCCGTCGCACAACCCATGGGATCCCTCCCGCGTGCCCGGGGGGTCGGGCGGCGGCTCGGCGGCTGCGGTCAGCGGCGGCCTGGCGCCCTGGGCGCTCGGCTCCGACACCGGCGGCTCCATCAAGCAGCCATCGGCGCTCTGCGGCAATGTCGGGCTCCGTCCCACGTACGGCACCGTCTCGCGCTACGGCATCGTCGCCTTCGCGTCGAGCCTCGACCAGGTCGGGCCGGTCGCGCGCAGCGTCCGCGACTGCGCCTACCTCTACTCGATCATCGCGGGCCGCGACGCGTGCGACACGACGACCGTCGAGCTGCCGCGGCCGGTCGAGCTGCCGTCGGCCGAAGACGTGCGCGGGCTGCGCATCGGCGTCCCCAAGGAGCTGAACGAGGCGGAGGGGATCGAGCCGGGCGTGAGCGCGGCGGTGCAGGCCGCGATCGCGAAGCTCGAGGAGCTCGGCGCCGAGGTGGGGGAGTGCTCGCTGCCGCTCTCCGTCGAGTACGGGATGGCCTGCTACTACCTGATCACCCCGGCGGAGGCGTCCTCCAACCTCGCCCGCTACGACGGCGTCCGCTTCGGCTATCGCGCGGACGCGGCCGAGCGGCTCGAGATGTACGAGCGCACGCGCAACGAGGGCTTCGGCGACGAGCCGAAACGCCGGGTCATGGTCGGGACGTACGCCCTCTCGGCCGGCTACTACGACGCGTACTACGGGCAGGCGCAGAAGGTGCGGACGGTGATCAAGAGGGAGCACGATGCGCTGTTCGAGACGTTCGACGCGCTCGTCTCGCCCACGTCGCCGACCGTCGCGTTCGCGCTCGGTGCCCGCACCGCCGACCCGATCGCGATGTACCTGAGCGATCTGCTCACGATCCCGTCCTGCATGGCGGGGCTGCCCGGTCTCAGCATCCCGTGCGGGCTGTCGGACGGATTGCCGGTCGGCCTGCAGCTGATCGGGCCGCAGTTCGCCGAGAACACGCTTTTCCGGATCGGTCATGCCCTCGAGCAGGCGCTCGGCTTCGACCCCGTCCCGGAGCGGCTCCGGTGACGTATCGCTTCGAGGATCCGGCTGCCGAGTTCGTGCTCGCGGTCGAGCGCGTCTTCGGCGAGCAACCGCGCGTGCTCGACGGTTCGCGCGCGGTCCTCGTCGGCGAGGTGAAGCTCCAGCTCGA
This sequence comes from Gaiellaceae bacterium, assembly GCA_036273695.1. Lineage (GTDB taxonomy): Bacteria > Actinomycetota > Thermoleophilia > Gaiellales > Gaiellaceae > Palsa-739. The sequence continues at coordinate 4,046 of DASUHE010000050.1, forward strand.
GGCCGGCGAGCGCGAGCTGTGGCTGATCGAGACCCACGGCCCGCTCGAGCACCGGCTCGCGATGGTGCAGGTGCGCGATGACGTCGAGGAGGCGCTCCGCGAGGCGAAGGAGAGGCTCCATGGCTCCGACTGACTGGGAGCTCGTGTGCGGCCTCGAGGTGCATGCGCACCTCAAGACGCGCACGAAGATGTTCTGCCGCTGCGAGCTCGAGTACGGCGCCGCCGAGAACACGCACACCTGCCCGGTCTGCCTGGCGCATCCGGGTGCGCTGCCCGTGCCGAACGTCCGCGCGATCGAGATGACGATCCTGCTCGGCCTCGCGCTCGAGTGCCAGATCGCCGAGCGCGCCGTCTTCGCGCGCAAGAACTACTTCTATCCGGACCTGCCGAAGGGCTACCAGATCAGCCAGTACGAGGCTCCGCTCTGCGGCCCGGGCCGGTTCGTCCTGCCGACGGAGGACGGCGAGCGCGAGATCGGCATCGTGCGCGCGCATCTCGAGGAGGACGCGGCGAAGACCGTCTACGCGGGCGGCGCGACGGGCCGCTCGGTCGGCGCGGAGTACAGCCTCGTCGACTTCAACCGTGGCGGCACCCCCCTGCTCGAGATCGTGAGCGCCCCGGACCTGAGCTCGGCCGACGAGGCGATGTCGTACCTCCGCCTGCTCCGCCAGACGATCCGCGAGCTCGGCGTCTCGGACGCGGACATGGAGAAAGGGACGCTGCGCGCGGACGTCAACGTCTCGGTGCGGCGCCGAGGCGAGGAGGGCTTCCGCCCGCGCTGGGAGATCAAGAACATGAACTCGTTCCGGTTCATCGGCCGTGCGATCGAGGCGGCCTTCCGGCAGCAGGTCGAAGCGCACGAGGCCGGAGAGGAGGTCGTCCAGTCGACGTACGACTACGAGCCCGACACCGACCGTCTCACCGTGCACCGCTCGAAGGAGGAGGCCGACGACTACCGCTACTTCCCGGAGCCGGATCTCGTTCCCGTCGAGCCGCCGCCGGAGCTCGTCGAACGGTTGCGCGGCGAGCTGCCGGAGCGGCCCGGAGACCGGATCCAGGGCTACGCCGAGGCGATGGGCTTCGAGCGGGCGGTCGAGCTCGTCCTGACCGGGAACGAGGAGAAGGCGAGCCTGCTCGCGGAGGCCGGTCTTCCGTGGCCGGAGGCTGCGGCGCTGGCGATGAACCGCGGCGAGTTCCGGCCCGAGAACGCCGGCGCGCTGGCGCGGATCGTGCAGGCCGGCGTCACGCGCGAGGCGCTCGACGAGGCGTTCGCTGCGGCGGCCGAGGCACCGATCGACGCGGAGCGATACCTGAACCGAACGGCCGTGGGCGACGAGTCCGAGCTCGGTCCCGTGATCGACGCCGTCCTCGCTGCCAACCCGGGCCAGGTCGAGACCTACCGCGGCGGCAAGGAAGGCGTGCTCGGCTTCTTCGTCGGCCAGGTGATGCGCGAGACGCAGGGGAAGGCCGACCCGAAGGTCGTCAATCGGTTGCTGCTGGAGAAGCTCCGAGGCTAGGAAGGTCCCGCAGCGCCGGACTCAGCGTCCCGAGTACCGCCGCGATCACGACCGGCGAGGCGAGCGCGAGGATCGTCAGCCGCGGCGACGTGTGCGCGAGCAGGAGGCCGGCGACGAGGGGCCCGGCCGGCGCCGAGGCAGCCCTCAGCGTCTGGCCGGCGGCCATCGCGCGGCCGAGCAGCCGGTCGGGGATCAGCGCGTACGAGTACGCCTGGATCGCCGAGTCGGTGTTCGGGAACCAGAACGCGTGCAGCGACGCGGCCGCGGCGAGCACGTAGACGTTCGGGTAGGCGAGGAAGACGGCGTAGACGAGCGCCATCCAGAACTCCGAGAGCAGGATCGCGCGCATCGGGAACAACCGGCGCAGCACCGGCGACAGGAGCGAGCCGGCGAGCAGCGTCACGCCCTGAATCGCGACGAAGCCGCCGATCGCGGTGCTCGAGAGCCCGTGGCGGTGGGCGAGGATGATGACGGCGATCGGCGCGCCGACGGCGACGAGGTTGCTGGCGGCGATCATCCCGACCGTCGCCCGCAGAAACGGGATGCTCCAGAAGTAGGTCAACCCCTCGCGGAACGGCGTGCGTACGCCCGGCTCCCGCTCCTCCTGAAAGCGCGTGCGCATCAGCAGGAGCGACGCGGTCGAGAAGGCGTACGAGACGGCGTCCGCGACGAACGGCAGGCCGCGGGAAAGGCTGAAGATCGCCCCGCCGACCGGCGGCGCGACGAGGCGGATCGACGACATTCGCGCCATCGTCACGCTCGACGCGTCGGCGAGCTGCGGCTGCGGCACGACCGCCTTCATCGCGCCGCTCGACCCGGATCGGTAGACCACCGCGGCGGTCGTGTCGACGAACGCGACGACGACGACCATCCAGAAGCGCGCCTGCCCGGTCAGCACCGCCGCCGCGAGGAGCGCGAGGGCGGTTGCTCCGGCGGCGTCGGAGACGATCATCAGCAACCGCCGGTCGAAGCGGTCGGCCGCCACGCCGGCCGGCGCGCTCAGGAGCACGAGCGGCGCGAACTCCACGGCGCCGACATAGCCGGTCTTCGCGGCCGAGCCCGTCAGCGCCAACGTGAGCAGCAGGTATGCGATCCCCGAGATGCTCGACCCGAACGTCGAGAGCAAGGCGCCGCTCTGAAAGAGCAGGAAGTCGCGATTCCGCCGCAGCGGGACGAGCTCGGTCACGCCTCCATGCTCGCAAGCGCGAGCTCTTCGGGTCGACGGGCCTTGCGCAGGTCTCGCGAAGCGGTCGCCGCGAGCGCGATCACGAGCAGGATCGCGGCGAGGATGAGCAGCATCGGTCGAGCGCCCCAGGCGGCGATCCCGTAGCCGGCGAAGAGGGAGCCGAGCGGGATCGAGCCCCACGCGAAGAGGAGCGACGCGCTCGCGACGCGCCCGTAGAGCCGCTCGGGGACGAGCGCGTAGCGGTAAGCGCCGACGACGACGTTGAAAACAGGCCCGGCGGTGAAGGCGACCGCGGTGACGATTCCGATCACCACCGGGCTCCCGAGCAGGAAAAGGGCGGCTGTCTGCGCCGGCCAGATCCAGAGCGAGCCGAGCACGACGACCCTCGGCGGCACGTGCCGCTGCACCCACGGACCCGCGAGCGCTCCTGCGATCGACCCGACCGCGATGATGGCGAAGACGGCGCCGATCAGCGCGGACGAGGCGCCGAGGTCCCGCAGCCGCACGATCAGGACGAGGGACAGTGCCTGGTGGACGAAGTTCGTCCCCGCGACGCAGGCGGTGATCGCCCGGAACGGCTGCCGGCGTAGCCAGCCGAGTCCTTCGGCGATCTCGTTGCGCAGCGTCCGGCCGGTCTGCCCGCGCTCGCCCTGCAAGGCGGGGCGGACGAAGAGGAGTGAGACGAACGAGACCGCGTACGAGAACGCGTCGGCCGCGAAGGGGAGGAGCCGGGAGAGGCCGTACAGCGCGCCGCCGAGCGGGCTGCCGGCGAGTCCGGCGCCCTGCTGGCGCGCCTGGTTCTGCGCGATCGCCTGTGGGAGCTGCTCCCGGGGGACGATCTGCGGCAGCGCCGCGCTCTCGGAGAGCTGGAAGAAGACGAAGAGCGAACCCTCGACGAACGAGGTGAGCGCCAGCCAGGCGAGCGGCGGCCGTCCGAGCGCGAGCCAGACCGCCACGCTGCCGAGCGCGAGCGCGCGGCCTGCGTCGGCGGCGAGCATCACGCGCTTCCGGTCCCAGCGATCGACGTAGGCCCCGGCCGGCAGGTAGAGGAGCAGGAACGGCAAGGCGCGGGCGAACCCGACAATGCCCGCATCCCTGGCCGAATGCGTCAGCGCCAGGACGAGCAGCGGGTAGGCGAGCTGGCTCACCTCCGAGCCGACGGTGGAGACGACCTGCCCGCTCCAGAGCAGCAGGAAGTCGCGGTTCCGCCGCAGCGGGGGCAGCGCCTGAGTGGTCATGCCGCGAGGCGCTCGACGGCCGGGAGCGAGTCGGCTTGCCGGGTCAGGAGGTACCCGGCGCTCGCGAGCACCACGGCCGCCATCACGGCGAAGAGGATCCGGTAGTCGACGACGGTCGAGAGGGCGGCCCCGGTCGCGATCGACGTCGTCTGGGCGATCGAGAGCGACCAGTCGGCCGCCGCCGAGACCCGCCCCTGGATCCCGAGCGGCGTGCGTGTCTGGAGCGCCGTCGAGAAGCCGACGATCGCCCAGGCGACGCCGATCCCCGCCAGCGGCCCCGCGACCAGCACGACGCCGAGCGAGGGCACGATGAGACAGAGGTCGGCGATCGCGAACAGCGCGAGACCGCACCCGACGAGGCGCACGTCGCCGATCCGGCGCAGCAACGTGGCGGCGGTGAGCCCGCCCGCGATCGAGCCCGTCCCCTGGATCGTCGCGAAGACGCCGAAGAACGAGGGCTTCTGGCCGAGCGCGTGGATGACCGAGAAGATCAGCGTCTCGGCGAAGCCGATCACGAGGAGCGCGATCGCGACTCCGAGCACGACCTGGCGCAGCGGCAGCGTCTGCCAGATGTGCCGCAACCCGGCGGTCACCTCGCGCATGAAGTGGTGCTCCGGCGGGGCAGGCTTCTCCTCGGGCACGCGCATGCGCGACAAGAAGAAGACGGACGCGGCGAAGGTGGCGGAGTCGAGCTCGGCGACCGCGCCGCCGCCGAACAGGGAATAGAGGCCGGCGCCGGCGAGCGGCGCGACGATGCGCAGGCCCTCGCGCGTGGTCGAGAGCGCTCCGTTCGCGTCCGCGAGCAGCTCCTCGGGCAGCATGATCTTGAGCAGCGCCGCGCGAGCCGGATTGAAGACGGTTCCGAGGGCCCCGTACGTGAACGCGACCACGTAGATCAGCCACGCGTCGCTGCGGTGATGGACGAGCAGCAGCAGGAGCACGAACGCCCCGAGCACACAGTCGGAGACGATCATCAGCGGTCGCCGGCGCACACGGTCGGCCAGGAGCCCGCCGAGCGGCGCCCCCAGGGCGCCCGCGGCGAAGACGAAGAACGTCAGGCCGGCGAGTGCGCTCGACCCGGTCAGCGACTTCATCCAGACCGCGAGCACGATGAGCATCGCCCAGTCGCCGAACGCGGACAGCGTCTGGCCGTAAAGCAGCAGCCGCGCGTCGCGGTGGGCGAGGAGCTTGCGCATCAGCTCGCGCGGAAGACCTTCACGTCGCCGCTGACGGTGCGGCCGCGGAGGACGACCGTCGGCGCAGTGTCCCCCTCGCCGCCGAGAGGCTCGCTGCCGAGAGGAACCTCCGACGACAGGTCGCCCGAGGTCGAGCCGGCGTCGACGTCGAGCGCGGAGCCCTGCGCGATCCCGATCTCGATGTCGCCGGAGACGCTCGTGAAGCGGACGTCGCCGGCGGTGAGCTCCTCGAAGCGGATGTCGCCCGAGACGGTCTTCGCGTCGGCGGAGCCTCCGACCGGACCGATCCGAAGGTCGCCCGAGACGGTCTGCGCGGAGACGTCCCCGTCGACGTGATCGAGGCGGGCGTCGCCGCTGACCGTCTTGAGCTTCGCGTCCCCGGCGACCCTGCCGCTCACCTTCGTGTCGCCGGAGACGGCGTTCACGGCGAGCTGGCCGAACTGTCCGCCGAGGCGCGTGTCCGCGGAAGCGGTCTTGACCTTGACGTCCGTGCCGTGTGGGACCCTGGCCCGCACGCGGAGGTCGCTGTCGCCGAAGACGAGCGTGAACGGAGCGAGGGAGAAGCCGAGCTTGCCCTTGCCGCGGAACGCGACGACGAGGCGGCCGCCGTCGTGGCGGATCTCGACTTCCTCGAGGAGCCGCTCGTCGCCGTCGACGGTGACGAGCGACTCCTCGCCCTCGGCCGTCTCGACCTCGATGTCGCCGGAGGGTATTCCGACTTCGAGCTCGAGCGGGAGCGGGGTGTGGAAGGTCTGTTCGAGCATCAGAGGTACACCCGGGTCAGCCGCTTCACGCGGAGCCGGATCTCGCTGTCGCGGGGAGCCGGCCGCCGGTCGGGGCGGAGCGGGCGATCGCGGAGCGCGAGCACGTCGTGGTAGTCGGTGAACATGGTTTCTCCTTTCAGTTGCGGCCGTAGCCGGTCAGGCGGTTGCGGCTGCCGGCCGATGAGCGGCGCGGCTCGACTGCGCGTTGGAGCGCCTGCACGAGCCACGTGTTGACGGAGGCCCCTTCGCGTGCGGCGGCGGACTCGACCCGCTGCTTGAGGCTCTCGGGGAGCCGGAGCGTGATCCGGGCCGAGAACGCTTCGTCGGCCTGCTCCGGCGCCGTGCCGTCCTCGCGGACGAGCACGAGCTGGAGGTCACGGCCTGCGACGCGCAATTCGACATGCGCGGACTCGAGCTGGTCGTTCAGCTCGAGCGCCGCCTCGGCGAGGGCGTCCTGGATCCTTCTGCCGAGGGACGCCTCGATCGCTACGGAGAGGAGATCGGCCGCGCGCGATGTCTGTTCGTCTCCCAGGGCCGCAACGCGTAGGAGGTCCTCCCGGAGCGCTTGGATGAGACCGTCGATCTGCATGGCTGCACTATGACATCACGATGATGTCTTTGTCAAGTCGATATACAGCCAACATGACGACGGCCCGCAGTCACGGGCCGTCGAAATGGCTCAGATGCAGGGAAAAACGCTAGTACAGGCCGCAGTAATGCGCCGTGTTGGGCCACGGCGAGAAGCCGCGCATGCGCGAGGCGCGCACCGCGACCCAGATCTGCTCGAGCGGGCTCCAGTGGTTCGCCGTGCCCTTGTGGCGCAGGAGCCACCCGCCGTACCTCGCCTGGAAGGACAGGTCCATCTGGAGTCCGCCCCAGTAGGGGCTGTTCGGGTCGGCCCAGCTCCCCTCGTAATGGTGGATGCAGAGCCAGTCGCCGAGGTTGGGCGGGTGCGTCGCCTGCCGCCACAGCCGGTACGCGCGATGCCGCCACCGCCGTGCGAGCAGCCGGAGCCGCGGAAGCGAGCTCGGCCGGGCTGCGAGCGTGCGGGAGGCAGCGGCCGGTGGCCGCCCTTGCATGACCGTCAGCCAGTGGCGCGTGTC
>DASUHE010000051.1:0-19253 GCA_036273695.1 Gaiellaceae bacterium
AATGCCACCAACGCGACCACCGCCGCGAATGCGAACTCGCTCGGCGGCGTCGCCGCTTCGGGCTACGTCCGGAACAGCGGCACCGTCTACGTGCAGCTCGGTTATTCCGACTGGGAGCCGTTCCAGACCACGGAGCCCATCGTGGTGACGCGCTTCATCGACACGACGGGCTTCTCACGAACGTCGACCGGCTCGGATTTCCTCAGGATCGACGCCACGCTCCCGGCGGCCCTCTACGGCAAGGCGCTGGCGTTCGCCGGGTTCCAGATGTGTTACGGCACCAATACCGGCACTCGATTACCGAGGTCGACGTCGAGGAAGACGTACAGACCTCGTCGGGTAGCGGCGGGTCATCGTCCGTTGCCAGCGATTCCACTACCCGGACGGATGCGGCCTGTCGCACCTACAGCCCGGCATCTCCGATCCCGCTCACGTCGTCGAACCAGTTCGGGCTCTTCGTCATCGGCAACTGGACCACGGCAAATACCGACCTGTTCATGGGGCGTGTCACCGCGATCCTCCAGCCGACCTCTACCGCCGCGAGCGCGTCGCATGCGGCCGGCCGGGCCGGGAGTGCGCCACACAACCCAAGCGCGGGCCTTTCGCGCTGAGGCTTGGAGGGAGGGGCCCAGCGGCGCGGCCCCTCCCTCCTTCGGCTCTACACTTCGACGCGGGGATGGCGACGACCGACCGCGAGGAGCAGACCGGCGGCGCCGAGGAGTGGCGCGAGCGGTACGACGCGACGCCGGAGCGCCAGGGGGAGCTCTTCTCGACCATCTCCGGCGTCGAGAACGAGCCGCTCTACTCGCCCGAGAACGTCGAGCTCGACTACGTGCGGGATCTCGGCTGGCCCGGCGCGTATCCGTTCACGCGCGGCGTCTACCCGTCGATGTACCGCGGCCGGCTCTGGACGATGCGCCAGTTCGCCGGCTTCGGGACGGCGGAGGAGACGAACGAGCGCTTCCGCTACCTCCGCGAGCACGGGCAGACGGGCCTCTCGACGGCCTTCGACATGCCGACGCTGATGGGGTACGACTCGGACCATCCGCGCTCGCTCGGCGAGGTCGGCCGCGAGGGCGTCGCGATCGACTCGCTCGCCGACATGGAGACGCTCTTCGACGGGATCCCGCTCGGCGAGGTCTCGACCTCGATGACGATCAACGGGCCTGCGGCGATGCTGCTCGCGTTCTACGCCTGCGTCGGCGAGGAGCAGGGCGTGCCGCTCGAGCGGCTGCGCGGCACGGTGCAGACGGACATCCTCAAGGAGTACATCGCGCAGAAGGAGTGGATCTTCCCGCCGCAGCCGTCGATGCGGCTCGTCGTCGACATGGTCGAGTGGTGCTCGGAGCGGCTACCGCTCATGCATCCGGTCTCGATCTCCGGCTACCACATCCGCGAGGCCGGCTCGAACGCGGCGCAGGAGCTCGCGTTCACGCTCTCCAACGGCTTCGCTCTCGTGGAGGCCTGCCTCGAACGGGGCCTCGACGTCGACTCGTTCGCGCCGCGGCTCTCCTTCTTCTTCAACGCGCACCTCGACTTCTTCGAGGAGATCGCGAAGTACCGCGCGGCGAGGCGGATCTGGGCGCGGCAGATGAAGGAGAAGTACGGCGCGCGCGACCCGCGGTCGTGGCTGATGCGGTTCCACACCCAGACCGCCGGCGTCTCGCTCACCGCCCAGCAGCCGGAGGTGAACCTCATCCGCACCGCGATCGAGGCGCTCGCCGCGGTGCTCGGCGGCACGCAGTCGCTGCACACGAACTCCTTCGACGAGGCGCTCGCCCTGCCGACCGAGCACGCGGTCCGGCTCGCGCTGCGGACGCAGCAGGTGATCGCCCACGAGACCGGCGTCGTGAACACGATCGACCCGCTCGGCGGCTCCTACTACCTCGAGCAGCTCACGACCGAGCTCGAGCGGCAGGCCTACGACTACTTCGAGCGCATCGATGAGCTCGGCGGCGTGATCCCGGCGATCGAGCAGAACTTCCAGCAGCGCGAGATCGCCGAGGCGAGCTTCCGCTACCAGTCCGAGGTCGAGCGCGGCGAGCGGGTGGTGGTGGGCGTCAACCGGTACGAGATGGAGGACGAGCAGCCCCTCGAGATCCTCCGCATCGACCCTGCGCTCGAGCAGAAGCAGATCGAGCGCGTCCGGGCGGTGCGGGAGCGGCGCGACCGAGCCGCGGCGGAGGCGGCGCTCGCACGGCTCCGGGAGGACGCCTCGCACGAGGGTCGCAACCTGATGGAGCCGATCATGGACGCTGCGCGCGCCTACGTGACGATGGGCGAGATGTGCGACGCGCTGCGGGAGGTCTGGGGCACGTGGCGCGAGACGCCGGTCTTCTGATCGTGCGGCCGGTCGTGTGCCGCGTCCGCGGCGGGCATCGCTGGCGGACGACGCGCGACGTCGCCGGCGCGGTGACCGTCTGCTCCCGCTGCGGCGTCATGCGACACGCGCGCGTCGAATCGGTCGCCCACGGGTCGTTCAAGGTGCATACGGATCTCGCGGCCGAGTTCGCGCCGCTTCCGTCGCACGGGCCCGAAGAAATCGACGCGCAGCAGACGTAGACTGGCGGCCGTGGCTGGGAAGATCCGCGTCGTCGTCGCGAAGCCGGGCCTGGACGGGCACGATCGCGGCGCGAAGATCATCGCCCGGGCGCTCCGCGACGCAGGCATGGAGGTCATCTACACGGGCCTCCACCAGACGCCCGAGCAGATCGTCGAGACGGCGATCCAGGAGGACGCGGACGCCGTGGGGATCTCGATCCTCTCCGGCGCGCACATGACGCTCGTGCCGCGCATCCTCGAACTCCTGCGCGAAAACGGCGTCGAGGACGTCGTCGTCGTGGTCGGCGGCACGATCCCCGACGACGACGCCGACGAGCTGCGCAAGCTCGGCGTCGCGGGCGTGTTCGGGCCCGGCGCGCCGACGAGCGAGATCGTCGACTTCCTGAAGGGCGCCGTCGCCGCGTGACCGTCCTCGTCGACCGCCGCGACGCGGTCGCGCTCGTCACGATCGACCGCCAGGAGGCGCTCAACGCGCTCGACGTCGGGACGCTGACCGACCTGCGCGACCGGCTGCGCGAGCTCGCCGGCGACGATTCCGCGCGGGTCGTCGTCCTCACGGGCGCCGGCGAGCGTGCGTTCGTCGCGGGAGCAGACATCAAGTACATGGGCGGCCTCGGCCCGGCCGAGGCGAAGGAGTGGGGGGCGCTCGGCCACGAGGCGGCGAGCCTGCTCGAGAAGATGCCGAAGCCGACGATCGCGGCGATCAACGGCTTCGCGCTCGGCGGCGGCTGCGAGCTCGCCCTCGGTTGCGACCTCCGCTACGCGTCGAGCACCGCGCGGCTCGGACAGCCCGAGATCGATCTCGGCATCGTCCCCGGCTGGGGAGGCACGCAGCGTCTCGCGCGCGTCTGCGGGCTCGGCGTGGCGAAGGAGCTGATCCTCACCGGACGGCCCGTCGACGCCGCCGAGGCGCTCAGGATCGGGCTGGTGAACGCGATCGCGGACCCCGTGCTCGAGCACGCACTCGAGGTCGCCGGGAAGCTCGCCGCGAAGAGCCCGGTCGCGCTCGGTGTCGCGAAGCGTCTGCTCAACCTCTCTCCCGGAGCGCTCGAGCGCGAAGCGGCGGAGTTCGGCGACCTGTTCGCGAGCGAGGACGCGCAGGAAGGCCTCGCCGCCTTCGCCGAGAAGCGCGCGCCTCGCTTCGTCGGCAGGTAAAGGCGCGGTACCCGCAGGAGGATTCGCGGCCGGGGGCGCGTACTTCGGGACCCCATGCGCCTGCGCATCCTTCTCTTCGGGGCGACCGCGGCCTGCGCCCTCGCGGCCGGGCCCGCCACGCTCGCCGCGAGCGGCCGCAACCCGCAGACGGCCGGGCTCCAGGTGGCGCTGCGGGCCCAGGGGCTGTACCGCGGCCCGATCGACGCGATCTCGGGACCGGCGACCGTGAACGCGCTGCGCAACTTCCAGCGGAGCCACGGCCTCAAGGTGACCGGCCTCGCCGACGCGCGCACCCGGAAGGCGCTCGGCCCGCTCGGCCGGCCGCTCTTCGGCGCGCGCTCGCTGCATCGCGGCGCGTTCGGCTGGGACGTCGCGGTGCTCCAGTTCCTGCTCGTGCGCCAGGGCGTCAACGTCCCGGTCAACGCGTACTTCGACGGGCCGACGCTGCACGGAGTGCGTCTCATGCAGCACCGCCTCCACCTGCGGCGCGACGGGGTCGTGGGGCCCCGGACGTTCGCTGCGCTCGTCCGGCGGGAGCCGACTCCGCTCGCGCGGCCGATCCTCGTCGCCCGCCACAAGCACGCGGCGCACCACACGCACCGCATGCTGACACGCGTCCACGTCGTCCACCCGGGCGAGTCGCTCTCGTCGATCGCGCGGCGCTACGGCACGACCGTCGCGCGGCTCGCGCGACTCAACCATCTCGATCCCGCGCACGTGCTCCTGATCGGGACGCGCCTGCGCGTACCGCGCGTGCGGCACGCGACGGTGCAGCGGGTCGCCTTCCGCACCACGAGCGTCTCCTCGGTGCGCGGGCTTCTCGACCGCTGGGCGGCGCACTACGGCGTGAGCGTCCACCTCGTGCGCGCGCTCGCGTGGATGGAGTCCGGCTACAACAACCACCTCGTCTCGTCGGTCGGCGCGCGCGGGATCATGCAGCTGCTGCCCTCGACGTTCCGGTTCTCGGAAAGCGTCCTCATCGGCCATCACCTCCGCCACGACGCAAACGGCAACGTCCGCGCCGGCGTCGCCTATCTCTCGCACCTGCTGCACGACTTCCACGGCGATCGGCGGCTCGCGCTCGCCGGCTGGTACCAGGGCGAGGGCGCAGTGCGGAAGCACGGCCTCTACAAGGTGAGCAAGACCTTCGTGGCGGACGTGCTGGCGCTCGAACGCCGGATGTGAGCCGGCAAGCTCGGCGGTGGCACTAGCATCCCGCCGGGATGAGGATCGCCGTCTGCGTCAAGCACGTGCCCGAGGGGCCGAGTCGCATCGACCCTCAGACGCTGCGCCTCGACCGGGCGGGCGAGGGTGCGCTCAACCATTTCGACGCGAACGCCGTCGAGGAGGCGCTGCGGCTCAAGGGCGACTCCGACACCGAGGTCGTGGCCGTCTCGCTCGGGCCCCAGAAGGCGCTCGACTCGCTGCGCAAGGCCCTCGCGATGGGAGCCGATCGCGCCGTCCTCGTCTGCGACGACGACGCCGCCGGCTCCGACCTCGTCGCCTCCAGCCGCCTGCTCGCCGCCGCGCTCGAGCGGCAGGAGGCCGACCTCGTCCTCTTCGGCCAGCAGGCCTCCGACGCCGACGGTGCCGTCCTCTGGGCGGCCGTCGCGGAGCGCCTCGGGCGACCGGTCGTCTCGCAGGCGATGGAGCTCGCGGTCACGGGAGATTCGGTGCGCGTGAAGCGGCAGACGGAGTTCGGCTACGACACGATCGAGGCATCGCTGCCCGCCGTCGTCGCGGTGAGCGACGCGATCAACGAGCCGAGGTATCCGTCGCTCAAGGGGATCATGGGCGCGAAGAAGAAGCCGCAGGACGTGCTCTCGCTGGCCGACCTCGGCTTCGACGGCGCGCAGGCGGGCGAGGCAGGCTCGGGCACGAACGTGCTCGCGCTCGGCGAGCCGCCGTCCCGCGGAGATGCCCGCAAGATCGAAGGCGACGCCGACGCCGCGCAGGCGATCGTCGACTTCCTGGCCGAGAAGAGACTGCTGTGAGGTTCCTCGTCTTCGCCGAGCACCACGAGGACGGCTTCGTCAAGAACGCGCTCGGCGTGCTCGGCAAGGCGGCCTCCCTCGGGGACGCGGACGCCGTCGTCGTCGGCGCGGGCGCCGGCCTGGCGGCCCTGCTCGGGAAGCACGGCGCGAAGGCCGTCCACGTCGCGGCGGGCGACGACAACCTGGCGGCGCCGCTGCCGCAACCGCGCGTCGACGTCCTCGCGCGGCTCGCGCCCGACTACGACGCCGTCCTCTTCGGGCAGAGCGTGCTCGCGGCCGACGTTGCTGGCGGTCTCGCCGCTCGGCTCGACGCGGGGCTGAACTGGGATCTCGTCGACCTCGAGCTCCGCGGCGACGAGCTCGTCGGCAAGCGCCCGGCCCTGCAGGACTCGGTCTACGTCGACGTCGGCTGGACGGCGAGCCCGCGGCTCGCGCTCTTCCGCTCCGGCTCGTTCGACCCGCAGGAGCCCGGCGGCGAGGCCGAGACGCACGAGCTCGACGTCGAGCTGAGCGACTTCTCCACCCGCACCACGATGGTCGAGCAGGCGCACGCGGAGGCGGAAGGCAAGTCGATCGAGGACGCCGACGTGATCGTCGCCGGCGGCCGCGGTCTCGGCTCGCCCGAGAACTTCACGCTCGCCGAGGAGCTCGCGCAGGCGCTCGGCGGAGCGGTCGGAGCGACGCGCGCGGTCGTCGACGCAGGCTGGTACCCCTACTCGGCGCAGATCGGCCAGACGGGCAAGACGGTCTCGCCGAAGCTGTACGTCGCGCTCGGCATCTCGGGCGCGATCCAGCACAAGGTCGGCATGCAGAGCTCCGGCACGATCGTGGCGATCAACAAGGATGCGAACGCGCCGATCTTCGAGTTCAGCGACCTCGGCGTCGTCGGTGACGTCCACCAGATCGTGCCCGAGCTGACCGAGCTCGTGCGAGCCCGCCGAAGCTGATGGCGAGGCCGTCCAACTTCCCGCCGCCGTTTGCCGCGAGCGACTACGTCGCCGAGCCGACCGACCCGGCCGACGAGCGGATCGAGGTCGGCGTCCTCGTCGTCGGCGCGGGCCCGGCCGGTCTTGCGTGCGCGATCAGGCTCGGCCAGCTGATCGAGGAGCACCCCGAGATGGCGGAGCAGCTTGGCGACGTTCCGGTCGCCGTGCTCGAGAAGGGCAAGCAGCCCGGCTCGCACCTCCTGTCGGGCGCGGTCGTGAACCCGCGCGCGCTGCGGCGTCTCTTCAAGGACCGCGTGCGCATGGAGGACCTGCCCTCGTACGGACCGGTGCCGGGCGAGTCGGTCTACGTCCTCACGAAGCGCGCGGCGCTCCCGATTCCGCCGCCGCCGCCGATGCGGAACCACGGCAACTGGATCTTCTCGCTCTCGCAGCTCGGCCGCTTCCTCGGCGAGCGGGCCGAGGAGGCCGGGGCGACGATCCTGCCCGAGACCGCGGCGCAGAAGCTTCTCGTCTCCCACGGACGCGTCGTGGGCGTCCGCACCGGCGACAAAGGGCGGAACCGCGAGGGCGGCGAGCTCGGCAACTTCGAGCGCGGCTCCGACCTCGTCGCGAAGGTGACGGTGCTCGCCGAGGGGACACAGGGCCACCTCACCGGCGTCGCGCTCGACCGCTTCGGGCTGCGCGGCGACGACCCTCAGGTGTGGGAGCTCGCCGTGAAGGAGGTCTGGAAGGTTGCGAAGCCGCTCGACCGTGTGATCCACACGATGGGCTGGCCGCTGCGCACCGGCAAGCGCTACCGCGAGTTCGGCGGCTCGTTCATCTATCCGATGGGCAAGGACATGGTCACGATCGGCCTCGTCGTCGGGCTCGACTACCGCGACGCGTCGCTCTCGGTGCACGACCTGTTGCAGGAGCTGAAGACGCATCCGAAGATCCGCAAGATCCTCGCCGGCGGCGAGCGGGTCGAGTGGGGCGCGAAGACGATCCCGAGCGGCGGCTTCCACGCGCTGCCGCAGCGGCTCCACGCGCCGGGCCTGCTGCTGTGCGGCGACGGCGTCGGCATGGTCAACGTGCCGCGACTGAAGGGCATCCACTACGCGATCGAGTCGGGGCGGCTCGCGGCGGAGGCGGCGTTCCGCGCGCTGCAGCGCGGCGAGACCCCGTCGACTGCGCTCGCGTCCTACGACGACGCGGTCCGCGACAGCTTCATCTGGCAGGACCTGTACGAGGTGCGGAACATGCGCCAGGTCTTCGGGCGGGGCTTCTTCGTCGGCGGCGCGCTCGCGAGCGCGATGACCGTCTCGAAGGGGCGCGTCGAGCTGGGCAAGATGCGGGCCGAGCCCGACGCCGACCAGCCGTTGCTCGTCACCGACCGCGACAAGAGCTATCCGGCGCCCGACGGCACGCTCACCTTCGACAAGCTGTCGTCGGTCTTCGCCTCGGGCAACAAGACGCGCGACGACCAGCCGAACCACATCCGCATCGAGCGGCGCGTGCCGCGCGAGGTCGCGGAGCTCTGGACGCACATGTGCCCGGCCCAGGTCTACGAGGTCGGCAGAGAGGACGACGACGGAACCGTCATGGTCGACGTCGCCCCCTCGAACTGCGTCCAGTGCGGTGCGATCACGGCCAAGGGAGGGCGATTGACACCGCCCGAGGGCGGCTCGGGGCCCGAGTACACACAGACCTGATTTACCGCGGATTTACCCCGAAACGCCCGCTGGCGGCCACAATGCGTCGCATGTTCACCAGGCGGTTCGTCCTCCTCGCCGGCGTCCTCGTGACGCTGAACGTCGCGCTCTTCTTCGCGGCACCGGGCCTCGCCCTGCGCAAGGCGATCGTGAATCAGCTTTTCGGCCCGAGCATGATCCGGGCCGAGGTGATCAAGAAGGACGGCTCCGACTGGCGTCTAGACCGCGGCGTGATCACGTCTGTGGACGGCACGCAGGTGACGTTGCGCGAGTTCGACGGCAAGGTCCAGCAGATTCCGCTCTCGACCGCCACCGTCGTCATCCGGGATGCAACGCGACGCCATCTGCCGTTGAGCGCGCTGGCCAGGCGCTGGCATGTGCTCGTGACCTGGCAGGCGACCGGCGCGGCCGAGTTCGTCGACGTCGAGAAGATCCCGCCGCGGCGCGCCCGGGCGGGACTCGGGTGATCGGGCCCTCCGCCGCCGCGAATATCCTGAGGCCGTGACCGCCAAGGCAACCGGGGGCGCTCTACTCCTGGTGGAGGACGACGACTCGATCGGGCGCCTCGTCAAGCAGTACCTCGAGCAGCAGGACGGCTGGCAGGTCGTCTGGCGCCGGACCGGGGAGGAGGCGCTCGCCGAGCTTCGCGGCCAGGCGGTGCGCCTCGTCGTGCTCGACATCGGGCTCCCAGGGATCGACGGCTTCGAGGTCTGCCGCCAGATCCGCGCCGGCTCGAAGGTGCCGATCGTGATGCTCACGGCCCGCGACGAAGAGCCGGACCGCGTCGCCGGGCTCGAGATCGGCGCGGACGACTACGTCTCGAAGCCGTTCTCGCCGCGCGAGCTGTCGGCGCGGATCAAGGCGATTCTCCGGCGTTCCGAGCGCAGGAACGAGGACGACGTGCTCGCCGCCCGCGAGGTCGTCCTGCGCCGCGACTCCCACGAGGTGACCGTCGGGGGCGCACAGGTCGAGCTGACGAGCAAGGAGTTCGACCTCCTCGCGTGCTTCCTCGAACATCCCGGGATCGTCCTGTCTCGCGAGCGGCTGCTCGACCTCGTCTGGGGCATGACCTACCCCGGCGGCACCCGCACGGTCGACGTTCACGTGGCGCAGTTGCGGCGCAAGCTCGGCGACCCGGAAGGGATCCGGACCGTGCGCGGCGCCGGTTACAAGCTCGTTCCAGCCTGAGATGTGGGGCAGCGGTCTCCGTTCGCGGCTCTTCCAGGCGATCGGGGTCGTCGTCCTTCTCTGCGTGGCACTGACGATCGGCCTCGGCGTCGTCCTCACCAAGCGCGCCGTCAAACAGGCGGCCGTGAGGGACGTCGGGCATCAGGCCGACCTGATCGTGTCGGAGTTGCAGGATGGCGTGTTCACGGTGAACAACCTGCAGGCGCGGATCGGGTCGGCGCTCAACAAGCAGCACGAGCACGTCGTCTACGACCCGCACGACCTGCCGTTGTGGGCGCAGAAGCAGCTTGCGCACGGCAAGCCGGCGCAGGGAACGATGGACTTCGGTGGCGATCCGTCCTACTTCGCCGCCCGCAAGGCCAACCCGGGAACGCTCATCCTGTTGCGGTCGCAGAGCACGATCAGCCCGCTCCTGTCGCCGTATGTCTTGGGACTCCTGATCGCGGCGGCAGCCGGCGGTCTCCTCGCCGCGCTCGCCGCATTCCTCCTCGCTCGTCGCATCTCGCGGCCCGTCGACCGGATCGCGGCCGCCGCACGCACCCTCACTGGCGGCGTGCACCCGGAGCCCGTGCCGGTCGAGGGAGCCTCCGAGATCGCGACGCTCGCCGTCGCCTTCAACGAGCTCGCCTCGCAGCTTCGCCGGGCCCAGGAGGCGGAGCGGAACTTCCTCCTCTCGGTCAGCCACGAGCTGAAGACGCCGCTCACCGCGATCCGCGGCTATGCCGAGGCGGTCGAGGACGGAGCCGTCGACGCGCGCGAGGCGGCCGCGACCGTCGCCTCGGAGGCGCGGCGGCTCGAGCGGCTCGTCAAGGACCTCCTCGACCTCGCACGGATGAACCGCACCGACTTCGGCGTCACCAACACCGAGATCGACCTGACCGAGGTGGTCGAGGACGCCGTCCGCCGCTACGAGCAGCAGGCCGCGGCCTTCGGCGTCGAGCTGCACACGGTCGCCGACGGCCCGGCACCGGCCGTCGCCGACGCCGACCGCGTGCTGCAGGTCGTCTCGAACCTCGTCGAGAACGCGCTCCGTCTCACGCCGGCCGGCGGCGAGGTGCGAGTGGTCGCGGCTCCGGGCCTGCTGCGTGTCGAGGACACCGGACCGGGTCTCGCCGAGGACGACACGGAGCACGCGTTCGAGCGGTTCTATCTCCACGAGCGCTACGGCCTGGAGCGCCGGGTGGGCACGGGCCTGGGGCTCGCCATCGTGAAGGAGCTGACGCTCGCGATGGGCGGGACCGTGGAGGTCGAGAGCCGTCCGGGCACGCTCACCGTCTTCACCGTGCGCCTTGGCGTGCCGAAGGTCGCCTCGCGCGAGACACTCCCCGCGTGAGCGTCGGCCGCTGGGACGTCGAGCGGGCGCAACACGCGCTCGAGGGCCGCATCGTGCGGACGCCGACCCTCGTCTCGACCGCGCTCGGCGTCTCGCTCAAGGCGGAGCTGCTCCAGCACACGGGCTCGTTCAAGGCGCGCGGAGCGCTCAACCGGCTCGCGGCGCTCACGCCGGAGGAGCGAGAGCGGGGCGTGGTCACGTGGTCGGCCGGCAACCATGCGCAGGCGGTCGCGTGGGCCGCCGCGGAGGCCGGAGTGGACTGCCTCGTCGAGATGTGGCAGACGGCGAGCGCGTTCAAGGTGGAGAAGGCCCGCGCGTACGGCGCGACGGTCGACACATCATCGCCCGACCCGGCAGCCGCCTACGAGCGGACGCTCGAGGTCGTGGGCCGTGAAGGACGCGTCTTCGTCCACCCGCATTCGGATCCGCTCGTCGTCGCCGGCCACGGCACGCTGGCGCTCGAGCTCCTCGCCGACGTGCCCGATCTCGACACCGTGGTGGTGGGCGTCGGCGGCGGCGGGCTCGTGTCCGGAATCGTGACGGCGCTCGACGGCCGAGCCCGAGTCGTCGCGGTCGAGCCCGAGCGCTCGCCGGCGCTCAGCGCAGGTCTGGAGGCGGGTGAGCCGGTGCGCGTCGGGACTGAGACGATTGCCGACGGCCTCGCTCCGCCGTTCGCCGGCGAGCTTCCGCTCGAGGTCTGCCGCGGCCACGTGCAGTCGGTGCTCGTGACCGAGGACGAGATCGCGGACGGGATGCGTTTCCTCTACGCGCAGGCGAAGCTCGCGTGCGAGCCGGCGGGCGCCGCGGCGGCCGGCGCGGTGCTCGCGGGCAAGGTCGAGGCGGGCCGTGGAGTGGCCGTGATCGTCTCCGGCGGCAACGTGGAACCCCACCAGGCCGCTGCTATCTTGAGGGGGCAATGAAAGCCGGAATCCATCCCGAGTACGTCCTCACCACGGTGACGTGCTCCTGTGGGAACACGTTCCAGACCCGCTCGACGAAGCCCGAGCTGCACGTCGAGATCTGCTCGCAGTGTCACCCGTTCTACACGGGCAAGCAGAAGCTGATGGACACGGGTGGTCGCGTCGAGCGGTTCCAGCGCCGCCTCGAGCGCGCCGGTCAAGCGCGCCGCGGCTAGCGCCGAAGAGACAGCATGGCAAACGTCGGCGGACAGGCGGTCCTCGAGGGCGTGATGATGCGCGGCCCCGGGAACTGGGCCGTCGCCGTGCGCACTCCCTCCGGTGAGATCGCGCAGGTTTCGCGGCCGATCGACTCCGCGATGGCGCGTCATTTCTTCTTCCGGCTGCCGATCGTCCGCGGCGTGATGGCGCTCGGCGAGTCGCTCGCGATCGGCTTCCGCGCGCTCGCCATCTCGGCGAACTACGCCTCGCAGCAGGAAGGGGAGGACGGCGAGATCGAGACCGAGCTGTCGCGCGGCGC
This sequence comes from Gaiellaceae bacterium, assembly GCA_036273695.1. Taxonomy (GTDB): domain Bacteria; phylum Actinomycetota; class Thermoleophilia; order Gaiellales; family Gaiellaceae; genus Palsa-739. The sequence goes on from DASUHE010000051.1 coordinate 12,308, forward strand.
GCTCATCTTCGCCTTCGCGGTCGCGATCGGCTTCGCCGTGGTGGTCTTCAAGGTCGGCCCGGCGCTCATCACCGAGGCCTTGCCGATCTCGAGCGGCGGCTGGTTCGTGATCGTCGAAGGGCTGATCCGCGTGACGATGTTCGTCCTCTATCTCGCGCTCATCTCGCTGCTGCCCGACCTCCGCCGGGTCTTCCAGTACCACGCCGCCGAGCACAAGGCGATCAACGCCTACGAGGCCGGCGAGCCGCTCGAGCCCGAGGTCGTGCAGCGCTACTCGCTCATCCACCCGCGCTGCGGGACGGCGTTCCTGCTCTGGGTGATGGTGCTCGCGGTCTTCGTCTTCGCCTTCTTCGGCCGTCCCGCCTGGTACTGGCTGATCGCGACGCGGATCCTGCTCCTACCGCTGATCGCCGGGCTCGCGTACGAGCTGATCCGTTTCGCGGGCAAGCATCAGCGGAACCGCGTGCTCATGACCCTGCTCGCTCCCGGTCTCTGGCTGCAGCGGCTCACGACCCGTGAGCCGACGCTCGACCAGCTCGAGGTCTCGATCCGGGCTCTGCACGAGGTGCTCGCGCTCGAGAAGGCGCCGGGCGAGCCGTCTCTGGTGGAGGTGATGGCCTGATGGCGACGGAACGCGAAGCGGTCGTGCTCTGGCAGGGGAGCCTGCTCGAAGGCTCCGGCCGCGTCGAGTCGACGACGAGCGGCGCGCTGGGCGAGCTCGGCGTCACCTGGAAAGCCCGTTCGGAGGACGAGCACGGCGGCCTCACGAGCCCCGAGGAGCTGATCGCCACCGCGCACGCAGCGTGCTTCTCGATGGCCCTCTCGTCGGGTCTCGCGAAGGGCGGCACGCCGGCGGACGAGCTCCGCACCTCGGCGACGGTCACCTTCCAGCCAGGGGAGGGCATCACGCGCATCGCGCTCGCGGTCGACGGCCGGGTGCCGGGAATCGAGGCCCCGGCGTTCGAGGCGGCCGCGGAGGCCGCGAAGCAGAACTGCCCGGTCTCGCAGGCGCTCGCCGGCGTTCCCGAGATCAGCCTGACGGCGCGCCTGAGCTAGCGGGACCGCTACACGGCGTCGATGCGGCCCGTGTGGACGTCGTAGACGAAGCCGGTCGCACCGAACGAGTTCGGCAGGAGCGGATTCGAGCGAATCGCCTCGACGCTCTGCCGCACGCGGTCGGCGACGTCCGGGAACGGCTGGAAGTCGATGCGCTCCGAGTCCGGCCCGAGCTTTTCGTGCAGGTCGGCGTTCGTGAACGTGAGCATCCCGCAGTCGGTGTGTCCGATCACGAGCGCCTCCTCGGTTCCGAGCAGGTGGTGGGAGATGACGAGCGAGCGGACCGTCTCGTCGTTGACGAGGCCGCCCGCGTTCCGGATCACGTGCGCGTCGCCCACCGCGAGGCCCAGGAACTTCGCCGGGTCGAGCCGCGCGTCCATGCACGTGACGACGGCGAACTTCCGGCCGGGGGGCATGGGAAGCCGGCCTCCTTCGAACCCGGAGGCGTAGCTCTCGTTGGCTGCGGTCACCTCGTCGACGACGGACATTTGCCCAGCACCTCCCTGCTCGAAGCTTTACCAACGAAAGCGTGAAGCTATCCGAACTGAAGCTGCCTGGGCAAGCAGTACGCTGCCCGCGCCAATGGCAACCGACTTCGACAACCTCGTCGGCGAGCTCCAACGCTCGTACGAAGAGCTCCAGGCCCGGCTGGCCGATCCGGCCGTTTACAACGACCATCGCGAGGCGGCGGACGTCGGCCGGCGCCTGAAGGAGCTCGAGCAGCCGTACAAGCTCGCGCGCGAGTGGAAGGCCGCTCACGAGGACCTCGCCGCCGCGCGTGACGACTCCGATCTGCGCGAGCTCGTCCCCGAGCTCGAGGAGCGAACCGGCCGGCTGCAGGAGGAGCTGCGGCTCGCGCTCGTTCCCACGGACCCCGCGGACCGCAAGGACGTGATCGTCGAGGTGCGGCAGGGTGTCGGCGGCGACGAGGCCGCGCTTTGGGCGGGCGACGTCTACCGGATGCTCGCCCGCTACGCCGAGCGGCGCGGCTTCAAGGTCGAGCAGCTCGAGGCGAGCCCCAGCGACGGCGGCGGCTACAAGGAGGTCACCTTCGCCGTGAAGGGCGACGGCGCCTATTCGGTCTTCAAGTGGGAAGGCGGAACGCATCGCGTCCAACGCGTGCCCGAGACCGAGAGCGCCGGCCGCATCCACACCTCCACCGCGACCGTCGCGGTCATGCCCGAGGCGGAAGACGTCGAGGTCCAGATCGACCAGAACGACCTCAAGATCGACGTCTACCGCTCGACCGGCCCGGGCGGCCAGTCCGTCAACACGACCGACTCGGCCGTTCGCATCACGCACCTGCCGACCGGCGTCGTCGTCTCGATGCAGGACGAGAAGTCGCAGCTGCAGAACCGGGAGAAGGCGATGCGCGTGCTGCGCGCACGCCTCTACGACCGCGAGCTCGAGCGGCAGCGGGCGGAGCTCGACGCCACGCGCAGGTCGCAGATCGGCTCGGGCGAGCGCGCGGAGAAGATCCGCACCTACAACTTCCCCGAGAACCGGCTCACCGACCACCGCGTGAAGCTGACCGTCCACCAGCTCGACCGGATCCTCGGCGGCGAGCTCGACGACTTCACCGAGGCGCTGGCGACCGACGACCGGCGCCGCGCGCTCGGGGAATGAACGTCCGCGAGGCGCTCGCCGAGGGTGAGCGCAGGCTCGCCGCGGCGGGAGTCGAGACGCCGCGGGTCGACGCCGAGTGGCTCGTCGCGCACCTCCTCCGCACGTCGCGTTCGGGGCTCGCCGCCTGCCTCGATGACGAGGTGGACGGCCTCGAGCCGCTGCTCGTGCGGCGCGAGGCGCGCGAGCCGCTCGCCTACGTCCTCGGCGAGTGGGGCTTTCGCCGGCTGACGTTGAAGACGGATTCGCGCGCTCTCGTGCCCCGGCCCGAGACCGAGACGCTCGTCGAGCGCGCCCTCGCGGTCGCGGCCGAGTTCGAGCGGCCGCGGATCCTCGATGTCGGCGTCGGCTCGGGGGCGATCGCGCTCGCGCTGAAGGACGAGCTGCCGGCCGCCGAGGTGACCGGGATCGACCTCTCCGCCGCGGCGCTCGAGCTCGCCCGCGAGAACGCCGATCGACTCGGACTCGACGTCGAGTTGCGGCTCGGGGACGGTGTCGACGCGGTGGCCGAGGGCTGGGACCTCGTCGTCGCGAATCCGCCGTACGTCGCGAGCCTCGAGACGCTCCAGCCGGAGCTGCACTGGGAGCCGGACGTCGCGCTGCTGGGCGACGGCGAGCACGAGCGTCTCGCGCGCGCCGCGCGGGCGCGCTTCCTCGTCTTCGAGGCCGGAGACGATCAGGCGGCGGACGTCGCGCGCATGCTCGAGGAGGTCGGCTGCGTCGGCGTCGCGGTCACGAAGGACCTCACGGGCCGCGCTAGGGTCGTCGAGGGGAGGCTGACGTGATCGATCTCTTCACCACGCCGGACGGGCGCGCGCTCTCGTACGAGCGGCGGGGCAGCGGGCCGCTCCTCGTCTGCCATCCCGGCGGGCCCGGCGGGTCGGCCGCCGAGTTCGAGGACTTCGCCGGCCTCGACGACACGTTCGAGCTGATCCTGTTCAGCCCGCGCGGCTCGCACGGCTCCGATCCCGCCGACGACTACGCGCTCGCCTCGTACGTCGCCGACCTCGAGGCGCTGCGCGAGCGGCTCGGCGTCGAGCGGCTGAACCTGCTCGGCTTCTCGCACGGCGGGGTCGTCGTCATGGCCTATGCCGCCGCTTTCGGGTCGCGCGTGCGGAGGCTCGTGCTTGCCGACACGCTGGTGGTCTGGGGCGCGGAGGCGGAGGCGGCGATGCAGCGCGGGATCGAGGCGCGCGCCGGAGAGCCGTGGTTCGCCGACGCGCAGAAGGCGATCGAGGAGGAGCAGGCCGGCGAGTTCTCGTCCGCGGAGGAGCTCGTCGCGAACCTGCGGCGACAGATCCCGCTCTACTTCCACCGCTGGGAGGGGAACGAGCAGGCGGGCCAGCGGCTCGCCGCGGACTTCGCGCACGCCGAGCCGCTGCACCACTTCAACACCGTCGAGTTCCCGAGCCTCGACCTCCGCGCCGAGCTCCGCAGCATCGAGGCCCCGACCCTCGTCGTCGCCGGCGAGGACGACTTCATCGCCGGGCCAGCCTGCGCCGAGGCGATCGTTCGCGAGCTGCAGGACGTTCGGTCCGTCACGATCCCGGCGAGCGGTCACTTCGTCTACGTCGAACAACCCGACGCGTTCCGCGCCGCCCTGACCGACTTCCTGCTGTGACGGAGGAGGCAGTCGCTGCTCTGCGAGCCGGGCGGCCGGTGATTCTCCCGACCGACACCGTCTACGGGCTCTGCGCTCTGCCGGGCCACGAGGACATCCTCTACGAGCTCAAGGGCCGCGACCGCTCGAAGCCGATCGCGCTCCTCGCGGCCGACGTCGACGCGCTCGTCGCCGCGCTGCCGGGCGTCGACCGCCGCCTCCTCGAGCACTATCTCCCCGGCCCGTACACGCTCGTCGTCGGAGAGCCGTCCGTCGGCGTCCGCGTCCCGAACCTTCCGCAGGCCGCGACCGACGTCGTCCGCGCGGTGGGCCTCGTCGCAGCGACGAGCGCGAACCGCTCGGGCGGCCGCGACCCGCGCAGAGTGGACGACGTCCCGGAGGAGATCCGCTTCGCGTGCGGCGCGATCGTCGACGCCGGCGAGCTGCCGGGCGTCCCGTCGACGGTCGTCGATCTCACGGGCGGCGAGCCACGTGTCCTCCGCCAGGGCGCCGGCGTCCTTCCCGAGTAGCATCCACCCCGTGGCGACGACGCAGGCGACGTTCCAGCAGCTGAAGCACGCCGGCCTCGACGAGATCGACCCCGACATCGCGCGGCTGATCGGCGACGAGCTCGAGCGCCAGCGCGGCCAGATCGAGCTGATCGCGTCCGAGAACTTCACGTGGCCCGCCGTGCTCGAGGCGGTCGGCTCGGTGCCGACGAACAAGTACGCGGAGGGCTATCCGGGCCGCCGCTACTACGGGGGCTGCGAGGTGATCGACGAGATCGAGCAGCTCGCGATCGACCGCGCGAAGGAGCTGTTCGGCGCCGAGCACGCGAACGTCCAGCCGCACGCGGGGGCGCAGACGAACATGGCCGTCTACGCGTCGGTGATGGCACCGGGCGACACGCTGATGGCGCTCGCCCTCAACCAGGGCGGCCACCTGACGCACGGGCACAAGGTCAACTTCTCCGGCCGCCTGTACGACGTCGCGCACTACGAGGTCTCCCGCGAGACGATGACCGTCGACTACGACGATGTGCTCGCGAAGGCGAAGGAAGCGCGGCCGAAGGTGATCGTATGCGGCGGCTCCGCCTATCCGCGCACGGTCGAGACCGACCGCTTCCGCGCGATCGCGGACGAGGTCGGCGCGCTGCTCCTCTGCGACATGGCCCACTTCGCCGGCCTCGTCGCGGCCGGTCTGCATCCGAACCCGGTCGAGCACTGCGACTTCGTCACCTCGACGACGCACAAGACGCTCGCGGGGCCGCGCGCCGGCTTCATCCTCTGCCGCGAGGAGCACGCGAAGGCTCTCGACTCGGCGGTCATGCCGGGGATGCAGGGCGGGCCGCTCGAGCACACGATCGCGGCCAAGGCGACGTGCTTCCGGATCGCCCTGACCGACGCCTTCCGCGAGTACCAGGCGCAGGTCCGCCGCAACGCCGACGCGCTCGGCGAGGCGCTCGTCGAAGGCGGCCTCTCGCTCGTGACGGGCGGCACCGACACGCACCTCCTGCTCGTCGATCTGCGCGACTCGGAGTGGACGGGCAAGGCCGCCGAGGAGCGGCTGCACGAGATCTCCGTCACCGTCAACCGGAACACGGTGCCGTTCGACGAGCGGTCGCCGTTCGTCACGTCGGGGATCCGGCTCGGCTCGCCCGCGATGACGATGCGCGGCTTCGACGAGGGCGACTTCCGCGAGGTCGGGCGGATCATCTGCGCGGCTCTCACCGAGTCTCCGGACATCGACGGGCTGCGTTCCGAGGTGGCCGCGCTGTGCGCGAAGCGGCCGCTCTACGAGGGATTCCGCGGCTACACGTCCTACGTCGCTTGAGCGAGCCGCGCCTCACCGTCGTCGGGCATCCGCTCGTCCAGCACAAGCTCAGCTATCTCCGCGACAAGGACACGCCGACCGTCCACTTCCGCAAGCTCGCGAACGAGATCACGCTCCTCCTCACGTACGAGGCCACGAAGGACATGGCCACCGAGCCGACGGAGATCGAGACGCCGCTCGAGCAGATGACCGCGCAGCGGATCTCGGGCAAGAAGGTGGCGGTCTGCCCGGTGCTGCGGGCAGGCGTCGGGATGCTCGACGGCGTCCTCTCGCTCGTCTCGAGCGCGCGGGTCGGCTTCGTCGGGATGTACCGCGACGAGGAGACGCTCGAGCCGGTCCAGTACTACCTCAAGCTGCCCGACGACCTGTCCGAGCGGGACGCGATCGTCCTCGATCCGATGCTCGCGACGGGCCACTCGAGCTGCGCGGCGATCGGCGCGGTCAAGGACGCGGGCGCGCAGTCGGTGACGCTCGTCTGCATCGTCGCGGCCCCGCCGGGGATCGAAGAGGTGCACCGGCAGCACCCGGACGTGCACGTCGTCTGCGCCGCCGTCGACCGCGCCCTGAACGCGCGCGGCTTCATCGTCCCGGGCCTCGGCGACGCCGGCGACCGGCTCTACGGCACGAAGTAGCTCTCCAGGCGAGAGGACGCTCGCGCAGGCGAGCGCACCCGACCTCGGCGATGTGACAACGACGGCAGGTGGGACGTATAAAGGGCGGGATGCAACGCATCGTCGGCGTTTTGGCGCTTCTTCTCTGTGGTGTTCTGGTCGCCGGCTGTGGCGGTTCGCAAGTCCGAGTCACCGCCCAACTCTCCGCCGTTCGGCACGGCCT
>DASUHE010000052.1:0-34379 GCA_036273695.1 Gaiellaceae bacterium
AACTTCTTCCGGATCACGTCCGGCTCGTCGACCATCCGCACGACGCCCTGCGGCGCGCCCCGCGTCGTCGACATGAGCCGCTCCGGCTCCTGGAGGTTCTTGATCCGGGCGCCTTCCTCGGGATAGACCCCGCGCGGGATCGTGAACGTCTCGCCGTAACGCTGGTTGAAGCGCTCCGCGACGTCGCGGGTCAGCTCGAGGTGCTGGCGCTGGTCGTCGCCGATCGGGACGATCTCCGTCTGGTAGAGGAGGATGTCGCCGGCCATCAGCACGGGATACGTGAAGAGCCCGGCCGAGACGAAGTCCTGGCCTTCGGACTTCTCCTTGAACTGCGTCATCCGTCGCAGCTCGCCGAAGCTGGTGGCGGCGCTCAGCAGCCAGGCTGCCTCCGCGTGCGCGACGACGTGGCTCTGCGCGAAGACCGTCGAGCGATCGGGGTCGAGGCCGGTGGCGAAGAGCATCGCCGCCCCCGCGAGCGTGTATTCGCGCAGCTCGGTCGGCTCGATCGGAGTCGTGATCGAGTGGAGATCGACGATGCAGAAGAACGCCTCGCCCTCCTCCTGCGTCGCTGCGTACTGCCGGTAGCCGCCCGAGTAGTTGCCGAGCGTCTTGTCGCCCGTGGCGCGGATCCCGGAGAAGACGCGCGGCTTCGCGGGCTCGGTTGCGGGCTGGGCGTCGGCCATGGAGGCTGATTGTGCCTAACCGCCTCTAAGCTGTCTCGATGGCGATCACAGGCGCACCCGAATTGCTGATCGTGATGGGCGCGAGCGCCACCCAGGACCAGGTGGACGAGGTCGTCGCGCGGCTCGACGAGGCCGGCTGCTCCGCGCTCGTCACGCCCGGGCGCGAGGCGACCGTGATCGGCGCGATCGGCGAGCGGGAGCTGCTCGCGACGCTGCCGCTCGAGGGCTTCGCCGGCGTCGAGCAGGTGTTGCCGATCCTCAAGCCGTACAAGCTCGTCTCGCGCGAGCTCTCCCCTGACCCGACCGTGATCGAGGCGCGGGGCCGCCGCATCGGCGACGGCTACTTCGGCTTCATCGCCGGCCCGTGCACGGTCGAGACGCGCGACCAGACGCTCGAGACGGCGCGAGCGGTCGCGGCGGAGGGGGTGACGATGCTCCGCGGCGGCGCCTTCAAGCCGCGCACGTCGCCGTACGCGTTCCAGGGGCTCGGCGAGGAGGCGCTCGAGATCCTCGAGGAGGCGCGGGCCGAGACGGGGCTTCCGCTCGTCACCGAGCTGATGGACCCGCGGCACGTCGAGGCCGTCGTCGACGCGGCGGACGTGATCCAGATCGGCGCGCGCAACATGTCGAACTTCTCGCTCCTCTCCGAGGTCGGTCGCGCGCCGAAGCCTGTCCTCCTGAAGCGCGGCCTCTCGTCGACGGTCGAGGACCTGCTGATGGCGGCGGAGTACATCGTCAAGGAGGGCAACTCCGAGGTGATCCTGTGCGAGCGCGGGATCAAGACCTTCGAGACCGCGACTCGGTTCACGCTCGACATCGGCGCGATCCCGGTGCTGAAGCAGGAGACGCACCTGCCGGTGATCGTCGATCCCTCCCATGCGGCCGGCCGGCGAGACCTCGTGCTGCCGTTGGCGCGGGCGGCCGTCGCGGCCGGCGCCGACGGGATCATCGTCGAGGTTCACCCGCGGCCCGAGGAGGCGCTGTGCGACGCCGCGCAGCAGATTCCGACCTCCGAGTTCGGCGATTTCGCCGACGAGATTCGCGCGCTCGCGTCCCTCATGGGACGCACGATCGGGTGAGAGTCGAGCCGGCCGCTTCGCTCGTCGGGCACCTCATCGTGCCCGGGGACAAATCGATCTCGCACCGCGCCGTCCTGATCGGCGCGCTCGGCGAGGGAGAGACCCGCGTGCGCGGCTTCGGCCGCTCCGGCGACACGCAGGCGACGGTCGATGCGGTGCGCGCGCTCGGCGCCGAGGTCGAGGACGTCTCCGAGCAGGAGCTCGTCGTGCACGGCGTCGGGCTGCGCGGCCTCCGCGCAGGCGAGATCGACTGCCGGAACGCCGGGACCCTCATGCGCCTGCTCACCGGCGGCCTGGCCGGGCAGGACGGCGAGTTCAGGCTGACGGGCGACGAGTCGCTCAGGTCGCGGCCGATGGAGCGGGTCGCCGCGCCCCTGCGGCGGATGGGGGCCGACGTGGAGACGACTGACGGCCACGCTCCGCTCGTCGTGCGCGGCTCGGCGGCGCTGCGCGGGATGGAGCTCGAGCCGGAGGTAGCCAGCGCCCAGGTGAAGTCAGCGCTTCTCCTGGCGGCGCTCAATGCGCACGGGCCGACGACGGTCATCGAGCGCATCCCGACCCGGGATCACACCGAGCTGATGCTCCGGGCGGCGGGCGCCCGGCTGCGCCGCAGCGCGACGTCGGTGACGCTCGAGCCGGCAGGCGCGCTGCGGCTCGACGAGGTGGTCGTGCCGGGAGACTTCTCCTCGGCGGCGCCGCTGCTCGTCGCCGCGGCGCTCGTTCCGGGCAGCGATCTCACGATCCACGACCTCGGGGTCAACCAGCGCCGCACGGGGCTGCTGGACGTGCTCGAGCGGATGGGCGCCCGCGTCGCGGTCTTCGAACGGCGCCGCGCCGGGGGCGAGCCGGTCGCCTCGGTGCAGGTGCAGCCGGGTGAGCTCGTGGCGACCGAGATCCGAGCGAACGAGGTGCCGGGCCTCGTCGACGAGCTGCCGCTCGTGGCGCTGCTGGCGTCGCACGCGCGCGGCGAGACGCGTGTCTCGGGTGCAGGCGAGCTGCGCGTGAAGGAGACTGACCGGATCGAGGCGGTCACCGACGGCCTGCGGCCGCTCGGCGCCAGGATCCGCTCGCACCCCGACGGCTGGACGGTGACGGGCGTCCCGGCCCGCCTGCGCGGCGGCCGCCTCGACGCTCGCGGCGACCATCGCATCGCCATGCTCGGCGCGATCGCCGGTCTCGGCTCCATCGAGGGCGTCGCGATCGAGGGCGCCGACACGGCCGCTATAAGCTTCCCCGGCTTCTACGAGCTCCTGGACTCGGTGACGCGACGGTGATAGTGGCAATCGACGGACCCGCAGGTGCGGGCAAGAGCACGGTGGCGCGCGCGCTCGCGGAGCGGCTCGGCTTCCGGTACCTCGACACCGGCGCGATGTACCGGGCACTCACCTGGCTCGCGATGAAGCGCAGCCTCGACCTCGGCGACGCAGAGGGCCTCGCGCGGCTCGCCCGTGACCAGCCGGTTCTCTTCTACGACGACGACCGCGTCTGGATCGGCGGCATCGACGTCACCGCCTCGATCCGCGAGACCCGCGTCGACCGGATGGTTCCCGTCGTCGCGCGCCACCCGGCCGTGCGCGAGGTGATGCGCGAGCGGCAGCGCGAGCTCGGCCGCGACGGCGACGTCGTGATCGAGGGCAGGGACATCGGGACGGTGGTGACTCCCGACGCCGAGGTGAAGGTGTTCCTCGTCGCCGACCGCGACGAGCGGGCGAAACGGCGGATCGCCGAGCGTCCCGGGATCGGAGCCGACGCCCTCGCCACCGACCTGCGCCTGCGCGACGAGAGCGACGCGGCCCGGATGCAGCCGGCTGCGGACGCGGTCGAGATCGACACGACGAATCTCGAGGTCGAGGACGTGGTCGACCGGATCGAGGCGCTCGTGCGCGAGCGCTCGCCCGCCGCGTGAACGCCCACGACGTCGCCTGGGTGCTCGGCCGCCCGCCGATCGGCGGCTCCGCTGCGCTCGCCACCCGGCTCCGCTCGTACGGCGCCGAGCGGATCCCGCGCGACGGTGGGCTCGTGATGGCCTTCAACCACTTCAGCTGGATCGACATCCCGTGCGTCGGCTGCGTCTGCAAGCGCCATCTCTACTTCCTCGCCAAGGTCGAGGCGCACGGCGTTCCGGGCCTCGGGCAGCTGATCCGGACGTTCGGCACGTTGTCGGTGCGGCGCGGCGAGTCGGACCGCGAGGCCGTTCGCCGGATGCGGGAGGTCGTCCGTGACGGCGAAGCGCTCGGCATCTTCGTCGAGGGGACCCGGCAGAAGAGCGGTGTCCCCGGGCGCGTGCAGCCGGGCGCGGCCATGGTCGCTCTGCAGGAGGACGTGCCCGTGATCTGCGCCGCCATCCACGGCTCGCAGGACTGGAAGCTCGGCAACTTCGCGCCGGTCTCGATCGCGTGGGGCGAGCCGATGCGCTTCGAGGGCCTGCCCCGCGGAGGCAAGGGCTACCGCGAGGCCTCGCAGCAGATCGAGGCAGAGCTCCACCGCCTCTGGTCGTGGCTGCGCGACCTGCACGAGGTTGGCCGGCCGCGCGTCGCGACGCCGCCGGCGCGAGAGGGCGGCGCGCCGGTCACGCTGCCGGCGTGAGCGATATGGATCACCTCGACGCGGGCGAGCTGCCCGCGCCGCCGCCTCCTCCGCTGCTCGGAGCGGTGGCGATCGTCGGCTTCCCGAACGTCGGCAAGTCGACGCTCGTCAACCGGCTGACCGAGACCCGCGACGCGGTCGTGCACGAGACGCCGGGCGTGACGCGCGACCGCAAGGAGTTCGTCTGCGAGTGGACGGGCAAGCGGTTCGTGCTCGTCGACACGGGGGGCGTCGACATCGGCGACCCGACGCCGCTCACGCGCTCGATCGCCCGGCAGGCCCGCGAGGCGGTGGGGGAGGCGGACCTCGTCCTCTTCGTGGTCGACGCACGCGCGGGCGTCACGCCGGGCGACGAGGAGGTGGCGCAGATCCTGCGGGAGTCCCACAAGCCCGTGCTCGTCCTGGCGAACAAGATCGACGATCCGAGCGACGAGCCGTTCGCCCTCGAGCTGCACCGCCTCGGCCTCGGCGACCCGATCCCGATCTCGGGCCTGCACGGCACCGGCAGCGGCGACCTGCTCGATCGCGTGATCGCCGAGCTCGAGCAGCTGGCTCCGGCGGGGCGGCCGTCGCTGCCGGACGACGCGATCCGCGTCGCGATCCTCGGCCGGCCCAACGTCGGCAAGTCGAGCCTCGTCAACGCGCTCCTCGGCCGCGAGCGCCTGATCGTGAGCGAGATCCCGGGCACGACCCGCGACGCCGTCGACACGGTGCTCGAGCGCGGCGAGCGGACGTTCGTCCTGATCGACACCGCCGGCCTGCGGCGCAAGCGGCGGCACCGGCAGGGGGTCGAGTACTACTCCGAGCTGCGCGCCCTCGAGGCGGCGGAGCGGGCCGACGTCGCGCTCGTCCTCATCGACGCGTCCGAGGGGATCGTCGAGCAGGACATCGCGGTCGCCGACGTCGCGCGGCACGCCGACTGCTCGACGCTCGTCGTCTTCTCGAAATGGGACGCGACGACGATGCGCGTCGAGGACGCCCGTGGAGAGCTGCGCCGGAGGCTGCGCCAGCGGCCGACGTTCGTCGCCGTCTCGTCCCAGACCGGCCGCGGACTCGAGCGCCTGCTCGACCACGTCGCGGAGCTGTTCGACCGGCACACGGCGCGGGTGCCCACGCCGGAGCTGAACCGCGCCTTCGCAGAGCTGCGCGAGGCGCGCCAGCCCCCGAGCGGGCCGCGCGGCCGGCGGCTGAACCTCCTCTACGGCGCTCAGGTTCGAGTGCGCCCACCGCGCTTCCGGGTCTTCGTGAACGACCCGGGGCTCGTGACGCGCGACTACGGATACTGGGTCGAGAACCGGCTGCGCGAGCGATTCGGCCTCGACGGCGTGCCGGTCTCGATCGACTTCGTGAAACGATCCTGACCGATGCGCTTTCTCGTCGTCGGAGCGGGATCGTGGGGGACCGCGTTCACGCGGGTGCTCCTCGATCGCGGCCACGAGGTGGTGCTCGCGTGCCACACACCGGAGCAGGCCGCCCTCATCGCGAGCACCGGGTGGAATCCGCGCTACCTGCAGAGCGTCGACCTCAGCGCCGCCGAGGCCGTCGCGCTCGCGGACGTCCCGGCCGACGCCGACGTCGTCGTCATGGCGGTGCCGAGCCGCGCGTTCGCGGACGTCGTCGGCGCGCTCCCCGGCGACGCGCCGGTGCTCAGCCTCGTCAAGGGCCTCGACCCGGAGACGGGAGAGCGGCTGTCCACCCGCGTCCGCGGCCGGTCCGTCGCGGTTCTCTCCGGCCCGAACATCGCGGAGGAGATCGCGTCCGGCCTGCCCACGGCCGCCGTGATCGCGAGCGAGGACGGCTTCTTCGCCGGCCAGCTCCAGCATGCGCTCAACTCGAGCCTTTTCCGCGCCTACGTCAATCCCGACCTCGTCGGTGTGGAGCTGTGCGCGGCGGCGAAGAACGTGATCGCGCTCGCCGCGGGCGGCGTCGACGGGCTCCGGCTCGGCGACAACGCTAAGGCGTCGCTGATCGCACGCGGCCTGGCGGAGATGACGCGGCTCGGCGAGGCCGCCGGAGCAAGACCGGAGACCTTCGCCGGACTGGCCGGCATCGGCGACCTCGTCGTCACGTGCTGCAGCTCCAAGACCCGCAACAGACACGCGGGCGCGCTCATCGCGCAGGGCGCGACGCCGGAACAGGCGGTCGCGGAGATCGGCCAGACGGTCGAGGGCCTGACGACCGCGCCGATCCTGCGCGACCTGTCCCACCGCCTCGGAGTCGAGCTCCCGATCACCGAAGGAGTCTGCGCCGTCCTCTCCGGCCAGAGCATCACCGAGCTCGCCGCGGGGCTCATGGGACGCGAGCCGACCGAGGAATAGCTCGCGCAGTCGGTTCACCTGGTGGCCGAGTGCGCCGCGTTCGCTCGCTAACGTTCCGGCATGCCCAGTCGCTCCTTCTCCTTCACGTCGGAGTCGGTCACCGAGGGTCATCCCGACAAGATCGCCGACCAGATCTCCGACTCGGTGCTCGACGCCGTGCTCGCCGACGATCCCGAGGGACGCGTCGCCTGCGAGACGTTCATCACCACCGGGCTCGTCGTCGTCGGCGGCGAGATCACGACCGACACGTACGTCGACATTCCCGGGCTCGTGCGCCGGCAGATCCGCGAGATCGGCTACACGCGCGGCAAGTACGGGTTCGACGCCGACACGTGCGGCGTCACCGTCGCCATCGACAACCAGTCCCCGGACATCGCGCAGGGGGTGAACAGCTCCTACGAGCTGCAGCACGGCGAGGACGATCCGCTCGACCGCGTCGGCGCCGGCGATCAGGGGATGATGTTCGGCTACGCGTCGAACGAGACCGAGGAGCTGATGCCGCTGCCGATCATGCTCGCGCACCGGCTCGCCAAGCGGCTCGCCGCGGTGCGCAAGTCGGACGTCCTCCCGTATCTCAGGCCCGACGGGAAGACCCAGGTCACCGTGCGCTACGAGGAGATCGAGGGGCGAAGGCGGCCGGTCGAGATCGAGCGGGTCGTGATCTCGACGCAGCACCGGGAGGGCATCGACATCGAGTCCCTGATGAAGCCGGACCTCGCGGAGGCAGTCCTCGAGCCGATTCTGCCGAAGGATCTGTACGACTCGAAGCGGCTCGAGGAGAAGGGCTTCTTCTACTGCAACCCGACCGGCAAGTTCGTGGTGGGCGGCCCGATGGGCGACGCCGGCCTCACCGGTCGCAAGATCATCGTCGACACGTACGGCGGCGCGGCGCCTCACGGCGGCGGCGCCTTCTCGGGCAAGGACCCGACCAAGGTCGACCGGTCGGCGGCCTACGCGGCCCGCCACGTGGCGAAGAACGTCGTCGCCGCGGGCCTCGCCGACCGCTGCCAGATCCAGGTCGCCTACGCAATCGGCGTCGCGCACCCGATGTCGATCCTCGTCGAGACGTTCGGGACCGAGAACGTCCCGGTCGCGACGATCGAGGAGCTCGTCCGCGAGCACTTCGATCTCCGTCCCGCCGCGATTCTCCGGGACCTCGATCTGCGCCGGCCGATCTACGCGAAGACGGCGGCGTACGGGCACTTCGGCCGCGACGACGGCGACTTCACGTGGGAGCGGACCGACAAGGCGGACGCGCTGCGCGCCGCGGCAGGACTCGCCTCGGCTACGCCGGCCTGACGAACAGCCCGGCGGCGGCCTTCTCCGAGATCGCCCGCTCGCCGACGCTCTCGATCGCGACCGTGAACTGATCCGCCGCCGGCTCGGCGGCGCGCACGAGGATGCTCGTCCCGGGCACGAGGCCCTGGTCGTAGAACCAGTGCAGGAGATCGCCGTCGTGCTCGGCGAGCCGCACGATCGTCGCCCGCTTCCCGGCCTGCAGCGTCGCGAGCGGCACGAGCTCGGCGTTCTCGGCCTGCTCCACCTCCGGATCGACGGGCCAGCCGTGTGGGCAGCGCTGCGGATGGCCGAGCTTGTCGTCGATCCGCTCGATCATCTCGTCGCTGAACGTGTCGCCGAGCTCGTCGGCCCGTTCGTGCGACTCGTACCCCGTGTAGCCCATGAAGTCGGTGAGCAGCCGCTCGATGATGCGGTGCTTGCGGACGACGCGCTCGGCGCGCTCGCGGCCGGTCTCGGTGAGGAGCGCCTCCTTCTTCTTGCCGCGCTCGATCAGCCCCTCGGCCTCGAGCCGCTTCAGCATCTCGCCGGCCGAGGCGCGCGAGACGTGGAGCATCTCGGCGACCCGCGAGGCGAGAGGAGGCGAGCCGGCGCCGTGCGGCGTGTACTCGCCGATCGGGAAGGCGAGGAAGTAGATCGTCTCGAGGTACTCGTCGACCGAGTGGCCTGCGGCTGGCACGCAGCTATATTGCCCCGTAGCCCGCCTGTAAGGGAACCCTTACAAGGGGCAACGGGGTACCGCAGATGTCGACAGGGCACATCCTTCTCTTGGGCGCGATCGCCGGGGCGACGATCTTCCTCGGCCTGCCCGTGGCCCGCATGCGGAGTCTCGGGCCCAACATGCGGGCCGGGCTGTCGTCGCTCGCGACCGGCGTTCTCGTCTTCCTCTTCTGGGACGTGATGAGCAATGCGGTCGATCCCGTCGAGCTGTCGCTGCACGCGCACCACTGGGGGAAATTCTCCGAGCTCAGCGCGCTCGGCGTCGTCGGCTTCGTCGGCGGGCTGATGAGCCTCGTCTACTACGACGCCTGGATGAAGAGCCGGGCCGAGCGCCGCTCGACGCCGCTCGTCGGGCCCGGGGCGGCGGCGGTGGACGAGTTCATCGAGCGGCGGCACCTCGACCTGACGAACCCAGCCGTGCGGCTCGCCTTCCTGATCGCGATCGGCATCGGTGTGCACAACTTCGGCGAGGGTCTCGCGATCGGCCAGGCTGCCGCGGCGAGCCAGATCGGGCTCGCGGTGACGCTGATCATCGGCTTCGGCCTGCACAACGCGACGGAGGGCTTCGGAATCTGCGGCCCGCTGAGCGGCGCGGGGATCGTCCCGAGCTGGAAGCTCCTCGGCTTCCTCGGCCTGGTCGGAGGCGGCCCGACGTTCCTCGGCACGGTCGTCGGACAGGCGTGGGCGAGCGACGCCGTCTCGGTCGTCTTCTTCACTGTCGCCGGCGGCTCGATCCTCTACGTCGTGCGCGAGCTCTTCGCGGTCAACCGCAAGTACGGAAGCCCCGTGCTCGTCACGTGGCTCCTCGTGGTCGGAGTGCTGCTCGGCTTCGCGACCGACTTCGTGGTCACCGCCGCGGGCGTCTGACCGGGAATCCCGCGCGCTCCGAGCGCGTTGGAGCCGCTGTGTCCTTCCGCGTCGTCATGGCCGGCGAGCTCGAGTGGGAAGAGTACGAGCGCTATCCAGGGCGGTTCCGGGCGGCGCTGACCGAAGCCGCGGGGCTGCGGCACACGCGGGCAAACCTCATTCGCCACGAGCCTGGATCGGTGGGGCCACGACATGCGGAGCGCTCCCAGGACGAGACGTTCGTCCCGCTGCGCGGGACGCTGACGCTGTATGTGGGCGAACCGCCCGAGCGATACGAGGTGTCCGTCGGAGACGTCGTTCACGTCGAGGCCGGCACGACGCTCCAGATCGTGAACGAGACCGACGAGCAACTGGTCGTGTTCGTCTGCGGCGCTCCGCCCGAGCGAACGGGCGCCGAGATCTTCGAGAGCGCCGTCTAACGCGTCGCGACGTCGCGCGAGGTGCCGCACGTTCCGGGCACCCCGCGTCGTCAGGGGTCTGAGCCTCGTTACCGCACTACGTGATGGAGCTGGTAGAAGCCGTCCCGGGTCGGCTCGGCAAACGCGTCGGGATTGGGAAAGGCGCCCGGGCCCTGGGCGATCAGCGGCTGGACGTGCTCGGCGAGGAATCGCTCGGCGTTCTCCTGCGACTCCCACACGTCGAGGATCCGGAACACACCCGCCTCGTCGTCGAATCCCGCCGTGTGCGCGATGAGCCCTTCGAACGGCCCTTCGCCGACCTGCTCTGCGACCCAGTCGTAGTTCATCGTCGTGCGGTCGCCGATCGGGAACTCCTGGATGTAGACGACTGCCATGAAAGGACTCCTCTCGGGGTTTGCGCGATCATATGACGACCAGGCTCGCGGCTACGCTCGCTGCCCCGTGCCGCGTCTCGCCTCCGTGTACCCGATCGTCAACGCGCGCGCGCTGGCGCGGCCGTTCACCTATGAGATCGCCGACGAGGTGCAGAAGGGAGCCGTCCTCGCGATCCGCTTCGGCAACGCACGCCGTCGCGGGGTCGTCGTCGCGACCGACGCCGAGGCGCCGCCGGACGTCGAGCCGGTTGCGGCCGAGCGGGTGCTCGAGACGCTGCCGCCGCTGCTCGTCGACCTCGCGCTCTGGGTCGCGGACTACTACGGCTCGACGCCCGCCCGCGCGCTCGCGCTCGTCGCGCCGCACCAGCCGGCGCGTCGCGGCGAGCGGCGGGAAGTGGGCGCCGGCGCGGCGCTGCCCGCGGAACCGGCGCCACTCCGGCTTTCGCCGTCGCAGCAAACGGCGCTCGCACGCATCGAGAGCCTGCTCGCGAGCGGCGGTGGCAACGTCCTCCTCTCGGGCGCGACCGGCAGCGGCAAGACCGAGGTCTACATTCGCGCCTGCGCGGCCGCGGTCGCCGCCGGTCGCGGCGCGATCGTGCTCGTGCCCGAGATCGCGCTGACCCCGCAGACGCTCGGCCGCTTCCGCGAGCGCTTCGGCGACCGTGTGGCGCTGCTCCACTCCGGCCTCACCGAGGCCGAGCGACGGGACGAGCGCGAGCGGATCGTCTCGGCCGAGGCGCCGGTCGTCGTGGGTGCGCGCTCGGCCGTGTTCGCGCCCCTCGCGTCGGTCGGCGTGATCTGCATCGACGAAGAGCACGACTCCTCGTACAAGCAGGAGTCGGATCCGCGCTACGACGCACGCACGGTCGCGGCCAAGCGGGCCGCGCTCGAAGGCGCCGTCGCCATCTTCGGCTCGGCGACGCCGCGGCCCGAGTCGTGGCACGCGCTCGAGCGGGTCGAGCTCGGCGGCCGGATCGCGGCGCCGCTGCCGATTGTGCGGGTCGTCGACCTGCGGCAGGAGACGGGCTATCCGCTGTCCGCGCCGCTGCTCGCCGAGCTCGGTCGCCTCGCGGAGAACGGCGGGAAGGCGATCCTGCTGCTCAACCGGCGCGGCGTGGCGCCCGCGCTCCATTGCCGCGCGTGCGGTGCGACCCGCCGCTGCCCGAACTGCGACGTGGCGTTCACCCTGCACGGCGACGGCACGCTCCGCTGCCACCACTGTGGCGCGCGCGAGCAGGCGGGGGAGACGTGCCCGGCGTGCGGTTCGCCCGAGCTCGCCCGGATCGGCGCCGGCACGCAACGGCTCGAGCGCGAGCTCGAGAAGCGCGTCCCCGAGCTCGAGCGGATCCGGCTCGACGCCGACGCGATCGCGAAGCCCGAGCAGCTGCGCGAGGCGCTCGAGCGCTTCGCGAGCGCCGAGCGCGCCGTCCTCGTCGGCACCCAGATGGTCGCCAAGGGGCACCACTTCGCCGGCGTGGAGCTCGCGGCCGTCGTCGACGCCGACACGGGCCTCGGCCTGCCCGACTTCCGGGCCGAGGAGCGGACGTTCCAGCTCCTCACCCAGCTGGCCGGCCGTAGCGGCCGCGACGCTCCCGGCCGGGTGATCATCCAGACGTTCCAGCCCGACTCGCGCGCGGTCGAGCACGCCTCGCGCCACGACGTCGCCGGTTTCCTCGCCCAGGAGCTCGAGCGGCGCCGCGCCCTCGGCTATCCGCCCTTCCGGCACCTCGTGCGCGTGCTCGTGTCGGGGCCGGAGCTCGCCGACGCGACCCGCGCGCTCGAGGAGCTGAAGGCGGGCCTCCCCGAGTTCGAGCTGCTCGGGCCCGCGCCGCTGCTCAGGCTGCGCGGCCGCCGGCGCGCCCAGCTCGTCGGCAAGACCGACCGGCCGCGCGCGCTCGCCTCCCGCGCGGCGTCGTTGCTCGCCGCGGCCGCGCCGGCGATGCGTCGCGCCGGCCTCGCGGCCGTCGTCGACGTCGATCCGCAGAGCGTCTAGATTCCGGCTCGATGGAGGACGCAATGCGCAGCGGCGGCTGTGTGTGCGGCGCGGTTCGCTACAGCGTCCGCGGTGAGCCGTTCCACGTCGGACGCTGCCACTGCGCCGACTGTCGCAAGCGATCGGGAAGCACCTACACGATCTACGGGCACTGGCCTCTCGACGCGTTCGAGTCGACCGGCGACTACGCGACCTACGACGGAGACAGCTTCTGTGCGCGTTGCGGCTCGCGGCTCTTCCTGATCGAGGACGAGGGCGTCGAGATCCAGCTCGGCTCGCTCGACGACGCGCCCTTCGGGCTCCGGCCGCAGGCCGAGCTGTGGATCAAGCGCCGCGAGCCGTGGATCCCCGAGGTCGAAGGCGCGTCACAGCACGACGAGAACCGGCGCTAGTCGCCGGCCGGGTCACGGCAGGGCTGCCGTGCGGTACGCCGGGAAGCGGGCGAGGATCCATTCTGCGTCGAGAGGCTCGCGCAGGTACGACCGGCCGTTGAGGCGGACGAAGTCGCGCGTCCGCGGGTCCATCGCGAGTCGTGCCTCGGCCGGGAAGTTGCGGTTGTGACGCTCGATCAGGTCGTTCACCGAGGCGAAGCTCCAGCCGGCGGCGAGCTCGCGCCAGGCGGTCGCGAGCTCCGCGGGATCCTCGAGCTCCTCCGCGAGCGTCCGCCACGCCTCGCCGAGCTGACGCTCGTGCTGGTCGAGCGCGTCTTCAATGGCGCGCAACCTGCGCATCCAGGCGGCCGGCCCGCCGAGCGCCCGGATGCCGGATTCGGGATCCGGACGGAAGTTGCGGAGCCTCGGCGGGATCGGCTTGCCGCGCACCGGGCTCGACGCGAGGTCGGCCTCGATGGTCTCGCGGTCGCGCCGCTCCTGAGGCGTCTCGGGGCGTGTGGCCCCCTGACCCATCAGCTCCTTCAGCGTCTTGGGATCCACCTCTGCGAGGGTACAGTCCGCCCGGATGGCGGAGATCGAGGGACAGGTCAAGGACGAGGAGCTCGACCCCGAGCAGCAGGCGCGACGACGCCTCGCCCTCGCACAGATCCGCCAGTACCCGGATTCCGCGCTGAAGCTGGCCGCCCGGCCGGTGGAGGCGTTCGACGACGACCTGCGTCGGCTCGTCGACCGGATGAAGCAGCTCATGGTCGACGCCAGCGGAATCGGGCTCGCGGCGACCCAGGTCGGCGTCCTGCAGCGGCTGTTCGTCTTCCAGGCGTCCGAGGGCGAGACAGTCGCGATCGCGAACCCGGAGATCGTGGAGCGCAGCGAGGAGACGACGATCGAGGACGAGGGCTGTCTCTCGATCCAGGGCGTGCTCCTGCCCGTCGAGCGGCCGACGACGATCGTGATCGTGGGGCAGGACGAGCACGGAGGCGACGTGCGGTACGACCTCGAAGAGCCGTACTCGCGCGTCGCCCAGCACGAGAACGATCATCTCGACGGCGTCCTGATCCTCGACCGGACGACGGCCGAGGCGCGGCGTGAGGCACTCGCGAGCCTGCGTCCTCGCATCGTCATCGGGTAGCCGTGAGACGCCGGATTGCGGTCGCCGCGACCGCCCCGTTCGGCGCAGAGGTGCTCGAGCGGCTCGCAGCCGAGCACGACGTCGTGCAGCTGTTCACCCGCCCGGACAAGCCCCGCGGCCGTGGCCGGAAGCTGGCGGCGCCGCCTGCGAAGGAGGTTGCGGAGCGGCTCGGCATCCCGGTCGAGCAGCCGGCCAGGCTCGACGAGTCGGTGGGGGTTGCGGCCCATACGGTCGTCGTCTGCGCCTACGGCCTCCTCGTCCCGAGCTCGCTCCTCGAGCGTGCGCTCTGGCTCAACGTGCACCCGTCGCTCTTGCCGCGGTGGCGCGGCGCCGCGCCGGTGGAGCGCGCGATCATGGCCGGCGACCGCGAGACCGGCGTGACGATCCACCGCACGGTCGAGGCGCTCGACGCGGGGCCGGTCGCGGCCGAGCGCTCCTTCCCGATCGGGCCGGAGGACGACGCCGGCGCGGTCTACGCGCGTGCGGCAGAGGTGGCGGCCGAGCTTCTCCGCGACGTGCTCGCACAGGACGAGCCGCGCTTCGAGCCACAGCCCGAGGTGGGCCTCACCTATGCGGAGAAGATCGGCCCGGAAGATCGCGTGCTCGATCCGGAGGCGCCCGCGGAGGAGCTCGTGAACCGCGTCCGCGGGCTCTCTCCGCACATCGGCGCCCGGCTCGGCGACCTGATCGTCTGGCGGGCGCGGGTGGCGGACGACGGCTCGTTCGAGCCGGTCGAGGTGCAGCCTCCCGGCGGCCGCCGCATGGCGTACGACGCGTACCTGCGGGGCCGCAGACCATGACCTGGTGGCATGCCGTCGTCGAGTCGGAGCACGAGCTCATGAACCCGACGAGCGCGGACAAGATCCGGCTGCTCGGCGCGCGACTCGGCCTCGGACCCGGTTCGCACGTCCTCGACGTCGCCTCCGGCCACAGCGGGCCGGCCCGCCTGCTCGCGCGGGAATTCGCGTGCCGGGTCACCTGCGTCGAGCGCACGCCGGAGTTCGTCGCCGCCGCGCGGAAACGCATCAGGGACGCGGAGCTCGAAGACCGGATCGAGCTCGTCGAGGCCGACGCCGCTACGTTCGAGCTGCGCCGCTACGACGCCGCGCTCTGCCTCGGCGCGACGTTCGTCTTCGGCGGGCTCGTCCCCACGCTGGAGCGCCTCCGCTCGGCCGCGCCGCTGCTCGGGGTCGGCGAGCCGTACTGGCGCAGCTGGCCGCTGCCGCCCGAGCCCGAGTCGCCCGCCGACAGGCGGACCGCCGAGGAAGACTGGCTGCCGCTGCCGGAGACCGTCGAGCGTGCGGAGTCGACCGGCGTCCGTGTCGTGTCGCTCATTGCGTCCTCCGAAGACGACTGGGACCGCTACGAGTCGCTCCACTGGCAGACGCTCGATCGCTGGCTCGCGGCGAATCCGGGCCATCCGCAGGCGGACGAGTTTCGCGCCCGCGGCGCCGCCGACCGCGACCGCTACCTGCGCTGGGAACGGGCCGTGATGGGCTGGGCGATCTTCGTCTGCCGCTCGTGATCAGCCCGGCCCGGCGGGCGGCATACGAGGTGCTGTTGCGCGTCTTCGAGCAGGACGCCTACGCCGACCGTGCCTTCCGCAGCGCCGCCGAGCGGCTCGACGAGCGCGAGCGCGCGTTCGCGCAGCGGCTCGCGTACGGCTCCGTCCAGCGCATGCGGACGCTCGACCACGCGATCGAGACGCTCGGGCGGCGGCCGGTACGGAAGCTCGACCCGCCGGTTCGGGCGGCGCTCCGGCTCGGGGCGTACCAGCTCGGGTACACCGACACGGCGCAGCATGCGGCCGTCAACGAATCGGTCGAGCTCGTGCGCCGCGCCCGGCTCGAGCGGGCCGTTCCGTTCACGAACGCCGTCCTGCGACGGCTCTCCGCCGGGATCGGCCCGCTGCTCGATTCGCTGCCCGACGGCCCGCTGAAGGAGTCGTACCCGGACTGGATCCACGAGGTCTTCGTGCGCGTGCTCGGCGACGACGGGGCGCTCGCGCTGATGCGGGCGATGAACGGGCCGCTCGAGACCGTCGTCCGGCTCGTCCGCGGCGAGCCGCCGACGGGCGCCGAGACGACCGACGTCCCCGGCGCGTTTCGCGTAGAGCGCGTTCCCGACGGGCTCGTCGCCGCCGGGAGGATCTGGCCCCAGAGCCGCGGCTCGCAGCTCGCCGGCCTCTGCGTCGACGCGCAGGACGGCGAGCGCGTGCTCGATCTCTGCGCCGCGCCGGGCGGCAAGACCGGGCAGCTCCGCGGCGAGGTGACGGCGGTCGAGCTCGACCCGGCGCGCGCGCGAGAGCTGCGCGAAAACCTCGCCACGATGCGCCGGGACGTCGTCACGGTCGTCGAAGCGGACGGGACGGCCCTCCCGCCCGAGCTCGCAGGCTTCGACCGCGCGCTCGTCGACGCGCCGTGCTCGGGCCTCGGGGTTCTCGCGCAGCGGCCCGACCTGCGCTGGCGGGCGACTCCGCTGCCCGAGCTCCAGCTCGCGCTGCTCCGCTCGGCGGCCGGGCGGGTCCGGCCCGGCGGCACGATCATCTACTCCGTCTGCACGATCAACCCGGACGAGTGCGAGGGCGTGGTCGACGCGAGCGGCCTGCGCGTCCTCCCGCTCGGGGAGGAGTGGCCGGCGTTCGCGCATCCGTCGCGGCCGGAGTTTCTGCTCACGCTGCCGCACGTGCACAGGACGAGCGGCTTCTTCGTCGCCCGCCTACGATCGCCGGGATGAGCTGGCAAGAGTGGATCCGGAAGGCCGAGGTCGAGCCGTCGCTCTACGCGGCCGACTTCGCTCGGCTCGGCGAGCAGGTCGACGTGCTGCTGGGCGCCGGCTGCCGGATCTTCCACTTCGACGTCGGCGACGGGCACTTCGTCGAGCCGGTCACCATCGGGCCGGTCGTCCTCGAGGCGATCGCGCCGCGGGTGCACGGGGCCGGCGGCGTGCTCGACTGTCACCTGATGGTCGACAACCCGCTGCGCCACTTCCCGCAGATCGCGCGGGCCGGCGGCGACAGCGCGACCTTCCACTACGAGGTCGTCGAGGACGTTGCCGCCACGGTCGCGGCCGCGCGCGAGCACGGCCTTCAGGTCGGCGTCGCGTTCAACCCCGAGAGCGAGCCCGAGGACGTGGCCGCCGTGGCAGGTGACGCCGACATCGTGCTGTGCATGAGCATCCATCCCGGGTACAGCGGCCAGAAGTTCCGGCCCGACGCGGTCGACCGGATCCGGCGGCTGCGCGAGGCTCTGCCCGAGCACATCCACGTCCAGGTCGACGGCGGCATCGACCACGAGACCATCGGCCCCGCGCATTGCGCAGGCGCGACGCTCCTCGTCGCCGGCTCCGCGGTCTTCGGCCGCGACGACCTCGCAGGCGCCTACCGCGGACTCGTCCAGGACCTGGAGTGAGCCACTTCCGGCACGCGCTCGAGCTGGCCGAGCGTGGACGGGGCAGGACGCGCGACCATCCGCTCGTCGGTGCCGTCGTCGTGCGCGACGGCGAGGTGGTGGGGGAGGGCTGGTACGAGTACGACGGGGTCCGCCACGCCGAGTCGATCGCCCTCGAGCGGGCCGGCGACGCCGCGCGCGGCGCGACGCTGTACGTGACGCTCGAGCCGTGCTCGCATCACGGACGCACGCCTCCGTGCACCGACACGGTCGCTGCGGCCGGTGTCGCCCGGGTCGTCGTCGGCGCCCGCGACCCGAACCCGGTCGTGGACGGCCGCGGTCTCGAACGTCTCCGCGCCGCCGGGATCGAGATCGAGCTCCTCGACGACCTCGACGCGCGCCGGCAGAACGAGGCGTGGCGCGTCTGGAAGTCGCTCGGCCGCCCTTTCGTCACCTACAAGGCGGCCGTGACGCTCGACGGCCGCGTCACCGTTCCCGGGCGCCGCTGGGTGTCGGGCGAGGAGTCGAGGGAACGGGTGCACGAGCTGCGCGCGACCTCGGACGCGGTCGCGGTCGGGATGGGGACGGTGCGGGCCGACTCGCCGCGGCTCGACGCACGCGGCGTCGGTGCCTCACGGCAGCCGCGACGGCTCGCATTCGGGCGAGGCCCGCTCCCGGAGGGCTCGGAGCTCGAGCTCCGCAGCGGCCCGTTGCAGGAAGAGCTGCGTGCGCTTTCCGCCGAAGGCGTGCAGTCGCTCCTGCTCGAGGGCGGCCCGACGCTCGCGACGGCGTTCCTCGCGGACGGGCTCGTGGACAAGCTGCTCCTCTTCGTCGCCCCCGTCGTGGCCGGCGACGGGCCGTACGTGCTCGCTCCGCTGCCGGCACCGCTCGAGCTGCGCCACCTCCGGGCCGAGCCCTGCGGGGACGACGTGCTGCTCGAGGCGTACCTGCGCGAGCCGTAACCTTCGTCGCATGTTCACCGGCATCGTCCGCGAGGTCGGGACCGTCGTCGCCTTCGACGGCTCCCGGCTGGTGCTCGAGGCGCCAGAGACCGCGTCCGTGGGCGCCGTCGGCGACTCGGTCGCCGTCGCCGGCGTCTGCCTCACGGTCGTCGAAGCGGGGGAGGGACGGCTCGCCTTCGACGTCGTGCCCGAGACGCTCTCGCGGACGGCACTGGGCGGCCTCGCGTCCGGCGCCTCGCTCAACGTCGAGCCGTCTCTGCGCGTCGGCGACCGGCTCGGCGGCCACGTCGTGCAGGGACATGTCGACGCAGTGGGCCGCGTCCGCTCGGTCGCGCCCGAAGGCGAAGGCCGGCGGCTGTGGGTGGACGCGCCCGGGACCGTGCTCGGCTACTGCGTCGAGAAGGGCTCGATCGCCGTCGACGGCGTCTCGCTCACGGTCGCGGCGTTCGACGACGACGGCTTCGAAGTCGCTCTGATCCCGCACACCCTCGCCGTGACGACACTCGGCCGGCTCGAGCCGGGCGCCGAGGTCAACCTCGAGGCCGACGTGCTGGGGAAGGTCGTCGAGCGCCTCGTGGCGGGAAGGCTGTCGTGAGCTCCGCCGTCACCCCGTTCGCCTCGATCGAGGAGGCCGTCGAGGACATCCGGAACGGAAAGCTGGTCGTCGTCGTCGACGACCCCGAGCGCGAGAACGAAGGCGACCTCGTCGTCGCGGCGCAGTTCGCAACGCCGGAGGCCGTCAACTTCATGGCGACGCACGCGCGCGGCCTCGTCTGCCTCTGCCTGACTGGCGACCGCTGCGAGCAGCTCGGCCTGCCGCAGATGACGCAACGGAACGAGGCGCGGCTCGGCACGGCGTTCACCAACTCGGTCGAGGCTCGCGAGGGGGTGACGACGGGCATCTCGGCCGCCGATCGCGCGCACACGATCCAGGTCGCGATCGACCCGGACTCGACGCCGCACGACCTCGTCCAGCCCGGCCACGTCTTTCCGCTTCGCGCGCGAGACGGCGGCGTCCTCGTCCGCGCGGGCCAGACCGAGGCGGCGGTCGACCTCGCCCGCCTCGCGGGGCTCGTGCCGGCCGGCGTCGTCTGCGAGATCATGAACGAGGACGGGACGATGGCTCGCGTCCCCGACCTCGTCCCGTACTGCGAGCGGCACGGGCTGCGGATGATCACCGTCGCCCACCTGATCGAGTACCGGCGGCGGACGGAGAAGCTCGTCGAGCGCGTCGTCTCGGTGCAGCTGCCGACCGAGTTCGGGCAGTTCACCGCGGTCGCCTTTCGCGAGACTCTCACGGGCCGCGAGCACGTCGCCCTCGTGATGGGCGAGGTGGGCGACAACGTGCTCGTCCGCGTCCATTCCGAGTGCCTCACCGGCGACGTGTTCCACTCGCACCGCTGCGACTGCGGCGAGCAGCTCGAGGCCGCGCTCGGCGCGATCGCCGGCGAGGGCCGCGGGGTCCTCCTCTACATGGCGCAGGAGGGGCGCGGCATCGGCCTCCTCAACAAGCTCAGGGCGTACGAGCTGCAGGAACAGGGCCTCGACACGGTCGACGCGAACCTCGCGCTCGGCTTCGCCGCCGACGAGCGCGAGTGGGGGATCGGCAACCAGATCCTCGCCGAGCTGGGGATCACGACGATGCGACTGCTCACGAACAACCCCAAGAAGGTCTCCGGCGTCGAGGCGTACGGCCTGAAGGTGACCGAGCAGGTGCCGATCGAGATGCCGCCTCATCCCGAAAACGCTAGGTATCTGGCCGCCAAGCGGGATAAGCTCGGACACAAGCTGCACCACCAGGATCTGAAGTTCGAGTCGGAGGGCGAATGAGTTCAGAGGGCTTCTGGCCGGGCGAGGCGCCGGCTGCAGAGACGGACGAGGCGCGCGAGCCCGAGGCGGCGGCGGTCGCGGTGCCTCCGGCCGCGGAGTCGCTCGGCTGGCCGCAGCGGCTCGAGGAAGACGAGCCGGCGAACGGCGTGGAGCCCGAGGGCGACGCCGAGCCCGAGCCCGAGCACGCCGTCGAGGCCGAACCTGACGGCGAGCCCGAGCCGGAAGAGGAGACGCCCGCAGCCGCACCCGCCGGGCACGTGCCCGGCGACCTGGACATCCCCGACGGCGTGGCCGTCCTCGAAGGCTCCCCGTCCGGCGCCCAGCGCACGGTCGGCATCGTCGTGTCGCGCTTCAACGGCGAGATCTCGAACCGGCTCCTCGGCTCGGCGCTCGAGGCGCTCGCGGCGTCCGGTGTGGGCGAGGCACGGATCACGGTGATGCCGGTTCCGGGTGCGTTCGAGCTGCCGATCGGCGCGATGGCTCTCGCGAAGACGCGCCGCTACTCCTGCGTGGTCGCGCTCGGTTGCGTCATCCGGGGCGAGACGTCGCACTTCGACTACGTCGCCGGCGAGGCGGCCTCGGGCCTGCAGCTCGCAGGCCTCGAGACGGGCGTGCCCGTCGCGTTCGGCGTCCTCACAGTGGATACGGCGGAACAGGCGGAGGCCCGCGTAGACAAGGGCGCCGAGGCCGTGCGCGCGGCCCTCGAGATGGCCGATCTGTTCTCCCAGGTCCGCAAGCAGGCACGGGGATAGCCGTCCATCGTCGGCTATCCTGGGCCGCCGATGTCGAAGGTCTGTGCAGTCTGTGGCAAGAAGCCCGGCTTCGGTAACCACCGGAGCCATTCGATGGTGGCCACGAAGCGCCGCTTCGATCCGAACCTCCAGCGCGTCCGCGTGCTGATCGCCGGGAAGGCGACGCGGGCGTACGTCTGCACGCGCTGCCTCAAGGCCGGCAAGGTCCAGAAGGCCCTCTAGCCGCAACCGCCGCCGCCGCGCGGGCGTCCAACCCAGCGATGGAGGCGGCACACGCGCTTTCCTCGCGGCTGGGCCGGATCACGATCTCGAGTGACGCGATCGCGCAGATCGTCGCCGAGACCGCGCTCGAGTGCTACGGCGTCGTCGGGATGAAAGGCTCGCTACGCGGGCAGCTCGCGCGAGCTCGCGGGAGGCCGCGCGGCATCGAGATCGGCCGCGACGACGGCAAGGTGACCGTCGACCTCCACGTCGTCGTCGAGTACGGGCTCAACCTCGCCGAGGTCGCCTCGAGCGTCAGCAACCGCGTCGCGTACGAGGTGGAGCGTCTGACGGGCCTGTCCGTGCATGCGGTCGAGGTGCACGTCGACGACGTGCGAACCGGCGGGAAGTGAACGCCGAAGCCGACCTCGTGCTCGTCCGCAGCCTGGCCGGGGCGGCTCTCGCCTCGCTCGAGGCGAGCCGTGGCCGCCTCGACGACCTCAACGTCTATCCCGTGCCGGACGGGGACACCGGCACGAATCTCACCCTGACCGTGCGCGCGGTCGCCGAGCGCCTCGCCTCGGCCGAGCCGATGGACCGTCCGGCGCTCGCGCACGCCGTCGCGCGCGCGGCGCTGATGGGCGCGCGCGGCAACTCCGGGGTGATCCTGTCCCAGATCGTGCGCGGCGTCGCCGACGTGCTCGCCGAGTCGACCGACGGCATCGATGCGGCGCTGACGGCGCGGGCGCTGCGCGGTGCGTCCGACGCCGCCTACCGCGCGGTGCGGCGGCCGGTCGAGGGAACGATGCTGTCCGTGATTCGCGAGCTCGCGGAAGAGGCCGAGCGGCGACCGGCCGAGCCCCTCGGCGAGCTGCTCGTCGAGCTGGTGCAGCACGGGGAGGAGGCGGTCGCACGGACGCCGGAGCAGCTCGACGTCCTGCGCGAGGCGGGAGTCGTCGACGCCGGCGGCGCCGGGCTCGTCGAGCTCCTCCGCGGGCTCGCCGCCGCGGTCACCGGCGAAGCTCTGCCGGCGGCAGCCGCCACCGCGACGCCGCTGAGCGCCGACGCGATCCACCTGGAGCCGTCGCGCTATCGCTACTGCACGGTCTTCGTGGTCGAGGGGGCCGCCCTCGCCCGAGACGAGCTCGAGACACAGCTCGAGCAGCTCGGAGACTCGCTCGTCGTGGTCGGCGACGAGACCGCGCTCAAGGTGCACGTCCACACCGACGACCCCGGCGCGGCGCTCTCGCTCGGCACGGCCGCCGGGACGATCGACGGCGTCGAGATCGCGGACATGCGCGAACAACAGGAGCAGCGAGAGCGGCGGCTGTCGCTCGTCCCGGCGCCGCGCGCGAGGTGCGGCGTCGTCGCGGTCGTCGCCGGGGAGGGGAACCGGCTGCTCTTCGAGACGCTCGCCGAGCCGGTCGGCACGATCCGGGTGGTCTCGGGCGGCCAGACCGCCAACCCGTCGACGGCCGAGCTCATGGCGGCGATCGACGAGCTGCAGGCGGAGGAAGCGATCGTCCTGCCGAACAACTCGAACGTGCGGCTCGCGGCCGAGCACGCCGCCGAGCAAGCGTCGCGGCCTGCCCGGGTGGTGCCGACCGAGTCGATTCCCGCCGGTCTCGCCGCGCTCGTGGCGTACGACGGGGCGCGCAGCGCCGCCGAGAACGCCGCGACGATGGCTGTAGCCGCCGCGGCCGTGGCAACGGGAGAGGTGACTCGCGCCTCGCGGGACGTCGAGCTGAACGGGCTCGCGATCCGCAGCGGCGACTGGCTCGGCCTCGCGGACGGCGAGCCCGTGGCCGGCGGTGCCGACTTCGCCGCAGTGGCGCTCGAGGTCGTCACCCGCCTGCTCGAGGAGCCGCGCGCCGTTCTCACGCTCCTCGGCGGCGTCGAGTCGCCGTCGCTCGACGGGATCGTGGAGGCGGTCGCGTCGTCGCATCCGGAGCTCGAGGTCGAGGTGCACGAGGGCGGCCAACCGCACTACCCCCTCTTGCTCGGCGCGGAATAGGCTGGCGCGGTGCCGCCGGTCCGGATCCTGCTCGTCGAGGACAACGAGGTTTTCCGAGACGCCCTCGAGCTCCTGCTCGGGATGCGGAGCGACGTCGAGATCGTCGCCTCGGTGGGCGACGGCGGAGCCGCGGTCGCGGCAGCGATGGAGTACCGGCCGGACGTTGTCCTGATGGACTACCGCCTGCCCGTGCTCGACGGGATCCAGGCCACGGCGCAGGTGGTCGAAGCGCTGCCGGACGTCGCGGTCGTGGCGCTGACGGCGTCCGCCGACGACGCCGAGCGCGTCGCGCTCGTGGAGGCGGGGGCGGTCGCCTGTCTCGCCAAGGACCAGGAGCTGGACGAGATCGTCGCCGCGATCCTGCAGGCCGCCTCCGCGTCGTGAGCCTCACGGCCGCCAACACGGCGATCGTCCTCGACTCGACCGCCGACCTGCCCGACGCCGCCGCCCGCTTCCCGAACTGGCGCGTCGTGCCGCTGTACGTCAACTTCGGTGACGAGAGCCTTCGCGACGGCGTCGACGTCGACGCGGACGAGTTCTACCGACGGCTGCGGCAGACGAGCGTCTTTCCGACGACCTCGCAGCCGACGCCGGGTGACTTCCTCGCCTGCTACGGGGAGCTCGACTCGTACGAGCGGATCTTCTCGCTCCATGTCTCGGCCCGGGTCTCCGGCACGTTTGCGAGCGCCGAGGCGGCGGCGGCCGAGGTCGGCGCCGGGCGGGTGCGTCCGGTCGACACCGAGACCGCGTCGGCCTCGATCGCGATGCTCGCGCTCGCGATCCAGCGCCGGCTCGAGCGCGGCACGACCGACGGCGAGATCGACGCGCTCGTCGAGCGCTATCGCCGGGAGCGAGGGCTCCTGTTCACCGTCGACACGCTCGAGTTCCTGCAGCGAGGGGGCCGGATCGGGAAGGCGGCGGCGTTCGCGGGCACGCTGCTGCACGTCAAGCCGATCCTGTCGATCGCGGACGGCGAAGTGATCCCGGTGAAGCGCGTGCGCGGCGAGCGGAAGGCGTTCGCCGAGCTTGCGCAGGCGCTCGAGACGGAGACGCGGGACGAGCCCGGGTTCCGGCTCGCCCTCGCGCACGCAGCCGCGCCGGAACGGGCAGCCGAGCTCGAGGCGCTGGTGCGCGAGCGGCGGCCGCGCGCGGACCTCGAGCTCGTCGTGACGCTCGGTTCGGTGATCGGCGCACACGCGGGCCCCGGCACGCTGGCGCTCTTCTGGTTCCGGGATTCCGGCTGACGTCCGGTCCGCGCGGGATACTCCCGTGCGTTCGGTGCCGCGCACGATGACAGCCGCCCGTCGACAGACGGTCTTTGCCAGCCTGGACCAGCCCGGGACGTGGCCGGCGACGCCTCGCGCACTGCGGCCGCAGCGGCTCCAGCTCGCGCTCGACTCGCTGCCCGGTGTCGCCGCGACGACGCAGCGGAAGCTCGGCAAGCTCGGGCTGGCGAGCGTGCGCGACGTGCTCGAGCACCGGCCGCGGCGCTACGAGACGGCCGCGGAGGAGGTTGCGATCGCGGAGCTCCGCGAGGGCGAGGAGGTCGTCGTGGCCGGCCGTGTCCTCAACGTCGAGAAGCGCCCCATGCGCGGCCGGCGGCGGACGCGGATCGTCGCGCGGGTCGCCGACGACACGGCAGCCGTCAGCGTCACGTGGTTCAACCAGCCGTGGCTCGCCGACCGGCTCGAGCCGGGAACCGAGGTCCGGCTCCGCGGCAAGCTCGGCCGCTTCGGCTTCGAGCCCCGCTCGTATGACATCGGGGACGACGCCCGTGCGACCGCCGACTTCGCTCCCGTGTACCCGGCCGCCGAGGAGATCGCAGCGGCGACGGTGCGGCGGGTCGTCGACGCTGCGCTGCCGCTCGCCGCTCACGTTCCGGATCCGCTGCCCGCCGAGCTGCGTGAGCGCGAAGGTCTTGCCCTGAAGCGCGATGCGCTCGCCGCCGTGCACCGGCCGCGCGATCTCCGCGAGGCCGAGACGGGCCGGCAGCGGCTCGCCTTCGAGGAGCTGCTCGTCCTGCAGGTCGGCATCGCGCGCCGCGCCGCGGAACGGGAGCGGACGCTCGCTCCGGGCCTGGGCGAGCCGGGCGAGCTGATCCAGCGCTATCGCGAGGCGCTCCCGTTCGCGCTCACGCCGTACCAGGAACAGGCGATTCGCGAGATCGACGGCGACCTCGTGCGCACCGTCCCGATGCAGCGGCTCCTGCAGGGGGACGTCGGTTCAGGCAAGACGGTCGTTGCGCTCTATGCGCTTCTGCGCGCCGTGGAGAGCGGGCGCCGGGGAGCGCTCATGGCCCCGACCGAAACCCTCGCTGAGCAGCACTTTCTGACCATCGCCGACCTCTGCCTCGAGCTCGGCGTCAGCTGCGCGCTCCTCACGAGCTCCTCCGGCAAGCGCGAGCGCGCAGCCGCCGTCGGGGTCGACGTCGTCGTGGGCACGCACGCGCTGATCCAGGAAGGCTTCGAGCTGCGGGACCTCGCAGTCGCGGTCGTCGACGAGCAGCACCGCTTCGGCGTCGAGCAGCGGTCGGCGCTCACCGCGGGACGGGCGCCGCACGTCCTCCACATGACGGCGACGCCGATCCCGCGCACGCTCGCGCTCACGGTCTACGGCGATCTCGCCGTCTCGGAGATAGCGAAGCCGCCGGCGTCGCGCAAGCCCGTGATCACGAGCTGGATCACCGAGGATCGCGCCTCGGAGGCGTACACGCGCCTCGCGCGGCTGCTGCGCGAGGGGCGGCAGGCGTACGTCGTGTGCCCGCTGATCGAAGCGTCCGAGACCTCGCTTGCGCGGGCCGCGGAGGAGGAGGCCGAGCGCCTGCGCCGCGCCGAGCTGCGCGACTTCCGCGTCGGCTGCCTCCACGGCCGGCTCAAGGCCGCCGAGCGCCGCGAGCTCATGGCCCGCTTCAAGGCGTGCGAGCTCGACGTGCTCGTCGCGACGACCGTGATCGAGGTGGGCGTGGACGTCGCAAACGCGACGGTGATGATCGTGCAGGAAGCCGACCGCTTCGGTCTCGCGCAGCTCCATCAGCTGCGCGGGCGCGTCGGTCGCGGCGCCGAACAGTCGTACTGCCTGCTGGTCTCCCGCGCGAAGGAGGAGCTGACCGAGTCCGCGCAGGCGCGGCTGCAGGCGCTCTGCGACACGAGCGACGGCTTCGAGCTCGCCGAGGTCGACCTCGAGCTGCGCGGCGGCGGTGCGCTCCTCGGCACGCGGCAGTCGGGCCTCTCCGACCTCCGTTTCGCGCATCTTCTCCGCGACCGCGATCTGCTCGAGCGAGCCCGCGCCGTGGCGCAGGACGTCGGCCCGGGCCCGTTGGAGGAAGCCGCGGAGGCGCTCTTCGCAGAGGTCGAGCCCGAGGCGCTCGCATGACGTTCCTCCGTCGCCTGCTCGGCCGTCGGCGACCGCCGCCGCGTCCGGCCGATCCCGAGCGTCTGCAGCGCGTCTACCGCGAGACGCACCGTCAGGTCGAAAAGCTGCGCCGCGCCGCCTGATCGAGCATGTCCGCAAGCGCGCGCGGGCACTCGAGCATCGGCGAATGGCCCGCCTCGAGCTCGATCGGCTCGACGCCGAGGACGTCCCGCGCGAGGTGGCGCTGCCACTCCGGCCGGATCACCGCGTCGCGGGCGCAGACGATGTAGACGGCACTGTCGACGGCGACCGATTCGTGAGCGAGGGGGGCCTGCCGCCGTAGTCTCGCCGCCAGCCCGGTGTGTGCGGACGGGTACTGGAGCGCGGCCGCGGCCACGGCGGGATCGGGGTAGTACGAGCGCCCGAGCTCGTCGCGCGACTGGCCGTCGCCAAACCCAGGCGCGAGGACGTCGGGCCCGCCTGTGCCGCCCACGCCCGCGGTGAGGAAGACGTGCGTGCGCGCCTCGACGAGAGGGATCGTGAAGCCGCCGAGCGAGTGCCCGACCACGATGTCGGCCGCGGGGACGGCAGCGGCGTACTCCGCGACACCGGCTGCGACGTCCTCGCACGGAAGATCCGGCGCATGGACGACATGACCGTGCGCCTCGAGCTCGA
Organism: Gaiellaceae bacterium; assembly: GCA_036273695.1. Classification (GTDB taxonomy): domain Bacteria; phylum Actinomycetota; class Thermoleophilia; order Gaiellales; family Gaiellaceae; genus Palsa-739. The sequence continues at coordinate 27,031 of DASUHE010000052.1, forward strand.
CGCGAACGAGATCCCAGCACCAGCCGCCGTGCCACGACCCGTGGACGAGAGAGAACGACGCCATGCGACGATCCTCGCATGAGGGTCATCGCCGGGAGCCGCAAGGGTCACAGGCTCGTCGCTCCGCACGGCGTCGAGACGCGGCCGACGTCCGACCGCGTCCGCGAGAACATCTTCAACCTCGTAGGGCCGCTCGACGGAGCGCGGGTGCTCGATCTCTTCGCCGGCTCCGGCGCGCTCGGGATCGAAGCGCTCTCCCGCGGCGCCGCCAGCGCCGTCTTCGTCGAGCACGATCCGGAAGCCTTGCGGGCGATCGAGCGCAACCTCGACCACCTGCGGCTGACGGGCGCACGCGTCGTCCGCGGCGACGTGCTCCGCGCGATCGCGGAGGAGGCGACCGCGGGCGCGAAGTACGATCTCGTGCTGGTCGACCCTCCCTACGGCATGCTCACCGAGATCCAGCCACGCCTCGCGCGCCACCTGCCCTCGCTGCTCGCAGCGAACGGCCTCGTCGTCCTCGAGACGGACGCGCGGGCGGAGCCCGAGCTGCCGCTGCCGATCCGGACGACGCGCAAGTACGGACAGACGCGCGTCACCCTCTTCGAGGCGCCGCAGTGATCACCGCGATCGCTCCCGGCACGTACGACCCGGTCACGAACGGCCATGTCGACGTGCTCACGCGCGCGGCCGGGATCTTCGACCGCGTCGTCGTCGGAGTCGTGGGGATGCCGCAGCACAAGGAGCCGATGTTCCCGGTCGAGGACCGCGTCGAGTTCCTGCGCGGCGCCCTATCGGGCCTCGGCAACGTCGAGATCGACGTCTTCCGCGAGCTCGTCGTCGACTTCGCCCGCAAGTGGGACGCGAAGGCGATCGTCAAGGGCCTCCGCGTGATCTCGGACTTCGAGTGGGAGTTCCAGATGAACCAGCTCAACCGCACGCTCGCGCCGGACGTCGAGACGGTCTACGTGATGGCGAGCCCCCAGGTGAGCTTCGTCTCCTCGAGCGGCGTCAAGGAGATCGCGGCCTTCGGCGGCGACGTCTCGGCCCTCGTCCCGGCACCCGTGGCGCGGCGCCTCGCCGACCTGTTCCCGGACGGTCGCCCGGGAACGCCCGAGCGTCCGGGCGAGTGACGGCGACGGTATCGGCCGCCACGAGGGTTACACTGCTCAGCCAATGGACGTATTAGTTCTGATCGACAAGCTCGACGACCTCGTTCACAACGCCAAGGCCGTCCCGCTCACCGACCAGGTGCGCATCGACCGCGAGGAGATCTACGACATCCTCGACCAGATGCGCGCGACGATCCCCGAAGAGATCAAGCAGGCCCGCTGGATCGTCAAGGAGCGGCAGGAGATGCTCGCCGAGGCGAAGCGCGAGGTCGACCGGCTTCTCGCCGAGGCGCGGGAGCAGGCGGTGCGCGAGGCGTCGCAGACCGAGATCGTGAAGATCGCGGAGCGGCAGGCCGACGAGATCGTCGACGACGCGCGGCGGGGCGCACGCGAGATGAAGCTCGAGATGGAGGACTGGGCCGACAACCAGCTCGCCTCCCTCGAGGTCAATCTCGAGCGATTCCTGACCGCGGTCCGGCGGGGTCGCGAGCGGCTGCACGAGCGCTCGCAGGAGTCGGTCGTCGCCGGCCTCGCCTCGAACGGCGACATGGCCGACGACGAGCGGTTCTAGCTCCGACTCACGCTGACCCGCACCGTCATGAAGACCGGCGCGTCGACGATCTGACCGGCTGCCGGGGTCTGGGCGACGACGAAGTTCGTGCAGCGGCTGCTCTCGGGGAGGGAGCGGACCTGATCGCCCTCGCCCTTGCGGAGGTAGATCCCGGCCCTCGCTGCGACAAGCTTCGCCCTGCACACCTTCAGACCGACCAGGTGCGGTATACGCGCGCGATTGAGGCGCAGCGTCGTGGGCGTGTGCAGCGGGACGTAGCGCCCAGCAGCGGGCTTTTGCGAGATGACCAGGGCGTTGCAGCGACCCTTGTACTGGTGGTGGATCATCCCGAGACCCGCCAAGCGCCCCATCCGGACGGCGTCGCACGCCTTGACTCCCAGAAACTGCGGAACCTTCACCACGTTGGCGGAGGCCGAGTTGTCGACCCGAACGAGCGCGAGCGTCGACAACGCCACGACGACGAGGACGACGCCGGCGGCGAGCCCGATCCAGAGCCCCCTGCGGGTCTTCTTCGGTGGAGTCCCGGTCACGAGCCCGCGTTCGGTCGCCCAGGTCGCGGCGAAGACGTGCGAGTCGGCGTCGCCGAGCAGCTCGGCGGCCGAGACGCCGTCGGCCTCGGCCTCTGCGAGATCGGCTTCGAGCTCGGTCGCCATCTCCTCGGCCAGCAGGTCCGGCACGCCGAGCCGCTTCCACTCTTGCCGGCACTCCTCGACGAACGCGCTCATCCGCTCACCTCCGCTTCGATCGTCGCCAGCACCGAGTCGACCTCGCCGCGCACGTCGCGCCAGGCGCGGACGCCGTCGTCGAGGGCTCGGCGGCCGCTCGGCGAAGCGCTGTAGTACTTGCGTGGTGGGCCGCCGTCGCTCGCCTCTCGATGCGTGGCGACGAGGCCCTCCCGCTCGAGCCGGCCGAGCAGCGGGTAGATCGAGCCCTCCCCGACGGTCGAGAGACCCCGCTCGCGCAGGCGCCGCGTCATCTCGTAGCCGTACGCCGGCTCGTCCACGACGACGGCGAGGAGGCAGAGGTCGAGGACTCCGCGGAGCATCTGACTGCGCCGGTTCTCGCTTGCCATGCGCCGCATGGTAGTTGACTCTGTCTTGCGATGCAAGCTAGCTGCGAGTGACGTCGCGCGCGAGCTCGACGAACGCCTCCGCGGCCTGCGAGCGATAGCGGTCCCGGTGCCAGGCGAGGACGACCGTCCGGGCCGGGATCCGCGAGCCGAACGGCAACGTCTTCACGGCCCGGTCGCGCGGATCGACGACGAGCTGCGGCTCGATCGCGGCTCCGAGATCCTCGGCCACGAGGGCGCCGAGCGTCCCGTTGTCGTCGGTGCGGAAGACGACGTTCAGCTCGGGGACGCGGCCGGCGAGGAACCGGTCGGGCTCGTCGGTCGTGCGGCGTCCGATCAGCGGCAGCTTCGCGACCTCCCGCAGCGACGGCGCCGAGTCGAGCTTCGCGAGCTCCGAGCGGGCCGACACGAGCAGCACGTATGGATCCTGCAGCAGCTCGGCCCACTCGAACGGCCCCTCCGGCAGGGGCAGATCCGCAAACGTCAGATCGAGCTCGCCGTGCTCGAGCAGGCGCAGGAGGTCGGCGGCCGAGCTCTCTTCGCGCACGCGGACGCCGACGAGAGGCCACTGCTCGCGGAAACGGCGGACGAGAGCGGGGAGGAGGCGAGCGCCGACGCTCTGGTAGATACCGACGCGGAGCGTCCCGGCGGCTCCTTCGGCGAGAGCGGCCATGTCGGCCCGGGCCGCGTCGAGGCGCGCCACGATCGCATCGGCGTGGCCGAGCAGCAAAAGGCCTGCCTCCGTCGGCTCGACCCGCCGGGGCCCGCCGGGACGGTCGAACAACCGCTGCCCGACGATCCGCTCGAGCTGGGCGATCTGCTGGCTGACGGCCGACTGGGTGTAGCCGAGCTCGCGCGCTGCCCGGCCGAACGAGCGCGTCCGCGCGACCGCCTCCAGTGCCGCGAGATGGCGCAGGTCGATGCCAAGCCATTGATCAGTTTCCATAATCGATATGAACGATAACTCAACTTGTCCTGATCGACAGCGACCGGCACTCTGGAGCCATGAGAACGAGGATCGCCATCGCGCTCGGCATCGTCTACGTCGTCTGGGGATCGACGTATCTCGCGATCGCCGTGGCCGACCGGTCGCTGCCACCGCTGCTCATGCTCGCGGTGCGCTTCGGGCTTGCGGGTGGGCTGCTGTACGGCTGGTCCCTCTGGTGCGGCGACGTCGAGCGTGCGCGTATAGGACGACGCGAGTGGACTGCAGCCGCGGTCGTGGGCGGGCTCCTCCTGTTCGTCGACACCGGGGGCGTCGCGTGGGCCGAGCAGCGGGTCGCGTCGGGACTGACGGCGCTCCTCGTCGCCACCGTGCCGCTCTTCTCGGCGGTGCTCGACCGGACGTTCTTCGGTATCCGGCTCTCGCTCGGAGCCGTCGGCGGGGTCGCCGCCGGTCTGCTCGGCGTCGCGCTGCTCGTCGGCCCGAGCGCGCACATCGATCCCGTCGGTGCCGGCGTCATCCTCGGTGCCGCGCTCGCCTGGGCGGGCGGATCGGCGTACGCGCGCGTCGCGCCGCTGCCGAGAGCGCCGTTCCTCTCGGCCGCCATGCAGATGCTCTGCGCCGCCGCGTTCCTCGCCATCGCCGGGGCGGCGACCGGCGAGATCGGCCGCGTCCATCCAGCCGGGATCTCGGCCGGGTCGGCCGCAGCGTTCGCCTATCTGGTCGTCGCCGGCTCGATCGTGGCCTTCACGGCCTACGGCTGGCTCCTGAAGAGCGGCGCCCCGAGCGTGCTCGTCTCGACGTACGCGTACGTCAACCCGGCGGTCGCCGTCCTGCTCGGCTGGGCGTTCGCGGGAGAGGCGGTGGGACACCGCGAGCTCGCCGCCGGCGCGATCGTCGTCGCCTCGGTCGGGATGCTCGTCCTCGCCCGCGAGCCGCACCGGCACGAGCACACCGAGCCGCTGCCGGAGACGGTCGGGCCGTACCTCCGGCGCAAGGAGGCGCAGGAGGGATCGGTGCGGCCGGTGCCGCAGCTCGCGGACCTGCGCCGCATGGCTCCCTGAGCTAGCCGCGCTACCGTGGCGGCATGACCACGTTCGACCTTCGCAAGCTCCGCCTCCGCTCCGGCGACGAGACTCGCGAGCCGGTCGAGATCGAGCTCGAGCCGCTCCTGCTCGCCGGGCAGACGTACGAGCCACACCCGAATCCGGCGCCGGCCGAGCTTCGTGTCACGCGCGCGTCGAGCGGCACCGTGCTCGAGCTCGCGCTCGACGTGACGCTCGCCGGCCCGTGCTTCCGCTGTCTGCAGGACGCCCGGCTCTCGGTGGAGCTCCGCCTGCGCGAGTACCAGGCGACGAAGTCCGAGACCGACGAGGATCAGACCGAGTACCTCGAGGACGACCGGGTGGATCTCTCGGCCTGGGCGCGCGACGCGATCGCGCTCGCGCTGCCCGACCAGATCCTCTGCCGGGACGACTGCGCGGGGCTCTGCCCCGTCTGCGGCAAGGACCTCAACGTCGAGCCGCACGAGCACACCGAGGAGCGGACCGATCCGCGCTGGGCGAAGCTCAGCGAGCTGAAGGCGGAATGACGAACGGTGTCGTCGTCGTGAGGCGGACGAAGCCGAGCCGTTCGAGGATCGGGCGGCTCGTCGGCAGCGCGTCGACGTAGAGCCACCGGTAGCCGCGCTCGCGCGCGAGCTCCGCGCGCCGTGCGACCGTCGCCCGATAGAGCCCGCGGCGGCGGAACTCCGGCAGCGTCACGCCCCCGAAAAGGCCGGCGAACTCGACGCCGGGATCGAGATCGACGCGCCCGCCGGACACGGGCAGGCCGTCGACGCAGGCGACCACGGGAATGGCGTCGTTGGGGAAGCCCGAGCCGTGGCGGCGACCAAAGACGCGCGTCGCAAGGTCGACGAACGCCTCGACGTCCTCGCGCAGCTCGACCTCGGGCGGCGGGGGCGGAATCGACGCTGTCTCGGCGACCACCACGGTCTCTTCGTCTTCCGGCTGGAGCCCCGCCGAGATGAGCCGCTGGGGCAGGTCGGCCGGGAGGTCGTGCGAGTAGTACTTCCACTCGACCCGGCCGGGCAGCTCGCGCATCCGCGCGACGAGCGGCTCGACGTTCCCGTCGGCCGGCGGCCGGAGGACGGCGCTCCAACCCTTGCTGACGTAGAAGCCGTCCGGCCGGTTGGGCCGCCGCACCTGTGCGTCGAACAGCTCGAGGAGGCTCTCGGGTACCATGCCGCCCCGATCATGGCGGTTCCGAAGCGGAAAACCTCCAAGTCCCGTCGCGACAAGCGGCGAGCGACTCACGCGATCAGCGCGCCGAAGGTCAACGTCTGCCCGACGTGCGGCCAGCCGAAGCGCCCGCACCGCGTCTGCCCGACCTGCGGCACCTATAAGGGCCGCGAGGTCGAGCCGCTCCGCGTCCAGGCTCCGTAATCTCCCGGGCATGATCCGCGTCGCCGTCGATGCGATGGGGGGTGATCGCGGGCCCGAGGCGGTCGTCGCAGGTGCGCTCGCAGCGCGCTCCGGCGCGATCGACCCCGTCATCTTCGGTTCGGCCGGGCTCGACACCCGGGGACTGGCGCTCGTGCCGACGACACAGGTCGTCGGCATGGACGAGAAGCCCGCGGACGCGTTCCGCACGAAGGCCGACAGCTCGCTCGTGCGCGCGGTCAAGGCGGTCGCCGACGGCGAGGCCGATGCCGTGGTCTCGCCGGGCAACACCGGGGCGATGCTCGCGACGGGCCTGGTCCTGCTCCGGCGCGTGAACGGGGTGCGTCGCCCGGCGATCGCCGTCCCGATCCCCGCCCGGAACGGTCCGTCGGTGCTGATCGACGCCGGTGCGAATGCGGACTGTCGCCCCGAGCACCTGCTGCAGTTCGCCACCATGGGGACGGTCTTCGCGCAGGAGATCCTCGGGATCGCCGGGCCGAACGTGCGCCTGCTGTCCATCGGCGAGGAGCCGGAGAAGGGGAACCGGCTCGTCCTCGAGGCGCACACGCTGCTCGAGGCCTCCGACCTCGACTTCCGCGGCAACGCCGAGGGACGAGACCTCCTCGACGGCGCCGCCGACGTCGTCGTCACCGACGGCTTCACCGGCAACGTCGCGCTCAAAGCGGTCGAAGGGACGATCCGCACCCTGCTCAACTCGTTGCGGGAGGAGATCACGGCCACCACGGCCGGAACCCTCGGCGGGCTGCTGATCCGGCCCGCGTCGCGCCGGCTGCGGGCGCGCCTCGACCCCGACACGTACGGGGGCGCGTACCTCCTCGGCCTGCGTGGGCTCGTGGTGATCGCGCACGGCAACTCCTCGCCGACCGCGATCGCGAACGCCATTCGGCTCGCGGCGCGCGGGGTCGAACACGATGTCGTCGGCCGCGTCTCCGCTCGCCTGTCTGAGCCGCAGCGGGCGGAGATTGTATGATCGGCGCGCTTTTCCCCCACGACACAACGAGGTGACATGGCAGCGTCGCGCGAGGAAGTCTACGAGCGGGTCAAAGAGGTCCTCACCGAGCAGCTCGGCATCGACGAGGCGGACATCACGGAGGAGGCTTCCTTCCAGGAGGATCTCGACGCCGACTCTCTCGACCTCGTCGAGCTGATCATGGAGCTCGAGGACCAGTTCGGGATCAAGATCTCGGACGAGGAC
>DASUHE010000053.1:0-16502 GCA_036273695.1 Gaiellaceae bacterium
AGGGCTACGACTACGCCCGCGTCGCGAACCCGACGCGCACCGCGCTGCAGGAGGCGCTCGCGAGCCTCGAGAACGCCAAGCACGGCGTCGCGTTCGGCTCCGGTCTCGGCGCCACGACGACGCTCATGCATCTCGTCGACCCGGGCCAGCGCGTCGTGCTGATCGCCGACGTCTACGGCGGCGTCTACCGCATGACGTCGCAGGTCTACGAGGAGAAGGGCTACCGCTTCCACTACGTGCCGGCGTCCGAGTGGGACGACAACCTCGGCACGCACCTCGACGAAGAGGTGCGGCTCGTGTGGCTCGAGACGCCGTCGAACCCGCTGCTGAACGTCGTCGACATCCGCAAGGCGGCCGACGCCGCGCATGCCGTCGGCGCGCTGCTCGTCGTCGACAACACGTTCGCGACGCCGTACCTACAGCGGCCGCTCGAGCTCGGAGCCGACATCGTCGTCCACTCGACGACGAAGTACCTCGGCGGCCACTCCGACGTGGTGGGCGGCTTCGCAGCCACGAACGACCCGACCGTGGCCGAGCGCCTGCGCTTCCTGCAGAAGTCGCTCGGCGCGGTGCCGGGGCCGTTCGACTCTTGGCTCGTGCTGCGCGGGCTGAAGACGCTCGCCGTGCGGATGCGGCAGCACTGCCTGAACGCGATGGAGGTCGCGGCCGTCCTCGAACGGCACTCACGGGTCGAGCGCGTCTTCTATCCCGGCCTGCCGTCGCATCCCGGCCACACGATCGCAGCGCGGCAGATGCGCGACTTCGGCGGCATGGTCTCGTTCCTCGCGGAGTCGGCCGAGGAGGCGGCGGCGATCGCGGGGCGGACCCAGCTCTTCCAGCTCGCGGAGTCGCTCGGCGGCGTCGAGAGCCTGATCGAGGTGCCGGCCCGGATGACGCACGCAGCCACGGCCGATGCACCGTTCGCCGCACCGCCGAACCTCGTTCGCCTCTCGGTCGGGATCGAGTCGGCCGAGGACCTCGTCGCGGATCTCGAGGACGCGCTCGTCGCGGCCGCGACACGCGCCGGGTGATGAGCGGCGAGGCGGTCGTCTTCGTCGAGATCCCTTCGGGGTCGCGCAACAAGTACGAGTGGGACGCGGAGCTCGGTGGCATCGTGCTCGACCGGCGCCTGTTCACGGCGATGACGTACCCCGCCGACTACGGCTACGTCGAGGGAACGCTCGCCGAGGACGGCGACTCGCTCGACGCGCTCGTCCTCGTCTCCGACCCGACCTTCCCCGGCTGCCGGATCCGCGTGCGGACGATCGGCGTCTTCCACATGTCGGACGAGAAAGGGCCCGACGAGAAGCTCCTCTGCGTGCCGGACGGCGACCCGGCCTTCGAGCGGGTCGTGGACGTCCACGACGTGCAGAACGAGCTGCGCGACGAGATCGAGCACTTCTTCCAGCGCTACAAGGACCTCGAGCCGACGAAGCGGACCGAGACGCGCGGCTGGGGCAACCGGGACGAGGCCGAGAAGATCCTCGCGGCCGCTCGCGCGCGCGCCTAGAGTCGACGCATGGCGCCGGAGCCGATCGACCTCCGCCACCTCGGCCGCGACCGGATCATCGCGAGCTACCTGCTCGACACCGCCGACGGGCCGGCGCTCTTCGACTGCGGCCCCTCGACGACGATCGACGCCCTCAAGGCCGGCCTCGCGGACCGCGGGCTCGCCCTCACGGACGTCCGGCATCTGCTGCTCAGCCACATCCACCTCGATCACGCGGGCGCCGCGGGCTCGCTCGTCCGCGAGCATCCAGCCCTGCAGGTGCACGTCTCGCCGATCGGCGCGCCGCACCTCGTCGACCCGTCGCGGCTCGAGCGGAGCGCCCGCCGCCTCTACGGCGACTCGTTCGACTCGCTCTGGGGCGAGCTCGCGCCGGTGCCGGAGGAGAACGTGCACCCGGTCGACGGCGCCGTGCTCGAGCTGGAGTCCTTCCCGACACCGGGTCACGCGTCGCATCACGTCTGCTTCCTCGACCCCGACGGGACGTTGTACGCCGGCGACGCCTGCGGTGTGCGCGTGCTGCCGGGCCGCTTCGTGATGCCGCCGACACCGCCGCCCGATGTCGACGTCGAGGCGTGGGAGGAGTCGCTCGACGAGATCGAGCGCCGCGGGCCGGAACGGCTCGCGCTCAGCCATTTCGGCGTCGCCGAGGACGTCGGCCGGCACGTCACCGAGTTGCGGCTCAACCTGCTCGACTGGGCCGAATCGGTCGAGGGCGGCGCGACCGCGGAGGAGTTCGTCGAGTACGCACACGCGCAGCTGACCGACTCGCGCGAGGACGCGCCGACGTACGACCTCGCGATGCCGCTCTGGCAGTCGTATGCAGGGCTGAAGCGCTGGGCGGAGAACCGCGCCCGCAGGTGACCGGCCCGCTCCGACTTCCCGCGTTCCGCCTGCTCTTCGCGGCGCGCGCGATCTCGTACGTCGGGACGTACCTCGCGCCGATCGCGGTCGCGTTCGCGATCCTCGACAACGGCGGCGGCGCGACGGCGGTCGGGCTGAGCTTCGCTGCCTGGACGCTCGCGCAGGTGACGATGCTCGCCTTCGGCGGCGTGCTGGGCGACCGGTTGCCGCGGCGCGTCGTGATGATCGGCTCGGACCTCGCGAGCACGGCTGTGCGCACTGCGATGGGAGCGCTGCTCGTCTCGGGCCATGCGCAGGTCTGGGAGCTGATCGCGCTGCAGGCGTGCGGAGGCGCGGCCGTCGCCTTCTACTCCCCCGCGTCCTACGGGCTCGTGCGCGAGGTCGTGCCCGAGGAGCAGCTGCAGCAGGCGAACGGGCTGCTCGCGGTCGCTCGGTACGCAGCCTTCCCGCTCGGCACCGCCACCGGCGGCTCGATCGTCCTCTTCCTCGGCTCGGGCGCTGCGTTGCTCGTCGATGCCGGCACGTACGCCGCGAGCGCACTGCTGCTCTCCCAGCTCGACGTCGAGTCGATCGCGAAGGCCGGCGCGGGCTTCTTCCGCGAGCTGCGCGAAGGCTGGAGCGCGTTCGTCGAGCAGACCTGGGTCTGGATTCTCGTCGTCTACATCTCGATGTACTTCCTGCTCACGTACGCCCCGTTCTTCGTGCTCGGCCCGTACGTCGCGAAGCATGCGATGCACGGCGTGCGCTCGTGGACCTTCGTCGCGACCGGCGAAGCCGTCGGATCGCTGCTCGGTGCGCTGGCGGGACTCCGGTGGCGCGCGCGCCGGCCGATGGTCGCGACGGGCTTGCTGCTCATGCTCTCGGCGGGGCAAGACCTGTTGCTCGCGTTCCACCACACCGTGCTCCTGCTGACGCCGGCGGCGGCCGGAGCCGGGTTCGCGTTCGCCCTCGGCTCGGTCGTCTGGGACACGACGCTGCAGCGCAAGGTGCCGCCGGAGAAGCTCGCCCGCGTCGCGTCGTACGGCTGGATGGGAGCGATGGTCTTCCTGCCCGCGGGCTACGCGCTCGCCGGGCCGATCTCGATGGCGATCGGCATCAAGACCTACCTCGTGTTCGCCGCAGCCTGGATCGTGGCGAGTACCCTGTTCGTGATCCGGCTGCCGGCGGTGCGCGAGGTCGAGTTCGAGACGCCGACCGACGCCTCGCCCGTAGCCGCTCAGTAGGCTCGTCGGCGTGCCGCGCGTGCCGGTCCCGCCGGAGGTCGACGCCTTTCTCGCCGAGCCGAACCCGGCCGTCGTCGCCACCGTGAGCCCGAGCGGCGAACCGCACACCGCGGCCACCTGGTACGACTGGGAGGACGGCCGCGTCTTCCTCAACATGGACGAGAGCCGCCTCCGCCTCCGCTACATGCGCCGGAACCCGGCCGTCTCGCTGACCGTGCTCGGCGAGGGCAGCTGGTACGCCCAGGTCACGCTCCTCGGCCGGATCGTCTCGATCGAGGACGACCCCGACCTCGCCGGGATCGACCGCCTCTCAACCCGCTACTACGGCCGGCCGTTCCGCGACCGCGACGCGAAGCGCGTCACGGCGTGGATGGAGCCCGACCGCTGGTCGAGCTGGCCTCTTCCGCGCTGAACTCCTCGGTCTCGACCAGCCAGAGCGGCCCGTCGCCGCAGTCGACCTTGCGCGCGCCCTTCACCTCGGCCAGCGAGGTCGCCAGCACGCGCACCGGTGTGCCGTCGAGCTCGAGCAGCGCGCCCTGCGTCCCGTCGAGAGAGAACGCGAAACGCCAGGCCCACGCGAGCCTGTGCACCTCGACCGCCGGACGCGAGAGGTCGAGCCAGACGTCGTCGTCGGTGAAGAACGACTCGTACCGGCCGCCTGCGGGCTGTGGCGTTCCCTCGTCGCCGGCCGCCAGCCGCTCGAGCGCCGCCTCCAGCGCCTCGCCGACGAACCGTCCCATTCGCGGGTAGAAGACGTGGGGCGGCTCGAGCTCGCCGAGCGGGAAGCGCACCTGGGCGAAGATCGGCCCGGTGTCGAGCTCGGCGTCCATGCGGTGGAACGTGATCCCGATCTCCTCGTCTCCCGCTCGGATCGCCCACGCGACGGGCAGCGGGCCGCGATGCCGCGGCAGCAGCGACGGGTGCCCGTTGAGCCAGCCGAGCCGGGGCACCGCGAGCGCGTCGGGCGGGATCTTCCACGGGAAGCCCATGCAGACCACGAGGTCCGGTGCCATCGAGGCGAGGAGCGGCGCAATGGAGCTCCGGCGGGAGGCCATCAGGACGTCGAGCTCCGGCGGAGCGCTCATGACGAGCTCGCCCGTGTCCGCGGCGGGGCCGTACCGCGCGTCGGCGTTCCGCAACGTCAGCAGCGCGACCGGCTCGTGACCGGCCTCCCGGACGACCGCCTCGAAGCCGGCGAGGACGGGTGCGATGCGCGTCGCGATGACGACGCGCAGGTTCATCCGTCGCGCAGGATGCGCCCGCCGGAGGACTGGTTGCGGGCCTTGACCACGATCTCGTCGACGTTCACGTGCCAGGGCCGGGTGAGGGCGAAGAGGATGCAGTCGGCGATGTCCTCCGGCTGCATCGCGTCGACGCCGCGGTAGACGGCGGCGGCTTTCTCCTCGTCTCCCTTGAAGCGGACGAGCGAGAAGTCGGTCTCGACGAGGCCGGGATCGACGCTCGTGATGCGGATCGGCCGGCCGAGCAGATCCTCGCGCAGGGCGTAGGTGAAGCCGCGCTCGGCGAACTTCGAGGCGACGTAGGTCGCGCCGCCCTCGTACGCCTGCCGGCCGGCGACCGAGCCCATGTTGATCACGTGCCCCCAGTCGCCGAAATGGGGCAGGCACAGCCGGGTCATGCGGACGAGGCCCGCGACGTTGACTGCGAAGACCGGCGCCTCGTCCTCCTCGCTCGACTCGTCGAACGGGGCGCGGCCGATCGCGAGCCCCGCGTTGTTGACGAGGATGTCGAGGCCGCCGAGACGTTCGACGGCCGCGGCGACGAACCGCTCGCAGCTCGTGGGGTCGGTGACGTCGAGCTCGAGTGCGACCTCCGTCTCGAGGCGCTCGACGCGCCGCGCACCGCCCGCGACGCGCACTCCCGCGGACGCGAGCGCGGCTGCGGTCGCCCGGCCGATGCCCGAGGAGGCGCCGGTGACGATCGCCCGCTTGCCGGTCAGGTCGAGGGGGGCCATCCTGCCCTGACTCTAAGGGTGCTTCTCGTGCCCCGCCGCGAGGACGGGACGGCCTTCGCGGCGCAACGCCTCGTACTCCGCGAGCCGCAGGGAGACGGTCACGCGGCACGCGGGCGCTCCGCACTCGCAGGTGAAGTCCCAGCGGTCCTCGCCGGGCGCGATGCGCTCGAAGCGCCGGGCCGCCTCGTGCACGTGCGCGTTGACCTCGAGCAGGACGTCCTGCTCGTCGGGGCCTTGCTTCTCTCCACGACCTGTCACGGCGTTCACGGCTCCCTCGACCGCGTCCCTCGTGAGACCAGAGTAGAGCCGAATCGGCAACCGAGGCAAGACCCGGACCGGGTACCTGCGTATCCCCTTTCGGGAGTTAGCCGTTTTCAGTGCCGAACCCGAAAACAAGCCCCCCGACTCGGGCGAAAGGGAGGGGTGAGGAAATGCTGTTGCTCATCGTGCTGGCGATTCTGGCGATCATCCTGTTCAGCGTCGGCTTCGTCATCCACTGGTTGTTCATCGCAGCCGTCGTGGTCGCGCTGATCTGGCTGATCAGCCTGTTCACGGGCGGCTTCGGCGGCCGCGCCGGCGCTCGACGCTGGTAGGCCGCAAGAGCTTCACGGATGAGTCGGGCGGCCCATTGCGGGCCGCCCGTTCGTCTGCCACCTTGTGGGGGTGTCGCGGACCGTCATCCTCCTCTGGATCCTTGCCCTGATGGCGCTCGAGATCCAGCACCTGAAGTGGATCTGGTGGGAGTACTGGGATTGCCGCGGGTGCTCGGCGAAGCACAAGGACTGCGCATGCGGCGCGACCCGCTCGTGGGTCATGTTCCTTTAACTCCGTCTTAGACGCCGCTCACCTCGCTCTCAGACGCACGCCATAGCCTCGCGTGGGCAGTGAAGCGGATCATCGTCGTCGTCCTCGGGGGCGTCTTCCTTCTCGGCCTTCTCCTCGCCTCGGGCGAGCTGCCGGGACATCGGCACGAGGCGCGTGCGGCGACCCGGCGCGGCATCCACAAGATCCGCCACGTCGTCGTCATCGTGCAGGAGAACCGGTCGTTCGACTCCTACTTCGGCACCTACCCCGGCGCCGACGGGATCCCGATGAAGAACGGCGAGCCGACGGTCTGCTCGCCCGACCCGAAGACCCACGTCTGCGTCGAGCCGTATCACGACACGTCCGACCGCAACGCGGGCGGCCCGCACGACACGATCGACGCGATCCGCGACATCGACCACGGCAAGATGGACGGCTTCGAGCGGCAGGCGCGGAAGGGACGCTTCCTCGCCTGCCACGCGACCGACAACCCGGGCTGCTCGCTCACTCCGTCGAAGCCCGACGTGATGGGCTACCACGACTGGCACGAGATCCCGAACTACTGGGCCTACGCCCGCAACTTCGTCCTCCAGGACCACATGTTCGAGGCCGACAACTCCTGGAGCCTGCCGGCTCACCTCTCCCTCGTCTCCGGCTGGACGGCACGCTGCGCGAAGCACGGCGATCCGCTGAGCTGCAAGTCGGCGCTCAACGCACCGTTCGGCGCCACCGGGCACGGCAAGAAGCTCGACTACCCGTGGACCGACCTGACGTGGCTCCTGCACCGCGACAGGGTCAGCTGGCGCTATTACATCGCCGACGGGAGCCAGCCCGACTGCGCCGAGAACGAGATGTTCTGCTCGGAGTCGCCGCAGAGCGCGTCGACGCCGAGCATCTGGAACCCGCTGCCGCGCTTCGACACCGTCCAGCACGACCACCAGCTCGGCGACATCCAGCCGCTCCGGGACTTCTTTCGCGCAGCGCGCGCCGGCAGGCTCCCGGCGGTGTCGTGGCTCACGCCGTCGCAGGCACTCAGCGAGCATCCGCCGGCGTTCGTCACCGCCGGCCAGACCTACGTCACCCGCCTGGTCGACACGATCATGCGCAGCCCCGACTGGAAGTCGACCGCGATCTTCCTCGCGTGGGACGACTGGGGCGGTTTCTACGACCACGTCAAGCCGCCGCGCGTCGACGGTGAGGGCTACGGGATCCGCGTGCCCGCGCTCGTGATCAGCCCGTACGCGCGCAGGGGCTACATCGACCACCAGGTGCTCAGCTCGGACGCGTACCTCAAGTTCATCGAGGACGACTTCCTGCGCGGCCGGCGACTCGACCCGCGCACCGACGGGCGCCCCGACTCGCGGCCCGACGTCCGCGAGAATGCGAAGATCCTCGGCAACATCGTCCACGACTTCAACTTCGGCCAGAAGCCGCGCCCGCCGCTCATCCTCCCGCTGCACCCGCCGTTCAGCTGAGACGCGCCACTCTCGTCGCCCTGCTCCTACTCGCCGCCGGTGCGAGCGCGAGCTGCGGCGGCAGCTCGCCCCGTGATCGCTGCACGCGGACGGCGCGCGGCATCCACAAGATCTGCCACGTCGTCGTGATCATGGAGGAGAACCGCTCCTTCGACTCCTTCTTCGGCACCTACCCCGGGGCCGACGGGATCCCGATGAAGGGCGGCGTCCCGACCGTGTGCGTGCCGAACGGCGTCGGGTAGTGCGTGAAGCCGTTCCCGGCCCCGGACGGCGTCGTCGACTCCGGTGGCGCGCACGGCCCGCTCGCCGGCAAGGAGGACGTCGACGGCGGACGCATGGACGGCTTCGTCCGCGTCACCGACCGGCGGCTCATCCGCGAATGCAGCCGCAACCGGCAGAGCAAAGCGTGCGCGCGGCTCGTCCGGCCGAACGTCCTGAGCTACCACGACGCGAGCCAGATCCCGAACTACTGGCGGTACGCGCGGGACTTCGTCCTCCAGGATCACATGTTCGAGCCGAACTGGGGCTGGAGCCTGCCCGCACACCTCTGGCTCGTCTCGGGCT
The DNA here is from genome assembly GCA_036273695.1 of Gaiellaceae bacterium. Classification (GTDB taxonomy): domain Bacteria; phylum Actinomycetota; class Thermoleophilia; order Gaiellales; family Gaiellaceae; genus Palsa-739. The sequence continues at coordinate 8,413 of DASUHE010000053.1, forward strand.
GGTCGGCGGAGTGCCGGGACCCGTACAGGCCGAGCACCTGCACGACGAACCTCGGCCATGGGCCGATCGCGCCCCTACGCCGGTACCGAAACGGGCCGGCCTTCGGGTGGACCGACCTCACGTATCTCCTCCACCGCTACCGGGTGACGTGGGCCTCCTATGTCCAGAAGGGCGCCGCCCCCGACTGCCTCACCGGCCCCATCGCCTGCTACGCACGGCTCAAGGGCCCGAGCACGCCGGGGATGTGGGATCCGCTCCCCGACTTCACCGACGTGCGCCAGGATCACCAGGCGGCCGCCGCGCAGGAGCCGCTCTCGCGCTTCTACGCCGCGGCGACGGACGGCAGCCTGCCGAACGTCTCGTGGGTCACGCCCGACTGGGCCGACAGCGAGCACCCGGGCTCCCGGCTCGCCGAGGGGCAGGCGTGGGTGACGCGGCTCGTGAACGCGGTGATGCGAGGGCCGGATTGGGACCGGACCGCGATCTTCCTCGCGTGGGACGACTGGGGCGGCTTCTACGACCACGTCGAGCCGCCGCGCGTCGACGCCCAGGGTTACGGCCTGCGCGTGCCGGCGCTCGTGATCAGCCCGTACGCGAAGCGCGGCTTCGTCGACCACCAAACGCTGAGCTTCGACGCGTACCTCAAGTTCATCGAGGACGACTTCCTCCACGCCCGGCGGCTCGACCCGAGGACCGACGGGCGACCCGATCCTCGTCCGGACGTCCGCGAGAGCGAGAAGATCCTCGGCGACCTGGCGCACGACTTCGACTTCGGCCGGCCGCCGCGGCCGCCCGTCCTGCTCCCACTCCATCCCCGCTAGAGGAGGGCGCTCCAGCGCTGCTCGATGCGGCGGGTCTTCCAGAGGGTGAGGGAGCAGAGCCAGGTCGCGGCGAAGAGGCCGACGACGACGTAGCCGAGGCGGCCGAGGTCGAGGCTCGCGAGCAGTGACCAGACGCCTCCGTGCAGGGCGAGCTTCGCCGCGAGGACCTGCAGGAGCTCGATCACGCCGACGAGCCAGGCGACGGCGACCGAGAGGCTCGTGACGCTGATGTTGTAGTAGACCTTCCGCACCGGGCTCGAGAACGCCCAGCCATATGCATGGCTCATGAAGGCCCCGTCGGCGGTGTCCATCAGGCTCATCCCCGCGGCGAAGATCAGCGGCAGCGAGATCACGGCCAGGAACGGGACGTGGTGCGTCGCGACCCCGGCGGCGATCGCGAGCAAGGCGATCTCGGTCGCGGTGTCGAAGCCGAGCCCGAACAGGACGCCGAGCGGGTACATCTTCCAGCTCGAGTCGACCCGGCTGCCGACGCGCTTGAGCAGGAACCGGCTGAGGAAGCCCTGGTTGGCGAGCGCCCGCTCGAGATCCTGCTCGTCGTACTGGCCACGCTTCATGTTGCGGAAGACGCCGACGACCTCGAGCAGCACGAGGAGGTTGAGCGCGCCGATCAGGAGCAGGAACGTCCCCGAGACCGAGGCGCCGATCGTCGAGCCGTACGCCTGCAGCGACGGGAGCTGCGAGTGCACAGTCCCGGCGGCCACCGCGAGCCCGGCCGTGAGCGAGAAGACGATCGTCGAGTGGCCGAGCGAGAAGAAGAAACCGGTGCCGAGCGGGCGCTCGCCGTCCTGCAACAGCTTCCGCGTCGTGTTGTCGATCGCCGCGATGTGGTCGGCGTCGAACGCGTGCCGCAGGCCGAACGTGTACGCGAGCGTCGCGAGGCCGGTCAGCGCGGGATTGCGCGGCAGGTAGTAGAGGAACAGGCCGAAGCCGAGCACGTGCAGCAGCAGCACGCCGAGCGAGAAGCCGCCGAGCCTCCTCCACTCGGCGCGCGTCATGCCTGCGCTCCGGCGAGCGACAGCTTCGCGGCGCGCCGCTCGGCGAAGACCGCGAGCCAGATCGAGCCCTCGAACAGCGCCCACATCGGCAGCAGCTCGAGCAGCGTCGTCACCGGGTCGGGCCCCGGCAGGGCGAGCGCCACCGCCGCGACGATGAAGTAGCCACGCCGGCGGTTCCGGCGCAGCCGGGCCGAGGTGAGGATCCCGAGGTTGACGGCCGCGAGCACGACGAGCGGCGTCTCGAAGACGGCCACGACGCCGAGCAGCACCGAGGTGACGAACGAGTAGTAGCTACTCGCCCGGACCAGGAGCCGGAAATGCGTCGTGTCGTAGCTCGTGAGCCAGTGCACGGCGCGCGGCAGCAAGATCCCGTAGCCGAACGCGAGCCCCGTCGCCCCCAGCACGAGCCCGAAGACGGCGAGGAGGAGAATCCGGCGCTCGGCCGCAGCGTCGAGCGCCGGAGCGAGAAACGACCACGCGTTCCAGAGCAGCACCGGCAAGGCGAAGAGGATCCCGGCGTAGAGGCTCACCGCGATGGAGACCGAGAACGGCTCGGTCACGCCGAGCGCGACGACGTGCCGGTGCCCGGGCGGCAGCGGCCGCGCGAGCAGGTCGAGGATCCTGTCGTGGAAGACGAAGGCGACGGCGGTCGCCACCGCGACCGCGGCGAGCGCGACCATGATGCGCTGCCGCAGCTCCTCGAGGTGCTCGACGAGCGTAGCTTCGTCTTGGCGGTCGAGCCGGTGCGTTCGCATCAGTCGACGGGCTTGTGCTCGGTCGTCTCCGGCAGAGCCTGATGCGTGACGGAGTCCTTGAACTCGCGCATGCCGGTGCCGAGCGAGCGGCCGATCTCCGGCAGTCGCTTCGCGCCGAACAGGCAGAGCGCGATGAGGAGCAGAAGCGCGAGGTGGGTTGGGCTGGTCAGACCGATCATGCGTGTGCCTCCTTGATCGAGATGTCGGTGACGGCCGCGCCGGCTACGGCTACGTCGCGCCGCAGCGGCCGGTCGTCGAGCCAGAGCGTGTAGTCGCCGGCAGGCAGCCGGTCGAACACAGCGCCGTAGAGCGGCCGGCCGGCGACCGGCCGCTCGTGCACCTGCTTGTGGGAGCGCTCGCCGTCCCGCCCCGCGGGGCTGATCTCGATCTCCGCGCCGTGCAGGTCCGCACCGGTGTGGAGAACGAGCGCTCCGACGCCCGGCCCGAGGTCGAGCATCACGTGCTCGGGCCGGGCGTCCGTGGAGTGGTCGTGGTTCGGGCTCACGACGACGGCGTGTCGTATCCGTCGTGGGGGGTTCCGAGGTACGGGAACGTGTCCTGGTACCGACCCGGCCCCGGAGCGGTGCCGTCGGTGACCAACGCCGCGGCGCCGTCCGGCGTGAAGCTCGGATCGACGAGCGGAATCGTCGCGCCGGCGACCGCTTTCAGCTCGATCGCCACCACGTCGTCGAACACGCGCCGGCCGTTCGGGAAGCCGGCGGGGTCGCCGGCGACGAGGCCGATCGGGTTCGCGTCCGCTGCCGGAGTCGGCGGGATCGCGACGTTCAGCCGCAGCATGTCCGCCGGATGCGGCCCCGTGAAGTTCTGGAACCCGGGGACGACTCCGCTCGGGATGCCCGTGAGCAGGATCGCGTGGAGGTCGGCCCGGTTCTTGGCGTATCCCGCCAGGTTCGGGAACACGCCGGGGTAGAGAGCGGGCAGGAGCTTCGCGAGCTCCGGCTGGTTCACGTACTTCTCGAACTGGTTGTCGTTGATCGGGTCGAGCGCGTTCCAGCGGTCCTTGTCCCCGATCGGCACGATCACCTCGTTGAAGAGCGGGTTGCCGAGACGGGAGACCTGCACCCACGGCCCGCTCTGCCGGACGGTGTCGCCGTCCCGCACCTGCACCTTGCGCCGGCTCGCGCCGCCCCAGATGCCGAGCACGGCCTTCGCGCTCGCCGGGTCGCCCGGCGTCGAGCGGTCCCGCGTCAACATCGCGATCGGCACCTTGATGGCGATCGTGTGGATGTTGAGCGAGCTCAACGGATCGACGCCCGGCATGTTCGCCAGCGTGCCGCCCAGATGGAGGCTCTGGAACGGCCGCAGGTCGCCGAGGTCGAAGATCGCGCCGAGGTCGACGAAGAAGCCGTCGTTCCGCTGCCCCGCGAACACCGTCTCGCCCGACGGGAGCGAGTGCACCGCGGCCGCCGCGAGCGAGTCGTAGTCCGGGGTCGAGGCCGGCCCGATGTTGCACGGCGGACAGGCGAGGTTCTTCGCGATGACCGTGCCCTCTCTGGGGTCGTCGCTGTCGCGGCCGCTCGAGCGCACGACCGACACCGAGTACAGCTGCCGCTTGTTCCAGTTCGGGTCGGTGAGCGAGGTGATCGGCCCGGTGTTGTAGAGGAACGTGTCCTCGTTCTGGAGCGTCGTCCGGAAGCGGAACTGGTACTCGATCTCCGCCTTGGCGTCCCCGTCGTTGTCGACGTAGATCGAGTAGAGGACGTCGTCGCCGAACTCGAAGAAGTTCGGACCGCCGGGCGGCCCTTCGAGTGGGACGTAGTTGGTGATGATGGTGACCGTCGACGGATCGTCGGGGCTGACGAACGCATAGGTGTCGGCGTTGTCGGCGACGGGATCCTGGCTGATCGCCGGGGCTTCGCGGTGGGAGGACATCTAGCCCACTCCCCTTCCGGCCCCGCTCCGACCGGCGGCGCGCAGGAGGCGCTTGACGAGTGCCCGGTCGTGGTACGTGTGCTCGGTGGTGCCGGCGGTGACGGTCACCTCACCGCGCTCTGCGTTGCGGACGTACGCGACGAGCGGCTCCTCGGGCACGCGCGTCTTCGGATGGGTCGGCTGAGCTTCCTCTTCACCGACCGCGGCCCGCGCGATCGGCGGCGCGGCGGCGAGCGCCGCTGCGCCGGCGGCCCCGCCGGCGATCTTGACGAATGAGCGCCTACTCAGGCGTTCCATTGCCCTCTCCCTTCCGGCGGCTTCCGGCCGCCGTGCTGAATGCGGTCGGCGCTGATTCGCCCGAGCGGCCGGACCGGTTCGATCGACTTGAACCGACCGCCCTCGACGGGCGAATATCGGGCGCTGTGAACCGCCACCTCGCCCATCTCTCCGACGAGGCGCTCGTCGCCCTGGCCGCGCGGTCGGAGCAGACGGCGCTGGCCGAGCTCTACGACCGCTACGGCCGCGCCGCGTACGGGCTCGCGCTGCGCGTCCTGCGCGACCAGGCGCTCGCCGAGGACGCGGTGCAGGACGCGTTCCTCACCGTCTGGCGAACGGCGTCCAGGTTCGTGCCGGAGCGCGGCAAGGCGAGCACGTGGATCCTCACGCTCGTCCACCGGCGCGCGGTCGACACGGTGCGCCGCGAGCAGCGGCGGCGGGCGGACTCGCTCGAGCTCGCTCCGGAGCCCGCGGTCGAAGGCGTCGAGGAAGACGCCTGGCTGCGGCTCCAGCGCGAGCGCGTGCAGGAAGCGTTGCGCCACCTCCCGGACGCGCAACGCGAGGCGCTCGAGCTGGCGTACTACGGAGGCTTCAGCCAGTCGGAGCTCGCCGAGAGGCTCGGACAGCCCCTCGGTACGATCAAGAGTCGAATGTTCGCGGGGCTGTCGCGTCTACGCGAGCAGCTCGGGGAGCCCGGAACGGAGATTTCATGGACCTCCACGACCTGACGGCCGCCTACGCGCTCGACGCGCTCGATCCGGACGAGGTCGAGGCGTACGAACGTCATCTGAGCCAGTGCGAGGAGTGCCGCGAGCAGCTCGCCGAGCTCAACGGGACGGCGACGGCGCTCGCGTTCAACACTGTCGCGCCCGTGCCGCCCCCGCGGCTCCGCGAGTCGATTCTCGACGCGGCCGCTGCGGAGCGGACGAACGTCGTGCCGCTGCCCCGGCGGCGCTGGGTGGCGCGCGGGCTCGGCGTCGCCGCGGCAGCGGCGGCCTGCATCGTCGTGGGGGTCGCGGTCTCTCTGAGCCAGTCGAGCTCGAAGCAGGTCTTCACGGTCTTCGTCCACCAGAACGGGAGCGCGACGCTCACCGCCTCCGGGCTCGAGGCCGCTCCGGCCGGAAAGACCTACGAAGCGTGGGTCATTCCGGCGTCAGGCGCTGCGAGACCGGCGGGCCTGTTCCAGGGCGGCGCCGGTACGGCCGTCCATCTCCGCCGACCCGTTCCAGAGCATGCGACCGTCGCCGTGACGATCGAGCGCGCAGGCGGCGCAACGAAGCCGACCACGAAGCCGATCTTCAGCACGACTACGTAGAGGCCACGTCGCGGCGGCCGCGCTGCTCGCGGTCGAAGAACGGCTTGATCTCGTCGGTCGGCAGCGGCCGGCTGAAGAGGAAGCCTTGTCCGTACCGGCATCCGTGGTCGACGAGGAAGCGGCGCTGCTCCTCGGTCTCGACACCCTCGGCGAGGGGCTCGAGCCCGAGTGAGTGCGCAAGACGCACGACGGAGGAGACGAGGTTCCGCGCGTGCTCGCTGTCGCCCAGCTCCTGCACGAAGGAGCGGTCGATCTTGAGCATGTTCACCCAGGTCTGGTTGAGGCGTCCCAGCGACGAGTAGCCGGTGCCGAAGTCGTCGATCGCCAGCCGGAGGCCCTGGCTGCGCATGTCGGCGAGCGTGTCCTCGAGGTGCGCGCGCTTGTCGGACGGCAGCGCGGACTCGGTCACCTCGATCATCAGGTTGTCGAGGCCGATCCCCGCTGCGCTCGCGGCCGCGGCGAGGTGCGCCATGCCGGTCGGCTGGCAGTAGGACGGCGGCACGTTGATCGAGACGTAGAAGTCCATCCCTTCCTTCTGCCAGGCGGACGCTTGCCTGCACGCCTCCGCGACCACCCAGTCGCTGAGCGAGCCGATCAGGCCGACCTGCTCGGCGAGGGGGATGAACTCGTCAGGCTGGACGAGCCCGCGTTCTTCGTCCTGCCAGCGCACGAGAGCCTCGACCCCGACGACCTCCGCCGTCTCGAGGTTCAGCAGCGGCTGGTAGTGGAGGACGAGGCCGCGGCCGCTCTCGACCGATTTGCGCAGACGGGCGGCCATCGAGATCTGCTCCAACGCGCTGTCGGCGCCGCGGCTGTAGCGCGCGTATCCGTCGCGTCCGGTCTCCTTCACCGAGTACATGGCCACGTCCGCATGCTTGAGCAGCGTGTCGGCGTCGCCGCCGTCGGCGGGGTAGGAGCTGATGCCGATGCTCGCGCTGACGAAGATCTCGATCCCGTCGACGAGGAACGGCTCGCGCAGGATCGCGCGCACCTTGCTCGCCACCACCTCGGTCGGCGGAGCCGAGGTCTCCGCGGCGGCCCGCTGCTCGAGGTCGGTGAGCAGGACGAGGAACTCGTCGCCTCCCTGGCGGGCGACGACGTCCATCTTTCTCACCGCCGCCTGCAGCCGCGCGCCGACCGCTTTCAGCAACTCGTCGCCGGCGGCATGGCCGAAGCTGTCGTTGACGAGCTTGAAGTTGTCCAGGTCGATGAAGAGGACGCCGACGCCGTGCGCGTTGCGGGCCGCGCGCTGCAGGCCGAGCTCGAGGTGCTCGAGGAAGGAGGCGCGATTCGCCAGCCCGGTCAGCGAGTCGTGCAGCGCGGCGTGGGTGAGCTTCTCCAGCGCCTCCGCCTCGACCTGCTTGCGCTCGCTTATGTCCGCGACGACGCCGCTGACGACCAGGCAGCCGTCTTCCCGCTCGGCCTCGGGCCGCATCCGGTCCATGACCCAGCGCACGTCTCCGTTGGCGTCGATCAGCCGATATTCGACCTCGACGGGCTCGCGCTGCCAGAGGCCTTCGGTCGCGCTGTCGTACAGCTCGCGATCGTCGGGGTGGACCGCCGCGTCATACGCCTCTTCCGAGGTCAGGCCGTCCGGAACCGGGCCGATGAGCGTCTCGAGCCCGACGAAGGTCAGGCACTCGAAGCTCCCATCGGGCCGGAGCTCCATCTCGTAGAGCATGATCGCGACGGTGCCCGCGATCCGCTGCAGGAGCTCCGAGCGGTACTCGTTGAGCGCAAGATCGAATGCCTCAGCTGCCACGAACGGCTTATCGGCAGGACTCGACCGGCACGAAAGCGCCGGACGGCGACACCGGCGAGGCCGGTCCGGCGGCCCGCGATTCAGGGTTGGGGGATCGTCAAGATGAAGCGGGCACCGCCGACGTCGGGCTCGTAGACGAGGTCTCCCCCGTGGGCGCGGGCGTAGTTACGGGCGATCGACAGGCCGAGCCCGCTGCCGACGTTGTCCGACTCGGTGCGGGCGAAGCGCTCGAACAAGCTCGGCCGGATCTCC
>DASUHE010000054.1:0-4886 GCA_036273695.1 Gaiellaceae bacterium
GACGAGCATGTCGCGCACCGTCTTCTGGAAGCGGATGTCCGCCCAGCGCGCGCCGTGCAGGTGGCCGAGCTCCCGGCGCCCGAGCCGGAACTCGACGCCGCCGAACCGGTGCTCGTGCGTCGCGACGCCCGGCCACGACGCCACCTCGCGCTCGATCCGCTCCCCGATATCCTCCACGGATGCCGTTCTATCAGCGACTCGGCGAGTTGCCCAGGAAGCGCCACACCGTGGCCCGCGACAACGGCACCCTCCTGACCGAGGAGGTGATGGGTTTCGAGGGCTTCTCGGGCCTCGAGTCGATCCTCTACCACCTGCAGTCGCCGTGCCGGGTCAAGGAGCTCGGCCCGTTCGAGCCGATCGTGCGCGAGGAGTGGGTGCCGGACGCGCACGCGCACCGCCACCTGCGCACCTGGGACGTCGAGCCGTCGGGCGACGCCGTCTCCGGGCGTCAGCTGCTGATGTGGAACACCGACGTCGAGATCTCGCTCTGCCGGCCGACGGTGGAGATGGACTACTTCTTCCGCAACGGCGAGGGCGACGAGGTGATCTTCGTCCACGAGGGCTCGGGCACGCTCGAGACGATCTTCGGCGACCTTCCCTACTCGGTCGGCGACTACGTCGTCGTCCCGCGCGGCACGACCTACCGGTTCAAGCCCGAGGGGCCGCAGCGCTACCTCGTCTTCGAGACGCCGGGGCTGATCGAGATCCCGCGGCGCTACCGGAACCAGTACGGGCAGCTCGTCGAAGGTGCGCCGTACTACCACCGCGACATCCACCCGCCGACCGAGCTCCACACGGTGCGCGAGCACGGCGAGTACCCGGTCAAGGTGCGCGTCCGTGGCGGCTACCAGACCTACGTCGTCGATTATCACCCGTTCGACGTCGTCGGCTGGGACGGCTACCTCTATCCGTGGACGTTCTCGATCCACGACTTCGAGCCGATCACCGGCCGCATCCACCAGCCGCCCCCTTCGCACCAGACGTTCGCGGGGCCGAACTTCGTGATCTGCTCGTTCTGTCCGCGCAAGCTCGACTTCGACCCGCAGGCTGTTCCGATCCCGTACCACCACTCGAACCTGCAGTCGGAGGAGATGATCTATTACGTCTCCGGCAACTTCGGCTCGCGGAAAGGCGTCGAGGTCGGGTCGATCACGCTCCATCCGTCGGGTCTGCCGCACGGGCCACAGCCCGGGCTGGCCGAGGCCGCGCTCGGCCTGCACGAGACGCACGAGCTCGCCGTGATGTGCGACACGTTCAACCCGCTGAAGCTGACGGCGTTCGCCCGGGAGCTCGACGACGGGAAGTACTGGCGCAGCTGGTACGAGAACGCGCAGAACGGTGAGTCGCCCGAGGGCGCCGACGCCTCGGGCGCCGGGCTCACCTCGCACCTGTAGCGCGACGCGCGCGCGTGCCGCTGCTGCCGGTCCCGGAGCCGTTCTCCCTCGAGCTGACGACTGCGCGCTTTCGCGCGTTCGGGCTCGACCGGGCGACGGTCTGGGAGGACGGGGCGCTCTACCGCGCCGTCGGCCGGCGGGAACTGCGGATCTCGGCAGCGGACGGCGGCATCGACGTCGAGCCGCTCGACGCCGAGACCGAGCCCCTCGTGCGGAAGCTGCTCGGCTTCGACTTCGACCTCGTCGCGTTCTCGGCGTGGGCGGCCGGAGAGGAGCTGCTCGCGCCGCTCGTCGTCCGCTTCGCCGGCTTCCGGCCGACGCTCGCCCCCGATCCCTTCGAGATGCTCGTCGGCGCGATCACAGCGCAGCAGGTGTCGCTCTTCGCCGCGGTCGCCATCCGCAACCGCCTCGTCGAGCGCTTCGGCGAGCGCGTCGGCCGCGCCTGGGCGTTCCCCACCCGCGAGCGGCTCGCGGCGGCGTCCGAGCAGGAACTCTTCGCGCTCGGGTTCTCGCGGCGCAAGGCGGAGTACGTCGTCGGCCTCGCCCGCTCCGACCTCGACCTCGCCGCGCTGGGGCTGCTTCCGGACGGGGAGGTGAAGGCGCAGCTGACCGCGTTGCGCGGGCTCGGCGAGTGGACGGCGGACTGGTTCCTGGCCCGCTACCTCGGCCGCCCGCGCGCGTGGCCCGCCGGCGACCTCGCGCTGCGCAAGGCGGTGCGCTCTCTCTATGGTGACGTGGACGTCCGCGCCGCAGGCGCCCGTTTCGAGCCGTTCCAGAACTTGACCGCGCATTACCTCCTCGCCCAGTACCTGATGCCGTGATCCGAGCCGCGACCTCCGAGGATCTTCCGCTCGTCCGCGAGCTCTGGGCCGCCTTCAACGAGGAGATTCCGGACGAGCCCTGGCGTGAGGACGACCTCGCGGAGGATCTCGCCTGGCTCGAGCAGGCGATCGGCGACGAGATCGTCCTGCTCGCCGGCGACGACGGGCTCGCGGTCGCCCGCCGCAAGGGCGAGAAGCTCGGCTTCCTCGAGGTGGTCTACGTACGGCCGGCCGCACGGAAGGGCGGGATCGCGGCCGAGCTCGTGCGCGAGGCGGCCACCCGGCTGCGCGACCGGGGCGCCGAGATGCTCGAGCTCGAGGTGCTCGCCTCGAACGCCGACGCGCGGGCCATCTACGAGCGGTGGGGCTTCAAGCCGGTCGAGCTGACGCTCGGGGCGCCGATCGCGCAGCTCGAGCAGCGGCTCGCGCCGGCGGACGGGCCGACGTTCGGCTTCGTCCACGTCCAGACGGACGACGCCGAGAAGGTACGGCGGGATGCCGTCAAGGTGCTCCGCCTCGAGCCCGACGTCGAGGTCCGTCCGGGCTGGGTCCGCGTGCGCTCCGACGCGACCGACGCCGACCCCGCGAGGCTCAAGGCGCTCGCCAGGGAGCTCTCGTACACGACGGGCGGCGTCGTCCTCTCGCTCGGGGTCGAGCGCGGCGCAGTCGTCCGCTACGACCTGTTCGACCGCGGCGCCGACGTCGACGAGTATCTGTCCGTTCCGGAGTACTACGGCGAGCTGCCGCCGGGAGACGCCTACGCGCTCGGCGCGAACGCGACCGTCGTCGGGCGGCTGACCGGTGCAGACCCGAAGCGCGTGCGCGAGACGGCCCGCACCGCCGCCTCGCCCGACGATCTTCCACCCGCCCAGGAGCTGTACGAGCAAATCGCCGACGTGATGGGGGTGCAACCGTGATCACGCTGTATGACGCTCCGCGCTGTCCGTACTGCGCGCGAGTCCGGATCGTCCTCGCCGAGAAGGGCATCGAGGTCGACGTCGTCGAGGTCGACCTCTCCGACCGGCCGGCCTGGATCTACGAGAAGAACCCGACGGGCCGCGTGCCGGTGATCGAGGAGGACGAAGGCCGGCCGCTGCCGGAGTCGGCCGTGATCATGGAGTTCCTCGAGGAACGCTATCCGGAGCCGCCGCTGCTGCCCGCGGACCCGGCCGATCGCGGGGCGGTGCGGCTCCTCGTCTTCCGCGACCACGACCTGACCGATCCGTACTACGCGCTGCGGCGCGGCGAGGACGGAGCCGCCGAGCAGCTCGACGCCGTGCTGGGACGATTCGACCGGATGCTCGACGAGCAGCCGTACCTCGCGGGCTCGGAATACGGGCTCGCGGACATCGCCTACGTCCCGTGGGTGCTGCGGGCCCGCGACATGCTCGGCGTCGACCTCGACGGCTTCCCGGCGCTCGCCGGCTGGCTCGCCCGGCTCGAGCAGCGGCCCGCGATCGCAGTCGAAGCAGGTATCGTCGCCGCGCTGTGAGGGCGGTCGTCGATTCGGCCTGGCTGGCCGAGCATCTCGCTCACGACGACGTCGTCGTCGGCGACGTGCGCGGCCCGAACGCGCACATGCGCGGCCACATCCCGGGCTCGCGGCCGCTCGTGCTCGGCTCGCCGCCCCCGGCCGCGGACGAGGAGTCGGCGCGCGCGCTCGCGCACGAGATCGCGCTGCGGCTGAGGCGCCACGGCATCACCGGCCGGGAGCGTCTCGTGCTCGTTGATCGCGGCGACGGCGTCGGCGCGATGCCGGCGGCGCAGATGGCCGAGCTCGCGGGTCATCCGCAGGTCGCGGTCCTCCTGGGCGGCATCGCCGGCTGGGACGGCGACCTCGTCGAGGGAGCGGTCGAGTTGGAGCACGTGCGAGAGGCCGCGGCCGAGCTCGAGCCGAATCCCGCGGCGTTTCCCACCCGGCGGGAGCTGCTGGACCGGCTGGGCGACGAGACGCTGACGATCCTCGACGTCCGGACGCCGGACGAGTACACCGGACGACGCGGCAACCAGTGCGACCCGCGCCAGGGCCATATCCCCGGAGCGCGGAACCTCGACGTCCAGGAGCTGTTCGATGGGCCCGGGCAGCCGGCGTCGCCCGAGCGGGTCCGCGAGCTCGTCGGGCTGGCCGAGGGCGCGCAGATCGTGGCCTATTGCCACTCGGGATCGCGTTCGGCTCTCGCCACGCTCGCCCTGCGCGCCGCCGGGTTCGAGGCGCGCAACTACGCCGGCTCCTGGCACGAGTGGAGCCGTCACGACGAGCTGCCGCTCGAGCGCTGAGCTATTCCTCCGGGACGGCGGGAGCCTCCGGCGGCGACTCGGGCGCCGACGCGGGCTGCCCGGGGGCTCGCTGCCCCTGCGTCCAGGGGATCTGCTCCCCCGAGGCCCGCATGGCCATCACCGCAGCCGTGACCTCGGCGATTCCCGCAATCAACGCGATGTAGATGCCGTACCTCGCCCCGACGTCGAGGTCGTGGTAGCGGGGGAAGCTGATCCAGCGGATGATCACGAGCAGTAGTCCCACGGCCGCGACGCCGGCCACGAGTACCGACGGACCGACGTTGCCGAGGTTGAACGTGGCGCCCGCGCGGCGGAGCACGAGCAGCACGCCCGCGGCGGTGAGGAGGAGCGCCCCGGCCCAGGCCGAGAACCCCGCCGACCAACCGCTCACCGT
>DASUHE010000055.1:0-124698 GCA_036273695.1 Gaiellaceae bacterium
ATCTCGTCGACGCGCTCGTCGTGCACCGCCTCCATCGCCGCGCTGAACGGATCGGGATGCGAGACCTGGCCGTGGACGTCGATCCCCTCGCCGCGCAGTTGCGACAGCGCGCGCTTCAGCCGCCGCTCGGCCTCGGGGTGCTCACCCGCAGTCGGGTCGCTCTGCGGCGACATGATGAGGAAGCTCGCCGGCCCGGCCGCCGCACGCTCCCGGATCCTCGCGAGCAGCGGCTCGCCGACGACCGTCTCGTTCGCGATCACGAGCACGTTCGACTCGCTCGGCCCGTCGCCGCTCGCAACGAGGTGCTCCATCGGAACCGAGCCCGCCGCCGAGCGGATGCGGTCGAGGACTCCACGGCGCAGCCAGCCGGACTTCTCCTCGGGATGCGTCGAGACGAGCACTTCGTCCACCGGAGGCTCGAGCGTCGCGAGCGCATCGCGCACGGCCGCCGCCGGATCGGCCTCGACGACGTAGCCGTCGGCGGGGATCCCGGCTTCGCGCAGATGGCCGAGCGCCCGCTCGAGCCGGCGCCGAGCCGAAGCGCGCCGCGTGTCGACGTAGACGACGTAACCCCGCTGCGGCTCGTTCACGGGCGAGACGACGGTGACGGTCAGGTCGTCTCCCCGGGCGGAGAGCGCGTCGCGCAGCGTCTGTGCGTCGACCGTCTCGTTCGCCACGACGAGCAGGTGCGTCATACCGGCACCTCCTCCATCTCGCGGGCCTTCGACGGCGCGAGGATCGCGTGCTGCGCGCCGGGAACGCCGTACTCGTACGGCGAGCCGACGACCTGCGGGATCTCGTCGAAGTTGAAGATCGGCGGCGGCGAGGTGACTTGCCACTCGAGCGTCATCGCCCGCCAGGGGTTCGCGGGCGCGATCTCGCCGAAGCGCCAGCTCGTGATCATGTTGTAGAGGAAGACGATCACCGAGGCGCCGAGCCCGAACGAGGCGAGCGAGATGAACATGTTGAGGTCGGCGAACTTCGGCAGGTAGTCGGCGACGCGCCGCGGCATCCCCTCGGTGCCGAGGATGTGCATCGGGAAGAACGTGAGGTTGAAGCCGACGAAGGTGAGCCAGAAGTGGAGCTTGCCGAGCCTCTCGTCGTACATCCGGCCCGTCATCTTCGGGAACCAGTAGTAGATCCCGGCGAAGATCGTGAACACCGAGCCGCCGAAGAGCACGTAGTGGATGTGCGCGACGATGAAGTCCGTCTGGCTCACGTGGATGTCGATCGGGACGGCGCCGAGCATGACGCCCGACAGGCCGCCGATCACGAACATCGAGAGGAAGCCGAGCGCGAACAGCATCGGCGTGCGTAAGTGGAGCTTCCCCTCCCAGATCGTCGCGAGCCAGCTGAAGATCTTGATCCCGGTCGGGATCGCGATCAAGAGCGTCGTGATCATCATCGGCACGCGCAGCCACGACGACATGCCGCTCACGAACATGTGGTGCGCCCAGACCGAGAAGCCGAGCACGACGATCGCCATCAGCGAGAGCGCCATCAACCGGTAGCCGAAGATCGGCTTCCGGCTGAACACGGATATGACCTCGCTCATGATCCCGAAGCCGGGCAGCATCATGATGTACACGGCCGGGTGCGAGTAGAACCAGAAGATGTGCTGGTACCCAAGGGGGTAACCACCCCCGACCGGGTTGAAGAACGACGTGTGCATCACGTGGTCGAACATCGAGAAGAACTGCGAGCCGGCGATGAACGGCGTCGCGATCACGACGAGCAGCGAGGTCGTGAAGTTCGCCCAGACGAGCAGCGGCAGGCGCCAGAAGGTCATCCCCGGCGCGCGCATGGTGATGATCGTGACGAGGAAGTTGAGGGCGGTCATGATCGACGACGCGCCGGCCCACTGGACTCCCTGGTTGAAGAAGATCGCGCCGAGCGGCTGATGGCTCGAGTTGAGCGGCGCATACCCGGTCCAGCCGCCGGCGAAGGCGCCGACGATGAACGAGCTCAGCATCATGATCCCGGCGATCGGCAGCAGCCAGAACGAGAGCGCGTTGAGCCGCGGGAAGGCCATGTCCCCCGCTCCGAGCATGAGCGGCACGACGAAGTTCGCCAGGCCCGCGAAGGCCGGGATGATGAAGAGGAAGATCATCAGCGCGGCGTGGACCGAGAACAGCCCGTTGTACGTCTGCTGGTCGAAGTACTGGATCCCCGGTTTGGCGAGCTCGGCGCGCACGAGCAGGGCGAGCAGCCCACCCGCGAGGAAGAAGAACATCGTCGTGACGAGGTACTGGACGCCGATCACCTTGTGGTCGGTGTTGACGCGCAGGTAGTCGCGCCAGCTCCTCGCGCCGTGCCCCGAGTGATCCTCGGCGCGCGTCGGGAAGCCGAGGGCGTAGTACGCCCAGTAGTCGAGAGTGCCGATGCCGGCGAGGAAGCCGATCGGCGCAGTGACGAGGCCCGCGACGAGGACGAGCGGCTCGGTGGCGATGATCGGGTGCCAGTGCGCCGCCCAGCGGACGAGGACGACGAGGCCGAAGCCGAGCCCGCCGAACATGACGAACATCCAGGCGGCGCGCAGGAGCCCGGCGCGGTAGAGCATGCGCCAGCTTCCGCCGCCGGTCGAGCCGGGGGCCTGGTGTGTGTCCTGGGCGGCCGCGGTCGTCGTCACGCCTGAATCATCCCTTCGTACTCCCTTGCTTTTTAGCCGATTGGACGAGGAACGCGACGAGCGCGCTGAGGTCGCCCTTCGAGATCGACGTGCCGAAGTTCGTCGGCATCAGGCCGTTCGTGTACCCGGGCTGCACGTACGCGCCGGGATCGACGATCGACTGCTGCACGAACGACGCGAGCGGCTGCTT
The DNA here is from genome assembly GCA_036273695.1 of Gaiellaceae bacterium. Lineage (GTDB taxonomy): Bacteria > Actinomycetota > Thermoleophilia > Gaiellales > Gaiellaceae > Palsa-739. The sequence goes on from DASUHE010000055.1 coordinate 2,820, forward strand.
CGCCTGCCTCGCGTACGCCACGAGCTTGTCGAGGTCCGGCCCGATCGTGCCCGTCGCCTTGGCGGCGTTCAGCGTATGACACGCCGAGCAGCCGTTCCCGTTGAAGACCGCCAGACCGGAGGCCGAGGGCGACGACGACGTGGTCGACGTCGAGGTCGAGGTCGAGGTCGAGGTCGAGGACGTGGTGGACGCGGGCGGCGGCGCTGCGGACTTTTCCTGCTGCTTGAGCCAGGCCTCGAACGCGGCCGGCTTCATCACGATCGCCTCGCTCCGCATGAGCGAGTGGCCGAGGCCGCACAGCTCCGTGCACTCGAGCGGGAACGTGCCGACGCGCGTCGGCGTGATGTGGAGCTGCGTGACGAGCCCCGGCACGACGTCCTCCTTCTGCGAGAACTCGGGCACGAAGACCGAGTGGATCACGTCGAGCGAGCGCATGTAGAGCTCGACGGAGCGTCCCTCCGGCAGCCTCAGCACGGGGCTGGTGACGTTCTTGGCGTCGGGATAGTTGAACGTGAACGCGAACTGCTGCGCGGTGACGTCGATGCGCAGCGTGTCCTCCGCCTGGGCGTCGTTGCGCGAGAGGACGATCGCGCTGACGATCGCGATCGCGGTGACGAGCAGGAACGGGATCACCGTCCACGTGATCTCGAGCCCGGTGTGCCCGTGGATGGGCGGCCCGTCCTCGAAGTCGTCCTCGTGCACGCGGAAGCGGGCGACTGCGTAGACGAGCGCCGCGGCGACGATCGCGAAGATCGCGATGCAGATCGCGATCACGAACCAGAAGACGAAATCGATGCGGCCGGCCTCGCGCGAAGCGTCCTCCGGCAGCCAGGTCGGCACGAGCGCGACCGCGGTGGCAACCCCGCCCGCGACCAGTGCCAGTCCCAGAAGGGCGACGATGGAGCCCCTGCGCATCCGCTTCGGAGCCTAGACGAACCGCGCGACCCCCGAACCTCGAACCGGCCTTCGTGCGTTTCTCTCCCGGACCCCGAAAAAGGAGGAAAGCATGGGGCTCGGAGTTGGACTGATATTGGCGGCCGTAGGCGCCGTGCTCGCCTTCGCCGTGAACACGACCGTTTCCGGCGTCAACATCCACACGATCGGCTGGATCCTGCTGATCGTCGGGATCGTCGGAATCCTGTTGTCACTGATCTTCTGGTCCTCGTGGGCCGGCCCCGGCGGCTTCACGCGCCGGCGGACGTATTACGACGAAGGCCCCGCAGGACCCGCAGGTCCCCCGTACTAACCGACGCGTCCGAACACGGCATGTCCCGGTGCCAGGCACCGGGACATGGCCGTACGAGCTCCGCTCACGCGACCGGCAGCTCGAGGAAGAACGACGAACCGCTGCGTCCGTCGGAGTCGACCCAGATGCGGCCGTTCATCCGCGTCACGAGCTCGCGGGAGATGTAGAGGCCGAGGCCGGTACCGCCGACTCCCCGGGTCAGGTTCGGATCGAGCCGGAAGAACTTCTCGAAGATCCGGTCCTGCTCGGCGGGCGGGATGCCGAGACCGTGGTCGGTGACGCGGAACCGCACGCGGCCGCCGCTGCGGCCGAGCTCGACCTCGACGCGACCGCCGTCGGGTGAGTACTTGATCGCGTTCTCGATCAGGTTCATGAGGATCTGGCGCAGCTTGTCCGGGTCTGCGGCGACGGGCGGCAGGGCCCGCGCCTTCTTGACCGCGATCTCGATCCCCTCGGGTGCCCGCGCGCGCAGGACGTCGACGACCTCGTTCGCGATCGCACCGGCGTCGCAACGCTCGATTGCGATGCTCATGCGACCCGACTCGAGCCGGCTCGCCCAGAGGATGTCGTTCACGATCCGCGCGAGGCGGTCGGCCTCGCTCGAGACGACCTCGAGCAACCTCTCCTTTTGCGTCTCGTCGACGGCGAGGTCGCGACGCCGCAGCGTCATCGCGGCGCCGTAGATCGCGGCGAGCGGCGTCCGGAGCTCGTGCGACACGGTCGAGACGAAGTCCGTCTTCATCTGCTCGACGGCGCGCTCGTCGGTGACGTCGCGGAAGGCGTACACGGTGCCTCCGGCGAAGCGCACGGCCGAGAACGACAGCCACCGCTCCTCGCCCTGGACGTCGACGGGCAGCGTCTGTGCGCGCGACGCGCCGCCCGACTGCGGCTCCGAGGCGACCGGGATGCGGGACTGGAGCGACGGCCAGTCGGCGAGCAGCTCGGCGATCGGCCGACCGACGGCGTCGACTGCAGGCCGGCGGAGGCTGATCGCGGCGGTCGGGTTCCAGAGCCGCACGATTCCGGCCTCGTCGACCAGGATGACGCCGTCGTCGACGTATTCGAGCGCCTCGGCCGCGTGGGCGCGCTCCTGCGCCTCGGAGAAGAGCCGCGCGTTGTCCAGCGCGAGCGAGATCCGCCGCGCGAGCTCCATCGCCATGGCCAGATCGGACTCGTCGAACCGCGGCTGGCCCTGGATCGTGCCGAGGCTGATCGTCCCGAGCGTCCGTCCGCGCGCGATCAGCGGCGCGACGATGCCGGAGGTGTTCGCAATCCGCCGGATCGCCCGCGCGTGCTTCGTGTCGTGCGCCATCGCGTCTGCCTCCGCCTGGAGGTCCGGCAGCAGCTGCGGCTTCCCCGTGCGGAGCGCGACCTGGATCGGATGCGTGGGAAGCGTCGGCGGATAGCGGCCGCGCAGCTCGCGCACGAGCTCGGTCTTCTCGGGGTCTGCGTGCACGGCGACGACCCAGTGGAGCTCCTCGTCCTCGTCGAGCAGGTCGATCACGAGATAGCCGGCGAGCGCGGGAACGGCCAGATCGGCGATCGCGGCGAGCGTCTGCTCCCAGTCGAGGCTCGCGACGAGCAGCTCGTTCGCCTGGGCGAGGAAGCGGAGCTGCTCCTCCGAGCGGCTGCGCCGCGTCACGTCGGAGACGACCGCGACCGCAGACACGATCGCCCCGTCGTCGTCGCGAACAGGCGCTGCACTGATCTCCAGCATGCGGACTTCGTCGCCCGATTCGAGCTCGCGGCGCTCGGCGATCGTGACCTCGCCGTCCTCGATCGCGCGCTCCAGCGGCCACCCGGTGGTCGCGATGCTGCTCTTGCGGTGGTCGTCGCCGACGGCGACCGGGGAGCCCCAGACGCGCTCGAGCTCCTCGTTGCGGAGGACGATCCGGTGCTCGGTGTCGGTGATCGCGACCCCGAGCGGGAGCTGGGCGATCACCGCCTGCAGCTGTGCGAGCGAGTCCTGCGCCCGCCGGTGGAGGCCGACGAGGTCGAGCGCGAGCGAGACGCGACGGGCGAGCTCGGAGACGAGCTCGAAGTCGTCGTCGCCGTGCCGGCCGGCCTCGGCCGAGGTGACCGCGAGCACGCCGAGCCGCCGTCCGCCGGCCTCGAGCGGGACGACGATGAGCGAGCGCGACTCCATGCGAACGAGCTCTTCCTCGCCCGGACGCGCGACTTTCTGCAGCGGCCGCGACAGCGCCGGCCGGTGGATCGCGGTGCCGGTGCGAAAGACCTCGACGACCGGGATGCGCCGGTGGCGAGCGACGTCGTAGACGGCGTCGATCTCGTCGAGGAGGGCGGCGATGCGCGGCTCCACGTGGGCGTGAGCGACGCGCACCAGCTCGGTGTCGGTGCGAGCGATGTAGACGTGACAGCCGTCTGCGATTCGCGGAACGACGAGCTGCGGCACCCGCCGTAACAGCTCCTCGTAGTCGAGCGTCTGGCTCAGCTGCTCGGTCGCCTCGAGCAGGAGTGCGAGCCGCGAACGCGACTCCTCGGCCTCGTGGCTCGAATCGCGCAGCGCCTCCTGCGCCTGCGTCCGCTCGGCCACCGAGGCGAGGTGATGCGCGATCGTGCGGGAGAGGAGCACCTCGCGGTCGCTCCAGCTGTGCCGCGCCTCGCGGTAGAGCATGAACTTGCCGAGCAGCCGGCCGCCGCGCACGATCGGAATGAACGCCAGCGCGCCAATGCCCTCCTTGCGGACGACGGCCTCGAGCTCCGGCTCGAAGCCCGCAGCGGCGACGTCGTCGACGAGTACGGGCTGTGGATCCTCGGTGTCCGCCGGCCACGGGGAGTGGCCCTCGGTCGCGGCGCGGTAGCGGTCCGAGAGGCCGCGCCAGGCGCGGAAGCGGAGCACGCCCTCCTCGTCGGCGAGCAGGACGGAGGCCCGCTCGGCGCCGGCGGCTTCGATCAGCGCGTCGAGCCCGGCCGCGAGCACGTCCTCGAGCGCGTCCGCCCCCGCCACGGCGTCGGCGAACCGGTAGACGGCGTCTAGGTCGCGCAAGCGCCAACGGAGCTCCTCCCGCTCGCTCACGTCGCGCGCCGTGCCGAGCATGAAGCGGATCTCGCCGTCGTCGTCGCGAACCGAGCAGCCGTTCACCTCGAACCAGCCGTAGCTTCCGCTCGAGCGGCGCAGCCTGATCGTGACGGCGTCGACGTCCGTGCCGGAGGCGACCTCGTTCCACGCCTCTGTCGCGAGTTCCGCGTCCTCGGGATGGATCAGCTCGAGCACCGCGAGCCCCGCGAGCTGCGCCGGCTTCCAGCCGAGGCTGCCCCAGGACGGTGACGCGTACACGATCGAGCCGCCGAGATCGCAGAGCGTGACGAGGTCGTGCGAGCGCTCGACGACGAGCCGGCGGACGGCGTCGTCGACGGTTTCTGCGGTGGTCGCGAGCGGCTCCGTCCCGCTGCTCGTGGCTCTGCCCCCCAGTCCGGTCTCGTTGCTCGTCGCAGTGTGCACGATCTTCGGCGGAAAGGCCAGGCAGGGCGCGCTGCGGTCGGATGGATGGGCCGTGCAGGGATCGAACCTGCGACCTTGGGATTAAGAGTCCCCTGCTCTACCAGCTGAGCTAACGGCCCGAACGGCGGGCCATTGTAGCCTCGTCCCGGAGCAGAGCCGACACCGCTCGAACCTCGACCGCGACCGGAAGCCGCCCGACGGGCGCCGCAAAGTACAGATGGAAGATGGTCCGCGCCGCGCTGTCGAAGACGAAGATGCTGTCGCGGTTCCACCGTTCTCCACGCGTCGTATAGAGCTCCCGAAAGGCCCTGACCTGCGGGGAGAGGCTCGTGATCCGAGGCGGGACCGCGGCGCGTGAGTACTTCGCGTCGGAGTGGGTCTCGCGCGCATGGGCACGGAGCTGAGAGAGCTCGCAGCGCTCCGAAGCCTGGTAGCGCGTGAGCGAGCCCGCGAGGTCACGCTCGGTCTTCAGCGTTACGGCGGCGTACACGACGTGCTCACGGCGCGGCCCGAGGAGAGCCCGGCCGAGTCGGGCGAGCTCCCAGCTGCGGCTCCTGATCGGGGAGCACGGGGAAAGCGGGCCGACGCTGAACGCACCGCCGATGTCCTTCCACGGAGCGACGCTTCGATCGACTGCTGTCGCCACCTGCTCGAGCGGACGAAGGCTCGCCGCCGAGCCGAGCGTGTCCGGGACGACGACACCGGGTCTGCCTGCGGCGCACGGCGGGGTCCGGTAGCGCGCGACATCGTAGGGATAGACGGTGCCGCGGTAGACGTGCTGGAAGCGACGCGCGAGCGGCCGCGAGATGCCCAGCAGCTCGGCGGCTCGTGGCTCGGTGATGACCGCACGACACTCGGCTCGATTCTCCGCCGCGATCCCGGACACGTGCGCGGACTCGTGCGCGAGGACAGTGACGGCCCAGGCCGTGAACAGCGGCTGCGCGGCCGGATGCTCGATCCCCTGAGCGAGGATCTGACACACGAACGGCGACAGCTCGATCCGGTGCGTCGAAAACTGCGTCAGACCGACGGCGTCCACGGCAACCGGCTCGAAATGCCCTCCCTCCCAGGCCTGCAGCTGCGCCCAGCCTCGGTTCGACCAGCAGTTGACGACCGCGTGTCGGCCGGCGAGGGCCGAGGCGACGTGCTCGAGCTTCGGGATCTGATGGCTGACCGTCGCGGAGATGTGGCCGACCGGGAACACCGGGTCGGGATCGAACCCGCCGGCTTGCGCGGGCCGACTCCCGCCGACGGCCAGAGCTCCGGCAAGCGCGACAACCGCGAGCATCCGTCTCACGGGCCGACGATAGCCTTGTAGCCTCGGCGCGTGAAGGTTCTCTCCGTGGTCGGGAACCGGCCTCAGTTCATCAAGTCCGGCCCCGTGTCCGCCGCCCTGCGCGAGGCGGGCATCGAGGAGGTCGGGCTGCACACGGGCCAGCACTGGGATCCGGAGCTCTCCACTGTCTTCTACGAGGAGCTCGCGCTGTCGGAGCCGCGGTACCGGCTCGACCTCCACACCGCCGACGCCGACGCGATGCGGCCCGCGATCGCCGCGGCGCTCGCACAGGAGCGGCCCGACTGGACGCTCGTCTTCGGGGACACCAACTCGACCCGCGCGGGAGCCGAGGCGGCGGGCGAGGCCGGCGTTCCGGTCGCCCACGTCGAAGCCGGCCTGCGCAGCGGCGACCTCTCGATGCCGGAGGAGCACAACCGGATCGCGGTGGACGCCGCCGCCGCGCTTCTCCTCTGCCCCGACGAGCGGTCGCGCGAGACGCTGCTGGCCGAGGGCATCGCCGCTCGAATCGAGGTGGTCGGCGACGTGATGGCGGATGCCTGCTTCAGGCTCGCACCAATCGCGCGCGAGCGTTCGCGGCTCCTCGCCGAACACCGGCTCGAGCCCGGTGGCTACGCCGTCGCGACGATCCACCGCGAGGCGAACGTCCGGCCGGAGCGGCTCGCGCGCATCGTCGACGGGCTGGGGCGGATCGACGGGCGCGTCGTCTTTCCCATCCACCCTCGCACGCGCTCGGTGCTCGCCGAGACCCCGGCCAACGTCGAGGTGATCGCCCCGGTCGGCTATCTCGACATGGCGGCACTCGTCTCCCAGGCACGCGTCCTCGTCACCGACTCGGGCGGGCTGCAGAAGGAGGCGTACTGGTACGGCGTTCCGTGCGTGACCGCGCGGCCGTCGACCGAGTGGGTGGACACGGTCGAGCTCGGCGCGAACGTTCTCGTCGACGACGACCCGGAGAAGCTCGCGGCCGCGGTCGCGACGGCGCGAATGCCCGACGAGCGGCCGCCGCTGTACGGAGACGGGCACGCTGCGGAACGGGTCGCAGCTAGCCTTGCCGACGGCCATGGCTGAGGGTGCGGACTACGACGTCGCGGTCGTCGGCGCCGGCTACGTCGGCGTGCCTCTCGCCGCCGTGTTCGCCGAGGCAGATTGCCGCGTATTGCTCGTCGACGTGCTCGACGACGTCGTCGCGGCGCTCAACCGCGGCGAGTCGCACATTCCCGACGTCCCGAGCGAGCGGCTCGCTCCGCTCGTCGAGCGCGGCCTCGTGCATGCGACGACGAGCTACGAGGACCTGCGCGACGCGGACGCAATCCTGATCGCGCTGCCGACTCCGCTCTCGCATCAGCGCGAGCCCGACCTCTCGATCGTGGAAGGCGCGGCGCGCCGCATCGGTCAGGTCCTGCGCGAGGGTCAGCTCGTCGTGCTCGAGTCGACGACGTGGCCCGGCACGACGCGCGAACTGCTGCAGCCGATCCTCGAGGAAGCGAGCGGCCTGCAGGCGGGCGAGGGCTTCTTCCTCGCGATGTCGCCCGAGCGGGTCGACCCGGGCCGCGAGGACTGGACGACGAAGACGACGCCGAAGGTGCTCGGCGGCATCACGCCCGCGTGCACGGAGCGGGCGGCGACGCTCTACCGGCGCGCGGTCGACACCGTGCACACGGTCACGAGCCCGGAGGCGGCCGAGCTCACGAAGCTGCTCGAGAACATCTTCCGCTCGGTCAACATCGCGCTCGTCAACGAGCTCGCCATCCTCTGCGACCGGATGGGCATCGACATCTGGGAGGTCGTCGACGCGGCGGCGACGAAGCCGTTCGGGTTCATGCCCTTCAGCCCCGGCCCCGGCCTCGGCGGGCACTGCATACCCGTCGATCCGTTCTACCTCACGTGGAAGGCGCGCGAGTTCGGCTTCTACACGGAGTTCATCGAGCTCGCCGGCAAGGTGAACGAGGAGATGCCGTACTTCTGCCGCTCGCTCGTCTCGCAGGCGCTCAACCACCACGCGCAGCTGGCCATGAAAGGCTCGCGGATCCTCGTACTCGGCGTCGCGTACAAGCCCGACATCGGCGACCTGCGCGAGTCGCCGGCGCTGAAGCTCATCACGCTGCTGCAGAACGCGGGCGCCGAGGTCTCGTACCACGACCCGCACGTCCCGCGCATCGCCGAGCAGGGCATCGAGCTCTCGTCCGTCCCGTACGAGCCGCAGGCGCACGACTGCGTCGTCGTCGTCACCGACCACTCCTCCCTCGACTACGAGCAGCTCGTGGACGACGCCTCGCTCGTCGTCGACCTCCGCAACGCGACCGGCACCAAGGGCGCGGCCGCGGATCACGTGTACAAGCTGTGAGCGGCCTGCGCGTCGGACAGGCGGGACTGGGCTACTGGGGCCGCAACCTCGCGCGCAACTTCGACGACCTCGCCGACCTCCGCTGGCTCTGCGACGCGAGCGAGGAGCGACGAGCGGAGTTCGGGGAGCGGTATCCCCGGGCGACGGTGACCGCCGACTTCGACGAGCTGCTCGCGGCCGCCGACGTCGACGCAGTGGTGCTCGCGACCCCGGTGCCCACGCACTATCCGCTCGCGAAGGCAGCGCTCGAGGCGGGCAAGCACGTCTTCGTCGAGAAGCCGCCGGCGATGCGGGCCGCGGAGATGGAGGAGCTGATCGGCCTCGCCGAGGCGAACAGGCTCGTGCTGATGCCGGGCCACCTCCTGCTCTACCACCCCGGCGTGCAGAAGCTCAAGGAGATCGTCGACTCGGGCGAGCTCGGCGACGTGCTCGTCGTCTACGGCAACCGCCAGAACCTCGGGAAGATCCGCAAGGACGAGAACGCGCTCTGGTCGCTCGGCGTGCACGACCTCTCGGTGATCCAGTATCTGATCCAGGAGGAGATCGTCGAGGCCGCGGCGCACGGTCACGCGTTCCTCAACGCGGGCGTCGAGGACGTCGTCTTCTGCTACCTGCGCTTCGCGTCCGGGAAGATCGCGCACATGCACCTCTCGTGGCTCGACCCGCACAAGATGCGGCGGCTCACCGTGGTGGGGCGCGACAAGATGGCCGTCTTCGACGACATGGAGCTCGACCGCAAGATCACGGTGTACGACGCTGCGCCCGAGGAGCCGTCCGACTCGTACGGCGAGTGGCGGACGCGGACGGGCGACACCTTCAGTCCCAAGCTGTCGAACGCCGAGCCGCTGAAGCTCGAGTGCCAGCACTTCGTCCGCCTCGTGCAGGAGAGCTGGGACGGCCGTGAGATGCGCGACGGGCTCGAGGTCGTGCGCGCACTCGAGCTCCTGACGGAGAGCCTCCGTGCAAGCTGAGCCCGACATCCACCCGAGCGCGATCGTCTACCCGGGCACGAAGCTCGGCGCAGGCGTGAAGGTGCTCGAGAACGCGGTCGTCGGCAAGCAGCCCGCGCTCTCACCGCGCTCGAGCGCGAAGCGCGAGGAGCTGCCGCCGGCCGAGATCGGCGACGGGACGATCGTCTCCACCGGCGCGACCGTCTTCGCCGGCGCGACGGTCGGCGCGCGCGTGATCCTCGGCGACCAGTCGTGCGTCCGCGAACGCGTCGTCGTCGGCGACGACGTCGTGCTCGGGCGCGGCTCGCTCGTGGAGAACGACACGACGATCGGGGCAATGACGAAGATCCAGGCCGAGGCCTACATCACCGCGTACTCGACGCTCGGGGAGCACGTCTTCATCGCTCCCTGCGTCGTGACCACGAACGACAACTTCATGGGTCGCACCGAGCGGCGCCGCGAGCTGCTGCGGGGCCCGACGATCCGCCGCGGCGCGCGAGTCGGCGGCGGCGCGGTTCTGCTCCCCGGCGTCGAGATCGGCGAGGAGGCGTTCGTCGGAGCCGGCGCGGTCGTGACGAAGGACGTCGAGCCGCGGATGCTCGTCGTGGGCAACCCGGCCCGCGTGCTGCGCGCGGTCGCCGAGGACGAGCTGCTCGAGAACCAGTAGGCCTACGCGCTCTTCGTCAGCTGCAGCGCGTAGCGGCCGCCGCCGTGGTGCGAGACCCGCAGCTGGACGTAGTACCAGCCCGCGTGGGCCGCGCGATAGCCGAGCCGCTGAGCACGCCCCGCACGTGCGGTCGCCGCCACCATCCCCTTGCGTCCGCGCAGCACGGGGAGGCCCGGACGCCAGATACTCAGATCGACCGCGGCCGCCGACCAGTGCGCCGCCAGCCGCGCGTGAAGGCGCTGCCCGCGGTCGAGGTGCACGCGGTAGACGTCGACGGGGTCGTCCCAGTAGTCGAGCGTCGCGGCAACGTCCGGCCGCTTCCCCCACAGCTTGCGGGCCTGGGCGGCGCTGTCGTTCGGCTCGAGACGGTCGGAGGGTGGAAGCGACGAGCCCGACTGCAGGGAGTCGACCGCCTTCGTCACGTCGAGGGCGCCCCAGCCGCTGAACTTGTCCCGCCCGGCCGGACACTGGGGGCAGCCGTCCGACGCGTTCACGTCGTCGGCGTGCCGTTCGAGGATCCGCGTCACCTGGCTGCTCGAGAGCGACGGGTGGAGGCCCAGGAGGACGGCGGCCGCCGCGGACACCTGCGGGGCCGCGAACGACGTCCCCTCCGGGTGGTGGTAGTCGCCGATCGCGCAGTCGGTGTACCCCTGCGGCGTGCAGCCGGGCTCGGCCGCCGTGAGCGCGGTCGGGAAGGTGGAGAAGATGCCGACGCCCGGCGCCGCGAGGTCGACGAACCTCGTGTCGCGGTCCGAGAAGTCGGGCACGTTCCCGGACTTCGTCAAGGCGCCGACGCCGATCACGTGGGGCAGCGCCGCGGGCCAGTTCGCGAACTCCCACGGCGTCGTGTACGCCTCGTCGGCGTTTCCGGCCGCGGCCACGACGAGCGCGCCCTTCTTGACGGCGTAGGCCACCGCCTCGGCCTCGACCTTCGAGTACGTGTCGAGGTCGGGGGCGAGCGGATCGCGGACCGCGCCGAAGCTCAGGTTGACCACGCGTGCGCCCTGGTTGACGGCCCATCTGATCCCGGCAGCCTCGGCCTTGATCGGGATCGTGCCGTCGACGGCGACGACCTTCGCGACGAGCAGCTCGGACGAGTAGGCGAGTCCGACGACGCCTGCGGAGTTCAGCGCCCCGGCGATCTCGCCTGCAACGATCGTGCCGTGCCCCTGGCCGTCGGTACATCCGTCGCCGCCGCCGACGAAGCTCTTGCTCTTCACGACTTGTCCCGCGAGATCCGGCAGCGAGCAGTCGACCCCCGAGTCGACGATCGCGATCTTCACCGGGTTGAAGTCGGGCGGCGTGTCCCAGGCGTCGAACGCCTTGTCCGAGCTGAGGTACCACTGCTTGGGGAAGTAGGCGTTCGTCGGCGTGAACGCGGCCGCAGAGGAGGTCGCGACGAGCGCCGAGACCACCGCGCCGAGCAGCGCGACGCGCAACTTCTTCACTACTTCAAGGTAGCCGCCTTGACCCGAATCCGCACGGGCGCAGCCGCATCATCCGCCGTGGCCAGCCGGTACTGCGTCGTGACCCTGGGCTTGGCGGCGACGTGGAAGGCGCCGGTCGCCGCCGCCGGGGTGAGCGAGCGCAACTGCTTCCACGGCCCGCCGCCGCTGCGTTCCTGCACGACGACTCCGCGGAGACCACGCACGACGCCGCTCAGCCTGACCCTCACGCCCGGAGCGATCGCGGGATTCGGCGCGGGCGGCTGCAGCGAGAGAACGCCGATGCTGAACCAGGTCGAGCGCAGGCCGAACGCCGACGCGACGGCGGCGCCGGCCGCCTTGGACGTCCGCTGCGTCCCGCGCTGCAGCGAAGTGAGCTTGACCGTCTTCACGCGCTTCGACGAGTTGCGACCGACGGTCGCATCGACGACGTGCCCTGCCACGCCCAGCGCCCGCCCGAGCACCTTCGCGGTGACCGGCACGGGGCCCCAGTCGTGGTACGGCGAGATCGTGTCGTACGGATCGCGCACCGAGACGAGATACGGACGGCCCGGTGCGCCGAACGCGTCCGCCGCCGACTGCGTCCTCCCCCCGGTGCTCGAGGAGAACAGCGTGTCGGCCACGTCGCCGTCGTAGAGGAGCACCTGTCCGGCGGTCTCGTCCACGGCCGCCCGCGCCGCCGGCGTCTCGACGGAGACGCCGAGATACGCCTGGCTGCGACCGTCCGCGTAGACGTCGAAGGGCGCCGCTGCCTGCCGGTTCGCCAGCGCGTACGAGCGGGCGGCGACCGCCTGCGTCTCGAGCGCGCCGGACAGCCACGCCGACGGCATCTCGGCCGGGACGACGCCGTAGAGGTACTGCTCGAGCGGCAGGACGTTGATCGCGCGGAGCTTGCCGTTGAGGACGTCGACGACGAGCTGCCCCCGGTAGCGCCGGCCGAGCTTGAGCAACGACCCGGACGCCGCGGTGAACGTCAACGGCGGCGTGAGCTTCTGCGGCGTCCCCCCGTCGACCGCGAGCTGGAGCGCCGGCGTGAGGACGGTGCTGCCGGCCGCGAGCGTGTGGTCGACGCCGTCCGCGTCCTCGACCGTGATCGCCTTCCCGGACGAGACCGTGAGCGTCTTCTTGCGGTCTGCGAGCAGGACGCGAATCGACGTCGCAGTGGTCTGGCCGAGCGTCGTCCCCGGGTAGTACGCGGCGAGGATCTGGTCGTACGTGAAGCCCTGCTGCGCGTACCCCTGCGCGCCCCACTGGCCCATGCCGACGCCGTGTCCCCAGCCGTGACCGCTGACGACGAAGAGCGCGCCCGAGCCGGCGGGCGCGACGTATTGCGGCCCGGACGGCGGCGCCGCGTGCGGCGCCGCGGCGAATCCGGCGGCCGCGGTGAGTGCGACGAGGGCGACGAGGGCGCGGACCAGGACGCCTCTGAGGGTAGCGTCGGCTCCGTCCGCCCGACGTGTAAGCTTCCCCACGACAATGCGAGGCGACGGAGCCTCGGTCGACCACACAAGGTGGCGGCCGGGGCTTTTTGCGTTTCGAGGGACAGGAGTCAGGAGGGAGAATGGCGTACGTGGAGAGCAGGAACAGGGCGACATCGAACCCGGAGTCGCGCACGGCGGTGCTGGCGGAGCTCGAGTCCCGCGGCATCGAGGACGTGCTCCTCTGGTTCACCGACCTCGAGGGACACCTCAAGAGCTTTGCGGTGACGATCGGGGAGGTCGAGGGCGCGCTCGACGACGGGATGGGCTTCGACGGCTCGTCGATCACCGGCTTCAACGCGATCGAGGAGTCGGACATGGTCGCGATCCCCGATCCCGAGACCTTCCGGGTGCTGCCCGAGGGCCAGACGGCGCGGATGATCTGCGACGTCGTCACGCCCGACGGCGAGCCGTATGCCGGCGATCCGCGGTACGCGCTGCGGCGTGCGCTCGAGCGGATGGAGGCGCTGGGCTTCGACACGTTCAACGTCGGGCCCGAGGCGGAGTACTTCCTCTTCAAGGACGAGACCGGCACCGAGACCCTCGACGAGGGCGGCTACTTCGCGCAGACGACGATGGACGCCGCGACCGGCGTCCGCCGCGACACGATCCGCGCGCTCGAGTCGATGGGGATCCCGGTCGAATACCACCATCACGAGGTCGGCCCGTCGCAGCACGAGATCGACATCCGCTACGCGGGCGCGCTCGACATGGCCGACTACATGCTCACGTACCGGCTCGTCGTCAAGGAGATCGCGAAGCAGCACGGCTACCACGCGACCTTCATGCCGAAGCCGCTCTTCGGCGAGAACGGCTCCGGCATGCACACGCACATGTCGCTCTTCACCGACGGCCGCAACACGTTCTTCGACGAGGAAGACAAGTGGCATCTCTCCGACGTGGCCAAGGCGTTCATCGCGGGACAGCTCCGGCATGCCCGTGAGCTTTCGGCGGTCTTCGCGCAGTGGGTCAACTCGTACAAGCGGCTCGTGCCGGGCTTCGAGGCGCCGGTCTACGTCGCGTGGTCGCAGCGGAACCGCTCGGCCCTGATCCGCATCCCGCTGTACAAGCCGGGCTCCGAGCAGGCGACGCGCGCCGAGATCCGCTGCCCCGATCCGGCCTGCAACCCGTACCTCACGTTCGCAGCGCTGCTGCACGCGGGGCTCGAGGGGATCGAGCAGGGCTACGAGCTGCCCGACCCGATGGAGACGAACCTCTACCACCTCACCGCCGAGCAGCGGCGCGAGCGCGGCATCGTCTCCCTCCCCGAGACGCTCGGCGAGGCGGTCGACGAGCTCTCGCAGTCGCAGCTGATGCGGAAGGCGCTCGGCCCGCACATCTTCGACCGCTACGTCGAGCTGAAGCGGAAAGAGTGGGACGAGTACCGCGTGCAGCTCACCGAGTGGGAGATGAAGAAGTACCTGGCCGTGCTCTAGGTCGCCGAGGCGAGGCTGCGGTGGGCGCCTGTCCGTCCGCCGCAGCCCGCATCGTTTGTGCGTGGCCGGGCTCGGCTCGCCCCTTCTCGTTCTGATCTTCCTCGGCGGCGCAGCCGCGACGTGGGCGGCCGGCACCCTGCTCTCGAAGACGACGGATGCGCTCGATTCGAGGCTCGGGCTCGGCGACGACCTCGGCGGGCTGATCCTCCTCTCGATCGCGGGCAGCCTCCCCGAGCTCGCGATCACGATCTCGGCGACCGCCTCCGGCAACCTCACGCTCGCCGCGGGGAACCTGATCGGCGGGATCGCGATCCAGACGATGGTGCTGCTGATCTGCGACTTCGCCGTCGGGCCCACGCGACCGCTCACATACCTCGTCGGGCGATTGACACCGGTGCTCGAAGGCTTGCTCGTCATCATCCTCGTCGCGGGCGTCGAGATGGGGTCCCTGCTGAAGCCGTCGACCGCGATCGGCGGACGCGTCAGTCCCGCGTCGCTCGGGATCGTCGTGATCTGGTTCGTCGGCCTCTACGTGATCAACAAGGAGAGCAAGGACCCGCGCTGGAACATCGACATGCCGGGCAGCAAACCGGGCCGCCGACGCCGCGAGCGGGCCCATCCGGAGCAGGCGCATCCCTTCTCCGCGTCGTCCACGGCCCGGGTCGCGCTCTTTTTCGGGCTCGCCTCCGCGGTCACCCTCGCGGCCGGCGTCGCCCTCGAGGAGAGCGGCAACGAGCTCGCGACGCGGCTCAACGTCAACGGCGTGATCTTCGGCGCGACGGTACTCGCCTTCGCAACCGCGCTGCCCGAGATCTCGTCCGGGATCGCGGCGGTGCGGCTCGGCGACCACGCGCTCGCGATGGGCGACATCCTCGGCGGCAACGCGTTCCAGGTCTGCCTCTTCCTCGTCGCCGACCTCGTCGCCGGCAAGCCTGTCCTGCCGTCGGCCGGAAACCTCAACGCGTGGCTCGCCGCCCTCGGCGTCGCGCTGACGGCGATCTACGGCTTCGGCGTGATCGTCCGCCCGCTGCGCTGCCGCGTCCGGCTGGGACCGGACTCGCTCCTTGCGCTCGTCCTATTCGGCCTCGGCGTGGCCGGGCTCTTCTTCGTGCGCCCCGGCTAGAACGGCCGTGTCATTCCTAGTAACAGACTGTCACTAGGTGTTACGCGGGCCCTCGTTACTCCGTCGAAGACCTGTCCGAATGGGCCGCCGTCCAAGTTAGTAACAGACTGTTACTTGGGATCTGCGGAGGGGCGCCCTGACTCACGTGGGCTGCCAGACCATCAGCGCGAGGATCGCGACGAGCATGAGACCGCTCGCGTAGCTCGCCGCGAGCGGGACGGGGGCTGCGACGAGGGCACACAACTCCGGACTCGGCGCGTCGTCCCCGGCGGCGAGCTCCGCCGCGAGGTGACGGGCCCGGCGCGCCGTCCGCCCCCCGGAGCCGCCGACGGCCATGCTCGCCACCCACAGGCCGAGGGCCGCCTGGATCCACGCCGGCGAGAAGCCGAGGCCCTCGTGCTCGGCGAGCGCGAGCCCGAACACGAGCGTCAGCAGCGCGCCGAGCCCGACGAGCGCCGCCCCGACCGGCGCGAGGCGCAACAACGCGTAGACCTCGCTCGGCCGCTCCCGCCGGATCGCCGCTGCCTGGAGCGTGCCGACGACCGCGGCTCCCGCGAAGAAGCCGATCGCGCCGAGCAGGTGGAAGAAGAGCAGGACGTGGGTCAGAGCCACGACGCTCCTACGATAGGCCCGTGCAGGCGACCGACCGCCACCTGCGGCTGCTGACCGAGACGATCGCCACCGTCAACTCGACGCTCGACCTCGAGGAGGTCCTGCATCTCGTCGCGAACGAAGTCGCCGCCGCCCTCGACGCCGACGCGTGCTTCGTCTACCTCTACGACGAGAACGCGGGCGAGCTCGTCTTGCGCGCGACGCACGGCACCCCGCTCGACGAGATGACGCGACGCCCGCGCCTGCGCCCGGGCGAAGGGATCACCGGCACCGCCGCGGCGGAGCGCCGACCCGTCTCGATCGCGGCGAACGCCGACCTCGACCCGCGGTGGCGCGAGTTCCCGAACCTGCCCGAGGACGAGTACGAGTCGATCCTCGCCGTCCCGATCCTCGCGCGCGAGCAGCTCGCGGGCGCGCTCAACGTCCGGACGCGCGAGCCGCGCGAGTTCCGGCCCGACGAGATCGAGCTGCTCCAGGCGATCGCGGGCCAGGTCGCGCAGTCGATCGTCCACGCCAAGCTCTACACCGAGGCGCAACGGCGGGTCGCCGAGCTCGAGGCCCTCGCACGCATCTCCGAGGCGGTCTCGGAGTCGCTCTACCTCGAGGAGTCGCTCGAGGCGATCGTCAAGACCACGATGGACGCGGTGCATGCGACCGGCGCGGCGCTCGTGCTCGAGGACGGCCGCATCGCCTGGCCCGAGGGACGCGCCGGCGGCTACGCGGTCCGCACGCCGCTGCGGTGGAAGCGCCGGGAGATCGGCCAGCTCGTGGCCGACCGCGACACGCCGTTCACCGACGAGGAGCGTGCCCTCTTGGAGGCAATCGCGCACCATGCCGCCGTCGCACTCGAGCACGGCCGGGCGGTCATGCGCGGCGTTCTTGCCCAGGAGATCCACCACCGGGTCAAGAACAACCTCCAGACCGTCGCCTCGCTCTTGCGCCTGCAGGCGCGGGCCGAAGGGGTCGACCCGCGCGAGGCGCTCGAGCACTCGGTCAACCGGATCCTGGCCATCGCCGCCGTGCACGAGTCGCTCACCGAACAGCGGGAGGAGGACGTCGAGCTCTCGGAGCTGATCGACCGGCTGCGCGCGATGCTCGTGCAGGGAATCGGTGCGGGCCGCGACGTGCAGGCGCAGCTCGAGCCGGTCTCCCTCGCCGGCAGCCGCGCGACGGCGCTCGCCCTCGTCTTCTCGGAACTCCTCCAGAACGCGCTCGAGCACGGCGCCGGGACGGTGCGGATCGAGCTCGGCCGCCGTGACGGCGACGTCGTCCTCACGATCGCCGACGAGGGATCCGGCGCCGACGGGGCCGCGGGCGGCACCGGGCTCTCGATCGTACGCGCGCTCGTCGCCGACGAGCTGCAGGGCAGCTTCGCCTTCGCCGGCGCGCGCGCCGAGGTGGTGTTCCCGGCATGAGGGAGTGGAGCGAGGTGCTGATCCACGTCCGCCGCGGGGACGAGTTCCTCGTCGCCCATCGCTCGCCCGAGAGCGGCGGCTACTGGCACGCGATCGCAGGCGGGGTCGAGCCAGGCGAAGCCTTCCACGTCGCGGCCCTTCGAGAGCTGCGAGAGGAGACCGGGCTCGAGGCGGGCGAGCTGCAGCCGCTGGGTGCGTTCGCCTACATCCGAGAGGATTGGGAGCAGGATCCCGGGCTGCGCGTCCATGTCGAGGCGTACCTCGTCGACGTCGAGCCGGCGTGGGAGCCGAGGCTGAACGAGGAGCACGTCGAGTACCGGTGGCTGCGCCGTGAGCAAGCCGCCGAGCTCCTCTTCTGGCCCGAGCCTGCGGCGCTGCTCCGGTCGCTGCCATGACCGGGCTGTGGCACGTGAGCGAGGACCCGACGATCGAGGTCTTCCACCCGCATCACAACGAGCTGCATGCGCTCGACGAGCCGCTCGTCTGGGCGGTCGACACGGCGCACTGGTGGCTCTACTGGTTCCCGCGCGACTGCCCGCGTGCCTGCTTCAAGGCGAACGACGATACGACCGACGAGGACGTCGACCGCTGGCTCGACGGCGACCGGATGCGGCGGGTCGGCGTCATCGAGTCGGGCTGGCTCGAGCGGTTCCGGTCGGCCCGGGTCTACGCGTACCGGCTGCCGGTCGAGTCGTTCGAGCCGTGGGACAAGTTCTTCGTCTCACGACAAGCTGTGACGCCCCTCGAGCTCGTGGAGCTCGGCGATCTCCTCGCGCGGCACGCCGACGCCGGAATCGAGCTGCGGGTCGCGCCCACGCTCTACCCGCTGTGGGACAAGGTGGTCGAGTCGTCGCTCGACTTCAGCGGCATCCGGCTGCGGAACGCGGTCCGCCCGTGAGGATCCTCATCGCCGAGGACGAGACGATCATCCGGCTCGACCTGCGCTCCCTGCTCGAGCGCGCCGGGTTCGAGGTCTGCGCCGAGGCGAAAGACGGCGAGGAGGCGGTCGAGCTGGCGCGTTCGGCCGAGCCCGACGCCGCGGTGCTCGACGTGAAGATGCCGAAGCTCGACGGGATCGAGGCGGCGCGGCGGATCCTCGACGAGCGGCCGATCCCGATCGTGATGCTGACCGCGTACGGCCAGGACGAGCTCGTCTCGCGGGCGGTCGAGGCCGGGGTCTTCGGCTACCTCGTGAAGCCGTTTCGCGAGCAGGATCTGCTCCCGGCGATCGCCGCCGCGAGGGCGAGACACGAGGAGCTGCAGGCGCTGCGCGCGGAGGCGGAGTCGCTCGCCGACGCGCTCGTCGCGCGCAAGGTGATCGAGCGGGCGAAGGGGCTGCTGATGGAGAAGGAGCGGCTCAACGAGCAGGAGGCCTTCGCGCGCCTGCGGAAGGCGAGCCAGGCCTCGGGGCGTCCGCTGAAGGTGATCGCGGAAGCGGTCGTCGCGACGCTCTCCGGAGACGCGTGACCGAGCACGCGAACGCTGCGCTCGTGCGGCGGGTCTTCGCGGCGTTCGGCAACGACGCGATGGCGATCTCGGCCGCCCTCGCGCGAGACGTCGTCTGGCGCGTGCCGGGCCACACCGTGATGAGCGGGGAGTACCGCGGCCGGCGCGAGGTGGTGGAGTTCCTGCGGCGCACCGGCCTCGAGACCTGCGGCACGTACCGCAGCCGGCTCCACACCGTCTTCGCCGACGACGACTGGGCCGTTGCGATCTACCGCGCGACGGGCAGCCGGAACGGGATCGAGCTCGACGTCGACCAGGCACTCGTGATCCGCATCGCGGACGGCCTGTGGCAGGACGTGACGGCGGTACCGCTCGACTCCGCGTTCGAGCGCTTCTGGGCCTAGGAGACGGGAGTCGCGTGCGCCGGAGCTGGCACCCGCACACGCTCGTTCCAGTGCGTCAGCGTGGTGAGAGACCGGTAGCCCTTGCTCGGTACGAGATCTTTCTCCTCCACCGGAAGCACGGTGCCCCGGCGTGCAAACAGCGTGGCGACGAGGAGCAGGCCCTGCTGCCTCGCGGTCGTACGTAGACCCACGACCCTGCGGCCGTCGAGCGCGCCGGACACTCGGATGTACCGGCCTTTGAGAGCGAGCTCGCGGGGGAACGACGGGAAGGTCACCGCGGCGGCGACGGCCGAATCGAGCGTGGGCGGGATCGAGATCCAGCGACCCGGGCGGCGGCGAGCATCGAAGCGCGGAGCGCCTTGGGCGACTCTGCTGAAAACGCCGCGACAGCGCTGCCGGAGGCGGCCGCGACGACGAGCAGGAGGATTCCGACTCGCTTCACGGCCGCCAAACCAGCTTCGCGCCTAGGCCGCTGCTCCGCCGAGACCCGTCCCGCAATACCGGCACTTCGTCGCCGCCACCGGCAGCCCCTCCGACAGGCACGCCGGGCACGTCTGCGCCGGCGCGGGTTCGCCGAAGACCGTGACGCCGCGCCGCTTCTGGACCGCGCGGTAGGGGACGACGATCACGTAGTAGATGACCGCCATGAAGATGACGAAGTAGACGAGGGCACCGATGACGGCACCGAAGTTCACGAACTGGCCGTGGACGTGAAAGCCGAGGCCGGTTCCTCCACCCGCTCCGGCCGCGTTCACCAGCGGCGTGATCACGTTGTCGGTGAACGCCGCGATCAGCGTGCTGAAGGCGAGCGCGATCACCAGCCCGACGGCGACGATCACGATGTCGCCCTGCATCAGGAAGTTCTTGAAGCCCTGGACGAAGCTCATCGACGGCCGCTCGTGGCGTGCCTCTTCCGTTGTTCCGACCATGCTGCGCTCCTCGCTCGGGTTCGAGACGCTGGAAGTATCTACGCCTGCGCCTGTTCGAACAGCTGCTCCCAGCGTGCGAGCAGTGCGGTGAGCGCGTCGCGGCTGCGCTTGTGCGCGGCGAGCACGTCGACGTCGGTCCAGTCCTCGGCGAGCTTCTGCTCGAGCTCGGCGACCTCAGCCTCGCGGGCGGCGATCTCCACCTCGATCCGCTCGAGCGCCGATGGGCGCCGTGGCTTCGGCTTCGGTGCCTGCTTGGGCTTTGCGGATTCGGCGGCCGGCTCCGGCGGCCTCGCGCGCGCCTCGCGCGCCTCGCGCGCCTCGCGTGCACGCAGGAGCTCGGCCCAGCCGCCGTCGTAGGCCCGAATCGTCCTGTCCTCGATGGCGAGCGTCCGCTCGGCGATCGCGTCGAGGAGCGCACGGTCGTGCGACACGAGCAGCACCGTTCCCGGGAAGGCGTCGAGCGCCGCTTCGAGCGCCTCGCGGCTCTCGAGATCGAGGTGGTTCGTGGGCTCGTCGAGGACGAGGAAATTCGCGCCGGAGGCGACCGTGACCGCAAGCGCGAGCCGCCGCCGCTCGCCGCCCGAGAGCACGGACACCTGCTTCTCGTGGGCATCCCAGCCGGAGAAGAGGAAACGGCCGAGCAGATTCTGCGCGTCGGGCCGCGAGAGACCGGTCATCGTCTGCACGCATTGGAGAACAGAGCCGCGCGTGTCGAGCTCCATCTCCTGCTGCGAGAAGTAGCCGACCTCGACACCGTGCCCCAAACGCAAGCCGTCGCCGCGCACGAGCTTCTCGAGGAGCGTCGTCTTGCCCGAACCGTTGGGCCCGACGAGCGCCACATGCTCCCCCCGCTCGAGTGCAAAAGAAGCGTGACCTAGTAACAACTTGTTACTTGCGACGGACACGTCCAACCCGTCCGCCTCGACGACGGTGCGGCCGCTCCGCGCCGGCTTCAGGAACTCGAAGCCGAGGCCGCGCGTGCGCCGCGACAGCAGCGCCACCTCGCCGGCGGCGCCGGCGCGCTCCTCCCGCAGCCTGCCGATCTGGGTCAGCTTCGCCTGCGCCTGCTTCGCCTTGCTCTTCTTGTACCGGAACCGCTCGACGAACCGCTCCAGCCGGACGATGTCGGCCTGGACGCGCTCGACCTCCTTCTGCGCGTGGAGCATCCGCGCCGCCTTCTCACGCCGCCACGCGTGCCACGGGCCGGGGAAGTACGTCCCGCGCCCGGCGTCGAGCTCGAGCGTCGCCGTCGTCACCGCCTCGAGGAACCAGCGGTCGTGCGCGACGAGAATCACGGCCGCGTCGAGCGACGAGAGCTCCCGCTCGAGCCACTCGAGGTTGGCGACGTCGAGGTGGTTCGTCGGCTCGTCGAGGAGGAGCAGATCGGGGTCGCCGCCGAGCGCACGGGCCAGCGAGGCGCGCGTCAGCTCGCCGCCGGAGAACGTCCGCAGCGGCCGGTCGAGGTCGTCCTCCGCGAAGCCGAGCCCGCGCACGACCGACGCCGCACGGTCGCGCCAGGCGTAGCCGCCGGCGTGCTCGAGCCGGGCCTGCGCCTCGGCGTAGCGGTTGAGCGTCGGCTGAGCGTGGTCTCCCTTCGCCATCGCGTCCTCGAGCCGCCGCAGCTCCTCCTCGAGCTCGACGAGGTCGCGCGCTCCCGCGAGCACGTAGTCCCGCAGGGTGAGCTCCTGCTCGAGCGGCGGGCGCTGGTCGTGCAGGGCGACCCGCGTCCCTTTGGCGAAGGCGAGCTCGCCGCCGTGCCTCTCGGTCTCCCCGGCCAGGATCCGGAGCAGCGTCGTCTTGCCGGCGCCGTTCGGCCCGGAGAGCGCGAGACGGTCGCGCCGCTCGACGGAGAACGAGACGCCGTCGAAGAGGACCGAGCCCGCGAGCTCCTTGCGGAGATTGGCTGCGATGACGACTGCCATGGCCGGGAGCCACTGTAGATTCGCGCCTTGGCCGTCGCGACGAAATGGCACATCCGCGGGAGCTACTTCGAGTCGTGCAACTGCGACGCGATCTGCCCTTGTCGCCGCATCGACGACGTCCCCGGAGGGCGCTCGACTCACGGCATCTGCACCGGCGTCCTCTCGTGGCTCATCGACGAGGGGCATGCGGCCGAGACGGATCTGGCCGGATTGACGGTCGCGCTCGCCATCCGCTACGACGACGACGAACCCGGCTCGCCCTGGTCGTGGATCCTCTACCTCGACGAGGGCGCGAGCGAGAAGCAGCTGACGGCGCTCGAGGACATCTTCACCGGACGCCTGGGCGGCGACGCGCAGACGCACTTCCCGTGGGCCTGGAAGGCGAGCGAGCTGCTGGCGGTGCGGCCGGTCGCGATCGAGCTCGACCACACCCGGCGCCGCCAGTGGCTCCGGATCCGCGACCGCGTAAGCGTCCAGATCCGGGATCACTACCGCGGGCAGGCGACGGTCACCTGCGTCATCCCCGGTCACCACCGGAGCGGCGAGGAGCTCGTCGCCGACGAGCTGCTCGTGAACGACGGGCCGCTCACGTTCTTCTACACGGGCACCTGCGGCTACGCCTCGGACTTCGACTACTCCGGGTGACTGCCGCCGTCCGGATGGAACGGGCTCTCGTCGCGCTGCTGCTGGGCGTGGCGGGGCTCGCGTGGTGGTGGACGGTCGAGCGGATGGACGGGATGGATCGCGGCCCCTGGACCAGCCTCGGGAGCCTCGACTGGTTCCTCGGCGTCTGGGTCGTGATGATGGCGGCGATGATGCTGCCGTCGGCCATCCCGGCGGTCACCGTCTACGCGCACCTCGCTCGCGACCGCACGACGCTCGCGCCGCTCGTCTTCGCCTTCGGCTATCTCGCGGTGTGGGTGGCTGCGGGGCTCCTCGCTTTCGGCGTAGCGGTCGCCGGCTCGCACGTCGCGGGTCACGTTCTCGCCTGGAATCGCGGCGGCCGCTGGCTGGCCGGGGCGGCGCTCCTCGGTGCGGCCGCGTACCAGCTCACACCGCTGAAGGAGGCGTGCCTGAGCAAGTGCCGCACGCCGCTCGGGCTGATGCTCGGCTCGTGGCGTCCCGGACGCCGCGGCGGGTTCAGGCTGGGAGTCGCGAGCGGAGCGTGGTGCGCCGGCTGCTGCTGGGCGTTGATGGCGTCCCTGTTCGCGCTCGGGGTCATGAGCATCGCCTGGACGGCTCTGGTCGCGGCCGTCGTCGGGCTCGAGAAGACGCTGCCATGGCGGCGCGTCGCGACCGGAGGGGCGGCGGGGCTCCTGATCGCGCTCGGGATCCTGCTGCTGACCGTGCCGGACCGCATCCCGCTGCTCACGCTGCCGGGAAGTGGCGCGATGCCGCCGGGCGGGTAGATTCGGCGCGTGGCGACGGCGAGGAGCGACGAGCTGCGGGAGCTCGCGCAGCGGCTCGCGGCCGCTTTCCCTCCGGAGGTCGTCGAGGTCGTGCTCACGGGTAGCGTCTCACGCGGCGTTGCCGACGAGCTGTCCGACGTCGAGATGCTCGTCGTCACGGAGCAACAGGTCTCACTCGAGCACGCCTTCGAGCTCGCGCGCCGCGCCGGGCTGGAGGAGCGCGACAGCTGGGGCGATCCGTCGACGCGCACCCGGCGCGTCTTCGGCTATCTCGACGGCGTCGCGGTCGAGACGATCTGGTGGTCGCGGGAGCTTGCCGAGGCGCAGTTCGGCCAGCCGGCCGCCGACCAGGCCCTCCGCTACGGCATTTCGCTCCGGACGAGCGGCCTGCTCGAGCGCTGGCAGGAGCAGCTCGCGGCCTATCCCGACGAGCTCGCGGCCGAGCGCATCGAGAAGGCCGCCGAGCGCTGGGGCGGCTTCGCTCCGAGCGGGCTGCTCACGATCGCGCGGCCGGATATGGCCCTCGCGCGCATGGAATGGCTCGTCGAGGCGGCACAACGGGTGCTTGCGATCGTCTTCGCGCTCAACCGGGAGCGGCAGCCGTCGTCCAAGCGGCTTGCGGCGAACGTTGCGGCGCTGGCGGTCAAGCCCGACCGCCTTGCCGAGCGGATCGAGCAGGCGCTGGCCGAGCCCGACCCTCGCACCGCCCTCCGCTTGATGACCGAGCTCCAGCTCGAGACCGTGAGCCTTGCGCCCGACGGCCACAACGTCGTTCGCGCCCGCCGCTGGCTCGCCGAGGGAATCGAGGTCCTGCGCTGAGCGACCTCCTCGCACTCGACGTCGGTACCTCCTCGGTGCGTGCCCAGCGGTTCGACGAGCGCGGGGAGCCGGCCGGCGAGCTGCGGCAGGAGGAGTACGACACCGCCGACGCGGACGAGGTCGCGACCGCGGTCCGGCGGGTGCTGGGAGGCGAAGAGCCCGACGCGACCTCGTGCTTCGCGCACAGCCTCGTCGCCGTCGACACGGACGGCAGGGCACTCACGCCGATCCTCGGCTGGCGGGACACGCGCAGCGCCGAGGCGGCGGAGTGGCTCGCCCGGCGGCTCGACGCGCACGCGGTGCACGCGCGGACGGGCGCGTTTCTCCACCCGTCGTTCTGGCCGGCGAAGCTCGCGTGGCTCGCCGAGACCGAGCCCGAGGTCTTCCGCGGCGCGGCCCGGTTCGTCTCCTTCGCCGACTACCTTCACGGCCGGCCCGGCACGAGCCTCGCGATGGCGTCCACGAGCGGCCTGCTCGACCTCTCGACCCAGGAGTGGGACGAGGAGCTGCTCGCGACGCTCGGAGTCGACCGCGAGCGGTTGCCGCCGCTCGCCGACCTGCCGCTCTGGCCCGACGCCGCCTGCTCGAACGCGGGCGCCGGGTGCACGACGCGTCAGCGTGCCGCGCTCATGATCGGCACCTCGGGTGCCCTGCGCGTGCTCTACGAGACCGAGCGCCCGCAACCGAAGCCGGGCCTCTTCCTCTACCTCGCCGACGAGCGCCGCGTCGTCGAAGGCGGTGCGCTCTCGGACGGCGGCAATCTCTACGAGTGGCTCGAGCGGACGCTCGCCGACTCGTCGGGGTCGCTCGCCGGGCGCGACCCGCGGAGCCACGGGCTCGTCTTCCTCCCGTTTCTCGGCGGCGAGCGGTCGACCGGCTGGAACCCGGCGGCGCGCGGCTCGATCCACGGGCTCACCTTCGAGACGACGCCGCTCGACCTGCGTCAGGCCGCGTTCGAGGGCGTCGCGTTCCGCTTCGCGGCGATCGCCGACCTGCTGCCCGACGTGGAGGAAGTCGTCGCGACCGGCGGCGGGCTCCTCCGCGACCCGGACTGGATCCAGATCATGGCCGACGCGCTCGCGCGGCCGATCACGGTGTCGGCCGTCCCGGAAGCGTCCCTACGCGGGGCGGCCGTGCTCGCGCTCGAGCGCGAAGAACAGGAGGTCGCGGACGCGCCGACGGCCACCGTGGTCGAGCCGCGCGCCGACCAAGCGGAGGCGTACCGCGCAGCGAGGGAAGAGCAGCAGCGCCTCTACGACGCCTTGACCTGAGCGAGCTTTCGCACGGCCGCAGCGATCCCGTCGGCGTCGATGCCGGCCTCCGCGAGCAGCTCGGCGGGCTTGCCGGAGTGCGGCATCTCGTGCACCGCGAGCCGGACGACCGGCGGGCGGCCGTCGGAATCTCCCAGCGCGCCGAGAACCGCTTCGCCGATCCCGCCCTCCGCCCAGTGATCCTCGGCGGTCACGATCGGGCACGTCAGCGAGCGCAGCGTCTCGGCGTCGAGCGGCTTGATCGAGTAGAGGTCGATCACGCGTGCCTCGATCCCCTCCTGCGCGAGGATCTCCGCGGCCTTGAGGCCTTCGTGGACGGTGATGCCGGCGCCGACGATCGCGACGTCGTCGCCCTGCCGGAGCGTGCGCGAGCCGCCGATCTCGAACTGCTCGTCGGCGTCGTAGACGACCGGCGTCGCCGGACGCAGGGTGCGCAGATAGACGATCCCCTCGGTGTCTGCCATCTCGGCGACGAGCTTCGCCGTCTGGTTCGCGTCGCAGGGATGCAGCACCGTCGAGCCGTGCACCGCGCGCAGCGAGGCGATGTCCTCGAGCGCCATCTGCGACGGCCCGTCCTCGCCGATCGAGACGCCGGCGTGCGAGCCGCAGAGGCAGTAGCTCGCGCGGCTGATCGCCGACATGCGGATGAAGTCGTAGGCCCGCGAGAGGAACGCCGCGAACGTGGAGGCGAACGGCCGCCAGCCGAGCACCTGCATCCCGACGGCGGTCGCGACCATCTGCTGCTCGGCGATGTACATCTCGAAATAGCGCTCCGGGATCGCGTCGCGAAACTCGTCGGCGTACGTCGAGTTCGAGACCTCGCCGTCGAGTGCGACCACATCGCCGCGCGCCTTGCCGAGCGCCGCAAGCGCGTCGCCGTACGCCTTGCGCGTCGCCACTTCCTGCCCGAGCTCGTAGCGCGGCAGCTCGAGCGTGCCCCCGGCGAACTCATGCTTCGCCGCGCCCGTCTCCGGCTTCGCCACCTCGAACTCGAGGTGGCGGACGCCGCCGAGCGTCGCGATCACCTCGTCGGAGTGGTCGAGCGCCTTTCCGTGGAAGCCGTTCTTGTCCTCGACGTCGGGGTCGCCCTTGCCCTTGATCGTCTTCGCCACGATCACGACCGGCTGGCCCGCCGTATCGATCGCCTCGGCGTACGCCCGGTCGATCGCCTCGACGTCGTGACCGTCGATCTCGATCGCGTGGCAGCCGAATGCCCGCGCGCGGCTCGCGTAGGAGTCGAGATCCCAGCCGTGCATCGTCTCGCCGCGCTGCCCGAGCCGGTTGACGTCGATGATCGCGACGAGGTTGTCGAGCTCGAAGTGCGCCGCGTGCTCGAGCGCCTCCCACTGCGAGCCCTCGGCGATCTCGCTGTCGCCGCAGAGCGTCCAGACGCGGAACGGCAGCCGGTCGAGCTTCTTCCCCGCCAGCGCCATGCCGACCGCGTAGGGAAGGCCCTGGCCGAGCGACCCGGTGGCGACGTCGACCCACGGGATCCGCGGCGTCGGGTGGCCCTCGAAGATCGAGTCGAACTGCCGGTACGTCAGCAGCTGCTCCTCCGAGATCGCTCCGGCGGCGCGGAACATCGCGTACATC
Source organism: Gaiellaceae bacterium (assembly GCA_036273695.1). Lineage (GTDB taxonomy): Bacteria > Actinomycetota > Thermoleophilia > Gaiellales > Gaiellaceae > Palsa-739. Next base: position 30,089 of record DASUHE010000055.1, read on the forward strand.
AGAGTCGAGGCGTGCCCCTTCGAGAAGACGAGCCGGTCGTTGTGCGGGTCGTGCGGGTTCTCGAAGTCGTAGCGCAGGTACTTCGCGAGCAGCACCGCCATCAGGTCGGCGGCGGACATGGCCGAGGTGGGATGGCCGGAACCGGCCTTCGCGGCCGGCCGGATCCCATCGACCCGGAGCTGCTGTCCCAGCTCGCGCCAGAGCTCGACGTCGTTCATGGCTCGATTCTAGGCCCGGAGCGGGTACGGTCCGCCGTGTGAACGTCGCAGTCGCCTTCGACCATCGCGGCGTCCATCTCCGGGACACTGTCCTCGAAACGTTGCGGGAGGCCGGCCACGAGCTCGTCGATCTCGGCACGGACACCGACGCGGTGCGGATCGACTATCCGGACAAGGCGGCCGAGCTGGGCGCCTCGCTCAAGGACGGGCAAGCGGAGCGCGGCGTGCTCGTCTGCGGCTCCGGGGTGGGAGCCGCCGTCGCCGCGTGCAAGATCGCGGGGATTCGGGCAGCCATCTGTCACGACGTCTACTCCGCACATCAGGGGGTCGAGCACGACGACATGAACGTCCTCTGCCTCGGCTCGGAAGTCGTGGGGCCGAGCCTCGCAGCGGACCTCGTGCGCACGTTTCTCGCGGCACGCTTCGACGGAGGAGAGCGTTACGTCGCCAGACTGGAGAAGATCCGACGCATGGAAGAAGGGATGCGAGATGGCTGAATCGAGACTCCACCAGCTGAGCGCGCGCGGGCAGTCGGTCTGGATCGACTACCTGTCGCGCGACCTGCTCGAGACCGGCGAGCTGAAGCGAATGATGGAAGAGGACGCCGTCGTCGGCGTGACCTCGAACCCCACCATCTTCCAGAAGGCGATCTCGCAGGGGAACGCGTACGACGAGCAGATCAAGGAGCTGCTCGAGCACGAACAGGACGCGAAGGAGATCTTTCTCCACCTGGCGGTGCGCGACGTCGAGTCGGCGGTCGAGCTGCTCGCTCCGGTGCACGAGCGGAACGCGCAGGACGGCTACGTCTCGATCGAGGTCGATCCGACCCTCGCCTACGACACGAAGGCGACCTACGACGAGGCGATCCGCCTGCACGAGTGGATCGACAAGCCGAACCTCTACGTGAAGATCCCGGGCACCGAGCCCGGTCTGAAGGCGATCGAGGACTGCATCGCCGGCGGCCGCAGCATCAACGTCACGCTCCTCTTCTCGCTGAAGATGCACAAGGCGTCGATGGAGGCGTACGTCCGTGGGCTCGAGCGCTTCGTCGAAGGTGGCGGCGATTTGTCGAAGGTGCGGTCGGTCGCGAGCTTCTTCGTCTCTCGCGTCGACACCGAGACGGACAAGCGCCTCGAGGCGATCGGCTCGAAGGAAGCGCTCGCGCTCCGCGGCAAGCTCGCGATTGCGAACGCGCGCATCGCGTACCAGCACTACAAGCAGGTGTTCAGCGGCGAGCGCTGGGCGGCGCTCGAGGCGAAGGGCGCGCTGCCACAGCGCTGCCTGTGGGCCTCGACGTCGACGAAGAACCCCGAGTATCGCGACGTCCTCTACGTCGAAGAGCTGATCGGTCCGCACACGGTGAACACGATGCCCGAGGAGACGATCCAGGCCTTCCAGGATCACGGCGAGGTGCTCGGCGACACCGTCGAGAAGGACCTCGACGAGGCGAAGGCACTGCTCCACGAGAAGCTGCCGGCGGTCGGCGTCGACTACGACGACGTCGTCGCAACCCTCGAGCGGGAAGGCGTGCAGAAGTTCTCCGACTCGTTCGCCGAGCTGCTCGAGGGCGTGAAGGCGAAGCGCGAGGCCGTGGCCGCGTAGCGGTGAACCGCGAACGGCTGATCGAGGGGATCTGGGAGCGGGACGCCACGGTCTGGACCGGCGCCGACGAGGCGCACTGGCTCGGCTGGCTCGACGAGCCGCTCCACATCCAGGAACGCTTGAGCGAGATCCGCCGCTTCGCGGAGCCGGTCCACGACGAGGTCGACGACGTCGTCCTGTGCGGGATGGGCGGCTCCTCGCTCGCGCCCGAGGTGCTGCGGCGCAGTTTCGGCGTCGACCGGTTCCACGTCCTCGACACGACGCACCCGGAGGCGATCCGGACGCTCGAGGAGAAGCTCGATCTCGAGCGGACGCTGTTCGTCTCGTCCTCGAAGTCGGGCTCGACCCTCGAGACGCGCTCCCACACCGACTACTTCTGGGAGAGGAGCGGGAAGCGCGCGCAGCTCTTCGCCGCGATCACCGATCCGGGCTCCGAGCTGGAGCGCCTCGCCCGCGAGCGCGGCTTTCGCGCGGTCTTCGCAGGGGAGCCGTCCATCGGCGGCCGTTATTCGGCGCTCTCGCCGTTCGGGATCGTGCCCGCGGCGCTGATGGGCGTCGACGCGGCGAGGCTGCTCGAGCGCGCGCAGGAGATGCGCGAGGCGTGCCGCTCGGGCGACGGCAACCCCGGCTACGAGCTCGGGAGCGCGTTCGGCGAAGGCTGGCGCGCGGGCCGCGACAAGATCTGCATCGGCGCCGCCCCCGGCGACTTCGGGCTCTGGGCCGAGCAGCTGATCGCCGAGTCGACCGGCAAGCACGGCAAGGGTCTCGTCCCCGCGCCGGGCGAGTCGACGGACGGGGCCGACCGCCAGGCGGCGCAGCCCGAGCTGCCCGACCCCTACGCGCTCGGGGCGGAGTTCTTCCGCTGGGAGTTCGCGATCGCCGTCGCCGGCACGTACCTCGAGATCAATCCGTTCGACCAGCCCGACGTGCAAACGGCGAAGGACAAGACGAACGAGGTCCTCGCCACCGGCCAGGAGCCGGAGCTCGAGCCCGAGGGATCGATCGAGGAGCTGCTCGCGCAGGCGAAGGAAGGCGACTACGTCTGCGTGCAGGCGTTCGTCGATCCGGACGCCGACCTCGGTCCGCTCGTCGACCGGCTCCACCGGGAAACCGCTTGCGTCGTCACCCACGGCTACGGGCCGCGGTACATGCACTCGACGGGCCAGCTCCACAAGGGCGGCCCGAACACGGGGTTGTTCCTCCAGGTGATCGACGAGCAGGGCGACGAGCTGCCGATCCCGGGCCGGCCGTTCGGCTTCCGCCGCCTCATCCGCGCCCAGGCGAAGGGTGACTTCGACACGCTGAAGGAGCGCGGCCGGCGGGTCGCGCGGGTGAGATTGGAGGATCTGTAGCGATGCAGCTCGGGATGGTCGGCCTCGGCCGGATGGGCGCGAACATGACCGAGCGCCTGCGGGCGGCGGGCCACGACCTCAAGACGTTCGACCCCAAAGTCGACTCGCGCACGGCAGGCTCGCTCGAGGAGCTCGTCCAGCAGCTCGACGCGCCGCGCTCGGTCTGGCTGATGGTGCCCGCGGGGATCGTCGATTCCGTCCTCGACGAGCTCGCGCCCCATCTCGAGGCCGGCGACACGATCATCGACGGCGGCAACTCGTACTACGTCGACGACCTGCGCCGCTCGGCCGCGCTGCGCGAAAGGCAACTCCACTACGTCGACGTCGGCGTGAGCGGCGGTGTCTGGGGCCGCGAGCGCGGCTACTGCCTGATGGTCGGCGGAGACGACGAGGCGGTCGGCCGCCTCATCCCGGTGCTCGAGACGCTCGCGCCCGGCGTCGACGCCGCCGTGCGCACTCCCGGCCGAGAGGGCGACGCTACGCCGGAGGAGCAGGGCTGGCTCCATTGCGGCCCGCCCGGCGCGGGGCACTTCGTGAAGATGGTGCACAACGGCATCGAATACGGCCTCATGCAGGCGTACGCCGAGGGCCTGAACGTCCTCAAGCATGCGAACATCGGCCTGCACGCGCAGGAGACAGACGCCGAGACGACGCCGCTGCGCGATCCCGATCTCTACAAGTACGAGCTCGACGTGTCGGCGATCGCCGAGGTCTGGCGGCGCGGCTCCGTGATCGCGTCGTGGCTGCTCGACCTGACCGCCGAGGCGCTGCACGAGACGCCCCAGCTCGACGAGTACGCCGGCCGCGTGAGCGACTCCGGCGAGGGGCGCTGGACGGTGCAGGCGGCGGTCGAGGAAGGCGTCCCGACGCCCGTCCTCGCCGCTTCGCTGTTCGACCGGTTTGCCTCGCGCGGGGAGGCCGACTGGGGCAACCGTGTGCTCTCGGCGATGCGCAAGGGCTTCGGCGGCCACCTCGAGAAGAGCCCGGAGCAGTGACCGGCACCGCGGATCCGCAGGCGGCGCAGAAGGAGAACCCGCTCGCCGAGGGGCTCGCCCTGCGACGCACGCCGGATCCCTGCACGCTCACCATCTTCGGCGCCTCCGGCGACCTGACGCACAAGAAGATCATGCCGGCGCTCTATGCGCTCGCCGTCCGCCGGCTCCTCCCGCCGCGCTTCGCGATCGTCGGCGTGGCGCGGACCGACGGCGACGACGACTCGTTCCGGCGGGACATGCAGGCCGCCGTGAAGCAGCACGCCCGCGACCCGTTCCGCGAGGACGTCTGGGACGAGCTCGCGGCCCAGCTCCACTACGTCTCGACCGACTTCGCCGACACCGGCGGTGAGGACAAGGTGCACGACCTGCTCGCGAAGCTCGACGAGGAGCACGATCTCGGCGGCAACGACGTCTTCTATCTCGCAGTCCCGCCGCCGGCCTTCCCCACGATCGTCGAGGCGCTCGGCAAGCGGCGCGACGAACGCGGCTGGACGCGCCTCGTCGTCGAGAAGCCGTTCGGCCACGACCTCGAGTCGGCCAAGCAGCTGACGGCGACGCTGCTCGAGTACTTCCGCGAGGACGAGATCTTCCGGATCGACCACTACCTCGGGAAGGAGACCGTGCAGAACATGCTCGCCCTTCGCTTCGCGAACGGGATCTTCGAGCCGATCTGGAACCGGCAGTTCGTCGACCACGTCCAGATCACCGTCGCCGAGTCGATCGGGATCGAGGCGCGGGCCGGCTACTACGAGCACGCCGGCGCGATTCGCGACATCTTCCAGAACCACCTCCTGCAGCTGCTCGCGCTGACCGCGATGGAGCCGCCGATCGACTTCACCTCCGACTCGGTGCACAACGAGAAGGTCAAGGTGCTGCGCGCGCTGCACACGCCCGGGCCGAAGTCGGTCGTGCGCGGCCAGTACGGGCGCGGCTTCGTCGAGGGCGAAGAGGTCGTCGCGTACCGCGAGGAGGCGGGCGTCGCGGCGGACTCGACGACCGAGACGTACGTCGCGGCAAAGCTGTACGTCGACAACTGGCGGTGGGCGGACACGCCGTTCTACGTGCGCATGGGCAAGCGGCTCGCGCGGCACGAGACGACGATCGCGATCCAGTTCAAGGCGGCACCGCATCCGCCGTTCGAGGAGACGGCGTCGGAGGGTTTGCGCCCCAACGTGCTCGTCGTCCACGTGCAGCCGGACGAGGGCGTCTCGCTCGCGATCGGCGCGAAGGTGCCGGGCCAGGGGATGACGATTCGCACCGTCCACATGGACTTCCTCTACGGCGGCGCGTTCCGCACGGGGATGCCGGAGGCGTACGAGCGCCTCATCCTCGACACGATGCTCGGCGACTCGACCCTGTTCACGCGCGCGGACGAGGTCGAAGAGCAGTGGCTGCTCGTCGACTCGATCGTCGCGGCGTGGCAGCGCGACCAGCCGGCCTTTCCGAACTACCCCGGCGGATCGTGGGGACCGCCGAGCGCCGACGAGCTCCTGCACCGGGACGGCCGGTCGTGGCGCAGGCACTGAAGGATCCGACCTGGTTCGGCGAGGACGTCTGCCTCGCCGACATCGACACCGCGCTCGCGCGCCTGCGGGCGCAGGCGGCTACCGAGACGGCGAGCATGCGGACGTCGGTCATGACGCATCTCGCGTGGGTGCCGCCCGCGTGGGTCGAGCCGGCTCGCGCGGCGCTCCAGGGGATGGCCGAGCTGCATCCGTCGCGGACGATCCTGCTCTTCCCCGAGCCGGACGCGGCCGACAACCGGATCGATGCGCAGGCCGAGGTACAGCGGTGGGAGGTGCCGGATACGGATCGTGGTCTCGTCACCGAGGTGGTGGAGCTCACGCTGCGCGGCGCGCGGGCCGGCGCGCCGGCGAGCATCGTCGAGCCGTTGCTGATCTCGGACCTGCCCGTCTTCCTGCGGTGGCGCGGCGAACCGCCGTGGGGCGCGTCGGAGCTCGAGCAGCTCGTCGACGTGACCGATCGCCTGATCGTCGACTCGACGGAGTGGGACGACGTTCCCGGTTCGTACCGGCAGCTCGCGGAGCTCTTCTCCCGCTGCGCGACCTCGGACATCGCGTGGGCGCGGACGTCGCGCTGGCGCGAGCATCTCGCGACGCTGTGGCCGGGCATCGCGGACGTGCGGACGGTTCGGGTGCGCGGCACGGCGGCGCAGGCGTGGCTCCTTTGCGGCTGGCTGCGCTCGCGGCTCGGGCGGGACGGGATCGGACTCGAGCACGATCCGGCCGAGCGGCTGGAGGGTGTGTCGCTCGACGGAGAGCCGGTGCCGCTGCCGCCCGGCGACCCACCGGCACCGAGTGACGTGCTCTCGGATGAACTGGAGCGCTTCACGCCGGACCCGGTGTACGAAGCCGCCGTGCTCGCGGCGAGCGCCGCCGGCGCGGGCGCCGGCGCTTAGAGCCAGGTCGTTCCTTGTAACAGACTGTTACTTGCGTTCTCCGTGCGCATTCGACGCGGAGCTGCGACTCACTCGTGAGGGATGCAGCGTGATCGTGGCGACGTGTTGTCGTTCGCGCCACGGATTCCGCGCCGGCTCCTCGACGAAATCGAGCGCCAGTCGCGACGTTCGGTTCCCATTGCCGAGATGAACCGCTGCGTCGGCCGCGCGGCTACTCGGATGGGGCTTCCCAGGCCGAGTTACGAGCAAGTGAGGGTTCTCGTGCACGCAGCACGCAGGCTCCGCCGGCAGGCTCCGACACCGGTCTCGACAGTCGCACTCGACGTGGCGTTTCGCGTGAAGCCACCCGAAGCGATCCTTCTCCGCTTGCTCGCGCCGCCGTCTTCCCACCTCCACGACCGCGCCCCCAAGTGACAGTCTGTTACAAGGAAGGACGCGTCCGTTCAGGGCTGAGTAGCGGTTCGAGCAGCCGTCCCGCAGCGAGGATGCGCGCGTCCGAGCCCGCCGGCGCGGCGAGTTGCACCGACGCCGGCAGGCCGTGCTCCGCGGGCCCGCACGGGAGGGCGAGCGCCGGCCAGCCGAGCACGCTGAACGGATACGTGAACGAGGTGCCGGGCCCGCGGATCTCCAGCTCCTCGACGTCCGCCGGCGGCGCGACGAAGGGGACGGTCGGCGTCACGAGCAGGTCGAGCCCGTCGACCGCCTCGGCCACCCGCTCCCGGTACTCCAGGCGGTCCCGCTCGGCCGCAGCGACCTCGGGGTTCATCGTACGCAGACAGCGCTCGATCTTCCCGCGGACGTTCTCGCCGTACAGCTCCTCGTTCCCCGGGAAGAGCGCGCGATGGACGTCGGCCGCCTCACGCATGAAGTCCGCCCGATTCGAGGGAGCGCGCGGCAGCTCGAGCGGGCGCCGCCGCGGGAAGAGCGCGGCGGCAGCCGCGACGCGCTCGCGCACGAACGGATCCGCGTCGTCGAGCCACGCGACGCCCACCACGAGCTCCTCGAGCGCCTGGAGCGCGGCCGGCTCGAACCCGGGGACGAGTGCGCCCAGCAGCCGCACACAGCCTTCGACCGACGACGCCAGCGGCCCCACCACGTCGTAGCTCGGCGCGAGCGGGAAGCAGCCGTCGACCGGTACGAGGCCGTGCGTCGGCTTGAATCCGACGACGCCGCACCACGCCGCCGGGATCCGGATCGAGCCCGCCGAGTCGGTGCCGAGCGCGAGGTCGACGCCGCCGGCGGCGATCGCTGCTGCCGAGCCGCCGCTCGAGCCGCCCGCCAGCCGCCCGGGCGCGACGGGGTTCGGAACCGTGCCGTAGTGCGGGTTCTGCGACGAGATCCCGTAGGCGAACTCGTGGAGGTTGGTCTTGCCCGCCACCGCGTAGCCAGCCGACTCGAGCAGGCGGACGGACTCCGCGCTCGCCGCGGGCACATGGTCTATGAACAAGGCCGAGCCGTACGTCGTCGTCAGCCCGGCCGTGTCGAGCAGATCCTTCACGGCCACCGGCTCGCCCGCGCCCGGTTGCTCCGGGCGCGCCAGCCAGATGCCGTCCACTACTGGAAGTGGAGGTAGAGCAGCGCGACCCCGACCGTGCCGGCGAAGAGCAGGATGAAGACGCCGAACAGCAGCCAGCCGAGGCGGACGTTGCGGCGGGCGAGCTCCGGATCCATCAGCCGATCACCGCATCGACGGCGAGCGCCGCGAACAGGAGTGCGAGATACAGGAGCGAGTAGTGGAAGAGGAGCATCGCGCGCCGCGGCGTCGTGTCACGCCGCAGGTGCTCGGCGAGCCACACGAACACGGCTCCGAGAACGAGCGCGCAGACGACGTACAACCGCCCGGCACCGCCCCAGGCCCACGGCAGCAGCGTCGCCCCCACGAGCGCCACCGAGTAGAGGACGATCTGGCGCGCGGTCGCCCGCTCGCCCCGCACGACGGGCAGCATCGGCACGCGCGCATTCGCGTAGTTGTCCTTGATCAGCAGCGCGAGCGCCCAGAAGTGCGGCGGCGTCCAGACGAAGACGATCACGAAGAGGAGCAGCGCCGCGAACCCGAGATGCCCGGTGGCGGCGGCCCACCCGACGAGCGGCGGCACCGCGCCGGCGGCGCCGCCGATCACGATGTTCTGCGACGTCGAGCGCTTCAGCCAGCGCGTGTACACCAGCACGTAGAAGAGGTTCCCGACGAGCGCGAGCACGGCCGTCAGGACGTTGACGGCGCTCGCGAGGAGGACGAACGACAACGCCGAGAGCGCGAGTCCGAACTCGAGCGCCCGGCTCGGCGGCACGCGTCCGGAGGCCACCGGCCGCGAGCTCGTGCGCTTCCCCATCAACGGGTCGATGTCGCGGTCGAGCACGTGGTTGAGCGCCGAGGCGCCGCCGCACGCGAGCGCGAGTCCGAGCATCGCGGCGAGAGCGAGCCCCGTCCCCGGCCAGCCGCGCGCGCCCGCGACCAGCCCGCAGAAGCCCGTGATCAGCAGGAGCGACATGATTCGCGGCTTCGTCAGGGCGATGTAGTCGCGCCAGGACCCCCACGCCACGCGCTCGCCGCGGAAGCTCTCGGCGACGACGACCACGATGGCCGCCAACGAAAAGGCCGCGAGCCCGGAGTGCGCGTGCGGCCCGGGGACGGCGGCGGCGCCGGCGAACAGCGCCGCGGCGGCCAGGGTTGCCGGCACGAGCCGCCGGTGCGCGTACCAGGCCGAGACGACGAGCGCCGCGAGCGGGGGAGCGACGAGCGCGGCGAGCAGCCGGTGTGTCGTCCCAAGCCCCTCGGCGCCGGAGACGACGGCCAGCAACGTCCCACCCGCCGCGACGAGGGCCGACAAGCGGAGCCAGGGCCCGGGCGCGATCCCGGTCTTCACTGCGGTTGCTCCGCGAGGCGCCGCCGCAGATCGCGCAACGGTCGCGCGCTCGTCACGTACGGGACGCTGTCGAAGTTGTGAGCCGGCGGCGGGGAGGTCGTGTACCACTCGAGCGTGTCGGCGAGCCACGGGTCGTTCCCGGCCCGAACGCCCTTGCGCAGCACGTGCGCCCGCCAGACGTTGACGAGGAAGACGAGAATCGCCAGCGCCATCACGCCGGAGCCGATCGACGACATCAGGTTGTAGACCTCCCAGAGCCCGCCGTGGTGGTACGTGTAGATCCGGCGCGGCATCCCGAGCAGCCCGAGCATGTGCTGCGGCAGGAACGTGAGGTTGAAGCCGACGAACAGCAACCAGAAATGCCACTTGCCAAGACGTTCGTCGAGCATCCGCCCGAACATCTTCGGCCACCAGTAGTAGAGGCCGCCGAAGAAGCCGAAGGCCGAGCCGCCGAAGAGGACGTAGTGGAAGTGGGCGACGACGTAGTACGAGTCGTTCACCTGCCAGTCGACGGGGAAGGCCGCGAGGAAGATCCCCGAGAGGCCCCCCATGGTGAACAGCGCGATGAAGCCGAGCGTGAACAGCATCGGCGTGTCGAAGATGAGGTTGCCGCGCCAGGTCGTCGCGACCCAGTTGAAGATCTTGATCCCGGTCGGAACCGCGATCACCATCGACGAGATCATGAAGAACGAGTCGAGGCCGACGGGCATGCCGGTCGTGAACATGTGGTGCGCCCAGACGAGCAGCGAGAAGAACGCGATTCCGATCGTCGAGAACGCGACCGCTTTGTAGCCGAAGATCGGCTTGCGCGCGAAGACCGGCAGGATCTCAGAGACCATCCCGAAGACCGGCAGCACCATGATGTAGACCTCCGGGTGCCCGAAGAACCAGAACATGTGCTGGTAGAGCAGGATGCTCCCGCCCTGCGACGGGATGAAGAAGTGCGTCCCCACGGTGCGGTCGAGCAGCAGGAGCGTGATGGCCGCCGAGAGCGCCGGGAGCGCGACGAGGAGAAGGATCGCGTACGTCTCGATCCCCCAGATGAAGAGCGGCATCCGCATCCACGTCATTCCGGGCGCGCGCATGTTGTGGATCGTGACGATGAAGTTGATCGCACCCAGCAGCGACGAGAGGGTGAGGATGTGGAGGCTGAGGATCCAGTAGTCCTGGCCGTGGCCGGGGCTCGTGTAGGGGAAGTTCTCGGACAGCGTCGGATACGACCACCAGCCCGCGTGCGGCGCCCCGCCCTTCGAGAACCAGCTGAGCCAGAGGACGATGCCGCCGAGCAAGAAGAGCCAGTAGGACAGCGCGTTGAGCCGCGGGAACGCCATGTCGCGCGCTCCGATCATCAGCGGCACGAGGAAGTTCGCGAAGCCGGCCAGGATCGGGATGACGACGAGGAAGATCATCGTCGTGCCGTGCATCGTCATGACCTCGTTGTACGAGTTCTTCGTCAGGAACTTCTCGCCGGGCGTGGCGAGTTGCGAGCGCATGAGGATCGCGAGGATCCCGCCCGCGACGAACCACATGAGCGACGTCGCGATGTACAGGATCCCGATCCGCTTGTGGTCGACCGTGACGAGCCAGCTCGCGACGCGCCCGGCCTTCCAGCCGACGGGATAGACCGTTTCCGACCTAGCCGCCACTCGTCGCTCCGGCCGAAGCCCTGTAGATGTGCTTCCTCATGTACGTGACGAGGCTCGAGATCTGTCCGTGCGTCCAGGTCTGGCCGACCGGAGGCATCGCTCCCAGTGAGCCGGTGAAGCCGTTGCGGAGGATGACCTGCAGTCCCGAGATCTGCTTGAGGAGCGTGTTGCTCGCGATCGACGGCCCGTAGCCGCCCTGCCCGAGGTTGCCGTGACAGGTGGCACAGACGCCGTTCCACTCCTGCCTGCCGAGCGTCTCGGGACCGTACGTCGAGACGAAGTGCCGGTACGACTGCTGCGACTCGGCCTGCACGACCGCCCGCATCGAGGCGTGGAAGACCCCGCAGAGCTCGGCGCACTGGCCCTCGTAGCGGCCCGCCTTGTTCGCCTTGAACCAGAAGTGGTTGATACGGCCCGGGATGGCCTGGATCTTGCCCCCGAGCGCCGGGACCCACCAGCTGTGGATCACGTCCGGAGAGACGACCTTGAGGTCGACGACCTGGCCGACGGGGACGTGCATCGTCCCGATCGAGCGGGCGTGGTTCGGGGAGTTGACATAGTCGAACTGCCAGTAGTACTGGTGACCTTCGACGGTGATGTGGATCGGGTCGGTGGACGCCGGCGCCTTGTCGATGTTGGGGAGCTCGAGGAAGACGACGAGGGCGATCACGCCAAGGATCACGACCGGGATCACGGTCCAGATCACCTCGAGGCGCGTATGTCCGTGGATCTGCGCTCCCTCGACCTCGCGCGACCGGCCCCGCTGGCGGTACTTGACGACGAAGGCGACGAGCAGCCCCTCGACGATGACGAAGATCACGGCGGTGAAGCCGAGGATGACGTAGTACGCGGTTTGCGTATGGCTCGCGTTCGGCGACTCGGGCTGGACGGGCGTGAAGCCGCCGTTCGCGGCTGCGGCGGCGCCCGCCGTCGCAAGCGCGAGCAGCGCGGCGAGGACGAAGGACGGCAGCTTCCGGCGCACGCGAAGGCATTCTATGAAGGTGTCCCAGCGCACGCGGATCGAACTGCCCGACCATGTCCCTTCCGGCTTCGACGTCTACGTCGGCGGCGTCCGGCAGGTGCCCGGCCGCGACTACGCCGTCGAGGGCCGGACGCTCGTCTTCCCCCGGCCGCTCGAGCAGGAGGGAAAGCTCGGCTTCTGGCGCTGGGCCTCGATGTGGCTCGGGATCGCGGGCACCTACCGCCGGCACGAGACCGTGGACATCACGTACGAGCTCGACGGGCGTCGCGAGGTCGAGACCGGACTGCAACCGCAGCCGTACGGCTCAGGCTGAAGCCGCGACGAGCGCGGGCTCGGGCTGCGCAGCTTCGAGCAGCGCACCGACCGCATCGTGGAAGACGTCGCCGTGCCGCGCGTAGAGCGGCCGGAAGTCGACCGCGCCGTTCAGCTCGAGGACGACGAAGCCGTTGCGGGTGGGCAGGAGATCGACGCCGACCAGATCGGCCCGCGCCGCCCGCGCTGCAGCGAGCGCAAGGGCCCGGGCGAGCGGCGGCGGATCGACCGCCACGACCTGCGCACCGAGGGCGGCGTTCGTCCGCCATTCACCGCTCGCCGCGATCCGGCACGCCGCGCCGACGACTATGCCGTCCGCGACGACGAGACGGAGATCCCAGCCGCGAGGCTCGACGAGCTCCTGGGCGAGCGCGCCGTGCTCGCGAAACCACGACGTCCGTTGCAACCGGACGAGCGCACCCTCGAGCTCCTCGATCGTCGAGCAGAGCTCCACGCTCCTGCCCCAACTGCCGAACCGCGGCTTCAGCACGACCGGCAGCTCGGGAAAGGCGGCGGGCAGCGTCGGACTCAGGTGCACGGTGTGCGGGTGCGGCAGGCCGGCGAGCCGGAACGCGCGCGCGGTCAGCAGCTTGTCGTGCGCGACGACGAGGGCTGCCGGTGGATTCCGCACGTGGACGCCGCCCGCCGCGAGCCGCTCGAGCTCGCCGATCCCACGCTCGATGCCGTCGAGCCCGTCGCGTACGTCGAGCCGAGCGAGAGCGACGTCCCCGGGCTCGAGAAGCGCGAGCGCGTGCCGCGGAGCGAGGAGCTCCGCGTCGACGCCCCGCGCACGCGCGGCTGCGACGAGCGCGTCGTTCGTCGCGCTGCGCCGGTGGGCGACGACGGCGAACTTCATGGCGGAATCGTGCGGTCGGAGCGGGCTGCGATGGGGCGCGATCCGGTGACGCGAAGGTGTCGGAGTCGCTACGCCTTCGCGACGGGCTCGAGCCGGTACCCGACGCCGTAGCGCGTCTGGATGAAGGTGTGGCTCGAAGCCGGGCGATCGACCTTCTCACGGAGGCGGCGGACGAAGACGTCGACCGTGCGGTCGCGGTGCGACTCGCGCCGGCCCCACAGCTTCTGTAGCAGCTCGTCGCGGGTGACGACGCGGCCGCGATCGAGAGCGAGCTGGTAGAGGAGCCGGAACTCGGTCGGCGTCAGCTCTGCGCTGCGGTCGTCGACGTACGCCTGCACCTCGAGCGGGTCGATGCGGAGCTCCTCGATCTCGATCGGCTCGCCGCGCGGGGTCTCCTCCCGCCGCAGCGCCCGCCGGGACGCGGCGCGCACACGGGCCACGAGCTCCTTCATCGAGAACGGCTTGACGAGGTAGTCGTCGGCCCCGATCTCGAGCGCATGCACGCGGTCGTGCTCGGTGCCGCGGGCGGAGACGACGACGATCGGCGTTCCGATGCCTTCGTTGCGCGCCGTCTCGATCAGCTTCCAGCCGTCGACGCCCGGCAGCATCAGGTCGAGGACGCAGACGTCGGGCTTCTCGTAGCGGAGCCGCGCGAGACCCTGCGTCCCGTTGCCGACCGTGACCGGGTCGAACCCGGCCGCCCCGAGGTGTCGCGCCATTCCCTGCGCGATGACCTCGTCGTCCTCGACGATCAGAACCTTGGGCATGCTTGGGTCCATTATCGGCTGCGCCCCCGTTGGCGAAGGGTAGACGGATGGTGAAGAAGTGGTGAACGAGAGACGAGCCAGGGCCGTCGTCGAGGGCGCGGACGCACCGGTCGTCGTGCTCGACAGCGAGCGGAGGATCGTGGCGGCAAACAGCGCCGCGGCACGCATGCTCGGCGGAGCGGAGCCCGGCCGGAGGCTCGGCGAGGAGCAGACCGCCGCCCATCCGGAGCTCCTGATCCTCTTCCTCGAATCGCCGCCGGAGCTACCGGCCTACCAGGAGCTGCGCGCCGGGTTCACGGCGGCGGTCTCGCACGAGCTGCGCACTCCGCTCGCCCGCCTGCTCGTGCTGCTCGAGAGCGCGACGCTGCCCGGCTCCGACGTCGACGAGCTGATGGAGCAGGCGCGGCAGGAGGTCGAGCAGGCGCGGGAGCTGATCGACGACGTGCTCTTCCTCGGCGAGCTCGAGACGGGGCGCGAGGTCGTCTCGCTCGGTCGCACGGTCGCGCAGCCGGTCGTCGAGGAGGTGGCGGCTTCGTTCGAGGAGCGCGCGAATCACGCGGAGGTCTCGCTCGAGGTGCGGGCGGACAGCGCTGTCGCGCTGCCGCTGCGGCCGCGGATGCTGCGCGTCGTGGTCGAGAACCTGCTGGCGAACTCGATCCGCTACGCGGGGCAGGGCAGCACCTGTGTCGTCGAGGTGTCCTCGGCGGGCGAGGGCCCGTTCATCGCGGTCTCGGACGACGGGAAAGGCGTTGCCGCAGTCGACCTCCCCCGCCTGTTCGAGCGCTTCTACCGCGGCGACCAGGCGCGCACGAGCCGAGGCACCGGCCTCGGGCTCGCGATCGTGAAGCACGTCGTCACGTCGGCGGGCGGCGAGGTCGAGGCCGCGAGCGAGCCGGGGCGAGGCCTGTCGGTGCGCGCCCGCTTCCCGCGGCCGTAGCAGTAGTAGCCATGTCTGACCAAGTGACAGTCTGTTACTTGCTCGGACGTTGGCCCGCAGGGACACGCCACGCGGCATGGCCACCAGGCCCGCGCGGGAGCTAGTAACAGTCTGTTACGAGGAAAGACAGGTCCGGGTCGCTCAGCCGAATCGGCCGGTGACGTAGTCCTCAGTCCGCTTGTCGGACGGAGCCGTGAAGATCTTCTCGGTCGCGTCGTATTCGATCAGCTCGCCCCACCGCTCGCCTTCGTCGCCGCGCGAGATCGAGAAGAACGCGGTCATGTCCGCCACGCGGGCTGCTTGTTGCATGTTGTGCGTCACGATCACGAACGAGTACTCGTCCTTGAGCTCGTGCAGGAGCTGCTCGATCGCCTGCGTCGCGATCGGGTCGAGAGCGGAGGCCGGCTCGTCCATGAGCACGACGTCGGGCTCGACGGCGATGGCGCGCGCGATGCAGAGCCGCTGCTGCTGGCCGCCCGAGAGCGAGAGCGCGCTCGCCTTCAGCCGGTCCTTCACCTCGTCCCACAGCGCCGCCTGCGTCAAGGCGCGCTCGACGCGATCGGAAAGGTTGTCCTTCATCCCGAGCACCTTCAGCCCCCACGCCACGTTGTCGTGGATCGACTTCGGGAACGGATTCGGCCGCTGGAACACCATCCCGATCGTCCGCCGCACCGCGACGGGATCGACGTCACGGCCGGAGATGTCCTGTCCGTGGTAGCGAATCGTCCCCGTCTGACGGAAGCTCGGAACGAGATCGTTCATCCGGTTCAGGCAGCGAATGAACGTGCTCTTGCCGCAGCCCGAAGGGCCGATCACGGCCGTGACGAGGTTCCTGTAGACCTCCATCGAGACGTCCTTGAGCGCGGGCTTCGAGCCGTAGACGGCTGTCAGGTCCTGGATGTCGAAGACCTGTTCGAGCCGCTCGCGCGGCGGCAGCGGCTGACGCTTCGTCTCGACGCGCACGGCGGCCTCGATCGTACTCGACACGGCCTCTCCCTTCAGCTCGCTCAACGGCCGGCACGCATGATCTTGCGCTTGCTCCGGGTGGCGAGCCAGCGCGCGCTGAGGCTCGCGAAGAGGATGAACAGGATCAGTACGAGTGCGGCAGCCCAGGCGCGCGCATGGTCGTTCGGGTCGAACGAGTCTGAGAGCTCGAAGACCGCGACGGGGACCGATTGCAGGGCCTGAGACGGATTCCAGTGCATCCCGCGCTGGGCAAGCGAATCCGTGAAGAGCAGTGGGGCCGTCTCGCCCGCGACTCGAGCGACAGCGAGCGTCGTGCCGGTGAGCACACCGCCGATCGTCTGGGGGAGCACGATCCCGAGCGTGGTCCGCCAGCGCGGCGCGCCGACGCCGAGCCCGGCTTCGCGCAAGGAGTTGGGCACGAGAGCGAGCACCTCGACCGTCGAGCGGTAGACGAACGGAAGCATGATCACCGCGAGGGCAAACGAACCTGCGTACGCGCTCTGGCCATGGCTCACCACGATGAGCCCGTAGACGAAGAACCCGATCACGATCGCGGGGACGCCGGCGAGGACGTCGAGGGTCAGTCCGATCGCGTTCCGGATTCGTCGCGGCGCGAACTCGTTCACGTAGATGGCGATCAGGATCCCGAAGGGCAGCGCCATCGCCGTGGCGAGCCCGACGACGACGAGCGAGCCGGCGAACGCATTCGCCAGGCCCTGCTTGACGTTCGGCGGCGCAAACTGGACCTGCGATTTCGTCAGGAAGTCGAAGCTCAGCTGGCTCCCACCGCGCTGTGCGACCGACCACACCACGAATCCGAGGAAGAAGACCGCGAACGCCGCCGCCAGCCACGCGAGCATCTCCATTCCCCGGTTGACAGCCCGACGCCGCCGCAACCGGTCGTTCGGGCGCTGCAAGGAGCTCAGTTCGACGGCGCTCATCAGGCCAGCCCCTTGCGCCGTGCGGCGCGACGCACGATGAACTGCGCCAGCAAATTCACGAGGATCGAGAACACGAGCAGAATGAGCGCCAGGTAGATCAGCGACGAGGTCGCGAGCGCCGATCCGGCTCCCTGGTAGTTCAGCGCGATCTTCCCACCGAGCGTCTGCCCCGTGTCGAAGAGGTTGACGTGGATTCCCAGGCCGTCGCCGATGACCATCGCGACGGCGATGGCTTCGCCGACCGCGCGCCCGAAGCCGAGCGTCATCGCCGCGGCGACACCGCCACCCGCGTACGGGAAGACGACACCGCGCACCATCTCCCAGCGGGTCGTGCCGAGGCCGAGCGCTCCTTCCTTGAGCTCGCTCGGCACGCTGAGGAAGAGCTCGCGCGAGATGCTCGCGATGATCGGCAGGATCATGATCGTCAAGACGACGATCGCCGTGAAGACGTTCGTGCCGTAGGAAGCCGGACCGAAAAGCGGGACGAACCCCAGCGCCGAGTGGAGCGCCGGGTCGACGTGGTCGCGCAGGATCGGCGCGAGCACGAGGACGCCCCAGAGCCCGATCACGACGCTCGGGATCGCGGCGAGCGTCTCGACGAGCGCGGTCACCGGACCCCGGATCCAGCCGGGGGCCAGCTCACTGAGGAAGAGCGCGATGCCGAGAGCGATCGGCGTGGCCAGTAGCAGCGCGCCGATCGACGTGACCGCGGTGCCGAAGAGGAAGCTGCCGGCCCCGTACGCCTCGCGGCCGTGGACCGGGTTCCAGACGACGTGCCAGATGAACGGCAGCCCGAACGCACGGCGCGAGGGTTCCGAGCCGGCAACGATCTTCCAGACGATCAGGCCGACCAGCACGAGCGCGCCGAGGGACGCGATCCCTGCGGTGCCCTGCAGGACGAGATCGCCGAAACGCGCCCGCCGCCCCGGGAAGGGGCGGCGGGCTGCGCTCGTGGTGGCGTCGAGAGAGCTCACGATCGCTGCCGCTCTCCGACTACGAGTGGATCTTGTTGATCTGCTTCTTGTCGAACGTCACGACCGCCTTCGGGAGCGGCTCGAAAATGAGCGCCGGCCCGAGGGACTGGCCCTTCGTGATCGCCCAGCCCAGGACCTTCTTGATGCTGGCGGCGTTCCCGCCCGAGGACTTCTGCACGTCGACGTACGTGTAGGTGCAGATCGGGTAGGCGTTCCGGAACTTCTTGCTCTTCGGCGGATTGACGATCGAGAGCGAGCCGTCCTTCTTGGGATGCGTGTCGAGCGCAGCCGCGGCAAGGATGCCCTTCGCCCGCGGCTGGACGAAGCGGCCCGAGCGATTCTTCATCTTGAAGAGGCCGAGCTTGTTGTGGACGGCGTAGTAGACGTCGACGTACCCGATTGCACCGGGAGTGGTCCTGACCGCACCGGCGACAGCGCCGCTGCCCTTTTCGCCCTCTCCGGTCGGCCACTGGACGGACGTGCCCGTGCCGGCCGCCGATTTCCACGAGGGGGACACGTGTGAGAGGTAGTCCGTGAAGTTGTACGACGTGCCGGAGCTGTCGGACCGGTGAACCACCGTGATCTTCCGGTTCGGCAGGTTCTGATTCTTGTTCAGCTTCTTGATCGCAGAGTCGTTCCAGTTCGTGATCTTGCCCTCGTAGATCTGCGCGAGCACCTGGCCGGTCATGTTCAGGTGCTGGAAGCCGACCATGTTGTAGATCACGCCGGTCGCGGCGAGCGCCCAGGGGATCTGCACACAGGAGGTGCAGGTCGGATTGAACTGCGAGAGCGGCGCGTCGCTCGCGCCGAAGTCGACCTGCTTGGTCGCTATCGCGTTGACGCCGCCACCAGAGCCGATGGGGTTGTAGTTGAGCGAGATCCCGAGCTGCTGCTGGACCGGGCTTTCCCATTTCGCCACCAGCGGGGCGACGAACGTGCTGCCCGCGCCGTTGACGCTGGCCGCGGTGGTCCTGGCCGACGCTGTGCCTGCGGTCAGCACCGCCACGACCGCGGCGGCCGCCACCGCAGCTGCAGCGAGGGAAATGCGAACGAGCTTGCCGTTTCTCGGCATCGTCTTTGTCCTCCTCCTCAGGGTTCGTGGCCACCGTACGGCCGGGGGTCCGGGGGGTGGGATACGCCCGCGTTGCGAGGTGGAGACGAAGTGGTGAAGGCCCCTGGCACGCCCCCGGAGGGCAGCTAGTACGCTGGGTTGCGATGTCGATCGACACGGCGCTGCAGCAGATCGAGGCCCAACTCCAGGAGATGGGACAGCGGGTCCTAAGCGCCGTTCATGGTGCGATTCGCGCGCTCGAGGAGCGCGATCGCGAGCTCGCCGGCGAGGTGATCGCCTTCGACGACGAGGTGGACAACCGCTTCCTCGGCATCGAGCAGTCGATCCAGGCCCTACTGGCGCTCCAGACGCCGGTCGCCCGCGACCTGCGGCTCCTGCTCGCGATGATCCATATCAATCTCCTGCTCGAGCGCAGCGCCGACGGGTGCGTCACCGTCGCGAAGCTGTCGCAGCTCGTGGCCGACGTCGACCCGGATCCCGCGCTCGTCGAGGTCCTGTCCGAGATGGGCGAGCGGGCCGAGGAGATGCTGCGCGTGGCGCTCGACTCGTTCAGCCGCCGCGACCTCGCGGGGGCCGAGAGCCTCGTCGAGCTCGACGAGCTGATCGACCGCGCGAACCGCCGCTTCGTCGAGCGGCTCGTGGACGTGATGGCCGAACCGGAGTTCCGCGAGTGGGGCCTGCGCATGGTCGTCGTCGCGCGGACGATCGAGCGGATCGGCGACCGCGCGGTCGACATCGGCGAGCAGACGGCCTACCTCCTCACGGCCGAGTTCCGCGAGTTCACAGACGCCTCTCATCCGATCAGCTAGGACTCCGACCGTGGACTGGCGCCTCTACAGATGGATCTACGACCTCTCGCTCCACCACCACTGGGTCGGGAGCCTCTTCTCCGACATCGAGAAGGCGAGCATCCCGGTCATGGTGCTGATCACCGCGGCACTGTGGTTCTTGAGTCGGCCCGGCGGGGACCGAAAGTGGAAGTTGGCGTGCGGAAGCGGCTTCGCTTCGGCGGCGCTCGCGTATGCGATCGCCTTCGTCATTCATCACGCGTACGACCGCCCTCGGCCGTACGAGTCGCACCACATCAGCCACCCCTGGTCGAACACGACGGATGCAACCTTCCCGAGCGACCACACGACGGTCTCCTTCGCGATCGCGTTCGCGGTGCTTTCGTTCGACCTCGCCGCGGGCGTCATCTTCCTCGTGATCGCAGCGATCATCGGAATCGGACGCCTCTTCATCGGCGCGCACTATCCCAGTGACGTCGCCGCAGGCGTCGTGGTCGGACTGATCGCCGCCGGCGTCGTCGTCCGGCTCCTGCCACGCTTTGTTTCCCGGGTCGTGGGCCAGGTCGAGAGGCTCACCGACCCGATCTTGCGATCGCTCGGCCGCGACACCGCGAGATAGCTCAAGCGGCCAGACGGCCGTGGCGCTCGGCGAGACGGCGCAGCCGTTTCGCGAGCGCCTCCGTCAGCGCACCGCGCTCGAGCCGCCAGCTCCAGTTCCCGTCCGTCACGCCGGGCCGGTTCATCCGCGCCTCGCTGCCGAGCCCGAGCACGTCCTGCGCAGGGACGATCGCAACGGACGAGCGCGAGCCGTAGGCGAGCTCGATCAACCCCCAGCCTGGCTCGCCGGGATCGAGGCCGGTAGCGGCCCGCTCGCGCGGCCGCAGGCTCCCGAACCAGCCGACGGCCGTGTCGGTGTCGTGCGTGCTCGTGTACGCGACCGAGTTGGGACGGTGATTCGCGAGCGCGTGCGGGTTGCGACTGCCGCCGCGGAAGGCCCACAGGAGCACGACCATGCCGGGCAGCCCGAGCTCGTCCCGCAACCGACGCACCGGCGGCGTGATGTGGCCGAGATCCTCGGCGATCAGCGGCAGCCGGCCGAGCTCCACCTCCACGGCCTCGAAGAGGTCCGCCCCGGGCCCTGGCCGCCAGCGTCCGTTCCGCGCCGTCGAGTTCCGGGCCGGGATCGCCCAGTAGGAGACGAAACCGCGGAAGTGGTCGATCCGGCAGACGTCGACGAGGTCGAACGTGCGGCGGAAGCGCTCGCGCCACCAGTGGAAGCCGGTCGCCCGGTGGACGGGCCAGTCGTACAGCGGGTTCCCCCAGCGCTGGCCGTTCGCGCTGAGCGCGTCGGGCGGAGCGCCCGCGACCTCTCCGCGCGCGAAGAGCTCCGGCCAGGAGGCGAGGTCGGCTCCGGCGTCGGAGACGTAGATCGGCAGGTCCCCGATCAGCCGGACGCCGCGGCTCGCCGCGTAGGCGCGAAGCGCGCTCCACTCGCGTTCGAAGCGCACCTGGTCGGCGAGGGCGCCGGCGCCGGCGAACTCCGACCAACCACCGGTCCAGAACGGATTGCGCGCGACGAAATCCTCGACCTCCTCGCTCGTGACCGGCGCCTCGGGCTCGGCGAGGATCCCGGAGGTGGCGGCGAACGCCGACGGCGAGCGGTACGGCGAGTCGTGCTCGTCCGGCGGGCCGAGCGGCAGCACCTGCCACCACGACTGTCCCGCCGCCGCGAGCCAGTCGACGAATTCGTACGCGACGCGGCCCAGCTTTCCCGAGGGCAGGGACGTCGGATGCAGGAGGATGCCGGCCGAGCGAGGGAGCTTCACGTTTTGATCCTTCCGCATCAGTGAGACTTCGGACGTGTCCATCCCCAAGACGACCCCCGCGCGGATCCAGATCCAGGAGGTCTCGCCCCAGGTCGACTGCGGCAGGTACCCGGTCAAGCGCACCGTCGGCGACCTCGTCGAGATCACCGCGCGGATCTTCCGTGACGGGCACGAGACGCTCGGCGCGGCGGTCCGCCACAAGCGCCCCGACGAGACGCGCTGGACCGAGACCCCGCTCGAGCCGCTCGGCAACGACGTCTGGACCGGCGCGTTCGAGATCGATCGACCCGGGCTCTGGAGCTTCCGGATCGAGGCGTGGGTCGACCGCGTCGCGTCGTTCCAGGAGGAGCTCCGGCGCAAGGTCGCGGCGGGCCAAGCCGACCTCGCCGGCGAGCTGTCGGAGGGCGCCGTGCTGCTCGGGGACGAAGCGCTGACCGTGGAGACGGCGCTCGCCGCGGCGGCCGGCGCACGCACGGAGAAGGCGTGGTCGGCCACGTACGCGGTGGACGCCGACCGGGTGCTCGCCCGCTTTGGCTCGTGGTACGAGCTCTTCCCGCGCTCCTGGGGGGGCTTCGCCGGCGTGCGCGAGCAACTTCCCCGCTTCGCCGAGCTCGGCTTCGGCGTCCTCTACCTACCGCCGATCCACCCGATCGGCGTCACGAACCGCAAGGGCCGGAACAACGCCGAGACGGCGAAGGCCGATGACGTCGGCAGCCCCTGGGCGATCGGGGCGAAGGAGGGCGGCCACGACGCGATCGATCCCGCGCTCGGCACCGAGCGGGACCTCCGCGCCCTCGTCACCGAGGCGAGGGAGCTCGGGATCGAGATCGCCCTCGACTTCGCGATCCAGTGCTCGCCCGACCACCCGTGGCTGCAGGAGCATCCCGAGTGGTTCTTCCGCCGTCCGGACGGGACGCTGAAGTTCGCCGAGAACCCGCCCAAGCGCTACCAGGACATCTACAACGTCGACTTCGGGAGCGAGGACTGGCGCGGTCTCTGGCACGCGCTCCGCGATGTCGTCCTCCACTGGGTCGACTGCGGCATCACCGTCTTCCGGGTCGACAACCCGCACACGAAGCCGCTCCCGTTCTGGGAGTGGCTGATCGGAGAGGTGCGGCGCGAGCACCCCGAGGTGATCTTCCTCTCGGAGGCGTTCACGCGGCCGGCGCCGATGACCGCGCTGGCCAAGTCCGGCTTCGCGCAGAGCTACACGTACTTCACGTGGAAGAACACCCGTTGGGAGCTGCTCGAGTTCATCGGCCAGCTGCTCGAGTGGCGCGAGTTCTACCGGCCGAACTGCTTCGCGAATACGCCGGACATCCTGCACGAGTACCTGCAGTCGGGCGGCCGCCCTGCGTTCGAGGCGCGCCTCGTCCTCGCCGCGACGCTGTCGCCCTCGTACGGCATCTACTCCGGCTTCGAGCACTGCGAGAACGTGCCCGTGCGCCCCGGTTCCGAGGAGTACCTCAACTCCGAGAAGTACGAGCTGAAGCGCCGCACGCTCGACGGGCCGCTGCTGCCGCTCGCCGCGAAGCTCAACGCCGCGCGCCGCGCAAATCCCGCGCTGCAGTGGCTCGAGCCGCTCACCCTGCTCGAGACCGAGAACGAGCACCTCTTCGCGTTCCTCAAGCGACGTGAGGAATCGAGCGTCGTCACCGTCGTCAACCTCGACCCCACGGCGTCTCAGGTCGGCGTCTGCGTCGTTCCCGTCTCGACGGGGTTCCCGCCGGCGTACAAGGTGCTCGACCTGTTGACGGACGAGACGTGGACGTGGCGGATCGGCCGCAACTACGTCAAGCTCGGCCCGGGGCAGAGCCACGTGCTTAGGATCGGCGGCCGATGAGCGAGCAATGGTTCGAGAGAGATCCACTCTGGTTCAAGCGGGCCGTCTTCTACGAGATCCACATCCGCGGCTTCTTCGACGGCAACGACGACGGCTCCGGCGACTTCCGCGGATTGATCGACAAGCTCGACTACCTCGAGTGGCTCGGCGTCGACTGCCTCTGGCTGCTCCCGATGTACGAGTCGCCGCTGCGCGACGGCGGCTACGACATCTCGAACTTCTTCGCGCTCCATCCCGACTACGGCTCGGTCGAGGACTTCCGCGAGTTCGTCGAGCAGGCGCACCAGCGCGGCATGCGCGTGATCGCGGACCTCGTGATGAACCACACCTCGGCCGACCACCCGTGGTTCCAGGAGTCGCGCGCGGATCCCGACGGGCCCAAGGGCGACTGGTACGTCTGGTCGGACAGCGAAGAGCGCTACCCGGACGCCCGGGTCATCTTCATCGACAGCGAGCCCTCGAACTGGACGCTCGACCCCTTGCGAGGCCAGTACTACTGGCACCGCTTCTTCCACCACCAGCCCGACCTCAACTACGACAACCCCGAGGTGCAAGAGGCGATGCTCGAGGTCCTGCGCTTCTGGCTCGACCTCGGGATCGACGGCTTCCGGCTCGACGCCGTGCCGTATCTCTTCGAGCGGGACGGGACGAACGGCGAGAACCTGCCCGAGACGCACGAGTACCTGAAGCGCGTCCGCGCCGAGGTCGACGCGCGCTACCCCGACCGGCTGCTGCTCGCCGAGGCGAACCAGTGGCCGGAGGACGTCGTCGACTACTTCGGCGACGGCGACGAGTGCCAGATGTGCTTCCACTTCCCGGTCATGCCGCGCATGTTCATGGCGCTGCGCCGCGAGGACGCGATGCCGATCTACGAGATCCTCGACCGGACGCCGCGCATCCCGGACAACTGCCAGTGGGGCCTCTTCTTGCGCAACCACGACGAGCTCACGCTCGAGATGGTCACGGACGAGGAGCGCGACTACATGTACGAGGAGTACGCGAAGGACCCGCGGATGAAGCTCAACCTCGGCATCCGCCGCCGCCTCGGCCCGCTGCTCGACGCCGGCCGCGACGAGGCGGAGCTGCTGCACGCGATCCTTTTCTCGCTGCCAGGTTCGCCCGTCCTCTATTACGGGGACGAGATCGGAATGGGCGACAACGTCTACCTCGGCGACCGGGACGGTGTCCGCACGCCGATGCACTGGTCCGGAGACCGCAACGCCGGCTTCTCGCGCGCCGACTGGGCGCAGCTCTACCTGCAGCCGCTGATGGATCCGGTCTACGGGTTCCAGGCGGTCAACGTCGAGGCACAGCTGCGCACGCCGAACTCGCTGCTGCGTTGGATGCAGCGCTTCATCGCGCTGCGCAAGGAGCACCCCGTCTTCGGACTCGGCACCTACGAGGCGCTGCCCGGCGACAACAACCGGATCTTCTCGCACATCCGGACGTGGGAGGAGGACGTAGTGCTCTGCGTGCACAACCTCGCGCGCTCGGCGCAGGCCGTGCAGCTCGACCTGTCGGCCTACGCCGGGATGGTGCCGGTGGAGATGCTGGGCCGGACCGCGTTCCCGCCGATCGGCGAGCTGCCGTATCTCCTGACGCTCGCGCCGCGTGGCTTCTTCTGGTTCCAGCTGCGGCCGGAGGGGCAGGTGGAGTGATGGACGAGCAGTCCCTCATCGACTACGTGACCCGGCAGCGCTGGTACGGCGCGAAGTCGCGCACGGTCTCGCACTCGGCCGTGCTCGACACCGTCACGATCCGCCAAGCCGAGCCGCAGCTGTCGCTCGCCCTCGTCGAGATGCGCTACGACACCGGCGCGCACGACATCTACCAGCTCCTCGTCGCCGGCGACGCGGAGGGTGTCCCCTTCGACGCGCTCGCCGAGGACGCGGGGGCCGCGCGCGAGATCGTCAGCGCGATGCGAGCGGGGCTGACGCTGCAAGGAGCGGAGGGCGTGGCCGAGTTCAGCCCGGCCGAGGACTTCTCGGCGCTCGGCCGCGAGCTCGGCGCCGCGCGACTCGTCTCCTCCGAGCAGTCGAACAGCTCGGTCGTCTTCGACGACGCGCTGATCCTCAAGGTCTTCCGCCGCCTCGAGCCGGGCATCAACCCGGAGCTCGAGATGCTCCGCTTCCTCACCGAGCAGGGATTCCGCAACATCCCGGCGCTCGGCGGCTGGTACGCGTATTCGGGCGGCCCGCTGACCGCGACGCTCGGCCTGCTGCAGGAGTACGTCGCCGGCGCGGTCGGCGGCTGGGAGCTCGCGCTGGGCGAGATCGCGTCCGCGCCCGAGAGCTTCCTCGACAGGCTCGAGCGCCTCGGCGAGGTGACGGCGCACATGCACACCGCGCTCGGCGCGGATCCGAACGACCTCGCGTTCTCCCCGGAGGAGCCGAGCGTCGAGTCGCTCGGGCTGCTGACGGCGACCGTGGACGAGGAGATCGCCCGCGTCTTCCTCTCGCTGCCCGACGACGACGAGCGCCTCGCGCCGATTCTCGGCCGCGGCGAGGAGGTCCGCGAGCAGCTTCGCCTGCTCACGCACGCCGGCTCGAGCGGCCGCGTGATCCGCACGCACGGCGACTACCACCTCGGACAGACCCTCTGGCGCGGGAACGACTGGATCATCCTCGACTTCGAGGGCGAGCCCGCGCGCACGCTCGTCGAACGGCGCCGCAAGCGCTCGCCGCTGCGCGACGTCGCCGGCATGCTCCGCTCGTTCGCCTACGCGGCGACCGCCGCGGAGCTGACGCGGGACGCCGACATCCCCGAGGACTGGGAGGAGCGGGCACGCGCGCGCTTCCTCGAGAGCTATCTCGAGACGGTCGACGCGACGCTGCTGCCGCCCGGCGACGCCGCGGTCGAGCGCCTGCTCGCGGTGTTCGAGCTCGAGAAGGCGGTCTACGAGCTGCGCTACGAGCTCGACAACCGGCCTGATTGGGTGGGAATCCCCGTCACGGGTATCGAGCGGCTCATGCAACAGGCCGCCGAAGCGCTGTGACCGTCGAGCTGGGAGCGAATCCTCACGGGGTGCTCGGGGCGCACGAGTCCGAGGACGGCGTGGTCGTGCGCGTCCTTCGGCCCGAGGCGCAGGCCGTGCGCGTGCAACCTGCGGGAGTCGAGGCCGAGCTGCGGGATCCCGCGGGACTATGGGAGGCGTTGCTGCCGAAGGCTCAACTGCCGCTCGACTACGAGCTCGAGGTCGAGTACCCGGACGGCAACACGTTCACGGTGCGCGATCCGTATTCGTTCCTGCCGACGCTCGGCGAGCTCGACCTCCATCTCGCGATGGAGGGCCGTCACGAGCACCTCTACGAGCGGCTCGGCGCACACGTCCGCGAGCTCGACGGCGTCGTCGGCACCGCCTTCGCCGTCTGGGCGCCGAACGCGCGGTCGGTCGCGGTGGTCGGCGACTTCAACTCCTGGGACGGGCGTCTGCACCCGATGCGGTCGCTCGGCGCGTCCGGGATCTGGGAGCTCTTCGTCCCGGGCGTGGGCGAGGGGACGAAGTACAAGTTCGAGATCCGCACCCAGGACGGCCGTCTGCGCGTGAAGAGCGACCCGCTCGCGTTCCACACCGAGGTTCCGCCGGCGAACGCCTCCGTGGTCTGGGACGCGAAGCACGTCTGGCGCGACGAGGAGTGGCTCGAGCGCCGCGCGGTCTCGGATCCGCTGCGCGCGCCGATCTCGATCTACGAGGTGCACCTCGGCTCCTGGCGGCGCAACCCGCTCGACGGGAACCGCCCCCTCTCCTACCGCGAGCTCGCCGACGAGCTCGGCGACTACGTCTCGGACCTCGGCTTCACGCACGTCGAGCTCTTGCCGGTGATGGAGCATCCGTTCTCCGGCTCGTGGGGTTACCAGGTGACCGGCTACTACGCGCCCACGTCGCGCTTCGGCACACCCGACGACTTCCGCTACCTCGTCGACCGGCTGCACGAACGCGGCCTCGGTGTGATCCTCGACTGGGTCCCCGCGCACTTCCCGCGCGACGACTGGGCGCTCGCGACCTTCGACGGGACGCACCTGTACGAGCACGCCGACCCGCGCCGCGGCTCGCATCCCGACTGGGGCACGCTCGTCTTCAACCTCGGGCGGACCGAGGTGCGGAACTTCCTCCTCGCGAATGCGCTCTACTGGCTGCGCGAGCACCACGCCGACGGGATCCGCGTCGACGCCGTCGCCTCGATGCTCTATCTCGACTACTCGCGGAAGGCCGGCGAATGGGTGCCGAACGCCTTCGGCGGCAACGAGGACCTCGACTCGGTCGCCTTCCTCAAGGAGCTGAACGAGACGCTCTACGCACGCGACACCGGGATCGTCTCGGCCGCCGAGGAGTCGACCGCGTGGCCCGGCGTCTCACGGCCGACCTACCTCGGTGGGCTCGGCTTCGGCTTCAAGTGGAACATGGGCTGGATGCACGACACGCTCACGTACTTCCAGAAAGACCCGGTCTACCGGCGCTTCCACCACCACACGCTGACGTTCTCGCTCATGTACGCGTTCAGCGAGAACTTCATCCTGCCGCTCTCGCACGACGAGGTCGTGCACGGCAAGAAATCGCTGCTCGACAAGATGCCCGGCGACCGCTGGCAGAAGTTCGCGAATCTCCGCTCGCTCTACGCGTACATGTGGGCGCATCCCGGCAAGAAGCTTCTCTTCATGGGCGGCGAGCTCGGCGAGTGGGAGGAATGGAACGCCGAAGGCTCGCTGCACTGGAACCTGCTCGAGTACGCCGAGCACGAGGGGGTCCACGCACTCGTCCGCGACCTCAACCGGACGTACCGCGACACGCCGGCGCTTTGGGAGCTCGACTTCGAGCCGGCCGGCTTCCGCTGGCTCGAGGCGAACGACACGGCGAACAACGTGCTCGCCTTCGCGCGGGTCGGGGACGGAGAGACCCCACCGCTCGTCTGCGTCCTCAACCTCTCGCCGGTGCCCCGCCACGACTACCGCGTCGGGATGCCGGTCTGCTGCCGCTGGCGCGAGCTGCTCAACACCGACTCGGCGTTCTACGGCGGCAGCGGCGTCGGCAACCTCGGCGGGGTCGAGGCGGAGGCTGTGCCGTGGCACGAGCAGCCGTTCTCGGCCACGCTCACCCTGCCTCCGCTCGGCGCGGTCTGGCTCGTTCCGGAGTAGGCGGAGTGCCTCGGCTGGGAGCGGTGCCGGTAGGCGACGGCACGGTGGAGGCGTGCGTCTGGGCGCCCGACGCCAGGTCGGTCGCGGTGGACGCGGGCGCCACGTTCGAGCTCGCACGCGAGGGCGAGCTCTGGCTCGGCCGGTTCTCGGGCGAGGACTACCGGCTCGTCGTCGACGGCGAGGCCCGGCCCGACCCGTGCTCGCGCTGGCAGCCGCGAGGCGTGTCCGGACCTTCGCGCGTGCTCGATACGTCTGCCTTCGAGTGGAGCGACGCGGGGTGGGGCGGCGTCTCCCTCGACGAGCTCGTGCTCTACGAGCTCCACGTCGGAACGTTCAGCGAAGCGGGGACGTTCGAGGGCGTCGTTCCGCGCCTGCGCAGCCTGCGCGAGCTGGGCGTCACGGCGATCGAGCTCATGCCGGTCGCGACCTTCCCCGGCGAGCGCGGCTGGGGCTACGACGGCCTCTACACGTACGCCGCGCACCCCGCGTACGGCGGCCCACACGCCCTCGCCCGGCTCGTCGACGCCGCGCACGCGGAAGGCCTCGGCGTGATCCTCGATGTCGTCTACAACCACGTCGGCCCCGGCGACGAGGCGTTGCGCGCGTTCGGGCCGTACTTCACCGACCGCCACGAGACGTTCTGGGGCGACGCGCTCGACTACTCGCAGCGCGGCGTGCGCGAGTGGGCGATCCAGAACGCGGAGCAGTGGGTGCGGGACTTCCACGTCGACGGCCTGCGGCTCGACGCCGTCCACGCGATCTGCGACGACTCGCCCCTTCACGTCTGCGCAGAGCTGAAGCAGCGGGTTGGGGACGCGCTCGTCATCTCCGAGATGGCGGTGGACGACTGGCGGCCGATCGAGAAGTGGGGCCACGACGCGCAGTGGGCTGACCGGTCGCATCACGAGCTGCACGTGCTCCTCACCGGGGAACAGGACGGCTACTACGCCGGCTACGGCTCGGTCGCCGCGCTGGCCGCAGACCTGGCGGGTCGCGGCCGCGACCCGCGCCGCAGCGTGATCTGCGCCCAGAACCACGACCAGGTCGGGAACCGCGCCGTCGGCGACCGCCTGCCCGAGGACGCGCTGCGCGTGGCGGCGGCCGTCACGCTCTTCTCCCCCTGCACGCCGCTGCTCTTCATGGGCGAGGAGTGGCTGGAGACGGCGCCGTTCCAGTTCTTCACCGACCACGTCGATCCGGCCATCGCGGAGGCGACGCGCGAGGGCCGGCGGCGGGAGTTCGCCGACTTCACGTCGTTCTCGGGTGAAGAGGTTCCCGACCCGCAGGAGCTCGAGACGTTCCTGCGGTCGAAGCTCCGCCCGCGCGAGCCCGATCCGCTCTACCGAGCGCTGCTCGCGCTGCGCCGCGAGCTGCCGCGCGAGCTCGAGGCGGAAGCCGACGAGGACGCGAAGGTGCTCCGGCTCCGACGTGGCGGCGCGACGCTCGTGGCCGACTTCGGCAACCGGCACGTGGAATTCTCCACCGGATGACGGTCTGGCCGGGTAACCCCTTCCCGCTCGGGGCGACGTGGGACGGCGAAGGGACGAACTTCTCCGTCTTCTCCGAGCACGCCGAGCGCGTCGTGCTGTGCCTCTTCGACGGCGACCGCGAGACGCAGGTGGAGCTGAGCGCGGTGACCGCGCACAACTGGCATTGCTACCTCCCCGGCGTCGAGCCGGGTCGGCGATACGGGTACCGCGTCCACGGTCCGTACGACCCCGCCGCCGGGCATCGCTTCAATCCGAGCAAGCTCCTCATCGACCCGTACGCGAAGGCGATCGAGGGGCCGGTCGAGTGGGATCGCGCCAACGTCCTGCCGTACGTACCGAGCACCGCGGAAGACGCCGACCTCGAGCTCGACGACGAGGACGACGCCGAGGCCGTCCCCAAGTGCGTCGTCGTCGATCCGGCCTTCGACTGGGAGGACGACCGGCCGCCGCAGATCCCGTGGAACGACACGGTCATCTACGAGGCGCACGTGAAGGGCTTCACGCAGCGCCATCCGGAGATCCGCGACGACCTGCGGGGAACGTACGGCGCGCTCGCCGCCGAGCCCGCGCTCGCATATCTCCGCGACCTCGGCGTGACCGCGGTCGAGCTCCTGCCGATCCACCACATCGCCGACGAGGGATTCCTCCACGACCGCGGTCTCACGAACTACTGGGGCTACTCCTCGATCGGCTACCTCGCGCCGCACGCGCTGTACGCGTCGACCGGCACGGCCGGCGAGCAGGTGCTCGAGTTCAAGGGGATGGTCAAGGCGCTGCACCGGGCCGGCATCGAGGTGATCCTCGACGTCGTCTACAACCACACCGCCGAGGGCAACCACCTCGGCCCGATGCTCTCCTTCCGCGGCCTCGACAACCACAGCTACTACCGGCTGATGCCCGACGACCAGCGCTTCTACATGGACTTCACGGGCACCGGCAACTCGCTCAATCCGGTGCATCCGTCGGTGCTGCGGCTGATCATGGACTCGCTTCGCTACTGGGTGCTCGAATGCCACGTCGACGGCTTCCGCTTCGACCTGGCGTCGGCGCTCGCGCGCGAGTTCTACGACGTCGACCGGCTCTCGGCCTTCTTCGACATCATCCACCAGGACCCGGTGCTCTCCCAGGTGAAGCTCATCGCCGAGCCGTGGGACGTGGGGCCCGGCGGCTACCAGGTCGGCAACTTCCCGGTGCTCTGGGCGGAATGGAACGGGAGGTACCGCGACTCGGTCCGGGACTTCTGGCGGGGCCAGGGCGGCGTCGGCGAGTTCGCCCAGCGCTTCACGGGCTCCGCGGACCTGTACCAGTCGAACGGTCGCGACCCGTTCGCGTCGATCAACTTCGTCACCGCCCACGACGGGTTCACCTTGCGCGACCTCGTCTCGTACAACGAGAAGCACAACGAGGCGAACGGCGAGGACAACCGCGACGGCACCGACGACAACCGGTCGTGGAACCTCGGCGCCGAGGGGCCGACCGGCGACCCGGCGGTGCTCGAGCTGCGGGCGCGCCAGCAGCGCAACTTCCTCGCCACCCTGCTCTTCTCGCAAGGCGTGCCGATGCTGCTCGGCGGCGACGAGCTCGGGCGCACCCAGGACGGCAACAACAACGCGTGGTGCCAGGACAACGAGATCTCCTGGTTCGACTGGGAGTCCGCGGACGCCGAGCTGCTCGACTTCGCGCGGCGGGTGATCGGGCTCCGGCGCGAGCATCCCGTCTTCCGGCGGACGTCGTTCCTGAGCGGCAGAAGCGGCGACAGCGGACTGCCGGACGTGTGGTGGTTCCGGGCCGACGGACGCCGGATGACGCAGCGCGACTGGACGAATCCCGAGACCCGAACGCTCGGCGTGTTCCTCAACGGCCGCGAGATCCACGAGCAGACGGCGCACGGCGAGCAGCTCTTCGGAGACTCGTTCCTGCTCGTCTTCAACGTGCATTCGGAGCCGGTCGTGTTCACGCTGCCCACGCGACGCTTCGGCGCACGCTGGCAGGTGGAGCTGGCGACGGGCGAGGCGCCGGCCGAGCCGCTCGGTGCGCGGGCGCTCATGGCGGTGCAGGAACACTCCCTCACGCTGCTGCGGCGGATCTGATGCGGATCTATCTCGCCGGCTCGATCTTCACCCCGTACGAGCGGAGCTTCCTCGCCGACTGTGCCGCGCGGCTGCGGGCAGAGGGATTCGACGTGTTCGTGCCGCACGAGCAGGGACTCGTCGGGCTCGACGCGACTCCCGAGGCGGTCTTCGCGGTGGACGCCGGCGGGGTCGATTCGGCGGACGCGGTGCTCGCGGTCCTCGACGGGCCGTCGGTCGACGACGGCACGGCGTGCGAGATCGGGCTCTTCCACGGGCTGCGGCAACGAGACCCCGACCGCAAGGGCGTCGTCGGGCTACTCACCGACCTGCGCGCGGAGCGGCGCGGCGACTTCGCGCTGAACCTCTTCGTCCGCGGCTGCATCGAGGCGGGCGGCGGCTCCGTCGTCGACTCCCTCGACGACGCGCTCGCGATCCTGCGGCGCTGGCGCTCGGACTAGCGCCCGCGGCGCAGCGGGTAAGGACCTGCTTCGTGCCCGACCTTCGCTGCACGTATCGCGTCCAGCTGACGCCCGAGCTCGGCTTCCGCCGGGTGCGCGAGGTCGTCCTCCCCTACCTCCGCGACCTCGGCGTCTCGCATCTGTATCTCTCGCCTGTCCTGCAGGCGCGGTCCGCCTCGACGCATGGCTACGACGTCGTCGACCCGACGAGCGTCTCGGCGGAGCTCGGCGGCGAGGAGGAGCTGCGCGCGCTCTGCGACGCTGTGCACGCGGCCGGCCTCGGCACGATCCTCGACGTCGTCCCGAACCACATGGCGGCAACCGAGGAGGAGAACAGGCTGTGGCGCGACCCGGAGCTGCGCAAGCGGTTCTTCGACTGGGATCCGGGGAGCGGCTGGTACCGCCGCTTCTTCGACATCGGCGAGCTGGCCGGCGTTCGCGTCGAGGATCCGGAGGTCTTCGACACGACCCACCGGAAGGTGCTCGGGCTCGTCGCCGCCGGGTCGGTCGACGGGCTCCGGATCGACCATCCCGACGGTCTCGCCAATCCGCGCGAGTACCTCGACCGGCTGCGCGACGGCGGCGTCGAGCGGATCTGGGTCGAGAAGATCCTCGAGCCGGGCGAGAGGCTGCGAGGCGACTGGCCGGTCGAGGGCACCACGGGCTACGAGTTCGCGAACGACGTGACGGCGCTGTTCGTCGATCCGGCCGGCGAGGAGCCTTTGACGAGGCTGTACGCGGAGCTGACCGGCGAACGGCGGCCGTTCTCCGAGGTCGCGCACGAAGCGAAGCTCGAAGTGGCGAGGACGACGTTCGCGCAGGAGTTCGCGCGGCTCCGCTCCCTCCACCCCCACGACGACCTCGAGGCGGCCGCGGCCGGCCTCCACGTGTACCGCACGTATGTCGAGCGCAACCGCGTCGACGAGGAGGACCGGAAGGCGTGCGCGAGCCTGCCCGAAGATCTGCGCCGCGTCGTGCTCGGCTTCGAGCACCCGGAGTTCGTCACGCGCTGGCAGCAGACGACGGGCGCCGTGATGGCGAAGGGCGTCGAGGACACGGCCTTCTACCGCTGGTTCCGCCTCACCGCGCTCAACGAGGTCGGCGGCGACCCCGACCGCTTCTCGCTCTCGCCGGAGGGCTTCCACCAGGCCGCGCGGGAGCGGCTCGAGCGCCATCCACACGCGCTCCTCGCCTCGCAGACGCACGACACGAAGCGCGCCGGCGACGTCCGCGCGCGCATCGGCGCGCTCGCGGGGCTCCACGAGGAGTGGGCGAAGCACGTGCGGTCGTGGCACGAACGGACCGGCGGGATGGACGATCCGAACGAGGAGTACCTCGCCTGGCAGACGCTCGTCGGCGCGTGGCCGATCGTCCCGGGCCGGCTCGAGCTGTACCTCGAGAAGGCGCTGCGCGAGGCGAAGCGCACGACCGGCTGGCTCGAGCCGGACGAGACGCACGAGCGGCGGGTGAAGGACTTCGTGCGGAGCCTCTACGCGAACCGGGAGTTCCTCGACGACTTCGAGCCGTTCGCCGCGCGGGTGGCGAGCGCAGGCGAGCACGCGTCGCTCGGGGCCCTGCTCCTGCGCCTGACGACGCCCGGCCTGCCCGACCTCTACCAGGGCGACGCCCTCTGGTCGCTCAACCTCGTCGACCCGGACAACCGACGCCCGGTCGACTGGCCGGCGCACGTCTCCGTCCTGCGGGAGCACTCGCCGACTCGCCGGACGCTGAAGGCGCACCTGATCCGGCGGGTGCTGCACCTGCGCAGGGAGCGGCCCGACGCGTTCGCCGGCTCGTACGAGCCGCTCGACCTCGGGCCGGACCGCGTCGGCTTCGTGCGTGGCGGCGCGATCCGGGTCGTCGTGCCCCTTCGTCCCGGTGAGAGAGCCGACGGCGGCGGCCGCGACCTCCTGCCCGAGTACGACCAGGAGCTCAGCGTCCTCGCCTGAAGCCGCTCCGGCCCCTCGAGCCGCTCAGCCCGGCGCCTTCACCGCAGGGGATCCGGGAAGACGCCGGACCGGGCTGGCCGCGGCCCGCCGTAGCGGGCGAGCCGGGAGGGGTTCGATGCAGTACGAATCGAACCACGACATGATGAAAAGCTTCTAAGAGCGCTTTACGCGTTTTCCGCGTTGCCGGATTGGGCGGCTCCGTCGAGGCTGAGGCGGACGACCGCGCCGCCGTCCCGCGCGTTTTCGGCCGTCACCGTGCCGCCGTGCGCCTCGGCAACCTCGCGGACGATCGCGAGGCCGAGGCCGGCGCCGGGCATCGCGCGCGCCGCCGCCGACCGATAGAAGCGATCGAAGACGAGCGGCCGATCCTCGTCGGCGAACCCCGGCCCGTGGTCGCGGACGCACAGCTCGCCGCCCGCCAGCGAGACCTCGACCGAGCCGCCGTCGCCGCTCCATTTGCCCGCGTTCTCGAGCAGGTTCCAGACGGCGCGCTCCATCCGGTTGCGGTAGCCGTCGACGATCGTCGGCTCGAGGCGCTCGGCCCCCCAGGAGATCTCGGGGAACCGTGCACGAGCCCGCTCGAGCCCGTCCTCCAGAACCTCGTCGAGCTGGAACGCGTGCTTCTCGACCTGCGCGTCGCCGCGCGCGAGCTCCAGCAGACCGCCGATGAGCGCCCGCATCTCCTGGGACTCGCGGTGGAGGTCGTCGAGCAGCCGCCGCCGCTGCTCGGGCTGGAGCGCGATGTCGCCGCGCAGGACGTCGATGTTCGTCTGCAGGCTCGTGAGCGGCGTGCGCAGCTCGTGCGACGCGTCGGCGACGAAGCGCCGCTGCGCCGCGAGCGACTCCTCGAGCGACGCGAGCATCGTGTTGAACGACGCCCCGAGACGCGCAAGCTCGTCCTGCCCTCCCTCGGGCACGCGCTCGCTGGGCTCACCGGTCTCCGCAATTCGCTCGGCCGCGGCGGTGAGGCGGCGAACAGGCGCCAGGGTTGCGCCGGAGACGAGAGCACCTGCGGCGGCGGCGGCTGCGATTCCACCGAGCGAGACGAGGATGAGGATGAGACGCAGGCGTTCGAGTGCGCGGTCCGTCTCCTCGAGCGGCCTCACCACGAGGACGGCGCCGTAGGAGTTGCCGAAGGAGTCCACGCCGATCGGAAAGACGAGCTCGCGATAGCTGCTCACGGCGCCGCTGCTCGGGTTGGGCACGGAGATGTCGCGGTAGAAGCGTCGTGCGTGGCTCGCAGCCACCGCATCGACCTGGCGATCTCGAGGAAGCCGCAGCCCCGGGGTGCCTCCCTGATAGTCCCCACGGGCATCGATGACCTCGACGAAGTTGCCGCCCAGGTCGGCAGTCCCAGGGAGGCCGTTGCCGTTCTTGATCAGGAAGGCGATCCCACGAGCTGTGCCGCTGAGCGAGCTGTTGACCTGCGACTGCAGCTCGTGCCGCATCACGAAGTACGTCGTCGCGCAGGCGAGCGCGACGACGACGGCGACGACGCCGGCCGCGACGAGGGTCAGGCGGGCGCGAAGGGTCACGGCTCGCGCAGCACGTAGCCCGTGCCGCGAACCGTGTGGATCAGGCGCTCCTCGCTCTCGGCCTCCGTCTTCCGCCGCAGGTACCCGACGTAGACGTCGAGCGCGTTCGAGGAATGGCTGAAGTCGTAGCCCCAAACGCGCTCGTAGATGAGGGAGCGGGGCAGCACCTGGCGAGGATTGCGCATGAACAGCTCGAGCAGGTGCGCCTCCGTCGTCGTCAGCTCGAAGCGGCGGCCGCCGCGGCGGGCGTCCATCGAGCCGAGGTCGAGCGTCAGATCCGCGAAGCGCAGCAGGGCACCCGGCTCCTCCGGCTTCGAACGGCGCAGCAGCGCACGCAGGCGCGCGAGGAGCTCCTCGAGGTCGTACGGCTTCGGCAGGTAGTCGTCGGCTCCGGCATCCAGCCCTTCCACCCGGTCGCCGACGGCGTCGCGTGCGGTGAGGAGCAGGATCGGGATGCGGTTTCCCTGCCGGCGTAGGCGGCGGGTCACGTCGAGCCCGTCGAGCCCGGGCATCATCACGTCGAGGACGACCGCGTCCGGGGTGCGCGTGTCGACGGCCGAGAGCGCCGTGTCCCCGTCGGACGCGAGCGCGACCTCGTAGCCGTGCAGCTGGAGCGCGCGCTCGAGGGCTTCGCGCACGGCGCGGTCGTCGTCGGCCACTAGCACGAGCATTTCGTCTCTAAGTTTGCCGCTGGAAGTGAGAGGCCGCTAAGCGGCCGGCAGGTCGACGATGAACGCCGCGCCCTCGCCCAGCCGCGAACGGACCGTGAGGTTGCCGCCCATCCGGGAGACGAGCTCGCGCGATATGAAGAGGCCGAGGCCGCTGCCGCCGACGCCGCGTGTGAGGTCGGGATCGAGCCGGTAGAACTTCTCGAAGATCCGCTCCTGCTCGCCCTGCGGAATGCCGAGGCCGGAATCACGAACCGCCAGCCGGACGCGGTTTTGACCTCCGGCGAGCTCGACGACCACCTCTCCGCCGTCCGGCGAGTACTTGATCGCGTTGTCGAGGAGGTTGACGAGCACCTGGCGCAGCTTGTCCTCGTCCGCGATCGCGACAGCAGGCGTCCCGTTCCGCTCGAGCCGCAGGTCGATCCGGTCCGGCGAGCGGAGGCGCGCCGAGTCGAGCACGCTCTCGGCGAGCGGAGCCAGGTCGGTCGCGGCGGCCGCCACGTCGACGCGGCCCTCTTCGAGCTGGCCCGCGAGCAGGATCTGGGAGACGATCGCGGTCAGCCGCTCGGTCTCGCTCACGATGATCTCCAGGAAGCGGTCGCGCTGCTCGGCCGGGATCTCGATGTCGGTGCGGCGGAGTGTGCGAGCGGCGCCGTACACCGCAGCGAGCGGCGTGCGGAGCTCGTGCGAGGCGGTCGCGACGAAGTCGCTCCGTGCGCGCTCGAACGTCTGCTCGACGCTAACATCCCGCAACGCGTACACGATTCCCTCGTCGAAGGCCACGCCGGTGACGGCGACCCACCGGTCGCCGGACGCCGTCTCGATCGGCACGGTCACCGGCCGCGCACGTTCGGGCGTAGCGGCGTCGGCGAGCTCCGCGAGCCGTACGAGCTCCTCCCACGCCGGCAGCACCTCGGCCGGATGACGGCCGAGCGCGTCGCCCTCGCGGACGCCCGTGATCGCGGCGGCGGCGGCGTTCCAGAAACGCACCCTCCCCTCGTCGTCCAACAGTACGACGCCGTCGCCGACGTAGGCGAGCGCGAGCGCCGCCTCCGCCCGGCGCTCGGCCTCGCGGTAGAGCCTGGCGTTCTCGACCGCGATCGCCGCGCGCGCGCTCAACTGCTGGGCGAGGTCGAAGTCCTCGTCGTCGAACGTGCGCTGCTCGCCGACGAGCGTGAGCGCGCCGAGCGTCCGGTCGCCCGCGCGCAGCGGCAGGGTGATCGCGCTGCGGATCGTGATGTGCTCCAACGCCTCGCCCGCGACGGGGTCGCGCTTCGCCGCCTGGTCGAGCAACTCCTGCGGGACCTCCCGCAGGAACACCGGCTCACCGGTGCGGATCACCTGCGCCGTCAGGTCGAACTCGTCGTCGATCTTGACCCGCCGCGAGCGCAGGCGCACCTCCTCCGCCCAGCGCTTGCGCTCGGGGTCCTGGTGCGCGACGACGAGCTGCTCGATCTCGCCCGTCTCCTCGACGAGCACGTTGATCGCACACCAGTCGGCGAGCTGGGGCACGGCCAGCGAGGTGAGGCGGTCGAGGGTCCGCTCGAGATCGAGCGAGGACGTGAGCAGCGCCATGGCCTCGTCGAGGAACGAGAGCCGCTCCCGCAGGCTCCGCTCGGTCGCGGAGAGGCGCGCCCGCTCGAGGGCGACCGCCGCCTGCCGGCCGAGCGCGACCTTGAGCGCGCGCCGCTCGGGCGAGAACTCCTGGTCGGTCGGGAACGAGAAGACGAGGCCGCCGATCGCGCCGCGCTCCCCGACAAGCGGAACGCAGACGAGCCCGTGCCCGGGTTGCGAGCGGCCGACCAGCTCCGGGTACCGCGCGTCGCGCTCGGCCTCCGAGCCGATGAAGACGCCCTCGCCGGTCCGCACCGCCTCGGAGAGCGGGAAGTCGCCGCTCACGGGGAAGCGCCGGAACGGGTCGATGTACCGCATGTCGTAGCCGCGCGACGCGATCACCTCGAGCCATTCGCCGTCCGCGCTCAGCGTCGCGATCAACCCGCCGCGCGCCTCCGCGGCGCGCACGCCCTCCGTGAGGACGGCGTCGAGGACCTCCTGCGGCGTGTTGGCGGTCGCGAGCGCGTCGGCGACGTTCTGCAAGCGGGTCGCCGCGTCGAGCGCGCTCGCGCTCTGGCGCATGACGCGTTCCGCCCGCTCGCGCGCTTCCCGCTCGCGGCGCAGCACCTCGCTGCCGAACACGGCGGCGAGGACGAAGACCGCGAGCGCCGTCGCGCCCTCGCCGTTGATCTGCTCGCGGTCGTAGCGGGACGCGAAGAAATGGAAGAACGGATACGAGGACGCGGCGACCGCCACGAGCCCGCCCCACCGACCGCCGGCGGCGGTCGCAAGGATGATCGCGACCGTGTAGAGAAGGCCCGGAACGACGGTGCGGACGCTCGTGAACGCGAGCAGCGTCACAAGTCCGGGAGCGCCCAGCGCGACGGCGGCGGCGGCGAGATAGCGCAGCGCGGCCCGCCGCGACCGCAGACCCGCGTGCGCGGGAGCGTGCGGCGCTGTCTCGACGATCACCCCTGCTCCGAGAGCTCGCGGTTGAGCTGCTCGCGCTCTCCCCTGGCGACGCGGTCGAGCACGTCTCGGACGGTTCCCGCGAGCTCGAGCGGGTCGAACGGCTTGACGACGTAGCCCACCGCGCCGAGCGCCTGCGCCCGCAGATGATCCTCGCGCGACGCGCGCGCCGAGAGGAAGACGATCGGGATCTCGCGCGTGTCGTCGTCCGCGGCCAGCTGCTCGGCGACGCTCCAGCCGTCGACCCCGGGCATCATCACGTCGAGCAGGACGAGCGACGGCCGTTTCCGCTTGACCTCCTCGAGGGCCTCGGCCCCGTCCTCGGCCTCGTTCACGGCGAGTCCGTCGCCTTCGAGGTTGACGCGGCAGATCGTGCGAATCGACGGTTCGTCGTCGACGAGGAGGACGAGCGGCGTCGAGCCCTCGCGGCGTCCCGCGCCGCCGCCGCCACCCGGCTCGGGCCGGTGCCGCACGCGGCTGCGCCAGGTGCCGTGCACCAGATCGGGCGGCCGGTGCGCCCGGGACGCCCGCAGCGCGTCCGACTTGCTCAGCCGCGTCGTCCGTACCCCTGTCCGTTGTACCTCTGTCCGC
This sequence comes from Gaiellaceae bacterium, assembly GCA_036273695.1. Lineage (GTDB taxonomy): Bacteria > Actinomycetota > Thermoleophilia > Gaiellales > Gaiellaceae > Palsa-739. The sequence goes on from DASUHE010000055.1 coordinate 69,868, forward strand.
TGTACCCCGGTCACGGCGTCCCCCGAGCGTGATTTCTGACGGACGCAGTTTGCCGGAACGTGCGAGGTTGCGCTAGATCCGATGCTCCCGGTTCCAGTCCTCGGCGAGCTCGCGGAGGCCGGGCCCACGGACGCGGATCGCGTCCTTGGCATGGAGGCGCATACGGCCGGCGAAGTCCCGGTCACCCGCCCGAAGCAGCCCCCGCAGCGCATACTGCGCGCCCACGGCGAACGCGGCGACCTTCGCGCCGGTCGCGGAGTGGTGCTTCCGCCAGTAGCGGTGCCGCCCGCGCCACATCTCGTTGATCCGGCGCTCGGGGATCCCGGCGCTGAACTGCGACTCGTGGTGGACGACCGTCACCTGCGGGAAGTACTGCGTTCGCCAACCCGCGTCGCGCAGCCGTCGGGCAAGGTCGGTCTCCTCGGAGTAGATGAAGAACTCCTCGTCGAAGAGGCCGACCTCGTCGAGCGCCTCGCGGCGGACGAGGAGCGCGGCCGCCATTGACCAGTCGACGTCGCGGGTCCCGTCACCTCCCGACTGGAGGATGCCGGCCCGGCCGAGAGTGAGGAGCCCCAGCGCCGCCGTCGCGGGAGACGGGAAGCGCCACGCCGACGACTGCGGCCGGCCGTCGGGGTACACGAGCCTCGGGGCGAGCGCAGCGACGCGCGCGTTCGCGTCGAGGTGGGCGACCATGCGGTCGAAGCCCCAGTCCTCGCTCGTCGTGTCCTCGTTGAGGACGAAGACGTAGCGGCCCGTCGTGGCGCGGATGACGGTGTTGTGGTTGGCGCCGAATCCGGCGCGGTGCCGCTGCTCGATCACACGGACGTCGGGGAAGCGCTCGCGGACGGCCGCCGCCGACCCGTCCTCCGACGCGTTGTCGAGGACGACGATCTCGACATTCGTGCCGGCGAGGGACGCGAGGCACGCGAGGAGGAGCTCCCGCGAGTTCGTGTTGACGAGCGAGACGGAGACGTCGGGCAAGGTCGGCGGGTGAGGTACTAGCGCGCGAGGCCGCGCGCGACGAGCGCCTCGCGGGCGGAGTCCACGGCATCCACGGCCTCTTGTCCCTCGAGCCAAGCGAGCAGGTCGCGCATCCCCTCGTCGAAGGCGATCTCGGCCCTGAACCCGAGCAGCTCCTCGGCCAGCCGCGTGTCGGCGTAGCAATGCCGGATGTCCCCCGCGCGGTACTGCTCGACGATCTCCGGCTCGATCTCCTTGCCCAGCCCGGCCGCGATGGTGCCGGCGACCTCGACGATCGAAGTCGCGCGTCCCGTGCCGAGGTTGAAGGTCTCGCCGTCCGCCGCGTCGGTCGCGAGCGCGAGCGCGCACCCGCGTACGAGGTCGCGGACGTCGATGAAGTCGCGCGTCTGGCGGCCGTCCTCGAACACGACCGGCGCGCGGCCGTTCATGAGGCGCGAGGAGAAGATCGCGGCGACGCCGGTGTACGGGTTCGAGAGCGCCTGCCGCTCGCCGTAGACGTTGAAGAATCGCAGCGCCACCGTGGGGATGCCGTACGCCGCGCCGACCGAGAGGAAGAGCTCCTCGTGGTCGCGCTTGTTCACGGCGTAGACCGAGGTCGGCCGCAGCGGCTTCGTCTCGGCGGTCGGCTCAGGCTCGAGCGGCCCGCCGTCGAGACCCAGAAGCTCCCACTGCTTGGCCGCGAGCTGGCTCTCGGGCCGGATACCGGGCGCGATGCCCGACTCGCCCGTGCGCGAGTTCCGGTACTGGCCCTCACCGTAGATCGACATCGACGACGCGGCGACGACCTTGCGGATCGAGTCTTGCTTCTCGAGGATCTCCTCGAGCACGACCGCGGCACCGATCGCGTTGACGGACGTGTAGCGCTCGATCTCGTACATCGATTGCCCGACGCCGACGGCTGCGGCGAAGTGATAGACGGCGTCGACTCCTTCGAGCGCGCGACCGACGGCCTCGTGGTCGCGGACGTCGCCGACCTGCAGCTCGACGGCCGAATCGAGGTACGCCGGCCTCTCGGCGCCGCCGTGCACCTGTGGGTCGAGGTTGTCGAGCGCCCGGACGTCGTGGCCCTCGGCGAGAAGGCGGTCTGCGAGGTGCGAGCCGATGAAGCCGGCCCCGCCCGTGATCAGGATCTTCATGCCGGAGCGTGAGGGTAGTCGTTTCCAGCGGCCGCCGGGCGGGTAGACGAAGATGCAGGGGGAGTGAGGGACGACCCGGCGGGCGGAGTGAGCTGTTGCTCCTCCGCCCGCACCTATCGTCCCGTCCATCGCGCTCGGGGTCGCGCTGGTCGCCGCTGTCTACGTCGAGGTCGACCCTCGGATCGCGGGCTACGGGAGCGTCGCTAAGCATCTGGCGACGGTGTCCGCTCCCTGGGCCGCCTGGCCGGCGGGCACCGTCGCGCTCGACGTGCTCACGACCGCGCTCCCCCGGCGGGATCGGGTTCGTCGAGCTGGGGATGATCGGGACGCTGGTCGGCTTCGCCGCGCCGCACGCACACGTCGCGGCGGCCGGCCTCCTCTACCGCGGCCTCGTCATCGTCCCGACGCTCCTGGTCGGAGCCGTCGGGCCGCTCGCGTTCCGGCTCAAACCGTCTGCCGCGACCGCCGAGCAGCGCGACGGGCTTTACGTTCCTCTTACACGCGGATGTGGCGGCGCTGACATAGCGCGACCACGATTGGACTCGTAAACGGGCGAGAAGTCAGGAGAGTTCACACATGAAGAAAACAGTCGTCTTGCTTGCCGTCGCGCTGGCGCTTCCGACCAGCGTCGCCTTCGCGAAGGCCGGCCACGCCGGTCAGCGCGGCAAGTCCAACCCGATGGTCATGTACGTGCTCAAGGGCACGCTGTCGAACTACACGGCCGCGACGAGCCCCACGGTCGACGGCTCGATCTCGATCACCGTCTCGCACTCGAACTTCCACAGTGCGTTGAAGGGCCAGACGATGACGTTCGCGACCACGATGAAGACGAAGGTCAATTTCCCGAACGGCGCCACCCAGATCACCGACGGCGCGAAGGGAATCCTGAAGTTCAAGGCTCCTCTGCATCGGAAGGGCGACACCACGTTGATGGCGACGCTCATCGCCAATGCAAAGGCCCTGCACATCATCGACCAGGCTCGGTCGTAAGGGACGGCCCCGGCCCTTTCAGGGCCGGCGATTGCGGCGAGAAGCGGCTGCGTCCACGGACGCAGCCGCTTCGCGTTGTCGAGGCTCTACCGCGTCAGCGTCACCTTGCGAAGACCGACCGGGCTGTCGAGGTCGAGGCCGCGGAGTCTCGTCAGCCGCATCGCCGCCACCTGCCCGGGCACCACGGCGGTGAGCGGGCTCAGCCACTCCGGGACGCCCGGCGCGAGGACGAGCTTCGTCTGCGCCCGCCGCAGGACCGCGCGCACATCGGAGACAGCCACGAGCCGCGCGCCGCGTGCGCGTAGCGGCGGCACGATCTCCTCGACGCTCGGCCGGGCCGGCCCGCTCGGAGCCACGACGACGACCGGCCAGCCCGGCTGGATAGCGGCGATCGGGCCGTGCATGAGGTCGGCAGGCGAGTACGCCTCGGTGACGAGCCCCGACAGCTCGCGGATCTTGAGCGCGATCTCGAAGCCGGTGCCGTAGTTCACGCCTCGCGCGACGACCGTCAGCCCGACGGCGTCCCGGTACTCCTCGAGTGAGGGGGTGTCGGCGAGCGAGAGGTCGATCTGGGCCGAGAGCGCCTCGGGCATGCGCGCAAGCTCGTCGCGTGCAGCCGTGTCGTCTCCCAGCTGGGCGAAGAGGAGCGCGACCGCCCCGAGCGAGTTGACGTAGGTCTTCGTCGCGGCGACGGCCTGCTCACGTCCGGCTTCGAGCGGCAGCACGGCTTCGGCCGTCCGGGCGAGGGGCGACCCGGCGTCGTTCGTCAGCGCGAGCGTCGGGCGTCCCTGCTCGCGAGCCTCGGCGAGCACCGCGACGACGTCCGGCGAGGCGCCCGACTGCGAGATCCCGATCACGAGAGCGCCGTCGAGCCGCGGCGGCTGGCCGTAGATCGTGTAGAGCGACGGCGTGGCGAACATGACGGGCACGCGATGCGCGCGGCCGAGGAGGTACTGCGCGTAGCGCGCGACGTTCGACGAGCTGCCGCGCGAGGCGACGAGGAGGTAACGGATGTCGCGCCGCTGGAACAGCCGCGCAGCCTGCCGGGCCGCCTCGGCCTGGCGCTCGAGGAGACGGGCCAGCGCCTCCGGCTGCTCGCGCAGCTCAGTCTCGAGCCACGACATCGCCGCGTCCCGCGCAGAGGACGGCCTGGATCTCGAGTCGGTCGTCGAGCACCACGACGTCCGCGGGCGCGCCGGGCTCGAGGAAGCCGACGTCGCCGCGGGCGAGGAAGCGCGCGGGCACCTCGGTCGCCGCTCCCACCGCCTGCTCGAAGGGCACGCCGAGCGCATGGAGATTGCGCACGGCCTCGATCATCGTGAGCACGGTTCCCGCGAGCGTCCCGTCCTCCCGCATGGGCGCGGCGCCGTCCTCGACCGCAACCTCGACGTCTCCGAGCTGGAACATGCCGCCGTTGCCCGCGGCTCCGGCGGCCGCCATCGCGTCGGTGACGAGCGCGACGCGGCCGGCCGCGCACGCCCAGACGAGGCGCACCGTCTCGTCGGCGAGGTGATGACCGTCCACGACCATGGCGATCACGACGCTCGCCCGCGTCAGCGCTGCTCCGGCGATGCCCGGATCGCGGGAGCGGAACGGCCGCATCGCGTTGAAGACGTGCGTGACGCCGCCGACTCCGAGATCGAAGGCGTGATGGGCCTCCGCCGCGGTCGCGTTCGTGTGCCCGGCCGAAACGGCGACGCCTCGCTCACGCAGGCGCTCGACGAGCGCGTCCGCGCCCGGCAGCTCGGGTGCGAGCGTCATCTGGGTCACCAGGCCGCCCGCGTCGAGGAGCCGGTCGAGCAGTTCGACGTCGGGCGCCCGGAGGTGGCTCAGAGGGTGCGTGCCCGGCCGGTCGGGCGAAAGGAACGGCCCCTCGAGGTGGGCTCCGAGAATGCGCGGGCCGGGCCCGCCCGTGGGCATGGCTCGCACGGCCTCGATCGTCGTCCCCTCCGCCGAGGTGATGAACGTCGGCTGGTACGCCGTCACGCCTGCGAGCAGCAGCGCCTCGCCGGCGCGGCAGTAGTCCTCGCTCGAGGCCGAGAGGAAGTCGACCCCGCCGTAGCCGTTCACCTGCAGGTCGACGAAGCCCGGGATCGCGACCCGGCCGCGGGGCGCGCCGCCGAGACCGACCGCCGCGATGCGGCCGTCGACGACCTCGACGTCTCCCGAGACGAGCTCGCCACGCACGAGTGCCGCCTCGACGCCTAGCCTCACCGGTCGGCCGCCTTCCGCACCGAGCCGTTCGACGCCTCCAGCCGCGAGCGCGCCGCGGTCGCGTCGACGCCGGCCAGGAGCGAGACCAGCGCCACCCGCGCATCGCCTGCGGCCGCCGCCAGCGCCTCGTCCACGCGCTCCTCCGACGCGCCGCTTGCGAGCACGACGTTGCGGCGCGCGCGCTCCCGGAGCTTCTCGTTCGCGGGGGCGACCCCGACCATGAGGCCGCCGTACGTGCGGCCGAGGCGGATCATCGTCACCGTCGAGATCGTGTTGAGGACGAGCTTCTGCGCGGTGCCGGCCTTCAGCCGCGTCGAGCCGGCGATGACCTCCGGCCCTACCACGGCCGCCACCCCGTGCTCGGCCGACGCGGCAGCGCGGCTGTCGTGGACGCTCGCCACTGCGACGGCGAGCGCGCCGACGTCGCGCGCAACCTCCAGTGCGGCGAGCGCGAAGGGGGTCGAGCCACTCGCGCTGACGGCGACGACGCAATCCTCGGGCCGGAGGGGGAGCCCGCGCAGTGCGTGCGTCGCCGCCGCACGATCGTCCTCGTCGGCGTCCTGCTCGGCGACGACCGCGAGGACCTCGCCCGGGGGCGAGCCGAACGTGGAACCGCACTCGGCGGCGTCGAGCGCGGCGAGGGCGCCGGATGTGCCCGCGCCGGCGTAGACGAGCCGGCCGCCGCGGCGCATTCGCTCGACGATCGCGTCGATCGCGGCGGCGAGCTCGTCGCCCGCCTCGGCGACGGCCGCGGGGACCGTCGCGTCCTCCTCGTTCAGAAGGCGCACGAGGTCGCGGGTCGAGCGAAGGTCGAGATCGGCGAGATCGGCCCGCGCAGCCTCCGTCGTCGCGAGCCGGGGGCGGCCGGTGAGCGCCGAGCTCACGGTCTCCCAGACGAGCGGCGCGTCGGACGTGGCGAGCGACGTCATGTGACCGCACGCCTCGTAGCCCCACGTCCAGATGTCTGCGACGCCCTCCTCGCGCGTGGCTGCGATCGCGGCCTCGAGGTCGGGGATGTCGTCCCGCGTGAGGCCGAAGCTCGGCACCCAGAGCTGCGCGCCGACGCCGTGGCGGTCGGCGGTCTCGCGCAGCAGCCGGGCGAACCGACGGACGAAGGACTCCGCCGAGCCGTCCCAGTGCTTCCAGTACGGGTCGGTGACGAGCGTGGCGAGGCCGGGCAGCGACGCGACCTCGTTCCAGTCGGCGAGACCCTGCGTCCCCTCGGTCGAAGGCAGGAGGCAGACCGCGTTCGCGCCGCCGCGCAAGGAAACGTGCGCGAGCATCTCGCGGAGGAAATCGACCACCGAGGCCTCGCGGAACGCCTGCACCTCCGGCGTTCGCTCGGCCGGAACCGCTCCGCCGAAGCGCTCGGAGCAGTTGTCGCAGCGGCACGTCCAGCGCGCGGGATCGTCGACGCCCACGTGAACCGGCACCACCCACGCCGGCTCGTCCCAGAAGACGGAGTCGACTCCGCAGTCGACCACCCAGTCGGCCCACTCCCGGCAGAAGTTCCGGTACGCCGGGCTGTTCAGGCAGGCGGCGGCCACGCGGCGGCCGTCGTCGAGCACCTGACATTCCTCGGGATGGAACGCGACCCAGCGGCTCTCGGCCTCCCCGCCGAACGTGCGGCCGAGCCCCCACGGACTGGCCTGCACGGTCAGGCCGGCGGCGTGCGAGATCGCGACGATCTCGGCCATCGTGTCGCGGTAGTAGGCGAAATCGTTCTCGGAGAACGTGTGCAGGACGCCCGTGTAGCCGCGCGCGGCGAGATCGGCCATGTCCCGCCGGACGTGGCGCGGGATCCTGACGCCGAAGTACGAGCAGCCGGCCCTTGCGGCGGAAGTGGTCATGACCACCTCATGCTTTGACGGCACCCGCAGTCAGGCCAAACGCGATCCGGCGCTGCACGAGCAGGAAGAAGATGACAACGGGAATCGCGATCAGCGTCGACGCCGCCATGATCTCACCCCAGTCGACGAAGCGGTTGCCGCCGTAGAGGTACGAGAGCCACACGGTGATCGTCTGCTTGTTGCCGCTGTGAAGGAGGGTGTTCGCGAAGATGAACTCGTTCCAGCTCGTGATGAACGCGAAAACCGACGTCGCAACGAGACCCGGGGCGACGAGCGGCAGCAGGATGCGCACGAACGCACCGAGCCGGGTCGAGCCGTCGACCATCGCGGCCTCTTCGAGCTCCTTCGGGATCCCGATCAGGAAGCCGCGCAGCGTCCAGACACAGAAGGGCAGCGCGAAGGTCAGGTAGACGAGGATCACGCCGCTGAGCCGGTCTACCTGGTTGTGTCGCCCGAGCACGACGTAGAGGGGGATGATCAGCCCTGCGGGCGGCAGCATCTGGATCCCGATCATCAGCACGATGAAGAGCTTGCGCCCGGTGAAGCGGTACTTCGCCAGCGCGACAGCGGCGAGGAACGAGAGCGCGAGAGCGATCGCGACCGTGACGATCACGATGATGACGCTGTTCTTCACGTCGGTCCAGAAGTTCGCGCGATGGATCGCGTCGGTGAAGTGCCGAACGGTCGGGTGTCCGGGGAACCAGGTCGGCGTGAAGCCGTAGATTTGGCTATTCGCCTTCAACGCGGTCGAGACCATCCAGAAGACCGGGAACACCAGGAGGGCGAAGAGCAGGATCCCCACGACGTTCCACCCGAGGCGGCCGGTACGGCGACGGTTCATGTCTCTTCACCGACCCGCAGCATTCGCCGGACGTAGACGACGCTCAGCAGGGCGACGATCGCGAGCATGAGGATCGAGATCGCCGCCCCGATCCCGAACTCGCTCTTGCCGAAGCCCTCGAAGTAGAGATAGGTGCTCATGAGGTAGTTCGACGGCGTCTGCTGGCCGGACCCGATCAGCAGATACGGCTGCGTGAAGGCGCCGAAGTCCCAGATGATCGAAAGGCTGGTGAGAATCAGGAGCACCGGCAGGAGGACCGGGAACGTGACGTCCTTGAACACCCGCCACGCCCGCGCGCCGTCGATCTCGGCCGCTTCGACGAGCTCGTGCGGCACCTGCGCGAGCGCGGCGTAGACGGTGATCGTGACGAACGGGATCGCGCCCCAGACGATGAGGCTCGTCACCATCGAGTACTGCGAGAACGTCGTCACGTACCAGTTGTGCTGGAAGTAGTTGCCGGCGTGGAGCTTGGTGAGGACGTAGTTGAGGATCCCGTTCTCGTTGTTCGTCATCCAGCTCCAGACCTGGACGGCGACCACCGGCGGCATCGCCCAGACGAGCACGAGACCGGCGGTCAGCAGGAGGCGGACCCAGGTCGAGACCCGCACGAGGAGCAACGCGATCAGCGTCCCGAGCACCATGGTCAGGCCGACGTTCACGGCTGTGAAGACGACCGTGCGCAGAAGCACGTGCCAGAAGAGGTGGTCGTGGAGGACGGTGCGGAAGTTTCCGAGCCCGATGTACGGGCCGTGATGCGCCACGAGCGCGAAGAGGTCGTACTTCTCGAGCGAGATCCGGACGAGGTAATAGACCGGGTAGCCGAGGATCCCGGCGAGCATCACGACGATCGGCGTGATGAGGAGGTACGGAACCGATGCGCCGGCGAGACGGCGGCCGGAGAGGCGCCGCCGCCGCGACCCGAGGGTCGAGGCGGCGGCGTTGAGTGCGGTGGACTCGCTCCCGCTCAGGAGCTATCTACCTACGACTCGTTGAGGGTCTGGGCGATGTTCTCGCTCGCTGCGCGCGCGGCCTGCTGCACCGACAGGCGCCCGGTCAGCAGCTGCGAGAGCATCGTCTTCAGGATGTTGCCGTTCTCGACGTCGACCCAGTGCGCGGCCTGCGGCACGAACCAGCTGCGTGCTGCGGCCCGCTCGTTGACGCTGTTCCCGAGCAGGTTGGTCGCGTTCGGGATGTTGCCCTTCTGCTCGAGCGCCCTTTCGCTGGCGGTGCTCGTGAAGTCCGCGATCCAGGCAACCGCCTGCGCCTTCGAGTTGCTCTGCGCCGGCACCGCGAGGTCCGAGCCGCCGAGGAAGCCCGGCATCGCCTTGCCCTTGGTGTGGCTTGGCATCACGAACTGCTTCGTGACCTTCGTGTAGTCCTTGCCGCCCTTGGCGGTGGTGCAGCAGGTGTACCAGGCCGGGCCGTAGTTCGCGGCCGTGCGACCCTGTGAGAAGACGGTGTACGGGAACGGGTTGCTGCCGTCGAGCGTCGCCGTCGACTTCGACTGCGTCGCCTTGAAGAAGGCCTTGAACCGCTTGAGCCCGGCGATCGACTTCTTCGAATCGAGCGTCCCGACCCATTCGCCGTGCGACTTCTTCGCGATCGAGCCGCCGGAGTCGAAGACGAAGCTCAGCGCCGAGTACCAGTCCTCGCCGCCGACATAGAGCGGCGAGAAGCCCTTGACGTGCTTCTCCATCTTCCCGACCTTCACGAGCTCGCTCTGGAACTGGGCGAGGCTCTTCGGCGGCTTCTTGTAGCCGGCCCTCTTGAACAGGTCACTGCGGTACGTGATCACGCGCGAGCCGGCGTAGTACGGAACGCCGTAGAGCTTCCCGTCGAAGGTCGAGGAGGCCTTGAGGCCCGACAGCCACTTGCTCGAGTTGTCGAACGCTCCCTTGTCGGCGCCGATGTTCGTGAACGCGCCTGCGGCCATGTACTTCGTCATCTCGGTGTTGCCCATCTCGATGACGTCCGGCGTGTCGTTGCCGGCGATGGTGGCGTCGAACTTCTGGAGGTGATCGCCCCACTGCTGGTACTGGACGTTCACGTTCCAGCCCGGATGCGCGTTTTCGAACGCGGTGTTCGCGGCCGCAACGATTCCCGGCCAGCCGTTCTGGGCGTCGACCTGGAGCCAAACGGTCAGTGTGTGCCCCGCTGCCTTACCGCTCTGGGCGGTCGTCGCGGCGACGACCGAGAGCGCGACCGCGGCGGCGACCACCGCGATTACCCGGTATCTCATGCCAAATCTCCCTCGAGACGTCGACGCGCAAGCAGGGCATCCGAAGCGTCCGTGGCCGAGAGACGGATGACGTCCACCGGTGCGTCGAGTGGTCTATACCAATCGGCCACGGCCGGAATGTCCCACACCAGACCACTCTTGTCAAGGTCCGGTGACGGAGGTGTTACGACGGCGTCAACTCGGAGACGATCTGGTAGCGGTCGCCGCGGTAGATCGAGTGGACGAACTCGAGCGTTCGGCCACTCGCGTCGCGGCTCGTGCGCTCGAACAGGAAGGCCGGCGAGTGCAAGGGCACGCCGAGCGCCGCCGACTCCTCCTCGTTCGTGACCGTGGGCTCGATGGTCTGGGACGCGGTCGAGATCTCGACCCCGTACCGATTTCGCAGGAGCTCGTAGAACGACCCCTCCAGATCTCGGGGCTCGACGCCCGGCACGACCCCGGCCGGGATGTGCAACGTCTCGATCGCCATCGAGACGCCGTCGGCGAGCCGAAGCCGCTTGACGACCACGACCTCGTCTCCGGGCGAGACATTGAGGAAACGCCCCAGCCGTGGCCCGGCGAGCTGTCGGGTGAGCGAGAGCGTGTTGCTGCTCGCCGCCATGCCGCGCCGGCGCATGTCCTCGCTGAACGACGTCATGGTGAGCTGCTGTGAGATCTTCGGCTGCTGGACGTAGGTGCCGCTGCCCCGCCGGCGCACGAGGTAGCCCTCGCGCGCGAGGTCGTCGAGCGCGGCTCGGACAGTCAGGCGCGAGACGCCGAGGTCGGCGCTCAGTTGACGCTCGGAGGGGATCGCGGTGCCGACGCCGAGCCGGTCGATCAGCTCGAGCACCTGCTGCCGCGCCGCGCTCTGCTTGGTCATCTTCGCGGGGGCTCCGATCGCTTCCATGCTGGAGGCGACTATAGAGGCACTTCCGAAAGTGGTCAATGCCATTGCTTTCGATCGCGGGATGCGGTATAGACTCCATGATCGTTCACGTGGCCGAGATCACCCTCGACAACGTCAGCAAGATCTTCTCCGGCGGAGTGGTCGCCGTCGACGGCGTGTCCCTCACGATCGGCAGCGGCGAGTTCCTCGTGCTCGTGGGGCCGTCGGGCTGCGGCAAGTCGACGCTCCTGCGGATGATCGCCGGCCTCGAGGAGGTGAGCGGGGGCACGATCGCCATCGGCGAGCGGGACGTGACCGAGCTGCCGCCGCGCGCCCGCGACATCGCGATGGTCTTCCAGAGCTACGCGCTCTATCCGCACATGACCGTCCGCCAGAACCTCGGCTACGGGCTGAAGGTGCGCAAGACCCCAAAGCAAGAGATCGCCGAGCGCGTGACGCGCGCCGCCGGGCTCCTCGGTCTCGACCAGTTGCTCGACCGCAAGCCTGCGGCCCTCTCGGGCGGCCAGCGCCAGCGGGTCGCCATGGGTCGCGCGATCGTCCGCGAGCCGAAGGCCTTCCTGATGGACGAGCCGCTCTCGAACCTCGACGCGAAGCTCCGCGTGAGCATGCGTGCCCAGCTCGCGGCGCTCCACAGCCGGCTCGCGACGACGACGATCTACGTCACGCACGACCAGATCGAGGCGATGACCCTAGGGCAGCGGGTCGCGGTGATGCGAGACGGGCGGATCCAGCAGGTCGACACGCCGCAGGAGCTGTACGCGCGGCCGGCCAACCTCTATGTCGCGGCGTTCATCGGCTCGCCGGCGATGAATCTCGTCGAGGCGGAGATCGACTCTGGCGAGGTCCGGTTCGGCGGCTTCGGGATCCCACTTCCCTCGCCAAGCGCGCCCGCGGGCCGCGTGATCGCGGGCATCCGCCCCGAGGCCTTCGAGGATGCGGCCTTCGCGGACCTGTCACTCCCGCGCATCGACGTCAAGGTGGAGGTCGTCGAGGAGCTCGGCGCCGACACGCACGTGCTGTTCTCCGTCGCCGCTGCGCGGGTGGAGGTGAGCGAGGTGCGCGCCGCAGCGGGCGAGGACGACGCGGCTCTCGCCGCGGTCGAAGGGTCGCTGTTCACGGCCCGCGTCGATCCAGGGACGTCCGCGAAGCCCGGGTCGCCGCTGCGGCTCGCCGTCGACCCGGCGCGGTTCCACTACTTCGACCCGGAGACGGGGCTTCGGCTCGAGGCCGACCGCGCGCTCGCCGCGGTCGCTACCTAAGCCAGGGCCGGAACGCGCGGCGACTCGCGACACTCCGGCGAGCGAACGAAGCCACCGGAATCTCGCAACGTCGCGAACGCCGCCGGCAGCAGAACGACTCGACGACCGCAGTCGCGGCCGCACTCGCAGAGGAACTCCCCGGGCAGATCGGAATCGCCCGACTCGAGCAGGTCGTAGATCCGGTCGTTGACCTCCCGGAAGAGGAGGGAGCGGTGGTCCGAGCTCATGCCGGGAGCATGCTCCCCGCGGCGGGCCGCGACCAAGCGGAAGGGGCGACGGCTTACGGACGTTTTACGGGAGGAGGGCGCCACATTGCGACGCCCTCGACGCGGCCGTTAGGGTCGCTCCAAAGGAGGAGGTACTGCATGACACTGACGATCGGCGACACCGCGCCGGACTTCGAGGCGCAGACGACGGAGGGCACGATCCATTTCCACGAGTGGCTCGGCGACTCGTGGGCGGTGCTGTTCTCGCACCCGAAGGATTTCACGCCGGTGTGCACGACCGAGCTCGGCTACATGGCCTCGATCAAGCCGGAGTTCGACCGGCGCAACGTGAAGATCATCGGCCTCTCGGTCGACTCGGCCGACGACCACGGAGCGTGGGCGCGCGACATCGAGGAGACGCAGGGCACCGCTCCGAACTATCCGCTCATCGGCGACCCGTACCTCACGGTGGCGAAGCTCTACGGCATGCTGCCCGCGGGCCTCGAGGGAGACGCGAAGGAGCGCACCCCGGCCGACAACCAGACCGTGCGCAACGTCTTCGTGATCGGGCCGGACAAGAAGATCAAGCTGATCCTCGTCTATCCGATGACGACCGGGCGCAACTTCGACGAGGTGCTGCGGGTGATCGACTCGCTGCAGCTCACTGCGGGTCACAAGGTCTCTACCCCTGCCCAGTGGCAGCCGGGCGAAGACGTGATCATCGCCGGCTCCGTCTCGAACGACGAGGCCAAGGAGCTGTTCGGCGAGTGGCAGGAGCCGAAGCCGTACATCCGGATCGTCCCCGACCCGTCGAAGGTTCCGACCGAGGCGTAGCGGTTCGACCTCAGCGCTCGGGCCGGCCTCGTTTCGAGCCGGCCCGAGCGCGGTAGAAGAGCGGTGTTCGGCACGAGGAGGTGGTGGTCGTGCTTCACGCGCACCGGCCGCATCGGCTGCACCCGCATCTTCCGCATCCGCACGTCGAGCCCGGGTTCGACGAACACCCGTGGCGGATGCTTCCTGCCGTGCTGGGGACGATCGTCCTCCTGACGGCGGTGCTCATCGCGGTCTGCTTCGAGATCGCGAAAGCGTTCACCGGGCACGCGTACTAGGCGCCTGACCGCTCGAGGCTGCGGCGGCGCCCGCAAAGGGCTCTATACCCCCTCCGGGGGAGGTGGTTCCGCCCGAAATGGCCGATCTCTGACTGGTGTCTGCGGCGCCGGTGGCTTTCCGTGAGTACGGCGAGGACGACCTGTCCCCGGACGAGGTCGTCCGCCGCTACCGCACCCTGATCGAGCAGCTCCCGCTCGTCGTCTACGTCGACGAGCTCGATTCGATCAGCTCGAACATCTTCACGAGCCGCCAGATCGAGCCGATCCTCGGCTACACGGTCGACGAGTGGGCCGCGGACTCCGAGTTGTTCTCGCGCCTGCTGCACCCCGAGGACCGCGAGCGTGTGCTCGCCGCCCACGTCCACACCCACGAGACCCACGAGCCGCTCAGCCTCGAGTACCGGCTCATCGCGCGCGACGGACGCGTCGTCTGGCTGCGCGACGAGGGCGTGATCGTCGTCTCCGAGGACGGACGTCCGCTCTATCTCCAGGGATACCTGCTCGACATCACGCGCGAGCGCGAGGCGGAGCAGCAGCTGCGGCAGCTCGCTCTCTACGACCCGCTCACCGGCCTGGCGAACCGCGCGTTCTTCCACGAGCGGCTGCGGCACGCGATCAAGCTCCGCCACGACGAGGGGCACGCCACCGGGCTCCTCTACATCGACCTCGACGACTTCAAGGGGATCAACGACCGCTGGGGCCACGACCTCGGCGACGACGTGCTGCACGAGATCGGACGCCGGATCGAGCGGTCCGTGCGGCCGGGCGACACCGCCGCGCGCCTCGGCGGCGACGAGTTCGCGATCGTCCTCACGGAGCCCGTGACGCCGGACGACGCGGTGGGCGTCGCCGAGCGCCTGCTCACCGAGATCGGCAAGCCGCTCGACAGCGGCTCGGGGCCTCTGTACGCGAGCGCCAGCATCGGTATCGCCTTCGGCAGCGACGACGAGACGCTGCTGCGGGAGGCCGACATCGCGATGTACCGCGCCAAGAGCCACCCCGAAGTCGGCTATGCGTTCTTCGACTCCCAGCTCGACCACGTCGCGCTCCAGCGCTCCCAGCGCATCGGCGAGCTGCGCGAGGGCATCGCCCGGGGCGAGTTCCGGCTCGACTACCAGGCCGTCGTCGATCTCGAGCGCAACCGGATCCAGGGGTATGAAGCTCTCGTCCGCTGGGAGCACCCGACGGCAGGCGAGCTGCCGCCCGGTGAGTTCATCCCGCTCGCGGAGGAGACCGGGCTGATCGTCGGGCTCGGTGAGTGGGTGCTGACCGAGGCATGCAGCGAGGCCGTCCGCCTGTGCCAGCTGCACGGCCGTCCGATCCAGATGTCGGTCAACGTGTCGGCGCGCCAGCTCCACCACCACGACTTCCTCCGTCACGTCACCCGCGCCCTCGACTCGTCGGCGCTGATCCCGAGCCTGCTGACGCTGGAGCTCACCGAGAGCACGCTGCTCGGATCCGACGAACGGGTCGCCCGCACGCTCGAGCGGATCAAGTCGCTCGGCGTCGTGCTCGCCCTCGACGACTTCGGCACGGGGTATGCGTCGCTCTCGTATCTGCGGCAGTTCCCGATCGACGTCGTCAAGATCGACCGGAGCTTCACGGCGAACGCCGACAGCAAGGACGGCGACCTCGTGCTCCTCAAGGGCATCATCGACCTCGGCCACGCCCTCGAGCTGAATCTCGTGGCGGAAGGGATCGAGACTCCGGCGCAGCACACGATCGTGCGGAAGCTCGGCTGCCAGCAGGCGCAAGGCTTCTACTTCGGACGGCCGTCGCATCCGGCCCAGCGCGACCTGGACGTCCGGGCTCCCGTCTAGCCGCGTCGCGGCTCTCGGCCGCGGCGCGCGGCCGACTCAGCGCGGCTTGCCCTCGCGATAGCGCTCGAGCCCGTCGTCGGTCAGCGGTTCCCACTCGCAGGCGTAGTCGACGAACGTGTGCCACTGCGGGCGGATCCCGTGGCCGGGGTCGAAGAGCCCGAGGCGGACGCTGCCGACCTCGCCTGTGTCCGGGTACTTGCTCCAGAGCGCGCTGCCGCACACCCCGCAGAAGCATTTGGGCCAGCCGTCACCCGGTGCGTACTCCCGCACGAGCTCCTCTCCGGCGAGCAGGCGGAACGAGCCCGGCACGAGCCGCGCCTGGACGGATGCCGCCGTGCCGGTGCGGCGCTGGCAGCGCGTGCAGTGGCAGTAGCCGGCGCTCGCCGGCTCCTCCGTCACCTCGAAGCGGACGCCGCCGCAGAGGCAGTGCCCGGTGTACGGGAGACCGCTCATTGCAGCAGCGGCGACGGTGGAATGCGAGTCTCGCCCACGACGGTTTCGAGCAGCAGCGCGACCTCGTCGACGTAGCACCAGCTCCATTCCTCGCCCGGCTCGAGCGAGCGGATGAGCGGATGGCTCGTCGCGTGGTTGTGGGCGGTGGCGTGCCGGTTCGGAGAGTCGTCGCAGCAGCCGACGTGGCCGCAGGTCAGACAGATGCGCAGGTGGAGCCACCTGCCGCCGCTGCGGAGGCAGTCCTCGCAGCCGGCCACCTCGGCCGGCAGCTCGCGCACGGCGACCTCGCCGAGATGGCTGCAGGCGGGCGTGCTCACGAGACTGCCGCCGGTTGCGTCGCGAGATGCTCGTGCACGAATTGCACGGCCATCGAACCTTCGCCGACCGCCGCCGCGCAGCGCTTCGTCGAGCCCGAGCGGACGTCGCCTGCCGCGAAGATCCCGGGAACACTGGTCTCGAGCAGATGCCTGGCTCCCGCGGCCGCCCCCGTGAGGATGAAGCCATCCTCGTGCCGCGCGACCGCGTCGCCGAGCCATTCGGTGCACGGCTTCGCGCCGAGGAAGAGGAAGATGACCGAGAACGGCAGGCGCGTACCGTCGGTGAGCGTGACCGCCTCGATCTGCCCGTCGAGGCCGTGGAGCTCGGCGATCTCGCTGCGGTCGCGCACGGCGACGTCGTACCGCTCGAGCTCACGGACGAGGTACTGGGACATCGTCTCGCGCAGGTCACCGCGGCGGTGGAGGAGCGTCACGAGCGCGCCGCCCTTGGCCAGCCACACGGCGGCCTGGCCGGCCGAGTTCCCGCCGCCGACCACGGCGACCCGGGACGCGCCGCAGAGCTGTGCCTCCGGCGGTCCGGCCGCGTAGAAGACGCTCGTTCCTTCGTACTGCTCGAGGTTGTCCACCGGGAGCCGCCGGTACTCGGCTCCTGTGGCGAGGATCACCGCCGGGGCCGCGATCTGGTGTCCTTCGGCGAGGCGGACGACATGGCGGTCGTCCCCGGGTTCGAGCGCAATCGCGCGGTACGGCGTCGCCGGCCTGGCGCCGAACTTGCGCGCCTGCGAGACGGCCCGGCTCGTCAGCTCGACGCCGCTCAGCCCCGCCGGGAAGCCGAGGTAGTTCTCGATGCGGCGCGACGATCCGGCCTGGCCGCCGAGTGCCGTGCCTTCGATCACGAGCGTGTCGAGCCCTTCCGACGCTCCGTAGACGGCGGCGGCGAGACCCGCAGGCCCGGCGCCGACGACCAGGAGGTCGACCTCCTCCCGCCGCTCGAGCTCACGGCCGACCCCGAGCGCGCGCAGCAGGTCTCCGCTCGACGGCTGGTGCAGCTCGACGCCGCCCGGCAGCCGCACCAGGGGAGCTTCCTCTCCGTCGGACGGCTGCTCGTCCTCCCAGGTGTACGGGAGATGGTTCGCCCTGGCGAAGCCCAGCAGCCGCATCGTCGCCTCCGACGAGCGAGGCCCGACGACCTCCAAGCCGATTCCCCCGACGCGCTGAAGAGCCTCGCGCCGCGCGATGAAGGTCGTCAGCAGCAGGTCGCTGAGCGGCCCGTCCTCGAACAGCAAGGGGCGCAGCGCCTCTCGCTCCACCGCGACATACCGCAGCGGCTGCGTGGCGACTGCGGTGAGGAAGACCGTCTGGCCCGAGAGGAGGTTCAGCTCGCCGAGGAACTTTCCCGGGCCGCAGCGGATGATCTCGTTGCCGGCGCCGTCGAGGATCGCGACCTCCCCCTCGAGGATCGCGACGAGCGGATACGCCGCGTCGCCGACCCTGAACAGCGCGTCGCCGCTGCGCGCGGTCCGCTCCTCGCCCACGTCGGCGAGCGCCGCCAGCTGGGAGGCCGAGAGCGAGGGGTCGGTGGCATTCGACACGCGGCGAGCCTACCCCCGTGCCGTCAGTCTGCGACGGGCGGGAGTCCTAAGGTGCAGGCTCGCCGGTCGTCGGATCGAGGATGTACGGCGTCGTGTCCGGCGGCGAACCGAAGTCGAACATGCCGCCGAGGTCGAACCTGACGCCCTCGTGCCGGTCGAGCGGATCGAGGATCTGGTCGAACGACCCTTTGATCCCCGGCAGCCCCCAGTTGTACTCGACGAGGTTGATGATCGAGGACTGGTTGCTGAGGTTGCCGTCGACGTAGTTCGACTTCGCCCAGGGAGAGATCACGAGCAGCGGCAACCGCGGCCCGAAGCCGCAGCGTCCCTGCTCCCCGGCGAGCGGACCGTCGCCGTCTCCCTTTTCGCCTTCCGAGTGGTGCCGGCGCGGCGCGGAGCACACTCCCGAGGTTCCATGGTCGGCGACGTCGAACGACGTGTTCGTGAGGTTGTCTGCCACCGAATGTGACGGGTTGACGATCGGGCTGAAGACATGGTCGTACCAACCGTCGGAGTCGTCGTAGTCGACGATGACCGCCGTGCTCGACCAATCGGGCGACTGCTCGAGCTCGTTGACCGTGTCCACGACGAACCTCTGCTCGTCGGCCGGGTCGGAGTAGGCGGCATGCCCGTCTTCGTACCCCGGCGCCTTGAGGAAGCTGACCGCGGGAAGCGCCGAGGCGGGCAACGAGCCGCGCGTGATCGCCGCCACGAGCGCGTTGAAGTCGCTCAGGTCGTAGTTGTGGTTCGCCGTGTCGAACTGCGGCTGCCCGTCGACATAGCTCTGCGTGTCGGTCCCGATCGCCGACAGCCTCGTCGGCGCGAGGTGGTGCGGGTTCGCCGTCGACGCGTAGTACTCGAAGGGCTCGTGGTGGGGGATGTAGTCGTCCTTGAATCCCCACTGGCCGGTTCCGCCTAGCGCGACGCCGACCGGAGTCACCGAGCTGCACAGCGCCTGATTCGAAGAGTGCGCCGGCCTGTTCGCGGTGCTCGAGAAGAACGACTTGAACTCGTCGGGGATGAACGTGCTCGTCGGCTGCCCGCTCTGGGCGATGTCGGCGAGCGCGTCGGCATAGCTGGTGGATGGCCGGAACCCGCCCTGGAACCAACCCCACGAGATGTGGCGCGCGTTCAGCAGGTCGCCGACGTTCTGGCCCTTCAGCGCGACCGCGTCGCGGGTCGAGCAGTCGTCCCAATACGGCTGCGCGTCGCTTGTGAGCGAGAAGCCGCCACGGCCGTCGGGGGTGATGTCGTTGTCGGGCGCGGTCGAGGTCGAGACCGACGGGCTGTTCGCCTCGTGGCCGGTGTCAACGCCGCCCGTGTTGCCCGAGACGAGGTTGATCGCACCCGGTGCCGACGGGCCGAACGTCGTCCCGAACGAGTCGTCGCTCATTGCATAGTGCTGCGCGTAGTTCCAGAGCCCGGTGACGACGTTGCCGTCGTAGTAGTCCATCACCTGTCTTGCCTGGCAAGGCTGCCCTTCGGGGCTGCCGCCGCTGCCGGTGCCGACGCTTTCGACGAACTCGTCCATCTTGCCGCCGTCCATCGCCTGCTGCTCGTCGCTGTAGTCGTGGTCCTGATCGCACGTCAGTTGGCCCGCGACGGAACTGTCGAGCCGGTGCGGGTTCGCGGAGTTCGGGTTCGCTCCCAGCAGCGAGAAGTCGAGCCCGTTCACCGCCGGAGTCCCCGGGGCAGCGCTGAAGCTGTTGCCGTCAGTGTTCGTCGCGTACGGATACGTGCCGAAGTAGTGGTCGAAGGAGACGTTCTCCTGAAAGATCACGACCACGTGCTTGATCGGTGTTGCCGTCGGCGCGCCGGCCGGCGGGCTCGCGTGCGACGTCGCTGCGAACGCAGCGACCGAGGCGAGCCCGGCGACTACAAGGAGCGGCAGGATCCACCGGATCCGTCTTCTCATGGTTCCCCCTCGTTGGGTTCTAGGTCGAGGCGATCGTCGACCGAGCCCGCAGCGCCGTGGGCGACGCTGCGGGGACGACCCGGAAACGGGGTGGTGACGCCGGTCTACCGAAGGAGCTCGGCGAGCTGCTGCCGCGTCTGTGCGGACTCGAGCTCGATGGCGGGCGCCTGCGCGCCCGCTGCCTCGAGCAGAAGCTGCTGCCGTCGCAGGGCGTCGATCTGCCGCAGCAGCTCGTCGACGCGCCGGCGGTGCCGGGCCCGGTCCGCGGAGCTGCTCACGCTGCCTCCCGTAACTCGACCGGCTCGATTTCCTCCACCTGCTCGCGTGCGGGCCGGAGGAAGACGACCGTGACGACGATCGCCGCGACGAGCAGCCCGCCGAGCACGTCGAGCGAGGTCTGGAAGCCGTCGACCGCGGCCGGGGCGCTCGAGACCGCGACCGAGTGGGCGTGCGCGAAGCTCGAGCTCGCGCTCGCCGCGATCGTGCTCACGGTTGCGAGACCGATCGCGCCGCCGATCTGGCGGGCCGTGTTGACGAGGCCCGAGGCGACCCCGGCATCCGAGCGCTCGACGCCGGTGAGGCTGGCGATCGTGACCGGCACGAACGCGAAGCCGAGACCCGCGCCGCCGAGCACGAAGGCCGGGAACAGATCCCAGAAATAGTGGCCGTGGACCGGCAACCCGGTCAGCAATGCGATCGAGATGGTGGCGGTCACGAGGCCCGCGGTGAGGGTCGGCCGCACCCCGACGCGCCCCACGACCACTTGCGCGAGGTTCGACGTGACCACCACCGAGAGGGCGAACGCGCTGAACGCGACCCCGCTCTGCACGGCCGAGTAGTGGAGGACGTCCTGGACGTACAGCGTGAGGACGAAGAACTCCGAGAACGTGACGGCTCCGACGAGGGCCATCGTCGCGTTCGCGGCCGAGAGCGCCCGGAGACGGAAGATGCGCAGGGGCAGGAGCGGAGAGCGCGAGCGCGACTCGATCGCGACGAACGCCGCCACGAGCGCCGCGGCCGCGCCGATCAGCCCGAGCGTGACCGGGGAGCTCCAGCCGTCGGTCGTCGCCCGCGTCAACCCGTAGACGAGCAGCATCAGACCGCTCGTGACGGACGCGGCGCCCGCGACGTCGAAGTGGCGATGCGCGAGGTCCGCGCGGCTCTCGCGCAGCAGGAACGGCGCGAGGGCGATCGCGATCGCGCCGACCGGCACGTTGACGAAGAAGATCCACGACCAGCCGAGATACGAGGTCAGCACGCCGCCGAGCAGCACGCCCGCGGCTGCGCCGCTGCCGGACGCGGCGCCGTAGATCCCGAGCGCGAGGTTGCGCTCACGGCCCTCTGCGAACGTCGTCATCAGGAGCGAGAGGGCAGCCGGAGCGAGCAGCGCGCCGCCGAGCCCCTGTACCGAACGGAAGGCGATCAGCGATCCCGCCGACCAGGCGAAGCCGCTGAGCAGAGAGCTCACGGCGAAGAGGGCGAGGCCCGCGACGAACATCCGCCGGCGCCCGAGCAGGTCGGCGAGCCTGCCGCCGAGGAGCAGCGTGCCGCCGAAGAGGATGGCGTACGCCGTGATCACCCACTGCAGCCCCGCCTGCGAGAAGCCGAGATCCGACTTGATCGAAGGGAGCGCGACGTTGACGATCGCCACGTCGAGGATGACCATGAACTGCGCGGTGACGATGAGAGCCAGGGCGCTCCAGCGCCGCCGCGGTGAATCTGGATGAAACGTGGGAAGCAAGCAGATCCTCCAATCGTTGGTATTACCAACTATACAGGAGAGGAACGCTTTGCCGAGCTACACTATTCCAAGAATGGACATAGAAACGAAGATCGCTCCGAAGATGCCCCCGCGGCTGCCGGCGGAGCTCGTCGCGTCGAACGTCTTCCTCCTCAAGCGGCTCGGCTTCACGGCCAAGACGAGCTCGCTCGAGATGTACGAGCGCGAAGGCCTGAACCCGTACCACTACGCGATTCTCGCCCTGCTCGACGAGGGCGTCCCCGAGACGCAGGCGGCCATCGCGGACGCGCTCGGCTACGACCGTGGCACGCTCGTGGGCCTGCTCGACGAGCTCGAGGAGAAGAGCCTCGTCGAGCGCAAGCGCGATCCCGACGACAGGCGCCGCCATCTCGTCCGCCTCACCGGCGAAGGCAAGCGGACGCTCGGCCGGCTGCGGACGTGCGCGAAGAAGGTCGAGGACGAGTTCCTCGCGCCGCTCGACGCCGAGCAGCGCGAGCAGCTGCACGAGCTGCTCCTCGAGCTTGCCGAGCGGCACGAGCCGCGCTGCGCGCCGCTCCCCTAGCGCAACGCTCGCAGGCGCGCCCTCGCCGTGGCCTCCAACCCGGCCAGCGGCGCGCAGATCACGCAGTGATAGACGCGCGCGGTGCCGTCCTTGCTGCCCGTGACGATCCAGTTGCCGGTCGGGCTGAAGCTCGCGCCGGTCAGAGGCGCCGTGTCGCGGCCGAGGTAGAAGAGAAGCTGGCGCGTCCGCGCGTTCCAGAGGCCGGCGGTGAACTGGCTCGAGGTCACGATCCAGTGTCCGTCGGGGCTGAAGCTCCCGCTGTTGACGGCGAAGAAGTGCCCGATGAGGGCGCCGTGGCGCACGAGCCGGCCGCTGCGGGTACTCCAGACGAGCCCCGTGTGGTCGTCGCTGACCGTGAGGAGCTCGAGGCCGTTCGGCGAGTACTCCGCGTCGGTGACGAGCAACGAATGCTTGTGCAGGGTGTGGAGCAGCTTTCCGGTGGAGGCGTCCCAGAGCTGCGCGTCGTCGCCCCTCGTCGTCGCCACACCACGACCGCCCGGCGAGAGGACGGCGTGCACCGTCGTGGTGCGGATCGTGCTCACGAGCCGGCCCGCGTCCGTGTAGACGCGAAGCGAGCTGGGCAGGCGCACGAGAAAGCGCCCACCGCCCGTCGAGATGCCGAGGACGCGCTCGCCCACCCGAACGGCGTGATCGAGGCCGGGGCCGCGCACCGTGCCGAGCGCCGAGCCGAGGAGCAGGGAGCCGTCGCTTTCGAACGCCAGCGCGGTGATCCGCAGACCGCGGGTCAACCGGAGTCCGCCGTGACTCTCCGTGACGAGGTCTCCCCGGCTGTCCGCGAAGGCGACGCGATTCGTGCTCGCGGCCGTCGCGGTGATCGGCGCCGGGGCCGTGAAGCGTTCTTCGACGCGGCCCCCCGTGCCGAGGATGCGCGCCTGCCGTCCGGCGATGGTGAGGATGCGCCTGCCCGACCAGAGCGCCTGCACCGGGGTCGGTCGCCGGTCGACCGGGCTGAGCGTCCCCTGCGGCAGTGCGTCCCAGACCCGCGCCGTCCCGTCCGCGCCGCCCGTGACGATCGTCCGCCCACTCGGGTCGAAGCCGATGCTCTCGACGGCGGCGGTGTGCCCGGCGAGCGGAGCGACCAGAACCCCGTTCGAGCCGAGGTAGATGCGAGCGATCTTGTCGGTGGACGCCGTCGCGATCCGATTGCCGTCGGGGCTGAAGGCCGCGGCGCTCACCGAGCCGTTCGCCCCGACGAGCAGGAGCTCGCGCCGGCCGCCGGCAACGTCCCAGAGGTAGGCGGCGCCGTCCTGGCTCGAGGTCACGAGTGATTTGCCGTTGCGGGAGAACTGCTCGGCGAGGACGTACCCATGGTGGGGCAGGACGTGAAGGAGCTTGCCCGTGCGCGCAGCCCAGATCCGCGCGGTGCGGTCGCGGCTGCCGCTCGCCAGCAGCTTCCCGTCGGGGCTGAACGCGAAGGAACGGATCCCCGGCTCGGGCAGATGCGCAACCACGCGCCCCGTGTGGGCGCTGACGATCGCGGCGGCCGTCGTCTTGCCGAGGCGGGTGGCGACGGCGAAGTTCTGTCCCGTCGGATCGAGGACCGCCGCCATGACCGCGCTCGAGAAGGCGATCGTCTTCGTGCGACCGGTTGCCAGGTCGACGAGACGCACGTGGGTTCCGCTCGCGACGAGCAGCGTCGTCCGGTCGAACGAAAGCGCCGTCACCGGCGACGGTGTCGAGATCGTGCGCACGACCGCGTGCGTTGCGTCCCCCCAGATCGCCACGCCGCCGTCGACGGCACCGGTGGCGAAGAAGCGGCCGTCGGGACTCCACGCCGCCTGGGCGAGGGGGTGCTGCCGCGGCAGCGGCGTCAGCAGGTGTCCGAGGCGGTCGTAGAGGCCGAGCCGGCCGTCGCTGCTCGCCACGAGCAGGCTCTCGCCCGACGATCCCGCCACGGGCGCGTAGGCGGCGGCGACGATCGAGCCGCCGAGATTCACGACCGCCCGTTCGCGCATCGCGGCGAGGCTCGAGCGCAGGACGTCGGCCGAATCCCGTCCCGGCGCGAGCGATGCCGCCTGCAGCGCGAGATCGACGCTGACCTGGGGGTTCGTCGCGATGTCGGCCCGCGCACGGCCGGCGAGCGCGGCTCCTCGCGCGCGCCGCGCCTGGGTGCGCGCGTCGCTCCGCTGGACCAGCGCATAGGCGGCGACGGCCGCGACGATCGCCAGGGCGACGAGGATCGCCCCGATGATCGCGAGGAAGCGGCGGCGTTGGCGCTGGGCACGGATCCGCTCGCTGCGCAGCTGGTGCTCGGCCTGCCACGCGAGGATCGGCGGGCCGAGGACGTCGTGGAAGATCTCGTAGCGCGTCGGCGAGCCCTGCATCCCGTTGACGCCGCGGACGATCCGCTCGCGGCGGAGCGTCTCGAGCAGGCGCCCGAGCTGCGCGTCCCCGACGTCGGCGTACTCGGCGAGGTCGGAAGGCTCGTGCGAAACCTTGCGGCCGGAGGGCGTGACGAGCTGGCGCACGACCCGCGCCGCCGCTTCCTGCTCGGCGAGCGGCAGCCGCTCGAGCGCCCCCTGGACGTGCTCGCGCACGACCGCGCGCGCGCCCCCGATCTCGCGGAGGGTGGAGAGGCGCAGCTGACGCGAGCCCGTCTCGCGCTCCCGTTCCCACAACCGCTCGAGCACGAGCTGGAGGTAGGGCGTCTCGACTCCCGCGTCCGTCCAGACCTCGTCGAGCACCGCCTCGACGAGCGCGTCCTCGGCGGCGAACGTCTCGCCGGCGAGCTCGCTGTAGCGCGCGAGCGGGCCGAGGATCGCGGCCCGCCCGGCGGCGCGGTCGAGGCGGTCGAGGCGGAGCAGGTTCGAGAAGAGCTCCGGGATCCGGCCCGCGAACTCGTCGAGCTCGGCGAGGGCGTCGTCCCGGAGCGCGAGCAGGACGTTGACGCGCAGACCGGGCCGCCGCAGGAGCTCGGGCAGCGCCTCGCTCAGCGGCCCGTCGACGCCGTGGTAGAGGACGTACTCCTCGAAGTTGTCGAGCAGCAGGTGCAGCTCCCCGCCGCGCTGCGCCGCCGCGGCGACCGTGTCCACGAGCCCCGCCGTCGCGCCGAGCTCGCCGCACTCCGCGTTGATCGACGTGACGAGGCGGCCCGCAGGATCCTCGGCCCACGTGTCGTGGACGACGACCGGCACGCCGCTCAGCTGACGCAAGCGTCGCGCGACGCCGGCGCCGAGCAGCGAGCTCTTGCCCACGCCGCTCGGGCCGTAGAGGACGGTCAGGCGGCTTGCGAGCACGTTCGCCGCGACGGCGCCGATCTCCCGCTCGCGCCCGAAGAAGAGAAGCGCGTCGAGCTCGGAGTCCTCGAACGACGCGAGGCCCTTGTACGGGCTCTCGGGGGCGGTGCTCACGATTGCGCCGCCTCTTCGAGCGCACGTCCAAGCTCGGCGACATAGGCGGCCGGCGCCATGTCGACCACCTCGACGTCGCGCCGCCGCCAGAACTCCCGCTCGAGCGGCTGCGGTCCCGGGTGCACCGACCAGGAGCGGTACGGCAAGGGCTCGCTGCCCCAGAGACGCTCGAGCACGACGCGCAGCGTCCACGTGGAGAGCGTGTAGCCGAGCAGGAGCAGGTGCGTGCGCCGCAGCCGCGCTGCGAGGGAGACCGGCAGCCGGCGCGCGACGTCGCCGTAGTGGATGAAGTCGTCCTCGGTCACGGCGAAGCTTTCCCACGCGCGCTCGGTCGAGCGGTCGATCCGGCCCTGCAGGTGGAGCAGCACCGTGCGCTCGTCGAGCGCGAGCTCGCCCGCGTAGGCGTTCGGGCGCTCGATCACGTTCGCCGCGCCGCTCGACGCGATGTGGCAGAAGTTGCCGCGCATCTGGCCCGAGGCGAGATAGCAGACCGTCTCGTACTGCTCGTCGGCATCCTCGAGCGCCCGTTCGAGCGCGAGCTCGTAGCCGGTCGTGACGAGGAGCGGCTGCGTCGTCTCGCGCTCCCGCAGCAGCGCGGGGAGCCGCGCAAGGAAGCGGTGGACGGGCGACGGCTCGCCGTCTCCCTCGACGAGCGTGTGGAGCGTGTCGTACAGCGGACCGCTGCCGTTGAGCACGGCGACGGCCTGCGAGACGCGGGCGAGCTCGGGCGTCGCGGCCTCCACGCCGAAGCGGCGTGCCAGCTCCGACGCGAGCGGCTCGGAGTCGGAGCCCACGACGACGGTGACCTTGCCGGCGAGGAGGGCCGCCGCCACCTCCTCGAAATGCTCGACCTCGGGGATGGCGCCTCGGCCGACGGCAAAGGTCTCCTGGCGGAGGATCGACGCGTGCACGCCGCGCAGGAGCGGGCTCGGCTCGAGGCCGAGCTCGTCGACGAGGCGCTCACGACCCTCGCGGTAGATCTCGAGCGCCTGCGCCTGCCGCCCGGAGCGGTAGAGCGCGAGCATGAGCTGGGCGCGCAACCGCTCCCGGAGCGGATGGAGACGGACGAGCGCCTCGAGCTCGGCGACGACGTCGGCGTGCTCGCCGATCGCGAGCTTCGCCTCGGCCCGCTCCTCGACGAGGGTGAGGTGGAACTCCTCAAGGCGCGCGATCTCCTCCCGCGCGAATTCCTCGTAGCGGAACTCCGCGAGCGGCTCGCCGCGCCACAGGGCAAGCGCATCGTCGAGCAGCGCGGCGCGCCGCACCGGCTCGCTGGCGCGCGCCGAGTCGACGAGGCTGCGGACGCGTGCGACGTCGAGCTGTTCCGGCCCGACCCGGACGACGTACCCCGGAGGGCGGGTCTCGATCGCCTCCGCGCCGAGGCCCTTCCGGAGCTGGGCGACGAAGTTCTGGAGCGACGCCACCGCGGTCGCGGGCGGGTTCCCCGACCACAGCGCCTCGATCAGGCGGTCCTGCGAGACGACTCGTCCCGCCTCGAGCAGGAGCATCGCAAGCACGGCGCGCTGCTTCGGGCCGCCCAGCGGGACCGCCTCTCCTCCAGCGCGAGCCTCGAGCGGTCCGAGGATGGCGAACTCGACCACCGGAAGGGTTCTAGCATCCTCGCAACACGTCTCCTAACGGCCGTTAGGCCACCGTTAGCGAGCGGTTGGCGACGGCCCCGACGCTGGGGCCATGAACATCTTGAGAAGTCGGCGCACGATCGGCGTCGTAGCGGCGCTCGTCATCGCAGGAGCCTCATACGCGGCCGGGCGGGCCACCGCCTCGGGCGGCCCGGTGCCGACGCTCGCCGGTTTCGGTGCGCGGAGCTACGCGCCCGGCCAGGTTGCCGTGCTGGACATCGGCGGCAACCAGACGAACAGCGCCACCCTCCAGATCTTCCAGGCCGGAGCCTCCGGCACTCCCGGCCGTGCCGCTGCCTCGGGCTGGGACCGGAACACATTCGGCAAGCCGGTCACCGAGCCGCAGCAGGTGCGCCGCCCCGCGGGCGCGCGGCGGTGGCTCGTGCACGTCCGCCTCGGCTCGACCTGGGCGAGCGGCCCCTACGTCGCCCGCCTGACATGGGCGGGGCACACCGACTACGCGCCGTTCGTCCTCCGGCCGACCCGGCTCGGCACGGCGCCCGTGCTCGTCGTCGAGCCGACGAACACCTGGCACGCGTACGACGACGTCTACGGCGACAGCTGGTATCTCGACCCGTCCGTCCACACCATCGACCTCACCCATCCGTTCGCCGGCACGCGGGTGAACGGGAAGACCGTGCCCACAGGGTTGCCGGAGCAGTTCCAGCGCTTCGACGTCGGCCTGCTGCGCTGGTACTGGCACAGCGGCTTCCGGGCGGACTTCATCTCGGACGACGACCTCGAGCGCATCTCGAACGCCCGCGAGCTCAGCCGTTACCGGCTGATCGTCTTCGGCGGCCACGAGGAGTACGTCACGTCGCACACGTTCGACCTGATCACGCGCTACCGCAACAACGGCGGCAACCTCGCATTCCTGTCGGCCAACAGCTTCTTCTACAAGGTCAAGGTCTCGGGGAACACGATGACCGGTCGCACGCCCTGGCGCGACCTCGGCCGGCCCGAAGCGGCGCTCCTCGGCGCGCAGTACGCCGGCTGGAACGAGGGCAACTACCCGAACCGGCCCTACCGGATCACCGACACCGCAGCCGCGCCGTGGCTGTTCACGGGCACGGGTCTGCATGACGGGAGCCTCGTCGGCAACTACGGCATCGAGGTCGACGAGCCGACGAGCGCCTCGCCGCCGCACACGCACGTGCTCGCGGTCATCCCCAACGAGCTCGGCCCCGGCAAGCCGGCCCAGATGACCATCTACACACGCGGCCGCTCGACGGTGTTCGACGCCGGCGCCATCAACTTCGAGGCGAGTGCCCACTGGCCGGCGCTGTCCCGCTTCTTCGTCAATCTATGGAGCCACTTGAGCGGGGAACACGGCAATACGTAGGGGCCTCGCCGCCGTCGGACTGATGGTCGCGGCCGGCGCTCTCGTCTCGTGCGGGAGCAGCCGGCCGCGGCAGACATCGACCGCTCGGCCGGTCACGGTCTCGACCACGATCCAGCCGCCGCAGCCGCCCGCGCCGAAAGGCGCGACGCCGTGGCCGACGTACGGAGCCGACAACGCGCGGCTCCGCTCGGTCTCGGCCCCCGGCCTCCGGCCGCCGTTCCGGCGACTCTGGACCTTTCACGGCCGGCACCTGCTCGAGTTCCCGCCCGTGGTCGGCTACGGCAGCGTCTTCGAGGAGGCGTTCGACGGTCGGCTCTACTCGCTCGACCCGGCGACCGGACGCGTCCGCTGGAGCTACGACTCGCGGCTCTGCGGCTGGTCGTCGCCGGCGCTCGCGGAACATCTCGTCTTCGCCACCTTCATCGGCAACGCGGAGTGCCACGCGGCGCGAGGCGGGGGTGAGCTCGTCGCATTCTCGGCCGAGACCGGCCGCGTGCAATGGAGACGGGCGATCGGGCCGTCCGAGTCGTCTCCGCTCGTCGCCGGCGGCACCGTCTACGTCGGCGACCAGGACGGAAGCGTCGACGCGTTCTTTGCGCGCGCCGGCCGCCTGCGTTGGAGCTACGACACCGGCGCTCCGATCAAGGCGTCGGCCTCGCTCGCGTACGGAAGGATCTACGTCGGCAACTACGCCGGAGCGATGTTCGCACTCTCTGCTCGCACCGGACGGCTCGCCTGGCGCAGCACCGGACACGGCAACTTCTACTCGACCGCCTCCGTCGCCGCCGGGCGCGTATACGTCGGATCGCTCGACGGCCACGTGTACGCGTTCTCCGCACGGACCGGCGGTCTCCTCTGGAGCTTCGGCACCGGCAGCTACGTCTACGCCTCGCCGGCCGTCTGGCGGGACCTCGTGTTGCTGGGCTCCTACGACCACGGCTTCTACGCCCTCGCGGGCGCGACCGGCTCCCTGCGCTGGAGCTATCGGGCTCGGGCAGCCATCTCCGGGGCCGCGTCGGTCGTCGACGGCATCGTCTACTTCTCGAGCTTCGATCATCGGACGTACGCCCTCGCCGCGGCGAGCGGGCGCCTCCGGGCGGAGTGGCAGGACGGCGAATACTCGCCCGCCGTGGCGGGCATCGGCCGGCTCTACCTCGTCGGCCTCGGCCGGATCTACGCCCTTGCGCGGCGCTGACGCTTCAACCCGTCGAGAATCAGGTCGAGCCCGAACTCGAACTCCTGCTTCCCGTCGGGCGCGTCGGCCGCCATGTGCTGCTCGCCGTGCTCGGCGAGATACGGATAGCGCGGTCGCATCTGCTCGAGGATGCGGGCGGCGAGCTCCTCGACCGACTCCCCGTCGCCGGCCTCCAACGCCTTGATCGCGTCGGCGTGGCCGAGCTGCCAGAGCGTGAAGCCGAAGATGTGGCTGTCGAGCGTGTGGTACGCGGAGTATGCGAGCTCCGGCGAGAAGCCGGCCTCGCGGAGGCGCCGCAGAAGCCACTCCATGTAGCGGACGCGCGGGCCCGCGACCGAACGAGAGTCGCTCGGCACGAGCGCGAGCCCGCAGGCCCACGGATGTTCGATCAGGAGGTCGTGGGCGCGGATGGCGCAACGGCGGATCGCGGCGTCCCACGCAGGCTCGTCGTCGGGCAGCTCGAACTGCTCGACGACCGCGTCGACCATGGCTGCGACAAGCTCTCCCTTGTTGGCGACGTGCTTGTAGAGCGACATCGCCTCGACTCCGAGCGCCTGGCCGAGCCTGCGCATGCTCAGCGCCTCGATGCCGTCCTTGTCGGCCAGGGCGATCGCCCGGTCGAGCACGCGCTGCGTCGTGAGTGGTCTGCGTCTCCGCGTCTTCGTCGCCATGGCCTTGACAAGCTTACGCTGTATAATTAGTTTACGCCATAAGCTTACGGCGTAAAGGAGACGGGATGGCGACGATGGCAGTCTCGATGGGCAGCGGCGAGACGATGAAGGCAGCGGTACGGAGGCGGTGGGGCAAACCGCGCGACGTGGTCGAGCTCGACGAGGTGGCGAAGCCGACTCCGAAGGACGACGAGGTGCTCGTGCGAGTTCACGCGTCGTCGGTCAACCGCGCCGACTACTACGCGCTCGGCGGCGTCGCGGTCCTGATGCGACCGATGATCGGAGGCTTTCTGCGGCCGAAGGACCCACACGTGGGAGGAGACTTCGCGGGCGTCGCCGAGGCGGTCGGCAAGGACGTCACGGACGTCGAGCCCGGGGAGGAGGTCTACGGCGTCCGCTCCGGCGCATATGCCGAGTACGTCTCGGCGAAGCTGGCCGTCGCACGCAAACCTGGCAACGTGTCCTTCGAGGAGGCGGCCGCGGCGCCGATCGCCGGCCTGACGGCCCTCGAGGCCGTGCGCGACCGCGGACGCCTCGAGCGCGGGCAGCGCGTCCTCGTCAACGGCGCCTCCGGAGGGGTCGGGACCTTCGCCCTTCAGATCGCGAAGGCGCTGGGCGCAGGCCACGTGACAGCGGTCTGCAGCGCCCGGAACGTCGAGCGGGCGAAAGCGCTCGGCGCGGACGCGGTCGTCGACTACGCACAGGAGGACTACACGCGCAGCGGCGAGCGCTTCGACCTCATCGTCGACGTCGCCGGCACGCACTCGTGGAGCCAGAACCTCCGCGTGCTCGAGCGGGGCGGGACGCTCGTCCTCGCCGGGATGCCGAGCGGCAACCACCTCACCGGCCCGCTGGGCCGGCTGGCGCGGCTCTGGCTCACGTCGCGGATCAGCCGTGGCCGGAGGCTCGTCTTCTTCGTCTGCAAGCCGAACCGGGCCAACCTCGCGACGCTTCGCGAGCTGATCGAGCAGGGGAAGGTGCGCCCGCAGGTCGACCGCGTCTACCCGCTCGCCGACCTGGCCGACGCGCTCGACGCGATGGGCGAAGGGCACACGCAGGGCAAGCTCGTCATCCGGATCGACTGAACGCCCGATCAGGCCGTGGCGGTGACGCGGTCGGCGATCGGGAGCTCGAACGTGAACGTCGCTCCCTGGCCGGGGTCGGACTCGACCCAGATCCTGCCGTTCATCGACCGGACGAGCTCGCGACAGATGTAGAGCCCGAGGCCGCTGCCGCCGACGCCGCGCCGGTGGTCGGGATCGAGGCGATAGAACTTCTCGAAGATCCGCTTCTGCTCGCCGAGCGGGATCCCGAGGCCCTCGTCGCGGACGGTGAAGCGTGCATGACCGTTGTCGAACTCGAGCCCGAGCTCGATGCGCCCGCCCGCGGGCGAGTACTTGATCGCGTTGTCGACGAGGTTGGTGAGCACCTGGCGCGTGCGCTCGGGATCGCCGGCCACCCTCGGCAGCACCGTGGGAATCGAGACGTCGATCGTCGTGTCGTCGCCGACGCGCAGGCGCGCCGCGGCCGCCGCTGTCCAGACGAGCTCCTCCGGATCGAACGGCTCCATCACGACGCGCAGGGAGCCGCTGTCGAGCTGGCCGGCGAGCAGGATCTCCTCGACGAGGTTGGCGAGCCGCTTCGACTGGACGGCGATCATGTCGAGCAGCTCGTGCTGGGTCTGTCCGGTGAGGTCGTGCTCGCGCTCGAGCAGCGTCATCGCGGCGCCGTGCAGCGAGGCGAGCGGTGTCCGCAGCTCGTGGGAGATCGTGGCGACGAACTGGGAGCGGAGCTCCTCGAGCCGCCGCTCGCGGGTGACGTCGCGGAAAGCGTAGACCGTGCCGTCGCCGAGGCTGACGCCGACGATCGAAAGCCAGATCTCGCGGCCGTCGACCTCGAGCGGCACGGTCTCGGCTCTCGAGGCGTCGTCGACGTCGCCCGGCCGGCTCGCGACCGGCACCCGGGCGGCGACCGCGGCCCAGCCGGGGATCGTCTGCTCCGCCGACCGGTTGCAGATCGCGTCCGACCGCAGGCCGGTGATCGCCTCGGCCGCGGCGTTCCACAGTCGGATCACGCCGTCGCGGTCGACGAGGAAGACGCCGTCGCCGACGTGAGCGAGCACCCGCTCGGAGCGCTCGCGCTCCTCCTTCGAGACGCGAGTCCGCGCGATCGACGGCGAGACCGCGTAGGCCAGGGCCAGGAGTGCCGCGATCAGGCCGATGCCGAGGCCGATCACACGCCACTCGGCGGTGCTCGCCTTCGAGTCGATGGAGGAGCTGCGCTCGAGCACGACGAGCCGTTGCTCGGCGACGGCACGGTAGGCGACGCCGTCTGCGCGGACATCCCCGGGGTTGGAGCCGGAAGGCCTGCCCGCTGCGAGCCGCAGCGATCTGCCGACGCCCACGATGGTGTCTCCCGTGAGGAGGCCGAGCTGCTGGTGGTCGCCGGGAGGAGCCGCATCGGTCAGCTTCTGCACGAGACCGCCGTCGAGGGGGAGAAAGACGCGCACCTGGCCGACCCGGCGACCCTTGGAAACGACGTTCACCCTCCGCACGGCCGCCGCGGCGGGCAACGGCGCGAACCAGTGGGTGACCCGGCCGTCCAGGCCCAGCTTCCAGACGAGGACGCTCGACTTGCCGCGGAGAAAGTGGAGCTGCACGCGCCGCGAGTTCGCCAGCCTGTCCGCGGCGGAGTCCGCGGAGGCCACCGTGCGTCGGTAGGCGTTGCTCGCGGCCTGGAGGCTTCCGGCCAGCCCGTTGTCGGCGTTGGTGCGCTCGCGCAGGGCCGCGTAGTTGCCGAGCCCCCAGGCGGCGACGCCGAGCGGGATCGCGAGCAGCAGGAGCGCGACGACGAGGCGGAGCCCGCCCGGCCGGGCGTCGTGCTCGCGCGCCGTCGGCTCGTCGCGATTGCGAGCACGGAGCGGGAGAGCGCTGGTGACCGGTGCGTGCAGCTTCATCCTGGGCGTGCCCCGTCGGCCGCAACGAGGGGGCGGATCGGTGTGGACGAACCGTAGCGGGGGTTGGTGAGATCTTCCATGCCCTTGCGAGGCTCCGGCTTTCGCTGTACAACGGGCGTAGTCCGATGCATCGGCACCGCAGCGTCGTCCTTTTAGCCTCACTTTTCATCGCCTCCCTCGCCGCTACACCGGCCTTCGGGAGCGCGATCATCGGTCGCAACGTCTCGCGGCCGACCCTTTCGATCGACGGCCACGGCCAGGCTCACGTGAGCTACTCGATCGGCGGACGCCGAAAAGTGCTCGTCGCGTCGGGAGCGATCAACGCCCGTGCCCCGAGCGCGGGCCGGCCCCAGGTCCAGTTCCGGATCCGCTACGGCGTCGGCGGCAAGGGCGTCTGCCGGCCGTATGACGGCCCGCCGCTTGCCTGGCTGGTCAAGGCCTGCAAGGCCCCCGACGGCAGTTACTGGGCGCTGCAGTCCTGGGAGCGCCTGAAGCCGAACTACGGCGGCGCCGCGGGCGCGACGGAGCTACACCTGTCCCACTGGCGCGGCCCGCTCGCGCGGCTCGTGATCTACCAGAACTGGGCCGACCGGCGGTACCGCCACATCTTCGGCCGGCTCACATATCGCGGCCGCGGCGTCTACGGCTTCAGGGCCACCGGCAGCGGCGCGCCCCTCGACGGCTACGGGCGGAACGTCTACGTCGACACCTTCGACTCCGCATATGGGAAGGGCTGGCATCGCGAGAACGGCTTCCTCACCCACCACCGCGGCCATACGCTCGGCGACTTCTGTTACGGCTTCTTCCCGCACGCCGGGCATCCGAGCGGCCAGGGAACCAAGTACCGCGCGACCGTGGAGGGGCCCGGTGTGACGCCGGACGTGCTGTGGGCTGCCGACGACGCCGGCCCGTTCGACCCCGGCGTGCAGAGCCGGATGCAGGCCCTGGAGCGCAGCTGGGGCGACCCCAAGTGCCGCACCTGAGCCTCGCCCGGCGGGTCAGCCGCGGACGCGCCGCTGGAAGACGCGCTCGAGCGCGGAGTCGACGCCGGTCGCGAGGGCGCCTTCGATCACGGCGGCCTCGCCGAGCGCCGAGACCTCGATGCGCGCTGCGGGAGTCGGCAGCCAGCCTTCGAGATGCAGGCGAACCGGCTCGAGCAGGTCGGCGTTGGCGCCGACGCTTCCCCCCAGCACGACCAGAGGAACGTCCAGGGTCGCCACGAGCGGCAGCGCGTGGAGCGCTATGCGACGCGCCGTCTCCTCCACGACCGCGACCGCCACCTCGTCGCCGATCCGGGCCGCCGCGAAGACGTCTCGAATCTCGTAGGGCGACTCGAGGATCGTCTTCTTGCCGCGGGCCGCCTCCGCGGCGAACTGCGAGATCGCCGCCGCACAGGGATCGACGTCGTCCGGTCGGCCGTTGCGGACCGAATCGAGCTCACCCGCAGCTCCGTGATGGCCGCGATGCAGCTTCCAGTCGATGACGACGGCGGCCCCGAGCCCGGCGCCGACGAGCAGGAACGCGAAGTCGGCCGCGCCCCCCGCGACTCCGTGGCGCTGCTCGGCGACGGCGGCGAGGTTGACGTCGTTTTCGAGCGCCACCGGCACGCGGAGCGCCTGTTCCAGCCGCTCGCGCAGATCGCCCGAGCCGAGCCCCGGGAGGTCGGCAGACGAGACGTTCCCGTCCGAGGGCGAGACGACGGCCGGCAGGGCGACGACCGCGTTCTCGAGCAGGTCGGCTGGGAGCTTGCCCCTGCGGAGCAGCGAACGGACGGTGCTCGCGAGGGCGTCGATGCGCTCGTCGACCGAGCCGCGGCTGCGGATCTCCTCCCGCGCGCGCACCTCCCCCGACAGATCGCAGAGCGCGGTACGAACTGCTCCCGCGCCGAAATCGACCGCGAGCACGGCAGCGGCCTCCGGATGGGCCTCGTAGTAGACCGCGCCGTAGTGAGGGCCGTCCGCGTCGTGCTCGGTCTCGCGGACGAGGCCGTCCTCGACGAGGGAACGAAGGACGAGCGACACGGTCGGCCTCGAGATGCCCGTCTGGCGCGCGACCTCGGCGCGCGAAATCGGTCCCGCTTCCCGGACCGCGTCGAGCACGGTGCGCTCGTTCAGCGCCCGCAGCAGCGCCGGGACGGCTCTGGCTTCGGTCAACTCGTTAGTAAGATTAACCAGAATGAAGATTGCTGTCGTCGGCGGGGGCTCCACGTACACGCCGGAGCTCGTGTCCGGGCTCACGCGGCTCGACGTGGACGATGTCGTGCTCGAGGACGTCGACCCCGAGCGGCGCGAGGTCATCGGCGGGATGGCGCGGCGGATGCTCGAGCGGCAGGGCTATGAGGGCCGGCTCGAGGTGACCGGCGATCTCGACGCGGCCGTCGCGGATGCTTCCTTCGTCCTGATCCAGATTCGGGTCGGCGGCCAGGAGGCGCGCCTCCGCGACGAGACGCTGCCGCTCGCCTGCGGCTGCATCGGACAGGAGACGACCGGTGCAGGCGGCTTCGCGAAGGCGATGCGCACCGTTCCGGTCGTCCTCGAGATCGCCGAGCGGGTGCGCGCTCTCGCGAAGCCGGACGCCTGGATCGTCGACTTCACCAACCCGGTCGGCATCGTCACCCGCGCGCTGCTCGACGGCGGCCACCGCGCCGTCGGCCTCTGCAACGTCGCCATCGGCTTCCAGCGCCGGTTCGCAGCCTCGCTCCGCGTCGAGCCCGCGCGCGTGGTCGTCGACCAGGTCGGCCTCAATCACCTCACGTGGGTGCGGCAGGTGCTGCTCGACGGGACGGACGTACTCCCCGCCCTGCTCGCCGAGCGCGGCGACGAGCTCGCCGAGGAGATCGAGCTGCCGCGCCGGTTGCTGGACGAGCTCGGCGCCGTCCCGTCCTACTACCTCCGCTACTTCTACGCCCACGACGCCGTCCTGCGCGAGCAGCTCGAAGGCGAGCCGCGCGCGGCCGTCGTCCAGAAGATCGAAGAGAGCCTCCTCGAGGTCTACCGCGACCCCTCGGTCGACGAGCGCCCCGACCTCCTCATGCAGCGGGGAGGCGCGTACTACAGCGAGGCGGCGCTCGGCTTGATCTCATCGCTCGCCACCGGCGACGGCGCCGTGCACGAGGTGGACGTCCGCAACGGCGAGACGCTGGTGGGCCTCGCGGCCGACGACGTCGTCGAGGTGCCCGCCCGCGTCGGCCGCCACGGCACGGAACCGCTGCCGCAGCCGCCGCTCGCTCCCGAGCTGCTCGGGCTCGTGCAGCACGTCGCTGCATACGAGCGGCTCACGCTTCGCGCCGCGCTGAGCCGGGACCCTGTCGACGCGCGCAAGGCCCTGCTCGCGCACCCGCTGATCGGCCAGGTCGAGCTCGTCGACGGTCTGCTCGACCGCCTCGTCGCGGAGTCGGTCCACTGAGAACCGTCTTCGCCGTCGACGGCGGCGGCTCGAAGACCGACGCGGCCCTCGTCCGGGAGGACGGAGCGGTGCTCGGCTTCGCGCGCGGCCCGCTCACCCACCCGCACCACATCGACCTCGGGCCGAGCGCCGACGTGCTCGACGTGCTCGCCACACAGGTCGGCGCCCCCGCGGACCTGGCGGTCCTCCTCGTGGCCGGCCTCGACTTCGCCGACGAGGAGGACGCATACCGGGCCGAGGCGGAGGGACGCGGCTGGGCGTCGGAGATCGTCGTGGGCAACGACACGTTCGCCGTGCTCCGGGCGGGCAGCGACCGCGGCTGGGGGATCGCGGTCACGTGCGGCTTCGGCATGAACTGCGTCGGCGTCGGGCCCGACGGCCGGCAGGTGCGCTTCCCCTCGCTGGGAGCAGTCAGCGGCGACCTGATGGACGGCGCAGGGACGATCGGCCTCGCCGCCGTCTCCGCCGCCGCCCGCAGCCAGGACGGCCGCGGCGCGAAGACGAGCCTCGAGCAGCTCGTGCCCGAGCACTTCGGGGCCTCGGACACCGTGGCGCTCGCCCGGGCGATCCACGCGGGCGACATCCCCTCGCGCCGGCTGGGAGAGCTCTCTCGTCTCGTCTTCGACGTCGCCGAGTCGGACGCGGTCGCGGGGGAGCTCGTCGACCTGCAGGCCGCCGAAGTGGTCGCCTTCGTCCGCGCGGCTGCGAACCGGCTCGGGGTGACGAACGACGAGGTGGAGGTCGTGCTCGGCGGCAGCTTGCTGCAGTCCGGCAATCGCCGCCTGCTGGGCGGGATCGAGGCCGGCCTGCGCGAGCTCGGGCCGCATCTCTCGATGCGGGTCGCGCGCTCGCGGCCGATCGCCGGGGCCGTGTTCGTCGGGCTCGACCGGCTCGGCGCAGGCTCGGACGCCTACGAGCGCGCCCGTGCAGAGCTCGACCGCGCGACCTGCTCAGCCGGCGACGTGGCAGGCGACGCGGCGGCCGTCACCGAGCTCCCGTAGCTGCGGCGTCACGGTCTCGCACTCGGCGACGGCGAGCGCGCAGCGCTGCCGGAAGCGGCAGCCGGGCTTCGGGTCGACGACCTTCGGCGGCTCACCGACGTCGCGCGCGTCGGCGAGTCCGAGCTCGGCACGCGGATCGGGCACGGCCGAGACGAGCAGCTGCGTGTACGGGTGCTTCGGCCGCTGCAGCACGTCCTCCGTCGGGCCTTCTTCGACGAGGTGGCCGGCGTACATGACGAGGATGCGATCGGCGAGATAGCGGGCGCTCGCGACGTCGTGCGTGATGTAGAGAAACGAGACGCCCTCCTGTTCGCGCAGCTCGCCCATGAGGTTGAGGACGCCGACGCGGATCGAGACGTCGAGCATCGAGACCGGCTCGTCCGCGACGATCAGCTTCGGCCTGAGGGCGAGCGCCTGCGCGAAGCCGACCCGCTGGCGTTGGCCTCCGCTCAGCTCGTACGGGAAGCGGCGGCGCGTCTCGCCCGCGGGCACGAGCCCCACCGAGTCGAGCACGCGGTTCAGCTCGGCCCCGCGCTCGCTCCGCGAGAGGTCGCCGCGGTGGAGCTTCATGCCGCGGACGATCCCGTGCGAGACCCGGTACGCGGGGTTGATGGAGCTGTACGGATCCTGGAACACCATCGGCACCGCCGCGCTGTAGGCCAGCCGACTCTTCCTCCCACGCAGGCGGCTGAGCGGCCGGCCCTCGAACCAGATCTCGCCGCGCGTCGGGCGGTAGACGAGCGCGAGGAGCCGCGCGATCGTGCTCTTGCCGCTGCCGCTCTCGCCGACGAGCGCCACGATCTCGCCGCGGCCGATCGTCAGGTCGACGTCGTCGACGGCGTGCAGCGTCTGCCGCGACAGCAGCTTGCCGACGTGGAAATGCCGCGTCAGGCCCTCGGTGCGGAGCAGTGCCTCGCTCAGGGCGCGTTCTCCGCGAGGACGCAACGGACGACGCTGCCGTTGACCGAGGTCAGCGGCACTTCAGCGGCCGTGCACCGGGGCTGGACGTGGGCGCACCGGGGCGCGAAGCGGCAGCCCGCTGGCGGCCGGGCGAGATCGGGAGGCGCGCCCGGAATCCCGAGCAGGCGGACCTTCGGCCCGCGGATGGAGGGAAACGCCTCGAGCAGCCCCTGCGAGTACGGGTGGCGCGGCCGGTCGAACAGCTCCCGGGTCTGCGCCATCTCGG
Organism: Gaiellaceae bacterium; assembly: GCA_036273695.1. GTDB lineage: Bacteria > Actinomycetota > Thermoleophilia > Gaiellales > Gaiellaceae > Palsa-739. Next base: position 108,707 of record DASUHE010000055.1, read on the forward strand.
CGACCTGGCCCGCATACATCACGAGCAGCCGATCGGAGAAGTGACTCACGAGCGACATGTCGTGCGTGACGAAGATGACCGCGAAGCCGAGCCGCTCCTGCAGCTCCTTGATCTGCACCATGAGCGACCGCTGAGCGACGACGTCGAGGGCCGAGGTCGGCTCGTCCATGATCACGAGGTCGGGCGTGAAGAGGAGCGCCATCGCGATCATCGCGCGCTGCCGCATCCCGCCCGAGAGCTGGTGCGGGTAGCTGTGCAGGTGCACGGGGTCGATCGAGACGAGCCGCAGCACCTCGCGTGAGCGCTCGGCGATCTCCGCCCGCGACATGTTCGAGTGCGCGCGGCAGGCGTCGCGCATCTGCTCGGCAACGGTCAGCACCGGGTTGAGCGCGTTCATGGCGCTCTGCATCACGACCGAGAGATCGCGCCAGCGCACGCGGCGCAGCTCTCGCTCCTCGAGCAGGACGAGGTCCTTGCTCTGGAAGAGCACGCGCCCGCCGACGATCTCGCCGGGCAACGGCGAGCCGAGCAGCCGCGCGATCGCGTAGAGGAGCGTCGACTTCCCGCAGCCGGATTCGCCGACGATCGCGAGGAACTCGCCGCGCGCGAGCTCGAGGTCGACGTCGTCCACGGCCACCACCGGGCCGGCGTCGGTCGCGTACGCGACGCTGAGCCCCTCGACCTTCAGCACCGGCCCGGCGCCCGCTTGCGGCGCCTCGGCCGGCGGCGGCAGTCGCTTCGGGATCCGGGCCCGGTCGAGCTTCCGCACTCGGAGCGCGGGGCTGCTGATCTCGTCGAACGCGTAGTTGAGAAGCGCGAAGGACGCGCCGAGCAGCGCGATGCAGACGCCCGGAGCGATCGCCCAGAGCGGCATTCCCGCAAAGAGAGCCTCACCGTTCTGCGCCCAGTAGAGCATCGTCCCCCAGCTCTGACTGTTCGGGTCTCCGAGGCCGATGAACTGCAGCCCGGCGGCGGTCAGCACCGCGTAGAGCGCCGAGCCGAGGAAGGTCGCCACGATCAGCGACGTCATCGTCGGCAGGATCTCGAACAGGATCACGTACGCCTTGCGCTCCCCGCGCACCCGTGCGGACTCGAGGAAGTCGCGCGACCTGAGCGAGAGCGCCTGCACGCGGAGCTGGCGGGCGCCGTAGGACCAGCCGAGCGCGCCGAGCACGACGATGAGGGTGAACAGCCCGGAGTTCTTGCGATAGGCCGCGATCACGATGATCAGCGGAAAGATCGGGAGCACGAGGATCACGTCCGTGATCAGCGAGAGGATCCCGTCGGCGATCCCGCCGAGATACGCGGCCGAGACGCCGATCAAGACCGAGAGCGCCGTGGCGAGGGCGCCGACCGCGAGGGCGATCACGAGCGACATCCGCGTCCCCCAGACGAGCTGCGAGAAGACGTCCTCGCCGCGGCCGGTCGTCCCGAGCAGGTGGTGCCACGACGGCCCGAGCGCGGGCGTGTAGACCTGTGCAGCGGGATCGTCGGGCGCGATCTGGCCCGGGAAGATCGCGAGCACCACGAAGACGAGGAGCAGGAGGACACCGGCGAGCGCCTTCTTGTTGCGGCTGATCGCGCGCCAGACGTCGCCCCAGCGACCGCCGCCGATCTCCGCGACCAGCGGCGCCGGCCCGGCCGGTGGAGTTCCGAGCTGGTCGGTCGCGCCCAGCGAGGACGTACTCACTTCAGGTCCCGCGTTCGGGGGTCGAGCAGCGCCGTCGCGGCGTCGGCGGCGAGGATCGCCGTCAGGACCGCGAGGACGATCATCAGGAAGAGGCCCTGCATGAGCGCGTAGTCCTGGTTCTCCACCGACTGCAGGAACATCCAGCCGACGCCGGGGTAGTTGAAGACGAACTCGACGAGGATCGCGCCGCTGACGACGAACCCGAGCGACATCGCGAACCCGGTCAGGTTGGGCAGGATCGCGTTGCGGCCGGCGTACGTCCACATGACCCGCCACGGGCTGAGCCCCTTGGCGCGCGCCATCCGCACGTAGTCCTCGGTCAGGACCGAGATCGTGTTGTTCCGCATGGTCAGGATCCAGCCGCCGATCGAGGTCACGAGGATCGTGAGCGCCGGCAGGACCGAGTGCTTCAGCGCGTCGCCGACGAACGCCCACGTCCAGCCCACCGTCGTGGTGAAGTCGTAGCCGCCGCTCTGCGGCAGCCAGTGGAACTTGATCGCGAACAGCCAGATCGCGAGCATCGCGAGCCAGAAGTACGGGAACGCCGACGTGATCACGAAGATCGGCGGCAGGAGGCTGTCCAGCATCCCGCCGCGCCGCCACGCGGAGACGAGGCCGATGAGAGTGCCCAGCAGGAACGCGAGGATCGTCGTCACGCCGACGAGCGCCAGCGTCCACGGCAGCGCCTGCAGCACGTCGTGGCTCACGGCGTCCGGGAAGAACGTGAGGGAGATCCCGAACCGGCCGCGGAACACGTTGCCGAGGTAGCTGAAGTACGCGCTGAGCACGCTCTGGTGGCTCTTGACGCCGAAGGCGATCTCGAGCGCGTGCAGAGCCTGCGGGTTGATGTGCCCGCGGTAGCGAGCCATCATCGCGAGCGCCGGATTGCCCGGCATGAGGCGCGGGATGAGGAAGTTCGCCGTGATCGCCGCCCACAGCGTCACGACGAAGAACCCCAGTCGCCGGACGACGAATCTCACGACCCGCGCCTCATGTCGGGAGAACTGTGCCTCAGGCCCTCATCCCTTCGGCTTCAGGTGCAGGAGGAGGACACCCCAGTCGGGCACCTCGTACGCCGCCGGCTTCGCGTACGGGTTCCCCTTCGTCACCCAGCCGGCGAGCGACTTCGTGTTGTACTGGTACCAGTCGACGCCCTCGGTGATCGGGATGATCGGGACGTCGCGCACCATCGCCGCCTCGAGCTGGTCGACGATCGAATGCTGCTTCGCCGAGCTCGTGGTCGCGGCGTAGGCCTTGATCAGGCTGTCGACCTTCTTGTTGTAGTACCGCTCCCAGTTCGACGACGCCGACTGGCCGATCGGGGCGGAGTTCGGTGAATAGAGCTCCTGGCGCAGCTCGTAGTACGGCGCCGGCCCTCCCGCCTCGTTCCCGTCGTACGCGAGGTCGTACTTGCCGGTGTAGACGTCGTTGTCGTACGTCGTGCTCGAGAGGTTCGACGGCGAGACCTTGATCCCGATCGCCTTGAGGTTGGAGATCACGATCTGCGCCGAGGCAACCCAGTCCGAGTAGCCGCCGATGTTGACCATCGAGAAGGAGAGCGGCTTGCCGGCCTTCGTCTGGAAGTAGCCGTTCTTCAGCTTGAAGCCGGCCTTCGTCAGGACCTGCTTCGCCTTGGCCGGGCTGTACGTGAACTTCTTCGCGAGCTTCGTGTTCAGCCAGCTCTTGAAGGTGGGCGTCACGATCCCGGTCTGGTTCGCGGCCGGCTCGTAGCCGTACTCGCCGATCTTCGCGACCTTGGCGCGATCGATCGCATACGCCATCGCCCTGCGGATCGCGACGTTCTTGAGGAGCGGATTCTTGAGATTGATGAAGACCGACACGTTGGAGACCGGCGGGAACCAGTAGTGGTTGTCCTTGCTCTTGGAGAGATAGAACGCGTTGATGCTCGGGATGAACTGGCTGCCCCACTGCGCCTTGCCGCTCGCCAGGTCCTGGTTCGCCGGGTCGTTCGACGTGTAGGCCGGGTAGTAGACCGTGTCGATCTTCGGCTTGCCCTTCTGCCAGTAGTGCGTGTTCTTCGTGTACTTCATCACCTGCGGCGAGCAGGAGTTCAGCGTGAACGGGCCGCTGCCGACGGGATGCGGGTCCTTGAACTTGACCGGATCCTTGATCGACTTCCAGACGTGCTGCGGCACGATCGGCGTCTGCCCGGCGACGTAGTAGAAGTACGGCACCGCGGGGCTCTTGAACTGGAACGTGACCTTGTCGCCCTTGCGGGTCACGCTTTTGAGAACCGTCCAGACGGCCTGGAGGTCGAGGCCCTTGTGCTTCTTGAGCAGCTGGAAGGTGAAGGCGACGTCGCCCGCGGTGAGCGGCTTGCCGTCGGCCCACTTCACGCCTGAGCGGATCGTGAAGGTGATCTTCTTGTTGTGGTTGGACCACTTGTACTTCGAGGCGAGCCACGGCGTCGCCGCGCCGCTCTTCAGCTCGTCCACGAACACGAGCGGCTCGTAGATGGGCCCGAAGGACCAGTCGACGAGGCTCGCGTTGAAGGGGTTGAACCCACACGTCCAGGTTGCGCCCTGCTCGTTGGAGATCGTGACCGAGGTGCCGGCAGCCGCGTGGTCGGTGGCAGCCGACGTTTGGTCGCCCGAGCCCGAACCGGTGGCTGTCCAGACCGCCGCGGCGGCGGCGGCGAGCAGCAGGACGAGAAGCCCTCGTCTCATGTCGAATCCCTCCTTGGCCGCCCGACGGCGGTCCTCGCAGTGAGCGATGCGCGGCGCCTACAGCGCAGCCGTGCGCCTTCCATGAGTTAGGAAACTAACCTATCTTTATCGTCGTGACAAGATGGTGACGGCGACGGAATCGAAAGGAGCGGCTCGGCCCAGGCTGATCCGGACCCTCAACGAGCAGCTGCTGCTCGAGCGGATGCGGGGAAACGGGCCGGTCTCGCGCAGCGAGCTCGCCGCCATGTCCGGTCTCTCGAAGCCGACGGTCGGCCTGGCTCTGGCGAGTCTCGAGCGCGACGCGCTCGTGCAGCAGGCCGGGCGGCGCGCAGGAAGTCGCGGCCGCAGCGCGCTCCTCTACGAGATCCGTCGCGACGCCGGCTTCGTGCTCGGGCTCGACGTCGGCCGGCAGTTCGTGCGCGGCGCCGTGGCCGACCTCGCCGGCGCCCTCCGCGCCCGCGAGAGCCGGCCGGCCCGTTCCTCGAGCGGATTGGCCCGCGTGCGCGAGCTCGCGACGCTCGCCGACGAGCTACTCGAGGAAGCGGGCGTCGACGGCGACGGCAGACTGCTGCAGACCGTCGTGGGAAGCCCGGGGGTCGTCGAGCCCGGCGGACGTGCGCTGCGGCTCGCGCCGAACCTGCCGGGATGGGAACGCCCGGCCGTCCTGCGGGATCTCCGCCGTCTCCTCGGCTCCGAGACCGCGATCGAGAACGACGTGGACGCCGCCGCAGTCGCGGAGCGAGACCACGGTCACGGCCGCGACGTCTCGACCTTCGCGTTCGTCTCCGTCGGCACGGGGATCGGGATGGGCCTGATCCTCGACGGCAGGCTTCATCGGGGCGCGCATGGAGCAGCGGGCGAGATCGCCTTCCTGCCCCTGGCCGACGGCGCTTTGGAACCCAAAGCGTCCTCTGCAGCCGTCGTGCAGGCGGCGCGCGCGAAGGGCTCGCGATCGCGCAGCGCGCGCACGGTGTTCGCCGCGGCGGCAGCCGGAGATCGAAATGCGTACGAGATCGTCGCCGCCGAGGCGGCGATCGTGGCTCATGCTCTCACCGCGATCGTGGCCGTCGTCGACCCGGAGCTGATCGTGCTCGGCGGCGGCATCGGCCGCGCCCCCGGATTCGCGGCAGAGGTCGCCCGCGAGCTCGCGCGGCTCTCGCCGGTCGTGCCGGACGTCCGGGCCAGCGCGCTCGGCGAGGACGCGGTCGTCGACGGTTGCCTCGCCGTCGGCAGCGACCAGCTCTGGGATCGTGTCCTGAGCTCGCGCCTCGCCTGAGACGCGCGACGTTCTTCAGACGCCGAGCGCGTAGGCCGACTCGCCGTGCATCGACGCGTCGAGGCCCTCCTCGGTGTCGGCGCCCACGCGCACCGGCGTGACGAAGTCGATCACGCGCAGCATCGCGTAGGTGAAGCCGAAGGCATAGAGGGAGCACCCCGCGCCCGCCGCGAGCTGCTTCAGGAAGAACGTGCCGGTGCCGTGCACGAGCCCTTGCGCCCCTCCCGGGTTGACGGCCGTGCCGGCGAACACGCCGAGCAGCAGGATCCCGAGGAGACCTCCCATGCCGTGCACTCCCCAGACGTCGAGCGCGTCGTCCCACTTCATCCGATTCTTCAGCTGGATCGCGTAGTAGCAGACGACACCGGCGGCGATGCCGATGACGACCGAGGCGTAGATCGGCACGTAGCCGGCCGCGGGAGTGATCGTCGCGAGCCCCGCGACCGCGCCGGTGAGCAGGCCGACGAAGTGCGGCTTCTTCGCGTACCACCACTCCACGAAGAGCCACGTGATCGCCGCAAACGAAGCCGCGATGTCCGTGTTGAGGAACGCAATCGCCGTGATGCCGTCGACCTTGAGCTCGCTCCCGGCGTTGAAGCCGTACCACCCGAACCAGAGCAGGCCGGTGCCGAGCGCGATGAAGGGGATGTTGTGCGGCGCGTCGGCGAACTTGCGCTTGCCGACGTAGAGCACCGATGCGAGCGCCGCCCAGCCCGCACTGGCGTGAACGACGATCCCGCCGGCGAAGTCGCGCGCGCCCCAGTGCGCCAGCAGGCCGCCGCCCCAGAACATGTGCACGAACGGGTAGTAGACGGCGAGCTGCCAGACGACGAGGAACAGCATGTAGGACTTGAACGTGACGCGATTCGTGAATGCGCCGGTGATCAGCGCCGGCGTGATGATCGCGAACATCATCTGGTAGGCGATGAGGACCGTGAGCGGGATCCCCGACGGCCGATAGATCGTGTTCACGCCGACGTGGCGGAGGAACGCGAGGTGGAAGTTGCCGAAGATGCCGTCTGCGCCGCCGCTGAAGCAGAGCGAGTAGCCGACGATCCACCACATGATCGTCGTCACCCCCATCGAGGCGAAGCTCTGGATCATGATCGTGAGCGTGTTCGAGCGCCCGACCAGCCCGCCGTAGAAGAACGCGAGGCCCGGCGTCATCAGCATCACCAAGCTGGCGGCGAGGAGCATGAATCCTGTGTTCGCGCCGTTGAACATCGGCCGCTGTCATTCGACGGCCCCGCCTGCGTTCCTCCGAGCCGGGGGCTCGACGCCCCGCCTGAGACGCGGCTAGATTGAACGCGTCGAATGACTGACGAGAGAATCGCATCGACGTCGAGGACCGTCGGACTGGTCGCGGCAGCGCTCGTCGCCCTGGTCGCCGCGGGCGTCGCGCTCGCAGCGAGCCCGACCAAGGAGAAGATCCGGTTCACCAAGGCGGGGCAGGCGCAGGCGAAAGCCGAGGTCCTGCGCAAACGCGACCTCGGCGCGGGCTGGCGAGGCGGCGCGAAGAAGCCCGACCTCTCCTCGACGTTCCCCGACTGCAACTATCGACCGAAGCAGTCCGATCTCGTGCTCAACGGCGCCGCCGAGACGGCGTGGCAGCAGCAGCTGTCCGCGATCGACGGCGAGGTCCAGGTCCTGCAGACGGCGAGGATGGTTCGACTCGACTGGCAGCGCACCGTCCTGGCGCCTCAGGTCACTCCCTGCCTGCGGCGCAGCTTCGCGAAGGGCGTCGCCCAGGGCGGGAAGGTCGTCTCGTTCGGACAGGTGGCGTTTCCGCGGGTCGCGAAGATGACGCGTGCCTACCGCGGCGTGCTCCAGCTGAGCGGGCTGGGTCGTTTCGAGATCGACGTCGTCGCCTTCGGGGCGAGGCGCAACGAGCTGACGCTCACGGTCTCGGGGCCTTCGTCGGCGAGCGCCTCGCTGCGCAAGACCGAGCTGCGGCTCGCCCGCCTGCTCGTCGCCCGACTTCGCTGACGTACGGTCCCGTGGTGACCGAGGTGCGCCTGACGAGCGCCGATCGCGTGCTCTTTCCCGAGGACGGAATCACGAAGGGCGACCTCTTCGCCTACTACGAGCAGGTGGCGCCGGCGCTCGTGCCGCACCTCCAGGAGCGGCCGTTCACGCTGAAGCGCTACCCGCACGGGATCCACGGCGAGGTCTATTTCCAGAAGCAGGCGCCGCGCGGCATGCCCGCGTCGATCCGCACCCGCCGCTTCACGACCCATCCACGGGAGGGCGGCTCACGGGAGGTCGACTTCGCGCTCGTCGACTCGCCGGAGGCGCTGCTCTGGATGGTGCAGATGAACTGCGTCGACATGAACGCCTGGTACTCGCGCATCGACAGGCCCGACCGGCCCGACTACGTCGTCTTCGACCTCGACCCGCCCGACGAGCCGAGCGGATTCGAGCAGGCGATCGAGGTCGCGCGCCTCGTCGGCGAGCTACTGAACGAGGTCGGGCTCCCCGGCTATCCGAAGACGAGCGGCGCCGACGGGATCCACGTGCTCGCGCCCGTCAAGCGGCGCGCCACGTACAAGGAGACGTACGCCTTCGCCGAAGCCGCCGCGCGCCTCCTCGAGCGCCGGCATCCGGGCCTGGTCACGACCGAATGGCTGAAGAAGAAGCGCGCCGGCGTGCTGCTCGACCACCGCCAGAACGGCTGGGGCAAGACGATCGCCTCCGTCTACTCGGTCCGCCCGAAGCCGGGCGCACCGGTCTCGACGCCGTTGCGCTGGGAGGAGCTGAAGCCGGGCCTGCGCCCGACGGACTTCCCGATGGAGGTCGCGCTGAAGCGGCTGGCACAGCACGAAGACCTCTATGCGCCCGTCCTGTCGGACGGACATGCGCTCGGCGCAGCCGCGAAGAGGCTCGCACGGCTCACGCAGGAAACAGCCGCCCGTTGAGCTTGTTCGTTTTCTGACATACGATTTGCGGGCACAAGGTGCCGGGGGCGCAAAGGGGGCCGGTCGGCACGGAACAGCCAGGAGGGGGTTCTCCAACGTGAAGAAAGCATTCTTCGCTGCGCTTGCGGTCGGTGCGATCGCTCTACTCGCGGCCGCCACGGCCGCCAGCAGCGCGCAGCCTTCGTCTCTCGAGCACTACATGATCGGCTTCAGCCACTCGCTGAACGCCGCCGACAAGGCGCTCGTCAAGAGCCACGGCGGCACGGTTCGGTACTCGTTCCCGTCGATCGACGTGCTCGCGGTCGACCTTTCGCCGCGTCAGGTCAACGCCGTCAAGCAGTCGGCCGGCGTGAACTACGTCGAGAACGACCCGGTTCGGACACCACAGAGCCTCAGCAGCGATCTCCAGTCGTCGGAGCTCGTTCCGAGCATCAGCAACGGCCTCTACGGTCTCGTTACGACCCACGCGGTCGAGGCGCAGGCGGCCGGCTTCGAGGGGGCGGGTGTGAAGGCGTGCGTCGCCGACACGGGCCTCGACACGACGCAGTCGGACATCGCGCCGAACTTCGTCCGGGGGTATGACGCCTTCGACCCGAGCAAGCCGACGGTCGACGTCTTCCAGCTCGGCGTCGCCACGACCGAGACGCACGCGACGCACGTCTCGGGGATCATCCTGGGCGCGATCAACGGCAGCGGCATCCACGGGGTCGCTCCGGAGGCCAAGCTGTACGAGGCACGCGTACTCGGCACCCAGCCGGACGGCAGCGTGAGCGGCACCACGAGCCAGGTGATGGCCGGTGTCCAGTGGCTCGCCGACCAGGGGTGCAAGGTCATCAACATGAGCCTGGGCGGCGGCGACAAGTCGCAGGCAGAGGCCGCGCTCTACAACCAGATCCGGAACAACGGGACGCTGATCGTCGTGGCCGCCGGCAACGACGGGGCGAAGAAGCTCTCCTTCCCGGGCGCCTACGAGAGCGTCGTTTCGGTCGGCGCCGTCGACCGCAACAACCAGCTCGCGTCGTTCTCGAACACCGGAGCGCAGCTCGACCTCGTCGCTCCGGGTGTCGACAACCTCTCGTCCTTCCCGCACCTGCAAGGCCGCGATGCGGAGGTCACGATCGGCGGGACGACGTACTTCGGCAATCCGGCCGAGTTCTCCGGAGCGACGAACGGCGTCACCGGCCAGTTCGTGAACTGCGGGCTGGCGCTCGCTCCGAGCGACTGCGGAACGCCGCCCTCGGGGACGTGGGTTGCGGTCGTGCAGCGCGGGTCTGCGACCTTCGCCACCAAGGCACACAACGCCGCTGCGGCGGGTGCCTCGGGCGTCCTGCTCTACAACAACACGACGGTGCCCGTCAGCCCGACGCTCGGCACGCCGGACGACAACGGCACCCCGTGGCTGCCGACGATCATCGTCTCGCAGGTCGACGGCCAGGCGATCGTCGCCGGACTGGGAACCTCGAACACGGGCACGCTGTTCAACATCGCCACCGACTGGAACCTCGACAGCGGCACGTCGATGGCGACTCCGCACGTCTCGGGCGTCGCAGCGCTGATCTTCGGCAAGAACCCGAACCTCACGCCGGATCAGGTCGAGACGATCATGGAGCGGACGACGACCGACCTCGGCGTCCCGAACTACGACACGACGTACGGGTGGGGCCTCGTGAACGCGCAGGCCGCCCTCGCGGCAACGCCCGCCCCGTAAGCACGGACTCAGCTGCACCGAGAAGGGCCCGCGCGAGCGGGCCCTTCTTCTGCGCCGTCATAGCCCGAGGCCGGGCTGGCAGGGTTTGCGCCATGGGGCTCACCTCCGGCAGCGGGCCGTTCGGCGCCCGGCCCGCGGGCCGGTTCAACTTCACGCCAGACCCGCCCACCGGCTCGGTTCTCTACTTCGACCCCGTGCCGCACCGGCTCCGAGGCTTCGTCGCAGGAGAGGCGGTCTTCGACACCGTGGGTGCGAAGCTCCTCTACGAGACCGGGCACCTGCCCGTGTACTACGTGCCGGAGGAGGACTTGCGGCACGAGCTCCTCGAGCCGAGCGACACGAAGACACGTTGTCCGCACAAGGGCGAGGCGTCGTACCGCTCGATCCGCGTCGCGGACCGCTTCGAGGCCGACGCGGCCTGGACGTACCCGGAGCCGATCGCTCCGGCCGCCTTCCTCGCCGGACACGCGGCGTTCTACTGGGCCAAGCTCGACGAGTGGTTCGTCGAGGACGAGCAGGTGTTCGGACACCCGCGCGACCCGTATCACCGGATCGACACGTACCGAACGTCACGGCCGGTGCGCGTCTCCGTCGACGGCGAGGTGGTCGCGGAGAGCGCGCGGGCGGTCGCGCTGTTCGAGTCCGGTCTCCCCGCGCGGTTCTACCTCCCTGCCGACGACGTGCGGATGGATCTGCTCGAGCCGTCCGAGAAGAAGACGCGTTGCGCGTACAAAGGCATCGCTTCGTACCGGCACCTGCGACTCGGCGACACGCTGCACGAGGACCTCGCGTGGACGTATGAGGCGCCCGACGACGACGGTCGCCCGATCCGGGGCCTGATCTGCTTCTTCAACGAGCGCGTGGATCTCGAGGTGGACGGCCGGCTGCAGGAGCGGCCGGTCACGCAGTGGTCGCATTGACCGCCCCCGATTAGGGATCCCGTCCGTCCCGGCTCCTGCCGATGCTCCGAGCGTGGCCGGTGTCCCTGTGTGGAGGGGGAAGTTCGACGTCGCGCGGGCGGAGCAGCTGCTCTGGCGCGCCGGCTTCGGGCCGCGACCCGGCGAGGCGCAGAAGCTCGCCCGCCTCGGGCTCGACGGCGCCGTCCACAAGCTGACCCACCCGGGCCGCGAGCACCTCGTCGGGCACAGGCCGCACGACGAGAGGGGCCTCCCGCTCGCCCCGTTCGACGCCTGGGGCCACGACCACGTCTGGTGGCTCGACCGCATGGTGCGAACCTCGCGACCGCTCGTCGAGCGGATGACGTTGCTCTGGCACGACTGGTTCGCGACCTCGAACAGCGGCGTCGGCTCGCAGCGCCTGATGCTGAACCAGAACCACCTCTTCCGCGAGCGAGGGCTCGGCTCGTTCCACGAGTTGCTGCTCGACGTGACGCAGGACCCGGCGATGCTCCTCTGGCTCAACGGCAGCGACAACTCGCCGAACGAGAACTACGCGCGCGAGATGATGGAGCTCTTCACGCTCGGCGCCGACCGCGGCTACACCGAGAACGACGTGCGCCAGCAGGCGCGGGCGCTGACCGGCTTCCGCAACAGCTGGAACCAGAACACCGGCCCGGTGAACTTCCGCTACGACCCGCAGTACCACGACACGGGCCGGAAGACGATCTTTCACCACCACGGCCGGTTCACGTGGAAGGACTCGTGCCGCCTCTGCGTGACGCATCCGGATCACGCCTCGTTCTTCGTCCGGAAGCTCTGGAGCTACTTCGTGGCCGGAGCGCCCGACCACGCCACGCAGAGGGCGCTAGAGCGGCTCTACAAGTCCTCCAGGTACGAGGTGCGGCCGGTCGTCGCGGCGATCCTGCGCCACCCCGCGCTCTACACCGGCGCCCGGCTCGTGAAGCCGCCGGTCGTCTACAACGCCGGCCTGCTGCGCCGCATCCGGCGCGGGATCGACACGACCGCCTGGACGTGGCTCGACTCGATGGCGGGCCAGCAGCTCTTCTACCCGCCCAACGTCGCGGGCTGGGACGACACGCGCTGGCTCGACACGGCGACGTGGCGGGGACGCTGGTGGATCGCGCAGTACGTTCTCGATCGCCACGCGCTCGATCCCGGGCACGCTCACCAGCCGTACGACGCGAAGAAGCTCCTCGACCAGGCGTGCGAGTTCTGGCACCACCCACCGCTCGGCCGCGACACGCGGCAGGCGCTCCACACGTTCGCGCAGCGGGCGCTCCACGACGCGAAGGGCGAGTCGTGGAAGCGCGAGCAGTACCCGGTCATGATCCAGAACGCGCTCCGCCAGCTGATCGCCGTCTCCCCGGAGCTGCAGGCCGCATGACGAGAGCCTGCAATCACTGCGACGGCCTCTCGCGGTCGAGGCTCCTCCATCGAGCGCTCGCGCAGGCCGGCAGCGGGCTGCCGGCGATCGAGCCGGGCATGCCGCTCCCGGCCGGGACGGGGCTGACCCGGAGGAAGTTCCTCGCCACCAGCCTCGGCGCGGCCGTCGCCGTCTACGGCGGCTCACGGCTCGGCTTCGGTGCGCTCGAGGAGGGGATTGCCGCCGCCGCCGCCGGGCCCGCCGCCCCGATCCTCGTCTCCGTCTTCCTCGAGGGGGGCGCCGACGGCCTCTCGGTCCTGTCGCCGCAGGGCGACCCGCTCTACAGGAAGCTGCGGCCGCAGCTCGCCCTCACCGGCGGGACCGCTCTCACCGAGGACGACCGCCTCTACTGGCACCCGGCGCTCGGCGGCCTCCAACAGCTCTATGCGGAGCAAAAGGTCACGGTGCTTCCCGCCGTCGGCTACACCCACGCGGACCAGTCGCATTTCACCTCGCGGCACTACTGGGAGGTCGGGGCCACCCAGGCCAACCTGCGGACGGGCTGGCTCGGCCGGTACCTCGACCGGGTCGGGAAGAACGACAACCCGCTGCAGGGGCTTTCCCTCGACGACACCCTCGCCCCGGCCCTGGCGACGGCAAAGGTGCCGGTCGCGTCGATCTCGGGAGCGGACCAGTACGACTTCTACAGCGAGCGCGTCTGGGGGCAGGTCAAAGAGCGGATGCTCGAGGCGATCGGCCTCCTCGGCCACCAGCCCGCCGACGCGGGGCTGCGGGCAGCCGGCAACGTCGCGGCGCAGGTGGACCGGCTGCGCCGGCAGCTGATCCCGTTCCAGTCGTCGAACGGGTTCTCGAGTCCCGTGCCGTATCCGCAGGCGGACGACCCGTTCCCGCAAAGGCTCGCGGGCCTCGCCGCCATGCTCGCCGCCGGCCTGCCGCTCCACTGCGTCGCGCTGACGGCGCCGGGCGAGTACGACACGCACGCCGGCGAGCCGAGCGCGTTGACCCAGGGACTGCAGCTGACCTCGGACTCGCTCGTCGCGTTCCAGCGCGACCTCGAGACGCGCGGGCTCGCCGACCGCGTTCTCGTCCACGTCTGGTCGGAGTTCGGGCGTCGCGCCGCCGAGAACGGCGACAGCGGCACCGACCACGGCGCAGCCGGCGTCGGCTTCCTCGTCGGAACGCGTGTCACCGGGAAGATGGTCGGCGAGTTCCCCGGCCTGCAGAAGGGGCTCGACGGCGACGGCAACGTGTCGGCCACCTCCGATTTCCGGAGCGTCTACGCGTCTCTTCTGGAGCAGTGGTTCGGCGTCGACGCCGCCGCCGTGCTCCCGAAGGCCGCCTCCTTCACCCGGCCGAAGCTCGTCGCATGATCCTCGCCGCGCAAGCGCAACGTCCGCCCGCGCGGGTCCAGGTGGTCGCGCAGGAGTTCCGCTACAGCCTCTCCCGCACCCGGGTGAGGTCCGGCCGCGTGATCGTCGAGCTCGTCAACCGCGGCCAGGACACGCACGACCTCGATCTGCGCCGGGTGGGCGGAACGCACGTCTTCCGCTTCCCGAGCGTCCTGCCGGGCCAGGTCGTGGACCGAGAGCTACGGCTCGTCCCGGGCCGGTACCTGCTCTGGTGCGCCGTCGCGGACCACAAGGAGCGCGGCATGCACGCGGTGCTCCGCGTCGTTCGTCCGGCAGGCAATTGAGCCCTGGGCATGTCCCCATCAACCAGCAGCCACTAGCGCCGCCCCGGACCGTAAAGCCTTGGTGAAGTGTCGGGGCGGAGGGGCTACGGTCCGACCCTCCGGTCAATACGGTGGCAGAGAGCACGGAATCGACGATTGCGGAAGGTAAGGGGAGTCGGGCAAGGTGGATTTGTGGGTGTGGGTTGTGCTCAGTTACCTGAGCCTCCTGTTCGTAGCTGCCTCGTGGACGGTCGTCGAGCGCTCCCGTTCGGCGATCCGCGAGCGAGGAGCAGCTAGACGACAGCCGACGCGGAACGCCGGCCACTGACGTTGGCCGAGCAACGAGCTTGACCCGACACCGTCGCTGCGGCGTCCGCATCCCCTGCAACGATCCCTCGCACGATTCTCGGCAGGCGTGATTTCGTGGTCATCGTGCGGCGCTGGCGCCAGCAAGGCCCGGTTCGGCGCCCCAGCGTGTGGACTCCTGTCGGCGTAGTCGACGACATACGCCTGGCCGCGGAGATGGCTGACCTCGTCCAAGAGCCCGAGGCCGGCATCGAAGCCAGCGTGGTCAGCGCGGATGAGCTGTTGCACACGTTCCCCGCCGAAGATCGGGAACGCATTCTCGGCTTGCTGAACAGCCGTACCACGCACGACATACGACGCGAGTCGGCTCTCCGACTTGATGCCGAAGCCAGGCTCGGGACGCGAGAGCGGCGCTCCGCGCCCGACCGTCGGTCCGGCCGCGAACGCCGCTCCGGAGTCGGCCGGATACCTCCGGAAGGTGAACGGCGCTCGGGTCGTGATCGTCGTTCGGGCCTTGAACGGCGCGCGGCGCCCGCAGCCTGATCAAGGCAGGTCGCGCGGAACCCGGCCGGCCGAGAGGGAGGAACGACCTTCCGGCTTCGTCAAGAGCAACCGCGACGAAGCGCTTTCGAGACACCGGATGAGGCGAAGCATCGAACCGAGATCTGCTGGCCGGTGTTCCGAAGCTCAGTCCCAAGAAGCCGAGGACCACCACTGGGCACGACTGGAGAGCCCGGTACGGCGCGAATCGTCGTCAGCCTCCGCGTTGTCTCGCGGCCGGTCGGGCGTCTTCGATCCAGGCGATCATTACGAGGATCGACACGATGCCGAAGGCTGCGAACAGGTAGGGGTTGGTCGCGCCGGCAATGAGAATGGCGGCGAGAACGCCAGCGGGTACGCCGGCCGAGCCGATGTCTGGTGCCCTGTCGAGGCTCGCCGGTGGGCGTCCAAGGCGGAGACGCAGCGCGTCGACTACGAGTCTCAGAGGGAAGGAGAGGTAGAGCAAGAGTCCGAGGATTCCCGCCTTGAAGAGGAGATCGAGATACGAGAGCTCGTACGAGTAGCCGCTTGAGAACTCGCTCGCAACGCTGCCAAAACCGTAGCCGTATACCGGGCGCCGGCGGATATACCGGATAAGTGCTTTGGCCTCGGCGACGCGATACGAGTTGGAGGCAGCCCCCGCGGCGTCGCCTTGACCGCCGGACGATGAGTCGAGGGCCATCGTCGTTGCGGCGTTGGTGGAGGATGGGAAGTTGTTTACCTGGACGGCTGGTCGTGCAGTCAATCGAGCGTCATCCCAGTGGACGTGGCCCTGGGGTGCGTACAGCCTGAGCTGGGCTTCTCTGGCGGTCGCTTTCGTCCGGAACGTGAACGAGAGCCGCTTCCAGCCGTGTGTCCTGGTAGTCAGCGGCACGGAATACAGCGACCCGTCCT
>DASUHE010000056.1:0-11469 GCA_036273695.1 Gaiellaceae bacterium
ACCCGAAGCGCTTCACGCCGCGCGGCATCCACTCCCAGATCTCGAACGCGAAGAACACGCTCGTCGGCCCGGTGGAGTACGCCGAGCGCGTCGCGAGCTTCTACGACCAGACGGTCGCCGAGGTCTACGACCTCTACCAGAAGCGCCTCTTCGCCTCGAACGCCGTCGACTTCGACGACATGCTCTTCCTCACGGTCGACGTGCTCGAGCGCTTCCCCGAGGCGCGCGAGAAGTGGCAGGAAGCCTTCCGGTACGTCCTCGTCGACGAGTACCAGGACACGAACCACGCGCAGTACCGCCTCTTGCAGCTCCTCGCGCAGCAGCACCGGAACGTCTTCGCTGTCGGCGACCCGGACCAGTCGATCTACGGCTTCCGCGGCGCCGACATCCGCAACGTGCTCGAGTTCGAGC
Organism: Gaiellaceae bacterium; assembly: GCA_036273695.1. Classification (GTDB taxonomy): domain Bacteria; phylum Actinomycetota; class Thermoleophilia; order Gaiellales; family Gaiellaceae; genus Palsa-739. The sequence continues at coordinate 412 of DASUHE010000056.1, forward strand.
ACGACTTCCCCGGTTCGTACTCGATCGCGCTCGAGCAGAACTACCGCTCGACGCAGCACATCCTCGACGCGGCGAACGGGATCATCGGCCACAACCGCGAGCGCAAGGAGAAGAATCTCTGGTCGGAGCTCGGCGACGGCGACCCCGTGCGCGTGATCGAGGTCGAGGACGAACACGCCGAGGCGCGCTACGTCGCCGCCGAGATCGCGATGCTCGTCGACGAGGGCTACTCGGGCAGCGAGGTGGCCGTCTTCTACCGGACGAACGCGCAGAGCCGCGTGCTGGAGGACGTGCTCGTGCGCCAGGGCGTCGCGTACCAGGTGATCGGCGGGCCGCGCTTCTACGAGCGCGCCGAGATCAAGGATCTCATCGCGTACCTCCAGGTGCTCGACAATCCGTACGACGCGGTCTCGCTCATCCGCATCGCCACCCGGCCGCGGCGCGGCATCGGCGACTCGACCCTCGCTCGCCTGGCGACGTGGGCCGACCAGCGGGAGATCTCGCTGTGGGAGGCCACGGGCGAGGCCGAGAACGCCGGCGTCGGCGCCGCGCCGCAGAAGGCGCTCAAGACCTTCCGCGCCACGATCGAGTCGCTCATGTCGGCCGCCATGGAGCTCGAGGTACCGGAGCTGCTCGAGGAGGTGCTCCAGCGCAGCGGCTACATGGAAGCCCTCGAGGCCGAGCGCACGATCGAGGCGCAGGGCCGCATCGAGAACCTGCAGGAGCTCGTCTCGGTCGCGCGCGAGTGGCGTGAGCAGACCGAGGACGCGACCCTCTCGTCGTTCCTCCAGGAGGTCTCGCTCTACTCCGACCAGGACGCGATCCGCGGCGACGGCTCCCTCGTCACGCTCATGACCCTGCACAACGCGAAGGGCCTCGAGTTCCGCGCCGTCTACCTCATCGGCATGGAGGAGGGGATCTTCCCGCACTCGCGCTCGATCGAGGAGCAGGGGATCGAGGAGGAGCGGCGGCTCTGCTACGTCGGCATGACCCGCGCCAAGGAACGCCTCACGCTCCTCCATGCGAGCTCGCGGATGCTCTACGGCGGCCGCAACCACAATCTCCCGTCGCGGTTCCTCGACGAGCTGCCCGCCGGCCACGTCGAGCGCGAGCGCCTGCGGCCGGCGTCGTGGTCGAGCTACGGCGCGCCGCGGCAGAGTCAGGTCGCGCCGCGCGACGACGTGCCGGATCTCTCCACGGGCGACTCCGTCCGCCACTCGACCCTCGGCGAGGGCGTCGTCGTGCGGATCGAGCCGGGCGGCCTCGTCACGGTGCGCTTCGCCGACGACGCCAGCGAGCGCAAGCTGATGCTCGACTACGCGCCGCTCGAGAAGCTCTAGATAGCCTCGCCCGCATGTTCGACGTCCGTCCCTGCACCGACCAGGACGAGTACGGCCGCGCGATCAACGCGATCGGCCAGTACTTCGGCGCCCCTGCGAGCGAGGAGCTGCTCGAGCTGTTCGCCCGGAACCTCCCGCACGAGCGGATGCACGCCGCGTTCGAGGCCGACCAGATCGTCGGTGGCGCGGGCGCGTTCCCGTTCGAGCTCTCCGTGCCGGGCGGTTCGCTCCCGTGCGCCGGGGTGACTGCCGTCGGCGTCCACCCGACGCATCGCCGCCGCGGAGTCCTGCGGGCGATGATGGACACGCAGCTGCGCGACGTCCACGAGCGCGGCGAGCCGATCGCAGCGCTGTGGGCGTCGGAGGAGACGATCTACCAGCGCTTCGGCTACGGCCTCGCCTCCTGGGCGGGCGAGCTGCAGATCCAGCACGAGTGGGACGCCTTCATCGAGCCGCTCGAGCTCACCGGGGCGACCCGGTTCGTGACTCCCGAAGAGGCGCGCGCGCTGTTCCCGCAGATCCACGAGGCGGTGCGGCGGGTGCGGCCGGGGATGCCGTCGAGGAGCGAGACGTGGTGGGAGTCCCGGCAGCTGCACCTGCCCGAGGACGAAGCCGGGTCGCCGAAGCGCTTCGTCGTGCTCGAGCTCGAAGGCGAGCCGCTCGCGTACGCGATCTACCGGACGCACTTCAGCTTCGAGGGCGGTCTGCCCGCGACGCGGCTCGTCGTCCGCGAGGCGTTCGGCTCGACGCCGGCCGCCATGGCGGCGATCTGGCGCTTCCTGCTCGACGTCGACTGGACGGCGGTCGTCGAGGTGCCGTACGCCCCGCCGGATCATCCGCTCCTCCTGCTCCTCGCCCTGCCGCGCCGGGCGCGCTACCGGATGCACGACTGCCTGTGGGTGCGGCTCGTGGACGTTGGCGCCGCGCTGGCGGGTCGCGTGTACGGCGAGGGCGGGCCGCTCGTGCTCGACGTGCGCGACGCGGTCTGCGCCTGGAACGACGGTCGCTGGCGACTCGAGGGCGGGGAGTGCTCGCGGACGGACGACGAGCCGGATCTCGCCTTGGATGTCTCCGCGCTCGGTTCGGCGTTCCTGGGCGCGGTGTCGTTCGACCAGCTGCACGCCGCGCTGCGGGTGACGGAGCTGCGGGACGGAGCGGTCGCGCGGGCGGATGCACTGTTCGCGTCGCGCCCGCTGCCCTGGTGCCCCGAGATCTTCTGAGCCTGAGCGGGCGGGACGCTACACTTGCCCGCGACCCGGGCGGTTAGCTCAGTTGGGAGAGCACCAGCTCGACAAGCTGGGGGTCACTGGTTCGAGCCCAGTACCGCCCATTCAAGAACCCGCTGGAAACGGCGGGTTTCTTTATGCCCCTGATGGCTGTCTGACCATCTATTGACCACTCGTCGAGCCTCCGGCCTCCGCGTTTCCGGCCGTTCCGGCGACCATTCGGTCGAGCATCGAGACGGCCTCGCGGACCTCGGTGGGGAAGAGGTGGCGGTAGCGGCGGTAGATCAGCGCTCCGCCGTCGTTGTGGCCGACACGCTCGGCGATCAGTTCCGCCTTCATCCCCGCTTGGGCCATCAGCGAGATCGCAGTGTGACGGAGCCAGTGGAACCGGAAGTCGGCGACGACGAGAGTGCGACCGTCGCGCTTCTCTTCGTGGGCGAGCCCGGCCGCCAGGAGCGCGGGCAGCCAGATCGACTGAAAGCCGGAGTGGCTGTAGACGACGCCCTTCTCGGTGGCGAAGACGACGCGCGTCCCGCGCGGCCGGACGAGGAGCTGCTCGCGGAGGAGTTGAACCTCGATGCGGGCGAGCGGGATCGGCTTCGGCCGGCGGCTCTTGTTCAGCCGGCCGGGGATGAAGATCGAGGCTGTTTCGAGGTCGACGCGATCGTCGGTGAGCGTGACCGCTTCGGTGAAGCGCAGCCCGACGGTCCCGCAGAACGGGACGATCCGCTGCACGCGCTCGGGCAGCCAAGAAGCGAGTCCGAGCAGCTCCTCGTACTCGAGCGCCTGACCTTCCTGAGCCTCGACGCGGATCGGGTCGATCTCAAAGATGCCGATGTCAACCTGCTGCCCGCGCGACTGAGCGGCCCGTAGCGCGGCCTTGAGGAACTGCAGCTCGTTCCGTGCCGCTGTTGGAGCGACAGCGGCACGAGCGGCTATGTGGTCTTCGACCTGCCTGCGCCGAAGCGCGGGGACCGGTGTCTCGCGGAGCGGCTCCCACGGACGGACGCAGTCCTGGTAGTAGCGGACGCCTGCAGGCCGCAGCGGACCGCGCTTGCCGCCCATCGACTTCTTGCGCTCGAAGAGACCGTCGAGCTCGTCGCCGAGCGTCGTCGCCTTCTCCCGGTAGAGGTGGCCGAGCCTGAGCCGGAGCTTCAGGTCGAGCTCGACCGTCTCGGCCGCTTCCTTCGTTGGCAGCGCGACCTCGGGGAATGGGCGGACGCGGACCTGCCAGCTGCCCTTGCCGCGTTTGCGGATTGCCATCAGCGAGCCTCCCTTCCGTTGCTGGAAGCCCGAGTCTGCCGCTGTCCGTTCAAGGCCGCCACGGCCGGGTCGATGTTCGCGCCGAGCCACTTGTTGATGGCGCTCTCTGCGTAGATCCGGTCGAGCCCGATCCTGATCGACTCGAGCTCGCCGCGCTGGGCGGCGCGGCGGATCGTCTCCGGATGAACGCCGAGCCGCTCGGCGAGTTCGCGGGTCTTGTAGTGCTGTTCGATCACCGATGCGTCGAGGTGGGAGGGGAGCCGGTCACCGTCGCGAACTCTCAGAAGCAGGAACTATAGCAAAAGTGCTAGCGCTACTAGAGATGAGGGCAGGAGCGTAGACTCCAGATCGGACAATGACGACCGGTGAACTGATCCGCTCCGCGCGCCTACGTGCCGGCTACTCGCAGAAAGAGCTCGCCCAGCGGCTCGGCATGGCCTCGAGCTCGATCGCCCGCTGGGAGACGGACACGGTCGAGCCCGGCTTTTCGACCCTCCGCCGCGTCCTGCAGGCGTGCGGCTTCGACATCCCGCCGGTGCTTGTGCCCTACGAGCGCGACCCGGAGCGCGACGCGCAGGTCCAGGAACTGCAGGATCTGAGCCCGGAGGCGCGGATGGAGCGCTATCTCGCCCGGCTGGAGAAGCGGACGCGGTCGTGAGCAAGCAGCGCTTCGATCCCTACGCGATTCTCAAGGAGCTCGAGAACGCCAGGACCTTCTTCGTCGTGATCGGGGGTCTCGCCCGCGTCATCCAGGGGTCGGACGAGCTCACAGAAGGCCTCGACATCGCGCCCTCGCTGAGTCAGGAAAATCTGCGCCGGGTTGGTCGGGCGCTCGAGAACATGAACGCGCGTCGCGTCGACGGCCAGCCGCTCGACCTCACGGATCTCGACCCGCAGCGCGAGCCGGTGATCGAGGTGACGAGCGATTTCGGCCAGATCAAGGTCGTCCCCGAGCCTTCCGGCACACGCGGCTACGAGGATCTCCGAGTCCGTGCCAACCGCGAGCGCCTCGGTCACGGTGTCCGCCCTTCGGTCGCCTCGCCCGGCGATCTCGTCCGCATGATGGAATCACTCGACCGGCAGCCTGACCCGCTCGTGCTCGAAACGATGCGCCGCGTGCTGGAGTTCGAGCGTCGCCTCACCATCGAGCGGTAGCCGCCGAATATGCGCCCGGACGACTTCTTTGTTGAAGACGCAGTGCCTGGAGAATTCGGGTCGGCGTCGCGTTACTTGAACGTCGAACTCCTCGGTGCGATCCGCCGAGGATCCGTCGCGGATCATGAGGACATCGAGCTCGCGGTGCCGCTCGCGAGGCTCGTGCACGACGACCTCGAGAGGTACGGCACGAGCGGCGGCACCGAGATGACTGAGGAAGGGATCCGAGAGGCACTACTTGCGCTCCGCGCCGTCGTCGACCGAGTAGGTGTAAGCGACTTCGAGGTGCCGTTCCGGGACTTCGGCACCTTTCGCAGCTGGTGGCTCAAGAACAACGCCTACGGAAGCTGGCAGGCGAGGCGAGACCTGCTCTCGGGCATCTTCGACCCGCTTCACGACCAACTCGCCGACCTTGAGCAGCATGCGCTGACCTCGTCGCTCGTTGAGTCGGTAAGCCCCCACGCTCGTACTGGCTGGTCCGTGGTGGACACCGAGATCAGCGAGCTCCGGAGGCATTTCCGCACCGCCCGGACGCCGCAGGACTACCGAAACGTTGGCCAAGATTGCGTCGCCGTGACGGAGACACTAAGCAGGCAGGTCTACGATCCGGCCCGGCACTTGCGGGAAGGCGAGGAGGAGCCGCCCGTTGCGAACACCAAGCAGCGCCTTGGTCGGTTCATCGAGGACGCCGCTCCAGGCTCGGACAACGCGGCGCTTCGCAAGCTCGCCCGCGCCGTGATCGAGTACGCGCAGCACGTTAAGCACAGTACGACCCCAACTCAGCGCGAAGCGGGAATCGCGGCTGACGCTGTGATTCAGCTCGCGAACCTCCTCCGGCGCCTCGAGGAGGACAAGAGCGAGGAGGAAGAGGAGGACAAGAGCGAGGAGGAAGAGGAGGGGTAGCCGGTTGTTGGCGGTGTCGGCGACGGGCAGCGCCGCCGCGGACCGCCTTCGCCAGGCAGCGTGATCCAGCTCTGGGCGCAGATATCCGGCTCACGAACATCGCCGCCCGGACACCAAGCTACGCTGGAAACGATGCTTGGCTACGACGACATAGCCGACGTAGTTGACGTACTTCACGTACGAGCCAACCCCTCACCGAGGAGGTCAAGGAGCTACGGAGGGAGCTTCGCGGCGGCGGCTGGGACGGTCCAGCCCGAGGAGCTCGAGCGCGCGGCCGTCCGCTGGTACGGCAAGCGTTGACTCCTGTTGATCGAAGGCCTAACCTTTAGTGCGATGACTCACGACTACCGAGATGGGGTGTCGAGAGTTGGACTCGCTTTCGCTACGCTCGCGGTGAGCGCCGGGCTCCTTGGGATGTTGGCTGGAACCGCGAACGCGTCGGCCTTTGCTAATAGATTTGGGCAGAGGTTCCTCCAGTACGGAGCGTGCTGCAACAACGCGGTTATCTACGGGAGCAGGGCGTCGATCAACCCGCACTATGTCAATCCCGGCAGTAACTATTGCACTGCGTTCCGCACGGACGGCGAAGGCACCCTTGGTAGTGGCTACTTGATCCAGGCTGGCGTCGTCAAGTGCGGCGCCAACGCAAATGTCGACCAGACATGCAGCCTCAGTAACAACCTTATCAAATATGTCGAGACGATTAACCCGGTTCACGGCGCCGTGTGTTTTCCACACGGCGGCACGTCAACAGGTACTGCGGTGGACGCGAAGATTACGACTTCCTCGTCGAACCCCGCGACCGCTTATCTCGACGGGACGCAGGAAGAGGGAATGGGGGGCCTGAACGCATTTTACTACATCGTCGAAGGCGCGGAGCATGCCGGCACGGACAGCTGCGACAGCTCCAACTGGGGCGGCACCAACGAGGCCAATTACGCCGGCAGCGTAGCTTGGCAGAGGCAAATCACGGATGGCTCCTGGTTCACTATTCAGGGTTCCTCGACCTCGAGTGGGTGCTGGACTGTGAGCGGCGGCCCGCCTGGCAACTTCACGATTTCGTTCGGGTAGAAGGGAGCCGGAGACGATGCGTATCCTGTGGCAACCGAGGTTCGTCGCGATCGCGGTGCTACTTCTCGCAGGGGCAACGGCTTTCGGCATCGCCGTCGCGTCCGGAGGCGGCTCCCCGCCCAACCTGTCGGGCGACCAAAGCGTCGCTCCAGTCACCTACTCGTCAACCTATGACTGGACACCTACGATTCCTAGCTCTGCGTCCACGCCCGCAGCGATCGTCAGCGCAATCGCCAATCGCGCAGGGCTCGGGAAAGCCCTACGAGTAAGCCTCACGAACTCACCTTCGCAGGCCACCCGTCAAGGTAGTTCGCTCAACTTCGACGTGGCGACCGATGGCAGCGTCGCGGGCAACATTCACGCCGCTTGGATGGCCGATCTCGTTCAAGGCGCAATTGCTGAGGCGTTTGTCGCGCGCGGGATGCAGCCGGTTATCGGCTCGACCGTGACTGGTGATCTTCCTAACGGTCAGACCGTCGACCTCCAAGGAGGGATGGGCGACGTCGCAGCCGGCCAGAGCTTCTCGAGCGACTCCGACGCTGCGATTCAGCAGCACCTCGAAGCGGTGCTGGCGCAGGCAAACCTCACGCCGGTTTCGATCACGGTGATGCACATTGGCCAACCTGCGCCGGCAGTCATCGTAAAGACGAGTGACCCGTCTTCGGCGGCTGCGGCAGCAGCAACGACGATCCGCGCTCTCTTCGGCGCCAATCCGCCGCTGTACGAGGGGTACTACTTTGAAATCGACAGTGCCGGGGGCACGCCCATCATTGCGGCGTCGGCGTCATTCCGCACTGGGGCGGGCCGACAGTGGGTTGATCCCTCCGTCGCAGCTACCTCCTCGCTAATCCAGCTCGGCGGTCTTGTCAGAACGGGACACTAGGCAGGCGAGGCGGCGCGGTGTACGTCGCCATCCAAGGCCGAGGCAGGAAATCCCTGCTCAGGGCAATTTCTCGGCGTCCATGTCGTCATAGCTCGAGCCCGAGGCCACGGGGTTCGCGGTCGAGTTTTGCGGTTCGAGTGCGCTCCAGTCGCTCGGGCCGTAGAGGAGGCGTCGATTCGCCGCGCTCATGCGCACGCGCGAGCGCCTTGTTTCGCCCCGCGACTCGATCGCGTAGTTGTTCTGCTTTCTCATCGGCTCGCTCGAGTATCTGCTTGTGCAGGGCGATCTCGGTTTCGAGCTCGGCGCGGCGGCCTAAGTTCCACCGGCGGAGCTGCGTGAGTTCGCGTTCCGCAGCTGTGAGTTGTCCGGCAGCGTGTCTGCGTTGTCGGTCGAGCTTCTCCAGCTCTTCGTTCAGGAAGTTCAGGATCGTGTCTCCCCGCTGGTGGCGCTGTTCGAATGCGAGCGGTTCGGCTGCCGATCGCTGAAGCGCATGGGCCGCACGCGCGGGAGGGCCGGCGGGGTCCGGCTGGCGGAACGGTGTCTCCCTCTCCAGCGCGTCGCGGTTGGCGAGATAAATGCGCGTCTCGAGCCGGGCGCGGCTGCACGCCACATAACCCCACTCCTGCAGCGCTCCGAGATCGTGCAGGAGAACGAAGGCGCGCTCGACGGTCAAACCTTGGGCTGCGTGGCCCGTGAGCGCGTAGCCGTAGTCCAGATGCTGGGCTGCGTACTCAAAGGGGACCCGTCGAACGGTTCGCGTTTCGTCGTGGATCGTCAATGCATCGTGCTCGAGGCTGATGATCGTGCCGCGCGTGCCGTTCTGGAGTCCGAGCCGGTCGTCGTTTCTCCGGCACAGCACCTTCTCGCGGACCCGGTACTCGCGGTCACCGAGCGTGACGGCACGGTCGCCGAGGCGGCGCTCGCGAAGCATGAGCGCGTGTGCAGCCGCGTTGAACTCGTCGACATCTGCACGCGTGTAAGCGAGCATCACGGAGGTCGTCGGGTTCCGCCGCGCTTCCCGCCACCAATCGGCGAGGAGGCGCTCCTTCGCCGCGGCGGAGTCTTCGTCGACTGCGAGCCGGCCGCGCCGGGCCGCGTGGGCGAGGTACGGCTCCGCGTCGCCTTCTCGGAGACGCGCGAGGGCTTCGCGTTCCAGCGGGTTGCGCTGGCGCCGATTGCCAGTCAGTTCGACCGTCTCGAGGCGCTCGCACAAGGCCTGGTAGAGACCGCCGGCGCCGACGGCAGGGAGCTGCGCCGGGTCGCCGACCAGCAAGAGCTTCCCATCCGCCCGGTCGACAAGTTGGAGGAGTGGGGCGAGCACGCGTGTCTCTGCCATCCCGGCCTCGTCCACGACCACCAGGCAGCCGCGAGGTAGACGGCCGTCGCGGTGTGCGTCGAAGAGGAGGCGGTGGATCGTCTGGCTTCCGATCCCCGTCGCTAGCTCGAGCTCGTTGGCGGCGCGACCGCTCGGCGCTGCGCCCAACACGGCGGCGCCGATGCCGCGGTAGGTATCCGCCAGCGCGCCCAGTGCGAGCGTCTTTCCCGAACCAGCCACGCCGACGACGCAGACGACCCGGTCCGGCCGGCACGCCGCCTCGACGACGAGCATCCGCTGCTCGCCGGTCAAGTCCGGCCCGCTCGTCATGAGGCGCTCGACCAACTGCATCCGGTCCGGAATCGGTACGCCGATGCCGCGCCCGGCGAGCGCGAGCTCGACTGCTTCGCGCTCGACAGCGATTAGCTCGCGCGTCGTGAACCTCGCGGGTCGTCCGGGCGCGTCTGCCTCGTCGACGAGCTCGACGCCGGGGAAGCGCGAGAGCTCGTTCGCGATCTCGAGCACCTCGTCGACGCCTGCGCCCGCGGGCAGCGCGCCGGCGACTGCCCGCACCAGGTCGGGCATGGTGAAGGTGGTCCGCTTCTCGGTGAGGCCTTCGTGGCCGAGCACTCCTGACGCGAGGCCGTCGGCGTCCATCGGGTCGCACACCAGCCCGCGTCCACAGGTGAGCGCGTCGAGTTCGCGGCGGCCGAGGCCGTGCTCGGCCGCGCGCGCCTTCCAGTCCTCGCGCAGCCGCGGTAGGTCGACTGGCTCCTTCGCCTCCCGGGTTGCGAGAGCAGCGACCCGAGAGGCGGTGAAGCCCTCGGTGCCGAGCGCTTCCATGTGCTCGACCAGCGATTGCCGTCGGGTCGAGAAGGCACGGATCGTCTCCTCGGGCATGCCGACCAGCTCGCCCATCCCCTTCACCGGCTGCGTCCACTCGACGCCGAGCCTCCGGGTGAGCTCGTGGCGGAGGCTGGCTTCGTAGAGGTAGCCGGCGGCGAGCCGGTAGGTCTTGAGGATCGCCTCGCCGTCGAGCGCCCGCCACTCGCCGTCGGCGGTGCGCGTCATATTGGCGACCACGACGTGCGTATGCAGATGCGGATCCTGCGCCCGGCTCGTCCGGTGTCGGAAGGCCGCCGCCACGAACCCTTCGCCGTGCTCGCGGATCGTGCCGCCCTTGCCGCGGCGGACGATGCACGCCTCCCGCTCGAGATAGCCGAGCGCGGCCTGCCAGGAGGCCTCGTGCGCCTCCGAGACCTCCCGTCGGACCTGCTCGTCGTCGATCAGCGCGTGCAGGAGACTCACGCTCTTCGGACACGAGAAGACTAGGTCGTAGCCCGTCACCGGCTTGAGCTGCATGGGCTCCTCGCGCCACTCGCCGGTCTCGACGTCGAGCCTACGGCGGGTGATCGTTCGCTCCCGCACCGGAGAGCGCAGCCGCTCCGCGTTGGCCGGGTTGACTCCACGGAGCAGCGTTCCCAGATCGTCGTCGCCGACGACGCCGACGAGTCCGAGCCTCGCTGAGCCGGCCCCGGCCCAGATCCCCGGCGACTCGCCCCGACCGGCGTAGTAGTCGTCAAGGCCGCGTGCGACCTGCCGCTCGTAGTAGGCCTCCTGGCCCAGCGTCAGCTTCGCCACGCTCAGCATTCCGCCACCTCGACGAACCCCAGACAGGCGGAGACGCATATGCACCCAAGGTGCGACGAACTACCGGCGTTTACCGCACGAGCAACGCCCGCTGACCACTCTGTGACCACACGAGAAGCCGCACAAAGTTGCCGAGGGCCGAAATCGGGGCTCCGCCGCCCTCGAAGAAGTGCCTGCAAAGAAGACGATTCTGGCTCAGAGCAGCGAAACCTGCGATGCCGCCGAAACTGGTTCGAGCCCAGTACCGCCCAT
>DASUHE010000057.1:0-19964 GCA_036273695.1 Gaiellaceae bacterium
AGCGGCGGAAGACCGAGCGGCCCGGATACGCGGCGTCCGAACCGAGCGCCTCGGCGACCGGCTCCAGCTCGTCGGCGACGACCTCTTCGTCACCAACATCGAGCGGCTGCGGCGCGGCGTCGACGAGGGGGTCGCGAACGCGATCCTCGTCAAGGTCAACCAGATCGGCACGCTGACCGAGACGCTCGAGACGATCGACCTCGCGCGGCGCAAGGCGCCGTGCAGACGCATATACGGCGCGCAACTGCGCGCCCAGCGTCAGCGGCGGAAGACCGAGCGGCCCGGATACGCGGCGTCCGAACCGAGCGCCTCCTCGATCCGCAGCAGCTGGTTGTACTTCGCCACCCGGTCCGAGCGCGACGGGGCGCCGGTCTTGATCTGGCCGCAGCCCGTGGCGACGGCGAGGTCGGCGATCGTCGTGTCCTCGGTCTCGCCCGAGCGGTGCGACATCACCGCGGTGTAGCCGGCCGAGCGCGCGAGGTCGATCGCCGCGAGCGTCTCGGTCAGCGTGCCGATCTGGTTGACCTTGACGAGGATCGAGTTGCCGACGCCGCGATCGATTCCCTCCTGCAGACGAGCCGGATTCGTGACGAAGAGGTCGTCGCCGACGAGCTGCACCCGGTCGCCGAGCAGCTCGGTCTGCGCGAGCCACGAGTCCCAGTCGTCCTCAGCCGCTCCGTCCTCGATCGAGACGACGGGATACCGGTCGACGATCTCCGCCCAGAACCCGGGCAGCTCGGCGCTCGTCTTCTCGCGCCCCTCGAAGCGGTAGACGCCGCCGGCGAAGACCTCGCTCGTCGCCGGGTCGAGCGCGATGGCGACGCGGTCGAGATGGCCCGCCCGCTCGGACGCCTCGAGGATGAGCTCGATCGCCGTCTCGCTCGACTCGAGGTTCGGCGCGAAGCCGCCCTCGTCGCCGACGAGCGTCGACAGCCCGCGCTCGGTGAGGAGCTTCTTGAGCGCGTGGTAGACCTCGACGCCGACCTGCAGCCCCTCGGCGAACGACAACGCGCCGCCGGGAACGAGCATGAACTCCTGCAGGTCGATCGAGTTGTCGGCGTGGGCGCCGCCGTTGATCACGTTCATCATCGGCACCGGCAGCATCGTCGCGGCCCCGCCGCCGAGGTGCCGGAAGAGCGAGACGCCCGCCTCGGCGGCTGCCGCCTTCGCCGCGGCGAGCGAGACGCCGAGGATCGCGTTAGCGCCGAGGCGGCCCTTGTTCGGGGTGCCGTCCAGCTCGATCAACGTCCGGTCAAGCCGTTCCTGGTCGAGCGTGTCGAGCCCGCGAATCGCGTCGGCGATCTCACCGTTGACGTTCGCGACCGCCTGGGCGACGCCCTTGCCGCCGTACGCCGCCCCGCCGTCACGAAGCTCGACCGCCTCGTGCACCCCGGTCGAGGCGCCCGACGGCACGATCGCCCTGCCGGACGCGCCGGCCAGCAGCTCGACCTCGACCGTCGGGTTGCCCCGCGAGTCGAGGACCTGCCTGGCGCGAACTTCGGTGATGGCGCTCACGCGGTTTTCTCCTTGGCCTGATCGAAGTACGCGTCCTGCCGGTCGAGCGGCAGCTCGGTCCAATTCTCTCCTGCCTCGGCGGCGAGCGTCGCGGCGACCTCGACGCGTGTCCGGAAGCGCTGAGCGGCCCGGCGCAGCTCGAGCTCGGGATCGACGTCGAGCCGGCGGGCCACGTTGACCGCGGCGAAGAGGACGTCGCCGAGCTCGTCGCCCGACGGCTCCTCCTCCAGCTCGCGCAACTCGTCGGCGAGATCTGCCATCGCGCCGGCGAGATCCGGGTACTCGAACCCGACCGACTTCGCCCTCAGCTGGATCTTGCGGGCGTAGAGGAGCCCCGGCAACCCGTCGCCGACGTCGTGGAAGATCCCCTCGCGGCCCTCCTGCTCGCGCTTGATCCGCTCCCAGTTCGAGCGGACCCGGTCGGCGGTCCGCGCCTCGACGTCACCGAAGACGTGCGGATGCCGGCGCACGAGCTTCTCGTGCACCCCGCGGGCGACCTGCGCGAGATCCCCGGCGCCCCGCTCCTCGAGCAGGAGCGCGAGGAAGTAGACCTGGAAGAGCAGGTCGCCGAGCTCGTCGAGCAGCTTCTCGTCGTCGCCCGCGAGCGCCGCGTCGGCAACCTCGTACGACTCCTCGACCGTGTGCGGGACGATGGTCGCCGTCGTCTGCTCGCGATCCCACGGGCACTCGCGGCGCAGGCGCTTCGTCAGCCCTTGCAGCTCGAGAAGGGCCTCTTGCAGGCCCTCCACGTCAGCCGGTGGTGGTCGGGATCGTCGAGGTGGTCGGCGGCGCGTAGCCCGTCTGGTAGCTGACCTTGCCCTTGAAGTCGTCCGGCAGCTTCGAAAGCCAGGTCTGCCAGGCGGTCGCCTTCTGCTGCTGGGAGAGGTTCGCGACGATCTGCGACTTCACCTCGGAGAAGGTCTGCGTGTGCGCGGGCTTGATCGCGCCGAGCGGCTGGATGATGTGCCAGCCGAACTGGCTGTGCACCGGCTGCGAGATCTCCTTCGTCTTCAGCGAGAACGCGGCCTTGTCGAACGGTGCGACCGTCTGCGAGCAGGCTCCGCTCGAGGTGCCGTGGGCGACGCAGAGCTTGCCGCCCTGCGCTGCCGAACCGGTGTCCTTCGAGTACTTCTTCGCCAGCGCGGCGAAGCTCGCCCCGCCCTTCAGCTTCGACTCGATCTTCTCGGCGAGGCTCTTGCTGTTGACGAGGATGTGCCTCACCTCGCGCGTCTTCGGCGTCGTGAACGACGCCTTGTTCTGGGTGTAGTACTTCTGCGCGTCCGCGTCCGTCACCTTGACGCTCGCCGTCACCTTGGCCTGCAGCTTCGAGCTGAGCACGTTCGGCGCGATGCTGTACTGCTCGAGCTGCTGGACGGTGAGGTCCTGCTTCTTCAGCGCCGCGAGGAGCTGCTTCTGGCTGCCGTGGTAGTACGTCTTCTTGATCGTGGTGAGCTGCCGGTCGATGTCCTGCTGCGTCACCGTGACGCCGAGCTTGTCGGCCTCCTGCTTGAGCTCCTCCTGCTGCACGAGGTAGGCCACCGCCTGGCCCTTCAGCGTGGTGTAGGCGGCGGTGCCGACCTTGGGGACAGGCTGTCCGCTCGCCTTGAACTTCGCGTAGGCGACGGTCAGCAGGGAGTCGAAGCTCGCCTTCGTGATCGACGTGGAGCCGACCTTGGCAACTGCGTCGTTCGGCACGGAGCCTCCGCCGCCCCCGCCGCAGGCGGCGAGCAGGACGACGAGCGCGAGAGACACGGACATGGTGAGCAGGCGAGTCTTCATTTCCATCCAGTGAGGTCGATGTCGCGGGAAAGGCGCCGGTGCGTGCAAGGCGGTCTCAAGCCGCTCGGCGCGCGTCCAAGATAGCATCGACCAACTCGACCGCCTGGGCGATTTGCTCCTGGCCGCGCATGCTTACCTCCTGCTTAGCCGAGACGTAGACCGCGGTCTTCGCGCGGTCGCGGAGCTCGCGCAGCTCCCCCGAGCCGAGCACGAGCCGACCCACCGTGGCCCTGCCGGCCTGGAAGACGAGATAGTCGGCTCCGAGCAACGCCACCTTGATCTTCGCCTCCTGGATCCGGAAGAGGTTCCCGACCGGCTCCGGCAGCGGCCCGTAACGATCCTCGAGCGCGGCCTGCAGCTCGCGCAGCTCGTCCTCCGTCTCCGCGAGCGCGAGCCGGCGGTGGACGTCGATCCGCAGCGCCTCCGAGTCGACGTAGGCGGCGGGGACGTAGGCGTCGACCCGCGCGTCCACGCGCACCGGCCGCGCCGCGATCCGCTTCTGACCCTGCAGCTCGGCGACGGCCTCGTTCAGCAGCTCGACGTAGAGCTCGAAGCCGACGGCCGCGACGTGGCCGGACTGCTCCGCGCCGAGCAACTCGCCGGCGCCGCGGATCTCGAGGTCGCGCATGGCGATCGCGAACCCGGCGCCGAGCTCGGTGTGGTCGGCGAGCGTCGCGAGGCGCGCCCGCGCCTCGGGGGTGAGCTCACGGGCCTCCGGGTAGAAGAGGTATGCGAACGAGGTCGCGTCGGAGCGGCCCACGCGCCCGCGGATCTGGTAGAGCTGGGAGAGCCCCAGCATGTCGGAGCGTTCCACGATGAGCGTGTTCGCCTGGGGGATGTCGATCCCCGACTCGATGATCGTGGTCGAGACGAGCACGTCGGCGTCGCCGCGCAGGAACGCGTGCATCCGTTCCTCGAGCTCCTTCTCGCGCATCTGGCCGTGGGCGACGAGGAACCGCAGATCCGGGCAGAGCTGCTGCAGCTGCTCGGCCCGCTCCTCGATCGTCTCGACGCGGTTGTGGAGGAAGAACGCCTGGCCCTCGCGCTCCGCCTCGCGTTCGAGGGCGAGCTTCACGAGCTCCTCGTCGTACTCGCCGACGGTCGTCCGGATCGGCCGGCGGCCTTCGGGCGGCGTCTCGATGATCGAGATGTCGCGCATGCCCGCGAGCGAGAGGTGCAGCGTGCGCGGGATCGGCGTGGCGCTGAGGGTGAGCACGTCGACCTCGAGCCGCAGCGACTTGAGCAGCTCCTTCTGCGCGACTCCAAACCGCTGCTCCTCGTCGAGGATCACGAGCCCGAGCTCCTTCGGGATCACGTCGCGGCTGAGGACGCGGTGCGTTCCGATCAGGACGTCGACCTTGCCGGCGCTGAAGTCGGCGAGGATGCGCTTTGTCTCCTTCGGCGCGACGAAGCGCGAGACCATCTCGACCCGCACCGGGAAGTCGCGAAATCGGTCGCGGAAGGTGTTGTAGTGCTGCTCCGCGAGAATCGTGGTCGGCGCGAGCAGCAACACCTGCCGTCCGTTCACGGCGACCGCGAACGCCGCGCGAACCGCGACCTCCGTCTTGCCGAAGCCGACGTCGCCGCAGACGAGGCGGTCCATCGGCCGCGGGGCCTCGAGGTCCTCCTTCACCGCCTCGATCGCCGCTTCCTGGTCGGGCGTCTCGCGGTACGGGAAGCTCGCCTCGAGCTGCGGCAGCCACTCGCTGGAGAGGTCGTACGCGATTCCCTCGCGGGTCTGCCTCTGCGCGTAGAGCTGGATCAGGTCGCCGGCGAGCTCGCGGACCGACTCTCGTGCCCGCGACTTGAGCGTCTGCCACGCCTTGCCGCCGAGCTTCGAGAGCGCGGGCGCCGAGGCGTCCGCGCCGACGTAGCGCGAGACCTTGCCGAGCTGCTCGTGCGGGACGTAGAGCCGATCCTCGCCGCGGAAGGCGAGCAGGAGGTAGTCGCGGGTGACGCCGGCGACGGTGTTCGTCTCGAACCCGAGCAGCCGGCCGACACCGTGATCCTCGTGCACGACGTAGTCGCCGGTGCGGAGGTCGGCGAAGGACTGCAGCGCGCGGCCGCCGAGCCGGCGCTCTCGCGGCACGCGGCGCCGGAAGACCTGGTGGTCCGGCAGCAGCACGAGGCCGAGCTCGCGCCAGACGAAGCCGCGGCGGGCGGGCACTACCGCGAAGAGCAGCTCGGGCTCCTCCGGGAGCTCGTCGCCGGGCTCGAGCACTCTCGCCTCGACCCGCCGCAGCAGGTTCTGCGTCCGCAGCGCCTCGCCGCGGTGCGGGAACGCGACGACCACGCGCTGCCCCGACCGCAGGAGCGCCGCGAGCTCGCTCTCGGCTTCCGCCAGCCCGCGGGCGGCGATCGCGGGCCGCTGCGCCTCGAACGAGAACAGCTGGGATTGCGGGAACGGGTCGAGCTCCGTCGAGCCGGCGAGCGCCGGTGGGTGGGCGACGTCGTCCTCCTCCCAGACCCGGCGCACGTCGTCCGGCTGGAACACGAAGTCCGGTGCGCGGTCGAACGGCGGCACGAGATCGTCGGGAACGACCGGCCCCGCCGCCTCTTCCTCGCCGTCAGCGGCAAGTAACAGACTGTTACTAAGTTCGACAGTGTCCAGTCGGCGCTCGGCCGCCGGGTACAGGGTCGCTTCGGTCACGGGGTGGAGCGCGCGCTGGGTGAACGGCGAGAAGGCGCGCACCGACTCGATCTCGTCGCCGAAGATCTCGACGCGCAGCGGCTCGCGGCCCGTCGTCGGGAAGACGTCGACGATGCCGCCGCGCACCGCGAACTGCCCGCGATCGTCGACGCGCTCGACGCGCTCGTAGCCCGCGAGAGCGAGCGACTCCCCCAAACCTTCGACCCCGACCTCGAGGCCGGTTCGCAGCTCGACGGGCTCGGGGCGCGCTTCCTCGGGCGGAAGCCCGTCGGCGAGCGCTCTGGCCGACGCGCACACGAGCCCGCCCCGCGAGAGCACGTCGAGCGCCCGCGCGCGCTCGCCGACGAGGTGCGGCGGCGGAGCGAGCCCCGACTCCCAGGTGACGCCACGGCTCGGGAAGAGGCCGACCGCCTCGTCGCCGAGGAACCAGGACGCGGCCTCGGCGGCGTCGCGCGCGTCCGCGTCCTCCGGCAGCAGCACGACCAACCCGCGCCCGAGGAGCTCGTGCAGCGACGCCAGGAGGGGCGGCAACGCCGACTCGGACACGCGGGCCCGCGTCGGCAACGCGTCCGCGAACTCGACGAGACGCTCGTGCTCGACGAGCGCTCGGACGAAGGCGTGAAGTACCGGACGGTCCATGACGAAGGGCGGAACCGGGCGGTTCCGCGGACTTCGATGGTAGTCGCTCGGCCCGGGTCACTTCGAGCCCGCCGTCTACACATTCCGGGCGCGTCCGATTAACCTCCGAGGGATGTCGGGCTTTGCGCGGTGGGGCACGCTGCTGGCGCTCGGCGCAGCCGGTTTCCTCGCAGCGTTGTTCGTGCTTCCGGCCTCCGGCGCTCCGCCGGTGGCGTTGCGTGCCGCCGTGCCGTCCGGCTGGTCGACGCTGACGCCTTTCGACTTCGGCGGCTCGGGCCGGCAGCACGAGCTGCAGTCAGTCTCGTGCCCCTCCGCCGCGGTCTGCGTCGGGGTCGACAGCAACGGAGATGCGGTGACATCGACGGATCCCACCGCTGCGACCCCGTCGTGGGCCGTGAACCGGATCTTCGACGGCTACAGTCTCTACGGGATCTCGTGCCCATCGACGTCGCTCTGCGTCGCGGTCGGTGGGCCCCCCGGCAATGTGAGCATCTCGACGGACCCCGTCGACGGCGCTTCGGCCACCTGGACGAACACCGATGTCGCCGGCAACGCGTCCGTCGCGCTGGTCTCCTGCCCGTCGCTCGCACTGTGTGTCGCGGTCGACACCGGGGGCGACATCCTCACTTCCGGTGATCCGTCGGATCCGTCGCCGACGTGGAGAGTCGCCAACGTCTCCGTCCCCGGCGGTCCGACCGTCGACGCATTCGTCGGCATCTCGTGTCCCACGACGACGTTCTGCGCGATCGTCGACACGAACGGCCATGTCATCGCCTCCGAGGATCCGGGCGACGGCTCGTTCGCTACGTGGACGGTGATCGACGTCGTCCCGAGCAGCGACGGTTTCTACGCGATCTCCTGCCCGTCTGAATCGCTCTGCGTCGCACTCGACCGCCAGGGCGACGCCGTCGCGTCGGCGAACCCCACGCTCGGCGACTTCGCGATCTGGACCTTCGCCAATATCGACGCGATCAGCAACTTCGCGGACACGATCTCGTGCGCCTCGGCAACCCTTTGCGTCGCGGGTGACTACGCCGGCAACATCCTCGCGTCGAGCGATCCCACCGGCGGCGCATCGAAGTGGACGAGCGTGGGCGCCGACCCGCCGAATCGCGTCTATGGGATCGGCAGCCCAAACGACATCGTCGGGATCTCCTGCGATCCGACATCGTCTTTCTGCCTGGCGGTGGACACGAACGGGCACGCTGTGACCTCGACGAACCCCACGGGCCACGCCTCGGATTGGACCGTCACACAGGCCGACAGCGACGTCGACTTCCAGAGCAACAGTCCGACGGCCGTCTCCTGCGCGTCGAATTCCTTCTGTGCGGCCGTCGACGCGCGGGGGAACATCCTCGCCACGACAGATCCCGCGGACGGCACGGCTGCGACCTGGACGCCGACCACCGCCTTGGAGCCGGACGTGTTCAACGCCGTCTCGTGTGCCTCGGTCTCGCTCTGCGCCGCGGTCGACTGGGGCGGCTCGGTGGCGGTCTCGAAGGACCCGGCCGACCCGGCGCCCACGTGGGTGCCCTCGCCGAGCCGAGTCATCCCCAGCGGGCAGCTTCGGAGCGTTTCCTGCCCCTCTGTTTCGCTCTGTGTCGCGGTCGGCGACGGCGGCAACGTCGCCACCTCGGTCGACCCTGGAAATGCCGCATCCTGGTCGGCGAGGAGCGTCGACGGCACCACCGAGATCGAGGGCGTTTCGTGTCCCTCGGACACGTTCTGCGTCGCGGTCGACGGAGTCGGCGACGTGCTCACCTCGACCGATCCGCGAGCTGGCGCCGATGCCACGTGGACCGTGACCGCGGACAACGTCGCCGAGGGGGATCAGCTCGTTGCGGTTTCCTGTCCTTCCGCGTCGTTCTGCGCAGCGGTCGACGGCGGCGACCGCGTCGTCGTCTCGAGCGATCCGGCTGGAGATGCGACCGAGTGGGCGCCTGCGGCGATCGCCCCGGGCGTCTTTCTCGACAGCATCTCGTGCGCGTCGGCCTCGGTCTGCGCCGCGACGGGCTCCACCTCTGGCGAGTCGGAGGGCGAGCTCTTCACCTCCTCGGATCCCGCCGGCGGCGCCTCCGCGTGGAGCGGAGGGGAGTTCGACAGCCGGGACGATCTCGACGGCGTCTCATGTCCCTCGAACGGAATGTGCCTCGTCGTCGGTCGACAGGGCAACTTCACGCGTGCCGTCGCCCCGCAATCCGCAGCGACCGGCGCCGCCGGCCCGGTTGCCGACACCGCCGCGACGCTCAACGGCATCCTCGATCCGAACGGCTGGAACCTCAGCGATTGCCGGTTCGACTACGGCACCTCCCCGGGGGCGCTCAGCTCGACCGCACCCTGCGATCCGTCGCCGAAGATCCCCGCGACGAGTGGCGACACCGCCGTCTCGGCGAGCCTGAACGGCCTGGCCCCGGACACGACCTACTTCTTCCAGCTCGTCGCGACGAGCTCGGTGGCCACGAGCTCGGGCGACGTGGAGCAATTCACGACCGCGAGCTCAAGCTCGACGCCGACCACTACTACGACAACGACGACGACCACCGCCACGGCGCCGGTGCTGAGCGGTCTCACCGTCGCTCCGAGGGCGTTCGTGGCGGCGCCGGCCGGCCGTGCGATCAACAAGCACGGCCGGCGCGGCGGCCGCGTGTCCTATGACGACACGGCGGCTGCGACGACGACGTTCAGCATCCGACGCAAGACGTCAGGGGTGGAGAGGGACGGCCGCTGCGTCGTGAAGCGGGGTCCTGCCTCGAAGCAGAAGCTGAAGCGGTGCACTCGCTGGACCAACGCCGGCAGCTTCGTCCACCGGGACCTCGCCGGCCGCAACGCCTTCCACTTCACCGGTCGCGTCGACGGCCGGGCGCTGACGCCCGGCGGTTACCTCATCCGCGCCCTCGCGCGGCTGCAGGGTCTCGAGAGCGACCGATCGCAGGCGTTCTTCCACATCAAGAAGAGCTGACCTCGGCAGAGCGTCACGCCTCTAAAGCAGCCTCCTGCCGGCCCTCCTCGCGGATGAACAGCGCGCGCCGCGTCCAGTGCGGCAGCCACCAGTTCGCGTTGCCGAGCAGGCGCATCAGCGCGGGGACGAGCAGGGCGCGGATCACCGTCGCGTCGAAGATGATCCCGGCGGCGAGACCGATCGCGAACTCCTTGATCTCGAACCCCGGGCTCGAGGAGAGCACGAGGAACGCGAACATCAGGATCAGCGCGGCGCTCGTCACGAGCTTCCCCGTCCGGGCAAGGCCGAGCTCGATCGCGCCGTCCGTGGAGCCGGTCTCGTCGTATGCCTCGCGCATTCGCGTGAGCATGAAGACCTCGTAGTCCATCGAGAGGCCGAACAGGAACGCGAAGATCATCAGCGGGATCCAAGCCGTGATCGCCTGCGTGGCCGTGATGTTCCAGAGCGACGACCCGTGGCCCATTTGGAAGATGAAGACCACGATCCCGAACGCCCCGCCGAGCGAGACGAGGTTGAGGATCGCCGCCTTGATCGGGAGCACGATCGACCGGAACGCTCGCGTCAGCAACACCAGCGTCAGCACCAGCACGAAGGCGAGCACGTACGGGAAGTTGCCGAAGACGGCGTGCACGAAGTCGCGGTCCTGCGCCGGGACGCCGCCGAGCGTCGCGCTCGTCCCCTGCAGGACCCCGTTCACGCGGTCGATCACGCCTTGGATCCCGGGTGCGGCGCCGTCGATCGCGGGGAACGCCTCGACGAGCGTGTCCTGCCCGCGGTGCCAGCCGGGCCCCGGCGGCACGGTCGCGCCGACGAGGCCGGCGACGGTGCGCTCCTTCGCCGCGACGGCCTGTGCGTCGCCGCCGTTTTCCACGAGCGTGACGAACGGCTTCATCACGCCGGGCGAGATACCCGCGTCGGCGAGCATCGTCCGCCCGGCGATCGCCGTGCCCGTGCCGGGGAAGTTCTTCAGCTGCGACTCGTTCGGGTTGAGCTGGACCCCGAGCGTGACGAGGACGGCGACGATCGCGGCGCCGAGGATGGCGATCGGCCACGGCCGGCGCAGGACGAAGCGCGCCCATCGTCCCCAGGCTCCGTCCTCCGGATGGCCCTTGTCGACCAGCCGCTTCGGCATCACCCGCAGGTTGTTGATCCGCTCGCCGAGCACCGCGAGCAGCGCCGGCATCAGCGTGATCGCCGCGAGCACCGAGACGGCGGGAATCAGCATCCCGCCGATCCCGATCGAACGGATGAACGGCAGCGGCAGGATGACCATCGAGAGGAGACCCACGGCGACGGTCGAGCCGGAGACGATCACCGAGCGGCCGGCGTGGGTCATGGTCTCGACGAGCGCCGTCTCGACGTCGTTCCCTTCGCGCAGCTCGTCGCGGAAGCGGAAGATCATAAGGAGCGCGTAGTCGATCGCGACCCCGAGGCCGACGAGTGCGATCAGGAACTCGACGATGATCGAGACGTTCGTGACGTAGGTGAGCGCCCAGACGAGGGTGAAGGTGTTGAGGATCGCGGCGGCGGCGACGACGATCGGCATCAACATCGCCGGCAGCGTCCCGAACACGAAGAGCAGGATCACGATCGCCCCGAGGCCCCCGACGACGGCCTCGACGAGGATGCTCCCACCCCCTCCGCCGTGCGTGCTCGCTTCCTCGAGCGGGTCGTGTCCGGTCACCTGGACCTGGATTCCGGGCGGCAATCCGGAGGCGGCCTCGGCGCGCATCGCGGCCGCGCCGCTCGTCGTGCTGAACGTCGGCGTGCCGGCCGGGTAGACCTCCATGAACGTCGTGTGCCGGTCCTTCGAGACGTACATCAGGTCGTGCGTCGTGAAGTACGAGCTCGAGCGCGCAGCCGGGTTGGCCCGCGCGACGCGGAGCATCGCCGCCTTGATCGCGCCGCTCTTCGTCGCGTCGCCCGAGGTGTGGAAGACGACGACGTTGGGCGGCCGCACGCCGGTGCCGAACGTTTTCAGCGTGCGCTGGTTCGCCTCGTAGGCCGACTTGCCGGGGATCGAGAAGCTCTGGTACCAGCGCTTCGAGACCTGTCCAGCGGCGAAGCCGCCGAACAGCGTGAGGACGATCCAGGCGCCGATGACCTTCCAGCGATTCCGAGCGATGACGTGCGCGAGCCGAGCCAGCATCCTCTTCCTTCCTTCGCTTGCGACTTTCACCCAATCTTACAGACGCGGTAACTTTACCGCAACTGTAAGAAATGCTACGATCTTGTTAAATGGGCCTGCGCGAGACGAAGAAGCTCCAGACGCGCCAGGCGATCGCCGATTCGGCCATGCGTCTCTTCGTCCAGCGCGGCTTCGATCACGTTACCGTCGGCGACGTGGCCCGCGAGGCGGGGGTCTCCGAGAAGACCGTCTTCAACTACTTCCCGACGAAGGAAGACATCTTCTTCGACGAGGTGCCGGAACGGCTGGCGGCGCTCGGCGACACCGTCCGCGACCGGCAGCCCGGACAATCGCTCGTCGAGGCCATGCACGAGCATCACGCCGCCCAAGCCGGTCGGCTCGGGAGCCCCGGGTTTGCGCATTTCGCGCGCATCATCGAGGAGTCGCCGGCGCTCCAGGCCAAGGAGGTCGAGGTCATGGCGGAGTTCGCCGACCACCTAGCCGCCACGATCCGCCAGGAGTTCCGCCTCCACCCTGCCGACGCGCAGACTGCGGCGAACCTTTTCATGAGCGTGCACTGGCAGTTCTTCCGCAACGCGCGCAAGCAGGCCCTCGCGGGGCGGAGCGGCCCAGCCGCGGTGCGGCGCCTGCGCAGCGACCTCGAGCGGGCCTATCGCCTCCTCGAGCACGGATTGGGCGCGCTCGACTCCGGCTCGAACCGAATTCGCGTCTAGCGCCGGTTGATCTGGATCTGCGTACGCTCGACGCCCTCGGCGACGAGCGTCTCGACCGCGTCGGCGGCGCGCGCGACGAGCCCGTCGGGATCCTCGTGCGGCTCGAAGTTCGCGAGCAGCCAGTCGGCGAGCGGCCGCGGATCGCCGCGCTCGGGACGGCCGACGCCGATCCTGAGGCGAAGGAAGTCTTGCGTGCCGAGGTCGCGGGCGATCGAGCGGAGGCCGTTGTGGCCCGCGAGCCCTCCCCCCACCTTCAGCTCCAGCCGCCCGAGGTCGAAGTCGCCCTCGTCGTGGACGACGAGCACCTGGTCCGGCTCGAGCTTGAAGAACGCCGCAGCGGGGCCGACCGAGCGGCCGGACTCGTTCATGAAGGTCTCGGGCTTCAGGAGCGCGAGCCGCTCGCCGCCGACGCGCACCTCGGCCATCTGTCCGGCGAACTTCCCGCGCCACGATCCGCCGTGCCGGCGCGCGAGCTCGTCCATCACGAGCCAGCCCGCGTTGTGCCGGTTCCGCGCGTGCTCGCGGCCCGGGTTCCCCAGACCGGCGACGAGAAGCAAGGGTTAGCCCTCGGTCGTGCCCTGATCGCCGGCGGCGTCCGCTTCCGGCTCGGCCGCCTCGCCGGCTGCACCCTCGGCAGCCTCGCCCTCGGCCGGCTCCTCGCCCTCGGCCAGCTCGCCCTCCGCCTCGAGCGCGGCGAGCTCCTCCTCGGTGGGCTCGGGCTCGACGACCTTGGTGGGAGCGGTGACCGTGGCGACGACCATCTCAGGATCGTCGAGGAGCGTGGCGCCTTCCGGCGTGAGGAGGTCGGAGATGCGAAGCGTGCCGCCGATCTCCATGCCCGAGACGTCGAGATCGAGATGCTCCGGCACTTCGAGCGGCAGGGCTTCGACCCTGACCTCGCGCAGCGGCTGCGAGAGCACGCCGCCCTCGCGCACGCCCGGCGCGTCGTCGCCGCCGTGCAGCTGGACGGAGACCGAGGCCTGGATCGGCTTGTCGAGCCGCACCTCGTGCAGGTCGACGTGCGTGACACCGCCCCGCACCGGATCGACCTGATACTCCTTGAGAATCGACGCGTGGGTCTCGCCCTTGCCGTCGATCTCGACGTCGAGGATCGAGTGGAGGCCTGACGCGCCGGTGAGCGCGCGCCGCAGCTCGCGCTCGGCGATGCAGATGGAGATCGGCTCCCCGTTGCCGTAGAGGACCCCCGGAACGAGTCCTTCCTTCCGCAGGCGGCGCGACTCGGCCGAGCCGAGGCTCTCGCGCTGCGCGACGACGAGCTTGGTGCGTTCTCCGGCCATTCCGGCGGCGGAGTGTAGCCGAGCAGTGCTCCGATACGGTGCCGGAATGGACTTCGAAGAGCTACTCACGGGGTGGGACGGCGAGCACGCGGTCGTCCGCCACGACGCCGAGAGCGGAGCCTGGATGTTCGTCTGCGTCCACTCCACCGTGCTCGGCCCCGCCGGCGGCGGCACGCGCATGCGCGTCTATCCCGCGCCGGCCGACGGCCTCGCCGACGCCATGCGCCTCTCGGGTGCGATGACGTGGAAGATGGCCGCCGCCGGGATGCCGCGCGGCGGCGGGAAGGCCGTGCTCGCGGTACCGGAGCTGCCGACCGGCGAGCCGCGACGCCGGCTCCTCCGGCGCTACGGCGAGCTGGTCGCGTCGCTCGGCGGCAGCTACCGGACGGCCGGCGACATGAACATCTCGCCCGAGGATCTCGACGTCGTCGCCGAGACGTGCCCGTGGGTCTACGGGACGACCGGCCGGGGCGGCAACAGCGGCCGCGGCACCGCGCGAGGCGGGTTGCACGCGATCCGCGCCACCGTCGAGCACGTCTTCGGCTCGCCTGACCTCGCGGGTCGCAGCGTCCTCGTGCAGGGCGCGGGCGCAGTGGGAGGGTTTCTCGCCCGCGAGCTGTCGGACGCCGGCGCGCGCGTCCTCGTCAGCGACGTCGACGAGGGCCGGGCCGCCGCGACCGGGTGCGAGACCGTGTCCCCCGACGCGGTGCTCGGGACCGAGGTCGATGTCTACTCGCCGTGCGCCGTCGGCGGCACGCTCAACGCCGAGTCGATTCCTCGCCTGGCCTGCCGCGCGGTCGCCGGCTGCGCGAACAACCAGCTCGCCGAGCCCGAGGACGCCGAGCGGCTGCGCGAACGCGGCATTCTCTACGCGCCCGACTTCGTCGTCAACGCGGGCGGGATCATCCAGCTCATCGGACTCGAGGACGAGAACTGGGACGAGGCGCAGCTCGAAGACGGGCTTGCCGGGATCGGCGCCTCGCTCCGGACGCTCTTTGCCGCGGCAGACGCGGACGACATCACGCCGGCCGAGGCCGCCGACCGCCTCGTGCGCCGGCGGCTCGCCGCTATGCGCTGACCCGCCGCCTGCTCCGCGTCGGCGACTCGTCCCCGTCGCCGTCCTTGTCCTGGCCGGCCGTGTCTTTTGCCGAGCGGTACTCGATGCCCTTTGCATCCTCCATCTCGACATGAGCCTTGAAGCGAGCGAGGTCGGCCTGCACGGCTCGCTTCACGAAGCGCAACCCGGACGCCATCTTCTCGATGATCCCGTTCGGCTCGAACTCCATCTCGACCATCACGCGCGTCAGGTTCGGCTCGAGCTTGTGGAAGCTGACGACGCCGCGGTGGGACATGCCGCTCGTCGTCTTCCACACGATGCGGTCGTTCGAGCGGCGCTCGGTGATCGTCGCTTCCCACCGGCGCCTGCTGAACCAGATCTTCTCCTCCCAGCGGAGCTTGTTGCGGCCCGCCTTCTCGACGCTCAGGACGCGGTGCATGAACTTCGGGTACTCCTCGAAATCCGTCCATGCCTTGTACGCGACGTCGACCGGCACCGCGACGTCGGTCCAGCGCTGAATCGGCAGGCGGCGCGTCTTCTTGCCGCCGCTCCCGCCACCGCCTCCGGCGCCCGCGAGCGCCTTCGACAGCAGCTTGCCGGCGAGGCCTCCCTGCGTCTCCAGCCGCTCCTTCGCCTGGTCGAGAACCTTCTCGCCCACCTTCGACTCGGCACGTTCGAGCACGCCGCCGAGTGCCCCGCCGAGCGCCTCGTCGAGCGTCTCGCCGAGGTCCGGCACCACGTTCAGGCGCTTGCCGGCGGCGACGGCGCCCGCGGCACCGAGCGCCACAGGAACGATCACACCTCTACGCATCAGTCACACCCCTTTTGTCCGCTGCTTCAGGAGGCAACGGCCGAGGCGCGCGTGTGGTTGCGCTGCGGTCGGTGGCGCCCTATGAGACCGTGAAGGACCCGCGGGTATCGCTCGGCGGGCCGCCGTTCGAGTTCACCCATTGGCCGAGGACATCCTCGACGTAGGGGGTGACGATGTATGAGCCGGACGCGACGACGGCCGGAACGGTGCATTGGAGTGACCAGGTCCCATCGGTCGTGGTTCCCGATGTGAGGGTCGCGTAGCCGTCGCAGAACGGCGTGTTCCCAGGGACACCGGCAGCCATCGACTGCAACTCGATTGCTTCGACGCCGATGGGGCTCGTTACATGTGCGCTGACACTGAACGTCTGCCCAATGCCGACAGTGCTCGGGTTCACGTCGATCGAGACGACAGTCGGTCGTGCGACGTCGCTCAATCCTCCGGTGACGGTGAACGCGCCGGTGGTGGGGCTGGGCGGCCCGCCGTTGCTGTTGGTCCAGTCACCGGCGATGTCCTCTGCATACGGGGTGATGGTGTAGTCGCCGGAGAGAACCTGATCTGGAACGGTGCAGTTGAGCGACCATGTTCCGTCGAGCGGGGTGCCGCTGGTCAGCGTTCCGGAGCCGTCGCAGAACGGCCAGACTCCGCTGGAGCCGTCGAGTAGGGCCTGAAGCTCGATGAGCTGGACTCCGATCTGACTTGTGACGTGCGCCGATACGACGAAGCGTTGGCCGGGGCTGAGGGTCGCGGGTGTCGCAGAGATCGAGAGAATGCTCGGTGGCGGAGCGGGAGCGAGGCCGCCCGTGATCGTGAAGGTCCCCGTCGTGGGGCTCGTCGGACCGCCGTTGCTGTTGAGCCAGTTGCCCGCGATGTCTTCTGCATATGGCGTGACGACGTAGTCCCCGTTGAGCGTGTGGTCGGTGACTTGGCAGGTGATCGACCAGACCCCGTCTGTCGTGGTGCCACTCGCGAGTGTCGCGTAGTTGTCGCAGAACGAGAAGTTGCCGGCCATGCCGGTGATGGTCGATTGAAGCTCGATCGCCTGGACGCCGCTGTCGTCGGTGACGTGGGCCGCGACTGTGAGTGTCTGGCCGGGAGAAGCAGTCTGCGGGGAGACGCTGATCAGGTCGACTTGGGGCGGCGCCGAGTCGATCGAAAGTGCGGTGTCGGGCGCCACGTCTGCGCCCGTGCTGTCCTGACCTTGAGCGATGACGTGATGAACGCCGCCGGGGACGGTTGACGGAATCACGACCGTCTTCGAGAACGTGCCATCTGCCCCGACGGACGCCGTTCCGAGGCTCGTCGGGGTCGAGTGAAGGATGAGGTGGACGGACGTACCGGGCTTGAAGCCTTGCCCGGAGGCGAGGAGAGACGCACCTGGGCGGACTGCCGCCTGGCCGATGGACACCTTTGCCGCAGTCTTGCGGGTGCTCGCCTTGACGCACCGCACGAGCACGCCGTGCACCCTCACCCGATGCCCTGGATGGAGGACGATCCGCACCTTCGTGCGCGCGATTTTCCGGGTGGTGCAGATGACCCGATGCTTGCCGATTCGTTTCGACATGCCCGGGTGCAGGATGACGGCCTTGGCCGAGGCGGCACTCCGAGCCGATGCACGAGCAACAGCGGTCGAGGGGCCGTTCACGCCGAGAACGCTGGCGGCGATCACCGCCGCGATGGCCGCAGGGATGGCTCTCTTCATGGGTACAAGGACATCGCCCTAGCGAAGTGCGATGCAGTCGAATTTTGGAAGTCCCGGCGGATAACCTCAATCACCTCTCCGGGTGACTCGCCGAGCCTCCGACCGGCCACCGGGTTGGGAAGCGGCCAAGGTAGCCGGGGTTCAGACCGTCGCCTATGGGCCGTTCGGCCAATCTTTGAAGGCCGCGCTCGCTGCCCGCTCAGATCAGAAGAGCTGGTTCTCGCCGCCGAAAATCGCGGAGACCGAGTCGTCGGCGAAGACGTTCATGATCGCCTCGGCGAGCAGGCCCGAGACGCTGAGGACGGTCATGTTCTCGGGGCGCTTGCGAGGATCGACGGGGACGCTGTCGGTGACGACGACGCGGTCGATCTCGGAGTCGGCGATCAGCTCGAGCGCCTGGTCCGAGAAGAGCGCGTGCGTGACGAAGACGTTCACCTCGGAGGCGCCGTGCTCCTTGAGCGCCTGGGCGCCCGCGACGAGCGTGCTGCCCGTCGTCGAGACGTCGTCGCCGACGATCGCGACCTTGTCCCGCACCCTGCCGGTGACCTCCGTCATCTCGACGTGGTCGGTGGCGACCCGCATCTTGTGCATGATCGCGAAGCTCGCCTCGATCATCTCCGCGAAGCGGACGGCGTACTTCGCGCGGCCGGCGTCGGGGGCGACGGCGACGACGCCTTCGCCGGTCAGCCCGAGGTCGCGGAAGTGGGTCGCGAAGAGCTGCAACGCGGTCATGTGGTCGACCGGGATCGTGAAGAAGCCCTGGATCTGGCCCGCGTGGAGATCCATCGTGAGCACGCGATCGACTCCCGCGAGCTGGAGCATGTCGGCCACGAGGCGTGCCGAGATCGGCTCGCGCGGCTTCGCCTTTCGGTCCTGCCGCGAGTAGGGGAACCACGGGATGACGGCCGTGATCCGCTTCGCGGAGGCGAGCTTCGCGGCCTGGATCATCAGGACGAGCTCCATCAGGTTCTTGTCCACGGGCGGTGCACCCGTCTGGACGATGAAGACATCGGCGCCGCGGATCGACTCGAGGTAGCGGCAGTACGTCTCGTCGTTCGGGAACGTGCTGAGCTGGACGTCTCCGAGCTCGACCCCGAGCCTCTCGGCGATCGCCGCCGCGAGCTGCGGATGCGAGCGGCCGGAGAAGACCATGAGCCGCTTTTCGGGGCCGCGCACGATGTAGTGCTGCGGCGACGGGTCGCTCATCACGACGCCGCCCTCGAGCCCCGGCAGGGCCACTTCAGTCGCCGTCGGGCTTTCCATGCTTGTCGTAGACCCAGCCTTCCTTCGTCGTCTGCCGCGGGGGAAATCCAGCCAGCGAACCGGGAGGGACATCATCCGTGATGACGGAGCCGGCTGCAATCCAAGCGTCGTCGCCAATCTCGACCGGGGCATGGAAGACAGTGTCCACACCGGTCCTGACGTTGCGGCCGATCCGCGTGCGGCCCTTCGGCTCTCCCGGCTCGTGCGGGAAGTTGGCGGTGATGTTGCCGGCCGCGACGTTCGTCCCCTGCCCCACCTCGACGTCACCGAGATACGAGAGGTGCGGAACCTTCGCCCCGGCGCCGACGGCCGCGTTCTTGACCTCGACGAACGTGCCGATCTTCGCTCCCTCCCCGATCACGCTCACCGCCCGAACATAGGCGAAGGGACCGATCTCCGCGCCACCCTCGATGCGGACCCGGCCGCGGACGACCGTGAACGGCTGGATGACCACGTCCGGCTCGATCTCGACGCCCGCCTCGATCCACGTCGTCGCCGGATCGACGATCGTCACGCCGGCGAGCATGTGCGCCTCGTTGATGCGGTCGCGCAGGGACGACGCCGCGAGCGCGAGCTCGGCGCGGGTGTTCACGCCCTCGGCCTCGAGAGGGTCGTCCGCGAGCTGCACCGCGCACGTCTCGCCGTCGCTCACGAGCAGGCCGAGCGTGTCGGTCACGTAGAGCTCGCCTTGGGCGTTGTGCGGGTCGAGCCGCTCGAGCGCGGGCCAGAGCTTCTCCGCTCGGAAGACGTAGATGCCGGAGTTGACCTCGCCGAGCGCCAGCTCCTCGGCGGAGGCGTCCGCCGCCTCGACGATCCGGGCGAGCCGGCCGTCGCCGTCGCGGACGATCCGCCCGTAGGCCCCGGCGTCCGCCGGCGCGAAGGAGAGGACGGTCGCGGCGGCGCCGGCCTCCCGGTGCGTATCGACGAGCGCGCGGATCGTCTCGGGCCGTAGCGCCGGCACGTCGCCGTTGAGGACGAGCACGTCCCCGTCGAAGCCCTCCAGGGCGACGCGCGCGCTGCGCACGGCGTCCCCGGTGCCGAGCGGCTCCTCCTGCAGCGCGACCTCGACGTCCTCGAGCAGGTCGGCGGTCTGCGGCGAAGCCACGACGACGAGCCGCTCGACGCCTGCGCCGCGCGCGGCCTCCACGACCCAGTCGACCATCCGCCGACCGAGCAGCGGGTGCAGATGCTTCGGCGTCGCGCTCTTCATCCGCGTGCCGATCCCGGCGGCCATCACGACTGCTGCGAGCTCGTCTGCCATGTCAGGAAGAAGTGGCTGGGGCGCCAGGATTCGAACCTGGGATCACGGGACCAAAACCCGTTGCCTTACCACTTGGCTACGCCCCAGGGGCACCGAAGTCTACCGGCGGTCGAGCAGGAGAAGGCCCAGGGCGACGAGCGCGAAGATCACGAGCAGGATGATCAGCGC
>DASUHE010000058.1:0-36681 GCA_036273695.1 Gaiellaceae bacterium
CTACGCCGTAGCCGGCAGGTAGGGCGTCCAGCCGGACGGGATCCGCGGCGCGGCGAGCTTGATGAAGAGCGTCGGCGTCGGGGCGCGCGGCGAGGTGTGGAGCACCATCCCGGCCTGCTCGATCGTCCGGTCGCCCTTACGGAGGTTGCAGGGAGCGCACGCCGTGACGACGTTCTCCCAGATCGACTCGCCGCCTTTCGACCGCGGCACGATGTGGTCGAGCGTGAGGCGGCCGTTCGACGTGCCGCAGTAGGCGCAGCGCCAGCCGTCGCGCGCGAACAGGGCGCGGCGGGAGATCTTGCGCTGGATCGCGCGCGGCACGCGCACGTAGTGCAGGAGCCGGATCACGTGCGGCCAGATGAACTCGCCGGTCGAGGAGCGCAACGGCTTGTCCAGCCGCTCGATGACCTCCGCCTTGCCTTTGAAGACCAGCACGTGAGCGCGCCGCACCGTGCACACATTGAGCGGCTCGTAACTTGCGTTCAAAACAAGAACGTGCTGCAACCTGCGCGAAAAGTAGCAGCGGAATACGGCGCTACTGCTGCGACCTCATCGCCCGTTCGACGGCCTCCTGCTCCTCGGGCGAGAGGGAGACGGCGGCGCGGCCGTCGTCGAGCTCCTTGACGTAGATCCGCGCGTAGTCGCGTCCCTGGATGGCGCTCAGGACCACGCCGCTGCGCGAGGAATCGAGCAGGGCGACCGAGGCGGACTGGTGCCCGCCCGTCTGCTCGTACGCGTCGTAGCGCACCACGGCGAGCCGGGAGACGGTCGTGTCGACGCGACGCTCGAGACGGCCGAGCGCCGCCGTCAGCTCGTCGACCGTCCGGTGCAGCCCGTCGACCCGGCCCTGCAGCGAGACGGCGAAGTCGACGAGATCGCCGCCCCCGCTCCCCTGCAGCGTGAGCTGCGCGGAACGGACTCGGCGGAGCCGGACGTGGAGAACGAGCGCGATCGCAAGCCCGACCACGGCGACGGCCGCCGCCGCGATCGCGATCATCCCTGCAACCGACGCGGTCAATGGCTGAGGCTGAAGAAGACCGGATACGAGGCCCGGTTGTTGTCGAGCGTCGTCTCTCCGGGCACCTTGCCGATGTCGACGTTGACCACCGCCCGGGCGCCGAAGGCCCTCGTCGGGAGCTGGAGGTTGCCGAACGTGACCGTCTTCGTCTCTTTCTTGCCGATGAACCGGACGATCTGCTTCTTGGGCCCGAAGACCGTGTTCTTGAAGACGGTGATGGTCAGCGTCACGGGGACATTGGTCTGGTCGAAATTGCCGCCGTTCTCGAAGGAGACGTTGAAGACGAGGTTCGCCGCCACGTCCACCGTCGTCGGGCTGGACTTGAGCGGCACCGTCGTCCCGCCCACGACCGCCGACGTGCCCAGGAGCTCGCTGCCGTGCACGCCGTGCACGTTGCTGGTGGTGCTGCCGGACGACGCCCGCAGGCGCCGATAGACCACCTTGAACGAACGGAAGCTGATCACCACCGGGTTCGTCACGAGCTTCGACGGCGGCGCGATCACGCCGACGACCCCGGCTCGCTTCATCGTCTGGGTCGCGGGTTGCTTGAAGAGCTCGGCCCAGACGAGGTCGCTCGCGCTCAGGATCTTCGCCTGCTTGACGAGGATCTCCGCGACTTTCGACGGGGACTTCGACCCGGCCTCGGCGAGCTTGTCCGCGAGATCGGTGAGCCCGATCGCCCGGAGCTGGAGCGTGGCCAGGACCTGCTGGTGCGCTGTCTGCAGCGGGGCGGGCGGGACGAGGCCCAGCGCCTCGTCGTAGTCCTGCTGCTGCTGCCGCGACCACTCCTCGAGCTTCGCCTGCAGCCCGGTGAGCGTGAGCTTCGTGGAGTTCAGCTCCCGCGCCAGCGCAGCCGTCCCCCCGGCCGAGGCGGAGCTCTGCGCAATGGGCAGCACCTTGCCCATGTACGACTTGTACTGGTCGTACGTGCTCTTGCCCTGACAGGAGCCGACCCAGAAGACGAGACCCACGACGACCGCGATCGCCAGCGCCACGAAGCCCGCGAGCCGCGCGAGGGCAACCGCCCCGGGAGGCGGCGGAGCGGGCCGGCGCGGACCGCCCGGTCGGCGCTGTGGCCGCATCCGGCGTCGCTGCCGCTCGGGCGACTCGAGCGTCTCCGGCTCCTCGAAGAACTCGAGCGGCGTTTCGTCGTCGTAGGTGCTCACGACCGCGCCAACCCTACAACGCCCGGAAGGACGGCTAGGCAGGACAGTCCGGCGCCGTCGCCAATCTCCGCTCTTGCATGGGAGAGGCCGCCCCAGCGCTCACCGGCATCGAGCTCGTCCTCGACCGCTACCGGCCGCTGCGGCCGCTCGGCAGCGGCGGCTCAGGCTCGGTCTGGCTCGCCCGCGACGAGCGGACGGGGCTCGACGTAGCGCTCAAGATCATCGCGCGCGAGGGCAAGTCGGCCGCGCGGGCGGAGCGCGAGGCCGCCGCCGCCGCCCATCTGCGTCATCCCGCCTGCCTGCGCGCGTACGGCTTCGGCAGGGACTCGCGCCACGTCTACATCGCGTACGAGTTCGTCCCCGGCCGCACCTACCGCGAGGCGCTGCGCGCCAACGAACTGCCGGAGGAGGACGCGATCGAGGCGTGCGCGCAGGTGTGCGACGGCCTCGCGCACGCCCACGCGGCCGGGATCCTCCATCGTGACGTCAAGCCGTCGAACGTGCTGCTCGTGGACGGCGATCGGGTCGCCGCGCGCGTCCTCGACTTCGGGCTCGCGCAGATGGCCGACGCCGAGACGCTGACCGAGGCCGGCGACGTCCCTGGAACGCTCGCATATATCTCTCCCGAGCGGCTCGCGGGCGGCGAGGCGACGCCGGCCGCGGACGTCTGGGCGGTCGGTGTGATGCTGTGGGAGGCGCTGGCGGGCCGGCATCCGTTCTGGCGCGGCTCGATGCTCGAGACGGCGCGCGCGATCGAGTCCGGCGCGCGGCCGCTCGGCGAGCTGCGGCCGGACCTGCCGAAGCGGCTCCTCCGCCTCGTCGACAGCGCGCTCTCGACGAGCCCCGCGAGAAGACCGACCGCCAGAGGACTCGCGGACGCCCTCCGCGGCGCGGCGCAATCGGAACTCGTCCCCAAGCCCGCATTCCGTCTGCCGTCGCGCGTCGAGCCGGGACAGGCGCTCACGACCGTCCTCGCAGCGCTCCTCGCCGGCTGGACGTCGGCCGCCCTGCCGTTCTACCCGCACGGCTGGCCGGTCGGGCTCGCGCTCCTCGCGGCCGCCGCGACGCTCTGCCGCGAGCGTGCCGGGATCGCGCTCGCGCTCGCCGTGCCGGTGCTCCCGCTCGGCAACGTCTCGCTGGGCCTCGCCCTGCTCTACGCCGCGCTCGCCGCCGGCTGGCTGCTCGTGACGTGGCGGGAGCCGCGGACCGCTTTGCTCTTCGTCGTCGGCCCGCTGCTCGCGCCCGTCGCCGCGCTCGGCCTTCTCCCGGTCGTCACCGCGCGTGTCCGCTCGGCCCACCTCCGCGGCCTCACCGTCGCCGTCGGCGTGCTGACCGCTGCGCTGGCGACCGGGATCCGGCACGCGACGCTGCCGCTCGTGGGCGGTCCCGCGCCGCTCGGGCTCGGCGTCGCCGCCGCGCGCGACCCGTTCGACGTGGCGGGCTCGCTCGCCCGTGCGGCCGGCGCCCACCCGTGGCTCCTGCTGGAGACCTGCGCCCTGGCGCTCGTCGCGCTCGCCCTCCCGCAGGCGCGCGCCCGCGGCCGCTGGGCGGCCGCCGGGCTCGGCGCCGGGATGATCGTGCTCACCGTCGCCGCCGTGCCGAGCGCCGCCGCATTGCCGCTCCTCCTCTCGGCCTGGGCGATCGCGGCGTTCACAGCGCTTCGCGCTCCTGCGCTGGGGGTACGCTCACCTGCGACCTGATGGTGTTGCGGGGCATCGAACAGAGGCTCGAGCGTGTCTTCGAAGGCGTCTTCGGCCGCGCCTTCCGCACGAACGTCCAGCCGGTCGAGCTCGCGCGCAAGCTCGCGAAGGAGATGGACGAGCACCGCTCGACGTCGGTGACCCGCGTCTACGTGCCGAACGAGTACACGATCTACCTCTCTGCGGGCGACCGCGAGCAGTTCGAGGGCTACGAGAACTCGCTCGTGTCCGAGCTCGAGGAGTACCTCTCCGAGCACGCCGCTCGCGAGAACTACGCGCTGCTGACGCCGCCGCGGATCCTGTTCGAGACGGACGAGGACCTCGGAGTCGGCGAGTTCGGGATCGCCACGCGGATGGCGCAGTACGGCCGCACCGGCGAGGAGGACGCACCCGAGATCCCGTCCCCGGGCGCGACGATGGTCTACAAGCCCCGGACGCAGCCGACCGAGGCCGCTTCGGCCCTCGACCTCGGCCTCGAGCGGGAGGTCGCCGTCCTGGAGTGGGCCGGCGGGCGGAGCGTGCTCGAGAAGCAGCGTTCCGTGCTCGGACGCTCGCGCGACGTCGACGTCCAGATCGACGACCCGAGCGTCTCGCGCCGCCACGCGGAGATCGTGCAGGAAGGCTCGACGTACTGGCTCGTCGATCTCGGCTCGACGAACGGAACGGAGGTGGACGGGCGGCGCGTTCAGCGCGTGCGGCTCGCCGACGGCTCGCGGTTCACAATCGGCGAGACGACGGTCACCTTCTCGACCGAACGGGAATAGGAGCAGCGTGAACATGGTCGCGTCGACTGGGGTCGCCGAGGTGCTCCTCGCGCTCAAGATCGCGTTCCTCGTCCTGCTCTACCTGTTCGTCGTCCGCGTCATCCGCTCGGCGGGCCGCGAGCCGCAGGCGCCGAGCCAGGACAGCATGATCCTGACGCCGGCAGCCGCCGCGGCGGCGGGGCTCCGTCGCGCAGGAGCGCCGGCACGCCGGTCGGTGCGCCTCGTCGTCCAGCGCAGCCCGAGCCTCGGCGAGGGGGAGGAGTTCCCGCTCAACTCGGCTCCCGTGACGGTCGGCCGCGGCGGCCAGAACGACCTCGTGCTCGACGGCGACGAGTTCGCGTCGGCGCGGCACGCGCGGATCGAGCTGCGCGGCGACGGCGCCTGGGTGCAGGATCTCGACTCGACGAACGGCACCTACGTCAACGGCGCACGCGTCGCGGGCGCGCAGCGGCTCGGCGCGGGCGACGTCCTGCGCGTCGGCGAGACCGACCTCCGTGTGGAGGAGGCATAGCGGTGCCCGTCGGCGCGTATGCGGTGGCGAGCGACACCGGGCGCAGGCGACGCCGCAACGAGGACAACTACGTGGTCGCGCCGCCGCTCTTCGCCGTCGCCGACGGGATGGGCGGCGCGCAGGCGGGGGAGGTCGCGTCCCAGCTGGCGGCGTCGGCGGTCGAAGGCGGAGACTCCGACGGCCTCCAGGGGGTCGGCCGGATCGACGCGCTCATCCAGGAGGCGAACCGCCGCATCTTCGACCGCGCCTCGACCGACCCCTCCGCCTCGGGCATGGGTACGACCATGACGGTCGCGCTCGTCGAGGGGATGACCGTCGCGCTGGGACACGTCGGCGACTCTCGCGCGTATCTCGTTCGTGACGAGCAGATGGAGCAGCTGACCGAGGACCACTCGCTCGTGAACGAGCTGCTGAAGAGCGGACGGCTCTCCGAGGAGGAGGCGCAGATCCACCCGCAGCGCAGCGTCATCACGCGCGCAGTGGGAACGGATCCCGACGTCGACGTCGACGGCTTCACGATCGAGGCCGAGGACGGGGACGTCTTCCTCATCTGCTCCGACGGTCTCACCGACATGGTCGAGGACGAGGAGATCCTCGAGCTCGTCCACGCGCACCGCGACGACCTCGACAAGGCGGTGAAGGCGCTTGTCGCGGCCGCGAACCGCGGCGGCGGCGAGGACAACATCACCGCTGTCGCCTTCCGGATCTCGGCGGAGGACGCACCGAGCCTCGAGGACACCGTCGCGATGCCGGCGCTCACCGGAGGCGAGGACGAGCCCGACGAGCAGACGCGTGAGTACGCGGATCGCGAGGCGGGAGACACGATGGTCGTGCCTCCGGGCGAGATCCCGGATGAGCTCGCGGCGAGCCAGCCCGCAGCCGAGACCGGTCTCGACGCGCGCCGCGTCCGCCTCGTCCTGATCGCGATCGTCGTCCTCCTGATCGCCGCGGCGGTCGTCGTGTGGGGGCTGACGCGCTGACCCTGCGCAACCGCGAGCTCGCCGCGCTCCTCACCGTCGGCCTGCTGACGGCGATCGGCTTCGCGACGGTGTACATCGCGCTCAGGTCGCAGATCTCGGGCGGCTCGCTCGGATACGCCGTCTTCTTCTTCGGCCTCTACCTCGTCGCGCACGTCGTCGCCCGGATGACCGTGCCGCTCGCCGACCCCTACCTCTTGCCGATGGCGGCACTGCTGACGGCGATCGGCGTGACGGAGATCTACCGGCTCGGCCCCGGCAACGCACTCCGGCAGGGGCTCTGGATCGTGATCGGAGTCGCCGCGTTCGGCGCGACGCTCTTCTGGCTGCACAAGGACTACCGCGTGCTCGAGCGCTACAAGTACCTCTTCGGGGTCACGGCGATCTGTCTGCTCTTCCTGCCGCTCGCGCCCGGGATCGGCGAGTCGATCAATGGCTCGCGGCTCTGGATCCATTTCGGCCCGCTCCAGTTTCAGCCGGGCGAGCTCGGCAAGATCACGCTGATCGTCTTCCTCGCCGCCTACCTCCGCGAGAAGCGAGAGGTGCTCGCGCAGGGACGGATGAAGGACTGGGGGCCGCTGCTCGTGATCTGGGGCGGCGCGATGCTCGTGCTGCTCGCGACCGACGACCTCGGCAGCGCGCTCCTCTACTACGGGATCTTCCTCTCGATGCTGTACGTCGCGACGGCACGGCTCTCGTTCGTGGCGGCCGCGCTCGGGCTGTTCCTCGTCGGCGCCGTCGGGATCACACGGGTCACGCCGCACGTGAAGGAGCGCGTCGACGTGTGGCTCGACCCCTACAAGCACGCGCAGTCGACGGGCTACCAGATCCTGCAGTCGCTCTACTCGATCGCGCACGGCGGCGTCGGCGGCACCGGGCTCGCCCGCGGAATCGTGAACACGCCGACGGGACAGCAGATCGTCCCCGACCAGAACACGGACTTCATCTACTCCGCGCTCGCCCAGGAGCTCGGGCTGATCGGCGCCGCGGCCCTGCTGCTCCTCTACATGGCCTTCGTCCTGCGCGGCTTCCGGATCGCGCTCACCGCGACCGACGGCTTCTCGAAGCTGCTCGCCGCCGGGCTCAGCTTCAGCTTCGCCTTCCAGACCTTCGTCATCGTCGGCGGCATCACGCGCGTCATCCCGCTCACGGGGATCACGCTGCCCTTCGTCTCGTACGGAGGCTCGAGCGTCGTCGCCAACTTCCTTCTCGTCGCCGGGCTGCTTCTGATCTCGAACCGCGCGAACCGGCAGGAGGCGGCGGCGTGAACACGCAGCTCCGGCACGTCTCCGTCGCCGCGATGATCCTGCTCGCCGTCCTCATCGTGTCGACGACGTATTGGCAGACGTGGGCCGTCGGCAGCCTCAATGACCGCAAGGGCAACGAGACCGCACGGATCGCCCGGATCACGGTCGACCGCGGCAAGATCCTCGCCTCCGACGGGACCGTCCTCGCGACGAACCGGAGGCACCGCATCCACGGCCTCACGACCTACACGCGGCGCTAT
This sequence comes from Gaiellaceae bacterium, assembly GCA_036273695.1. Taxonomy (GTDB): domain Bacteria; phylum Actinomycetota; class Thermoleophilia; order Gaiellales; family Gaiellaceae; genus Palsa-739. Next base: position 7,644 of record DASUHE010000058.1, read on the forward strand.
CCGGCGAACGACCTCGCGCCGCAGGTGCTCGGCTACTCGACCTCGGGCGGGCCGACGACCGGGCTCGAGTCGAGCTACGACGCCTACCTCACGGGCTCGAACACGAACCTCAGCAACAGCCTCGAGCACGCCCTGCAGCTCGGCGGGGCGACGGTGAAGGGCGACAACGTGATCCTCACGCTGCGTCCTGCCGTGCAGAGGCTGGCTCTGACCCAGCTCGCCGGACGTTGCGGAGCGGTGATCGCGATGGACGCGAAGACCGGCGCCGTCTACGCGATGGCCTCGTCGCCGACCTACAACGAGAACCTGATCGAGCAGCGGCACGGCTTTCCGAAGATCCGGAAGATCGCAGGGACGTGCGGTGACCACACCGCACTCCAGAACAACGCGACGGTGGGCCTCTACCCGCCCGGCTCGACCTTCAAGATGGTGACGGCTGCGGCCGCCCTCGACTCGGGCGCGTACACACCGAGCTCGCCGTTCAACGACCCGGGGTACTGCACCGAGTACGGCCGGCGCGTCTCGAACGCGGGCAACCCCGACCAGAGCGGGCCCGAGGCGTTCGGCAACGTCACGTTCGCGCAGGCCTTCGAGCACTCGATCAACTCGGTCTTCTGCAACGTCGGCATGCACATCGGAGGCGAGGAGATCCTCAAGTACGCGAAGCGGTTCGGCTTCTACTCGGTGCCGCCGCTGGACACGCCGCCGAACGAGAGCAACGCATCCGGCCTGTACAAGAACAACAAGCTCTGGAGTCCCGCCAGCAATTCCCAGATCGATTCGGGCCGGCTCGCGTTCGGGCAGTGGTACATGCTCGCCACGCCCCTGCAGATGGCGCTCGTCGGCGCCACGATCGCGAACAAGGGAGTCGAGCCGAAGCCGTATCTCGTGCAGAAGGTCGTCGCCTCCGACGGCTCGACCGTCGCGAAGACGAGCCCTCAGATGCTCGGCCGGGTGATCAAGCCCTCGACCGCGGCAGAGCTGAACCAGATGATGCAGCTCGTCGTGCAGGGCGGGACGGCCGCGAGCGTCGGCTTTCCCTCGAGCCTCCAGGTCGCCGGCAAGACGGGCACGGCCGAGCTCGGTCTCGGGACGGTGTACGACGCGTGGTTCGTCTGCTTCGCGCCGGCGAGCAACCCGCGCTACGTCGTTTCGGTCGTCGTCGAGAAGCAGCCGAACGGCTTCGGCGCCTCGGTCTCGGCCCCGATCGCGAAGGCAATCCTCGAAAAACTGATGGCCGGGTGACCGTGTCTCTACCCTTTAGGCCGCCGTGGCGGTAAGCGACTCTCTCATCGACACGCTCTTCGACGGGCGCTACCGGATCCAGCGCAAGCTCGGCGCCGGCGGCATGGCCGACGTCTACCTCGCCGAGGATCAGGAGCTCGGCCGCCGCGTCGCGATCAAGATCCTCAACAGCCGGCACGGGAACGACGACCAGTTCATCGAGCGGTTCCGGCGCGAGGCGAAGAACGCCGCCGCGCTCAACCACCCGAACATCGTCTCGATCTACGACCGCGGCGAGGCCGAGGACACCTACTACATCGCGATGGAGTTCCTCGACGGGCGGACGCTCAAGGAGCTCATCATCGGCCGCGGCGCCGCGCCGGTCAACGTCGCGATCGAGTACGCGCGCCAGATCCTCTCGGCGCTGCGCTTCGCGCACCGGCACGGCATCGTCCACCGCGACATCAAGCCGCACAACGTCCTCGTCGACGGCGAGGGTCGAGTCAAGGTCACGGACTTCGGGATCGCGCGCGCGGGCACAAGCCAGATGACCGAGACGGGCTCGATCGTCGGCACGGCGCAGTACCTCTCGCCCGAGCAGGCGCGCGGCGGCGAGGTCGACCCGCGCTCGGATCTCTACTCGCTCGGGATCGTGCTCTACGAGCTCCTCACCGGCAAGACGCCGTTCGAGGGCGAGACGCCCGTCGAGATCGCGATGAAGCACCTCTCGACCGCGCCGCAGCCGCCGTCGAAGCTGCGGCCCGACATCCCGCCCGAGCTCGACATGGTCGTGCTGCGGGCGCTCGCCAAGAATCCGGAAGACCGCTACCAGAGCGCGGACGAGATGGAAGCGGATCTCGACCGCGTCGCGCGCGGGGCCAACGTCTCGGCCGCGACAGTCGACACCGCCACGCAGGTCCTGCGTCGGCCGCCCGCTGCCGCGGCCGAAGCGGCCACGGCCGCGACGATGATCGCGCCGCCGCCTCCCACCCGCACGCGCATCGCGCCCGCCGCGATCGTCGAGGAGGAGGAGTACGAGGATCGCGGCGGACCCGAGCGCCCGCTCTGGCCGTGGCTCGTCGCCGCAGCGTTCGTGATCGCCGCCGCGATCGCGGGCTTCTTCGTCTACCACGAGCTCGCCGGCTCGTCGACGCAACAGGTGCCCGTCAACAGCTACGTGAACGAGCCGGTCGCGCGCGCGAAGCACCAGATCACCGCAGCGAACCTCCACGCCAAGGTGAACCACGGCTCGAGCAAGCGGTACAGGCAGGGGATCGTCTTCCGGCAGGATCCGAGCCCGGGCCGGAAGGTCGACAAGGGAGGCACGGTCACCATCTGGGTCTCGACGGGGCCGCCGAAGGTGCAGGTGCCCGACGTGAAGGGCGAGCAGTGGGCCGACGCCCAGGCGGCTCTCCACAACGCCGGCTTGAAGCCGGTGAAGTTCGGCGTCCCCGGCGACACGACCGGCAAGGTGACGGCGACCGACCCGCCGGCGGGGAAGTCGGTGCCCGAGGGGACGAAGGTACGCGTCAACGTGATGAACGGCCCGGTGAGGGCGCCTGTGCCGAACGTCTTCGGCCTCAGCATCAGCGACGCCACGGCGAAGCTCCAGGCCGCCGGGTTCACGGCAAATCCGTCGTTCGTCGACAACACCGCCCCCTACGGCACGGTCGTCCACCAGAACCCGGCGCCGGGCTCACCGGAGGCCAAGGGCACGAGCGTCGCTCTCGAGGTCTCGAAGGGGCCCCCGCAGGCGACCGTCACGTCCGTCGTCGGCTACACCGCGCAGCAGGCCTTCCAGACCCTCGAAGGGGAAGGCTTCAAGGTCAACGAGCAAACCATCACGGTGAGCGACCCGAACCAGGACGGCGTCGTCCAGTCTCAGAACCCGCCGGGCGGCACGAAGGAGGACAAGGGCTCGACGGTGACGATCGTGGTCGGCCAGTTCTCGCCCGGGCCGACGACGACCACCGGCAACGGGTGAGCTCCGGCCGCCGCCTGCGCGTGGCGATTCTGGCGGGCGGCCGCTCGAGCGAGCACGAGATCTCCGTCGCCTCCGCGCGGTCGGTGGCGGAGGCCCTCGACCCGGAGCGGTTCGAGGTCGCCGAGGTCGCGATCGGCCGCGACGGCCGCTGGGCCCTCGGAACCGGTCGGACGACGGCCGAGACGCTGCCCGTCCCCTACGACGGCGGACCGCTGGAGCGCCTCGGCTCGGTCGACGTCGTCCTGCCGATCCTCCACGGCCCGTTCGGCGAGGACGGCACGGTGCAGGGGCTGCTCGAGCTCGCCGGGGTTCCGTACGTCGGCGCCGGCGTCGCCGCGTCGGCCCTCGCCATGGACAAGGATCTGTTCAAGAAGGTGATGCGCGACAGCGGGATCCCCGTCGCGGCGCACCACGCGATCCGCCTCGGCGACTCGATCGAGAACCCGTTCGGCTATCCCGTGTTCGTCAAGCCCGCGCGGCTCGGCTCCTCGGTCGGCATCTCGAAGGTGCACTCGGAGGACGAGCTCGCGCCTGCGGTCGAGCTCGCGTTCCGGCACGACGAGAAGGTGCTCGTGGAGGAGTTCGTCGCGGGCACGGAGGTCGAGGTCGGCGTGCTCGGCAACCGCGTGCCGCCGCCGGTCGCGTCGCTCCCGGGCCAGATCGACACACTCGACCACGAGTGGTACGACTTCGCCTCGAAATACGACGACGGCGGCATGGAGCTGCTCGTGCCCCCGCCCGGCCTGCCGCCGGAGACGGTCGAGCTGCTGCAGCGTCGCGCCGTCGAGTCGTTCGTCGCGAGCGAATGCGAAGGTCTCGCGCGCGTCGACTTCTTCGTCCGCGAATCCGACGGCGAGGTCGTGCTCAACGAGCTCAATACGATGCCCGGATTCACCGCCACGAGCGTCTGGGCGCGGCTGTTCGAGGCCTCGGGGCTCGGCTACGCGGAGGCGCTCGACCGGCTGATCGAGCTCGCCCTCGAGCGGCACGAGCGGCGCTCGAAGCTCGTCTACTAGCTCGTCGCGCTGACTTCCGAGATTTCGGCGGAGAGAGTCGGCGGGAGCCGAGTGATCCAGACCACGTAGTACCGCCCGCTCTTCCCGTCGAGCGTGAACGTCGTCTGCGAGCCGACCGGTTCCGACCGCGAGTCGACCGTGAACCGCCCGCTCCGCGAATTGCCCACCTGGATCTCGGCGGTGAAGCCCGGAGTGGTCGTGGTCACAGTCACGTGGGCAAGCTTCACCGAGCTCCTGGCATCCAGAACCAGCCCGAGGCCCGTCAAGAGCCCGCCGAATGACTGGTCGACGTACGTCTGTGTTGTCCAGGAGGTTGCCGAGGATCCGTCCGTCGCGTTGACCGCACTGTCCGCATGAGAGTCTGGATGGCCCGGTCCGGAGTAGGCGTCGCCGACGCCTTTCAACGGGACGTTCGAGCCGGACGGGCCGCCGCCCGACCCGCCGCGGTGGTGGCCGACGCCGCCCGCGAGAAAGACGGCCACGAATGCCGCGCCGGCAGCGACGAGCGCGAGCATCGCCCAGCCGAGCGGACGCCGCCGTGAGCGCCGCCGCCGCAGCCGAGCCGGTTGCGGGGCGGGCCGGGTGACGAGCGTCGCGCCGAGGTCGTCCTGCGGCGGAGGGACTGCGTCGCCGTCGGCCTCCGCGAGGCAGGCGCGCAGCTCCTTGGCGAACGCCGCCATCGAAGGGAAACGGCGCGCCGGATCCTTCGCGAGCGCGCGTTCGATCGCGGCCTCGAGCCTGTGCGAGACGTCCGGCCGCCGCTCGCGGACGCTCGGCGGCGGCTCGTTGACGTGGCGCAGCGCCACCGCGACGAAGGTCTCGCCGACGAACGGCGCGTCCCCCGCGAGCAGTTCCCAGAGCACGACGCCCAGGGAGTAGACGTCGGTCGCGGGGGATACCGGCTTGCCGCTCGCCTGCTCGGGCGCAAGGTACTCGGCGGTGCCGAGAACCGTGCCCGTCTGCGTGACGCCGTGATCGATGTTGAGCGAGCGTGCGATGCCGAAATCGGTCACCTTCACCTCGCCCTCGCTGCTGAGGAGGACGTTCTGGGGCTTGACGTCGCGATGGACGAGCCCGCGGTCGTGGGCGAACGCGAGCCCGTCGGCGACGCCGAGCGCGAGCTCGAGCGCGCGCCGCACCGGGAGGCGACCGGTGCGCAGCACGAGCTCCTTCAGGTTCTCGCCGTCGACGTGCTCGAAGACGATGTACTGCCGGCCGCCGTCGTCCCCGCGGTCGATCACCGTGACGATGTTCGGATGCGACAGCCTCGCGACCGCTCGCGCCTCGCGGCGGAAGCGCTCGAGATACTCCGGGTCGGCGGCGTAGTGCTCGTGGAGGATCTTGATCGCGACGCGCCGGTCGAGCTGGCGGTCGTGCGCCCGGAAGACGGTCGACATGCCGCCTGTGCCGAGGAGCTCCTCGAGCTCGTACCGGTCGGCGATCAGGTCGCCGGACTGCGGAGGTCGCGCCACGGCAGGGGTTGTCGCCCTCGGTCCAGGCACAGGGTTAGAACGCTCGAACGGCGAGCGCGGCTACGCAAGGACCGCTTCGAGCGCCTCCTCCCACGCCGCGAGCCCTTCCTCGAGCTCGGCGTCCGTGATGACGAGCGGACAGAGGACGCGGTTGCAGTTCGAATGGACGCCGGCGGTGAGCAGCAGCAGCCCGCGCCGTGCGGCCTCCTCGGCGACGCGCGAGGCGATGTTCGGCGCCGGCTCCTTCGTCGCGCGATCCTCGACGTATTCGACCGCCAGCATCGCGCCGAGCCCGCGCACGTCTCCGATCGCGGCGAAGCGCTCCTGCCAGGCGGTCATGCGCGCGCGAATCATGTCGCCGACCCGCTGGGCGCGCTCGACGAGCCCCTCCTCTTCGAACACGTCGAGGACGGCGACCGCGGCGGCCAGCCCGACCGGGTTGCCGACATAGGTGCCACCGACGGCGTTGTCCCAGAGGGAGTCCATGATCTCGGCCTTGCCGAGGACGCCAGAGAGCGGCAGGCCGCCGGCGATGGACTTCGCCACCGTCATCAGGTCCGGCTCGACGCCGTAGTGCTCGACGGCGAACATGCGGCCGGTCCGGCCGAAGCCGGTCTGCACCTCGTCGACGACGAGCAGGATCCCCTCGCGGTCGCAGATCGCGCGCAGCCCTGCCATGAACTCCTGCGGTGCCGCGATGAAGCCGCCCTCACCCTGCACCGGCTCGACGACGATCGCCGCGACGGTCTCGGCGGCAACCTGCGTCAGGAACGCGCGCTCGAGCGCGTCGAGCGCGTCGCGGGCGGTGATTCCGCGGTACTCGTTCGGGAACGGGACGCGGTAGACCTCCGGCGCGAACGGCCCGAGACCGGCCTTGTACGGGTGCGTCTTCGAGGTGAGCGTGAGGGCGAGCAGGGAGCGCCCGTGGAACGCGCCGTCGAAGCCGATCACAGCCGGGCGGCGCGTGTAGCCGCGCGCGAACTTGATCGCGTTCTCGACCGCCTCGGCGCCGGCGTTGAAGAACGCCGCCTTGACCGGGCCCGCGAACGGCGCGAGCGCGGTCAGCCGCTCGGCGTAGTCGACGTAGAGCTCGTACGGGACGATCGTGAAGTCGGTGTGGAAGAAGCGCGCGGCCTGCTCCTGCACGGCCGCGACGACGCGCGGATGCGCGTGGCCGACGTTGAGGCAGCCGACACCGCCGGCGAAATCGACGAAGCTGTTGCCGTCGACGTCGGTGACGGTCGCGCCGTGCCCGCCCGCGATCATGATCGGCAGATAGAGGCCGAGCGGGTCGGCGACGACACGCTTCTTCCGCTCGGCGATCTCGCGGGAGCGAGGCCCGGGGATCTCGGTACGAAGGTCGATTGCGCGGGTCATGGCCATAAGGCCACCTTAGCCTCTCCGCGCGACGGGGAATCACGGTAAGAATCGCTGCAATGGTGCTGTCCGACGCCACGATCGCCCGCCGGCTCGCCGAGGGCCGGATCGAGATCGATCCGTACGACGAGGCGCTGCTCCAGCCCTCGAGCGTCGACGTGCGCGTCGACCGGTTCTTCCGCGTCTTCCACAACAACCGCTATCCGTTCATCGACGTCAAGACCGAGCAGGCCGAGCTGACCGAGCTCGTCGAGGTCGACGACGACCATCCGTTCGTCCTCCATCCCGGCGAGTTCGTGCTCGGCTCGACGCTCGAGCGCGTCAAGCTGCCCGACGACCTCGTCGCCCGGCTGGAAGGCAAGTCGAGCCTCGGCCGGCTCGGGCTCCTCATCCACTCCACGGCCGGGTTCATCGACCCGGGCTGGGACGGTCACGTGACGCTCGAGCTCTCGAACGTCGCCAACCTGCCGATCACGATCTATCCGGGCATGAAGATCGGGCAGATCTCCTTCATGCAGATGACCGAACCGGCCGCGACGCCGTACGGCGCCGATTCGATCGGCTCGAAGTACAAGGGCCAGCGCGGGCCGACGGCGAGCCGCTACTGGCAGAACTTCGAGCAGGGGTCGTGACCGTCCTCGTCACCGGTGGCACGGGCTTCATCGGGCCGCACGTCGTGCACGCGCTGCGGGCGAAGGAGATGCCCGTTCGCGCCCTGGTGCGGGATCCCGCGCGCGCCACGCGTCTCGCCGCCTGGGGCGTCGAGCTGGCCTCCGGGGACGTGACGGATCCCGCCTCCCTCCGCGCGGCAAGCGAGGGAGTCGACGCGGTGGTCCACCTCGTCGCGATCATCCGCGGCCGGCCCGCCGAGTTCGAGCGCGTGATGTCCGCGGGGACACGCAACCTCGTCGCTGCTGCGCAGGAGGCGGGAGTGCGGCGCTTCGTGCTCGCGAGCGCGCTCGGCCTCGACGAGCGCTCGAAGGACGCCGTCCCGTACTTCGCGGCGAAGTGGGAGATGGAGCGCGCCGTCCGCGAGTCGGGGCTCGAGCACGTGATCTTCCGGCCGAGCTTCGTCTTCGGCCGCGACGGCGGCGTTCTACCGACGTTCGTCCGGCTCGCGCGTTACGCACCGGTGACGCCGATCGTCGGCCCCGGCCGGCAGCGGTTGCAGCCGATCTGGGTCGAGGACCTCGCCGAGTACTACGCGCGCGCGCTCACCGAGCCGGCGGCGGCGAGCCGGACGTTCGAGGTCGGCGGCCCCGAGGCGGTGAGCTGGAACGAGTTCTGGGAGCGGCTGAAACGGGTGCTCGGCGTGCGGCGGCCGTCGCTGCACGTCCCGTTCGGCGCGATGCGCCTGCAGGCGACGCTGACCGAGCGGCTCCCCGGCGCACCGGTGAGCCGCGACCAGCTCACGATGCTCGAGCTCGGCGACAACGTCGTCACCGACACGAGCGCGGTCGAGACGTTCCGGCTGCCGCTCGTGCCGCTCGACGAGCAGCTCCGGCGCGCGACGTGATCCGCGGCGTCGTCTATGCGGAGCCCGACGCGGCCCCGACGCTCGAGGAGCTGACCGTCGACACGCCCGGCGGGCGCGAGGTTCTCGTCCGCGTCCAGGCCTGTGGGCTTTGCCACTCGGACCTGCACATCGTCGAGACGAAGGGTTGGGGCTCGCGGTTTCCGATCCTGCTCGGCCACGAAGGCGCGGGCGTCGTCGAGGAGGTGGGGAGCGAGGTCACGTCCGTCGCTGCGGGCGACCGCGTCGTCGTCGCCTGGCGCGCGCCGTGCGGCGAGTGCCCGCAGTGCCTGCGCGGCGATCCACGCCGCTGCTCGTCGCAGCTCCGTGCGAAGCGACGCATGCACCGCGCGGTCGACGGCGCACTGCTGACGCCCGTGCTTCGCTGCGGCACGTTCGCGGATCTCGCCGTCGTGCACGAGGCATGCGCGGTGAAGGTGCCGGAGGAGCTGCCGATCGAGCAGGCCTCCCTCCTCGCCTGCGGCTTCTCGACGGGAGCGGGCGCGTCGCTCTGGGCGACGCCGGTACGGGAGGGCTCGTCTGTCGTGGTGATCGGCTGCGGCGGCGTCGGGCTCGCTGTGATCCAGGGGGCGCTGCTCCGCAACGCGGGCCGGATCGTCGCCGTGGACGTCGCGCCCGAGAAACTCGGTCACGCTCACGTCCTCGGGGCGACCGACGTCGTGGACGCGACCGTCGGCGATCCGGTCGAGGCCGTTCGCGAGTTGACCGGCGGACGCGGCGTCGACTTCGCCTTCGCCGCGGGCGGTGGAGCAAGCGCGCTCGCGCAGGCGGTGCGGATGTGCACCTACGCGGGCTGGGCGACGATGGTCGGCCTGCCGGCGCCGGGTTCGAGACTCGACGTCGACCTCGACGCGGACTTCTTCGGCCCGCGGATCACGCTGACGGTCACGCACGGCGGCGACACCGTCCCGCGGGAGGACTTCCCGTTCCTCGCCCAGGCCGCGCTCGACGGCCGGATCGACCTCGCGCGCTTCGTCACGAGCACGATCTCGCTCGACGAGGTGCCCGAACGCCTCCCGCGGATCGGCGAGCCCGGCGACATTCGCACCGTTGCGCTCCTGTGACGAATCGCTGGAACCGCGCCGTATACGCGGCGTGACGAAGTGCCTCGGCGTGCTCGCGCTGGCGCTCGCGCTGACGGCGTGCGCCGGCTCGCATTCGACCGTGTCGCGCGCCGGACAAGCGATGCGCTACGTCGACACGCATGGGATCGAGGTGGCGGTACCTGCAAGTTGGCCCCTCGGCGACGGGGTCTGCGGAACTCCGAAGGCGAATACCGTCCTCTGGAACACGGATGCGATTCCGGCCTGCCTGACCAATCAGCCGCGGGGCCTGAGCGTCGTCGAGTTCAGTGGCTCGCTCCGGAGGCTGCACGGCTACCGGCGCGACACGACGCCCGTCACGATCGACGGCGTCCGTGCCCGCCGCTGGGAAGCCGGCACGGTGATGGGAAGCGAGGAGGTCCGCCTCGACTTCGCGCACCGCAACCTCTCCGTGACCGTGCTCAGCCCGGACCGTTCTCTGCTGGGCCGGATCCTCGCCTCGGTGCGGCCGATCCGCGTCGACCCGGACGGCTGCCCTACCCACCCGGGCGGCGTCTTCACGCACGGCTCACGGCAAGGCGCGTCCAAGCCGTTCGTGCCGGCAGAAGCGAGGCGCGTCGTGGGCTGCTCGTACGAGGGGCGCTGGCTCGACCATTCCAACCTCGTCGGCCCGAGGGCCGGCCGCCACCTCGCGCGCGCGTTCGAGGCCGCTCCCTTCGGGTTCAGCCACGCGCCGCGCCGCACGATCCTGCCTTCGATCTGCGGCTCGACGTGGCGCGGATCCTCCATCACCGCGCGCTTCGAGTACGCGGGCCGCCGGCCCGTCACGATCACCGCTCACCTCGAAGGCTGCGGGCGGCTCGGTGCGAGCAACGGCCGCTGGGGAATCCGGCTGAGGCCCTGGTGGGTCGGGCTACTCACACGCGACGCGCGCTACTTCGGGGCGATGGTCGATCCGCACAGCGTGGACTAGGGCGCGCGGCTAGCTCTTGCCGAAGGAGGAGCGCCGGGCGATGTCCGCGTCGTCGACCATGTGGCCGTCGCGCTCGACGTAGCCGTCCTTGCCGCCGATCGCGAGCAGAATCGCATCCTCGGCGAAGGGATTCGACACCTTGCGCGGCGTCGTCGCCTCGACGTGGAAGAGCCCACCCTCGCCGAGCACGCGCGTCTCGCCCTCGACCTCGACCTCGACGCGGCCGCGATGGACGAAGTAGACCTCGTCCTGCGTGTCGTGGAAGTGGAGGAAGCCGTCGTGCCCCGGCGGCATCACGATCCCGTTGATCCCGAAGGCCGTCACGCCGAGCGCGGCGCGCACCTTGCGGAAGCCCGGCCCCTCGCCGAGCTCGTCGAGCGAGGAGAACGCGTGCGTCACGCGGAGCAAGCCTCCGAGGTGTGGGCGAGGGGGAGCCGGGCGAGCAGGTCGGCGAGCTGCTGCAGCTCCTCCCTCGAGAACGGCGCGCCGAACAGCTCCTCGATGTCGGCGAGGTGGGACTCCCTCGCCTCCTCGATCTTCCTCACGCCCGCGTCCGTGAGGACGGCGTAGGTCACGCGCGCGTCCGACTCGCAGCGCTCCTTCCCGACGAGCCCGGAGGACTCGAGGCCGTCGAGCAGGCGCGTGATGCCCGACGCCGTCAGCAGCACCGAGCGGGCCAGGTCGATCCTGCGCATCCGTCGGTTCTCGGCGTAATAGAGCTGGACGAGCACGTCGAAGTCGCTCAGCGTCAGCTCGTGGACCGCTTCGAGGCGCGACGAGAGCTCCCGCGTCAGCGCCGCATGCGCGCGCAGGAACCGCACCCAGGCGGTGTCCGGAAGGCCGGAGACGCCGGCAGGTTCTTGTGTGCTCAATACTTGACTAGACAATCTTTTCGCGCTATGATCCTTGCGAACTCAAGTATAGAAGGAGCGTGCACCCCATGTCCAGCATCACCACCACGAAGTCTGCACCGGCCGGCAGCTGGAGCGCCGACCCGGTTCACTCCCACGTCTCGTTCGAGGTCGCCAACGCGGGCACGAACACCTTCCGCGGCGGCTTCCACGAGTACACGGCCACGCTCGCGGACGGCGTCCTCGAGGGCTCGGCCCAGGTCGCCAGCGTCGACGTCAAGGACGAGCAGCTGAACGGCCACCTCCTCACGCCCGACTTCTTCGACGCCGAGCGGTATCCGGAGATCTCGTTCCGGACGAGCGACCTCGAGCACGGGGAGCTGACGATCAAGGGCGTGACCCGCCCGGTCTCGATCTCGGCCTCCGTCTCGGAGCCGAACGTCGACCCCTTCGGCCGCGAGCGTGTCGGCATCGCGCTCGAGGCGACCGTCGACCGCAACGAGTTCGGCGTCAGCTGGAACGCGCCGAACCAGGGCGGCGGCGACTACCTCGGCGACGAGGTCACCATCAAGGCCGACCTCGCGCTCGTGCGGCAGGAGAGCTGACCATGCGTCTGCTCGCCGTCTCCGGCAGCCTCAGGGAGGGCTCGTTCAACACGAGCCTCCTGAGGGCGGCGCTCGAGGCTGCCCCCGAGGGCGTGGAGCTCGACCTCTGGGCGGGAATCGGCGATCTGCCGCTCTACGACGACGACCTCGACGGCGACGATGCGCCCGAGTCGGTGCGTCGCCTGCGCGAGGACTGGGCGGCCGCGGACGGGATCCTCTTCTCCACGCCCGAGTACAACGGGTCGGTCCCGGGCGGACTCAAGAACGCGGTCGACTGGGCGTCTCGGCCGAAGCTCGAGGCCGTGTTGCGCAACAAGCCGGTCGCGGTCGTCGGCGCGAGCACCGGCCAGTTCGGCGCCCTCTGGGCTCAGCAGGACCTGAAGCGGATCCTCGGCATCGCCGGCGCCCGCGTCGTCGGGACCGAGATCCCGGTCGCGCGTGCGCACGAGCGGATCGACAACGAGGGCCGGCTGCTGGATGGAGAGGTCTTCGAGCAGCTCCGGCTGCACCTGACCACGCTCGCCGCGGAGGCCGTTGCGGCACCCGAGCGAGTCGCCGCCTGAGGAGATGCGAAGGGCCGCTTCCGCGGCCCTTCGTCACAGTAACCAGCGCGTAGTGGCAGAGGCGCTTTCCTGCTCCGGTCTCGGTAGTTAGACCGGGCGGCGCGGAACGCGATGTCCCCCACGCTGGCTAGGCGGTTCCCCGTAGGTCCGGGGACGGCACCCCTACCCGCTGGTACCTCCACTGCCCGTACTGTCTGAAATCACTCTCGGACCACCTCCTTTCCGCGGTACCTGCAAGATACCGAAGGACGCGGCTACCGCAACACGACCGTCAGCTCGAGCCCGCGGTCGAGTGGGACGGTGACGCTGAGGAGGGTCGGGTCCGCCTGCCGCGCGGCGGAGTAGCTCGCGAGCGGGTCGGGGTGCGAGAGGACGTTGTCGGCGACGACGAGCGCGCCCGGCTCGACCTTCTCCCGTGCGAGCCGGAACAGCTCCTCGTAGTCGTCCTTCTCGGCGTCGAGGAAGACGACGTCGAACACGTCCTCGACCCGAGGCAGCAGCTCGAACGCGTCGCCGGCGCGCAGCTCGGCCCAGTCCGAGAGGCCCGCGTCGTCGACGTTGCGACCCAAGGCCTCGACCTTCGCCGGATCGTGCTCGAGCGAGAGGACCCGCCCGCCGAGGTTGCGCACTCCCGCCGCGAGCCAGATGGAGGAGTACCCGCGCGAGCCGCCGAGCTCGAGCACCTCGCAGTCGGTCTGCGGCGCGACGAGCGAGAAGAGGAAACGGCCGGTCGTCGGCTCGACCTGCCGGGCGCGCTGCTCGGGCGGCAGGCCCTGCTCCCGCTCGGCGGCGTCCTCGCGCTCGAGGCGCTCGAGCACGGCGCGTACGCGGTCGTCCAGCACGTTCTCGAGCCTATCCTTCGCCCGGTGCGCGCCGAGCTGTCGATCGTGATCGCGCGAACGCCCGAGGACGTGTTCGCCTACTTGACCGACGTCTCGAACCTGCCCGCGTGGCAGAGCGGCGTGACGCGCGCGACACTGCGCGATGGGCGCATCGAGGAGAGGCGCTCCCTGCTCGGACGCGAGCTCGACACGACCCTCGCGATCGTCGAGCAGGAGGAGCCGTGCCTCTTCACCCTGCGCGCACTCGACGGCCCGGTGCCGTTCACCGTCCGGCACGAGCTCGAGGCCGCCGACGGCGGAACGCGGCTGACGGTGGCCGCCGAGGGCGATGTGCCCGGCTTTGCCGCCGGGCTGCTCGCGAAGGGCGCCGAGAGGCAGTTCCGCAAGGACTTCCAGCGCCTGAAGCAGATCCTCGAGAGCTAGACCTTCGCGCGTTCGGCCTCGACGGCGTCGCGCACCCAGCAGTCGGCGCGGTGGCCGTTCACGATTCCGCAGGCTTCCATGGACGAGTACACCGTGGTCGGCCCGACGAAGCGGAACCCCGAGGCCCGCAGGCGCCGTGAGAGCTCCTTGCCGTCGGCGTGGTCGCGGTACTCCCACAGGAGCTCCTCGAGCGGAGCCCCCGAGTCGCGCAGCTCGAGGGTCGCGCGGGCGTTGGCGATCGTCGCCTCGATCTTGCCGCGGTGACGGACGATCTCCGCGTCGCCGACCAGCCGCTCGACGTCCCGCTCGCCGAAGCGCGCCACCTGCTCCGGGTCGAAGCCGGCGAAGGCGCGACGGAAGGCCTCGCGCTTGCGCAGGATCGTGATCCAGGCGAGGCCGGCCTGGAAGCCCTCGAGGCACAGGCGCTCGTAGAGGCCGCGCTCGTCCCGCACCGGCCGGCCCCACTCCTCGTCGTGGTAGGCGAGATATGCGGGGTCGGTCGTCGGCCAGCACCGAATTGGCTCGGACATCCCAACGGACCCTAGAGTCCGAGCCATGTCCTGGCGCTGCGCAACCTGCTCCGCCACGAACCCCGACGGCACGGCCTTTTGCGGTCAATGTGGCGCGGCAAGCACTACGAGTCTGCGCTCGGAGCGGCGACTCGTCACGGCGTTGTTCGCGGACATCTCGGGCTTCAGTGAGCTGACGGACCGCATCGACGCCGAAGAGCTCCTGGAGGTGATCGATCCCGTCGTCGCGGCTCTCGGCAATGTGGTCGGGCGCTTCGGCGGCACGGTCGAGAAATACGCGGGTGATGCGATCCTGGCGCTCTTCGGCGCGCCTGTCGCGCATGACGACGACGCCGCCCGCGCACTGCGCACCGCAGAGGCGATGCATCAAGAGCTGGCCGCGCTCGTGCCGGAGCTCGGACCGGAGGCGGCGGGGCTCCGGCTCCACATCGGCGTCAACTCCGGGCACGGGATCGGCCGCGTGCTGGGCAGCGACGTGCGGCTCGATTACGGCGTCCTCGGCGACGTCGTCGTGCTCGCACAGAGACTGGAGGCGGCGGCGCCGTCGGGAGAGACCTACGTCGGAGACACGACCTACGAGCTGACCCGGAAGCAGTTCGAGCTCGAGCCGCTGGGCGAGCTCACTGTCAAAGGGAAGGGGGAGCCGGTGCGCGCCTGGCGGCTCGTCGGCTCGCGCGAGAGCGCGGCGGCTTCGCAACCTTCGCCCCCGGCAGCCACACTCGCCGGGAGAGAGCGCGAGCTCGCGTCGCTCGCCGAGCTCGTCAACGGCCTCGCCGGCGCGCGCGGGGGCGCCGGCTTTGTGATCGGCGAAGCCGGAGCCGGCAAGACGACGCTTTGCTCGGCGGTCCGTGCGGAAGCCGAGACCGCCGGCCTGGAGTGGCTCGCCGCTCGCTGCATCTCCTACGGCGGCGAGCTTCCCTATTGGCCGTTCGCCGACCTCCTGCGTCGCGTCTTCGGGATCGTGGACGCACCCGCGTCGGACGCGCGCCGCCTGCTGGAGGAGCAGCTCGCCGAACTCGGACTCCAGGAGACCCTGCCGTTCGTCGCCGCGCTCTGCGGAGTCGAGGTCGCGGCGACCGAGCAGGACGCGCAGTCCTTCCAGATCCGCGTGCACGAGTCGGTGGTGGCCGTCCTTCTCACGCTCGCGTCGCGGACACCGACGGTCGTTCATCTCGACGACCTGCACTGGGCGGACGGTCCAACGGTGGAGCTTCTCCGCAAAGTGCTTCGGCTCTGCGACGAGGTGCCGCTGCTCGTCCTCGTCTCCACTCGGCCCGAAGCCCTCTCGCTCGTCGCCGAGCTCGAGACGATCTCGGATCGCGGCACTCGCATCGAGCTCGAGCCGCTCGCCGATGAAGCCGTCCGGCAGATCGCAACTGGAATCCTCGGAGCGCCGCCGTCCGACTCGCTCACGGAGGAGCTGCTCGAACGCACACGTGGCAACCCCTTCTTCGTCGAAGAGGTCACCCGCTCGCTCGTGGAACGCGACGAGCTCGTCGAGCGCGACGGCGCATGGGAGACACGCGCGGGATGGGAGGGCGATCAGGTGCCGCTCACCGTCGAGGGCATCCTCGCCGCGCGTGTCGACGCTCTCGAGGAGCCGCAGCGCGATGCGCTCGAGGTTCTCTCGATCATCGGTAGGCGGGCCGACGGCGAGCTGGCACGAGCGGTGAGCGGCGAGATCGACGCCGTCGTCCCAAGCCTCGTGCGGGCCGGGTTGCTCGATTCTCCCGCTGGAGCGGGCTACGTGCTCGCGTTCCATCACCCCCTGATCCAGCAGGTCGTCTACTCGCGGCTGCTACGCCGGCGCCGCGCCCGCCTGCACACGCTCGTCGGAGAGGCCGCAGAAGGGCTGTACGGCGTGGACGACGGGACAATCGACCTCTTTGCCCGGCACTTCTACCTCGGAGAGGACCCGCAGAAGGCGTATCCGTATCTCCTGCGCTCCGCCGATCGAGCCGAGCGTCTCTTCGCCAACGAGCACGCCCTGACCCAGCTCCGTCGCGCGTGCGAGCTGACCGATGACAAGCTGGATCTCCTCCTGCGCTGCGCGAGGCTCGAAAAGACAGTCGGGCGCCTCGAGGAGGCGCGCTCCCTCTACCACGAGGCGGCCGCAGCGGGGCATCCCCGCGGGGCAGTCGAAGAGGCCGAGGTTCTGCGGCTACTCGGGCGCGCGGACGAGGCGCGTACGTGCCTCGCCCAGGCGCGGCAATCGGATCGCGATCCGGCCCCGGCGGACGCCGCAGCATTCGCTTTGGTAGAGGGGCTTCTGCACCGCCAGCGCGGTGACTCGGAAGCGGCCGTCCAGGCCTTCGAGAGGGGTCTCGCCGCCGCCGCCGGACACGACGCGGGGCTCGAAGGAGAGCTTCTCCTGGAACTCGGTTACGCGCTCGGATTCATGGGACGCCGCGATGAGGGCCTGGGTCATGCGAGACGCGCACGCGTCTTGTTCGAGCGCGCCGGAGACCTGCCTCGCCTGACGTTGACGCTCCGCGTGCTCGGAGGGATCGAGTCCGACAGTGCTGAGGCGAGGGGAGACACTGACGCCCTGCGGCGGGCGCGCGAGACTCTCCGGCAGGCCCACGAGCTGGCGCGCAGAATCGGGAATGCCGAGGAGCAGGCAGGCTCGTTGATCAACCTGGCCGTCGTCTCGGGTCAACTCGGCGACTACGAAGCCGCACTCCGGTCCGATTACGAAGCACTCGCTGCATTCGAGAGCGCGGGGCTGAAGAACGGCGTGGCGTGCGCCTACTGCAACATCGGCGACCATCTGATCGACCTGGGCAGATGGGAGGAAGCCCTCGACGCGGGTCGCCGGGCACTGGCGGTCGCCGAGGAGGTCGACATGCCCTACTGGAGGACCGGCGCGCTGGACACGATCGCGGTGGCCGAGCTCGCGCTGGGCAATCCGCAGCCGTCCCTGGCCGCCGCGGAGCAGGGGCTCGAGGACGCCCTGACGCACGGCCTCGACGACCGCGCAAGGTGGGCTTTCCACCACGCCGCCAATGCTCATGCGGCGCTCGGAAATCACGAGCGCGCAGCAGAGTTGCAGCGGCAGAGCGACGCGCTCGCAGCGAGCTCGTGAGCGGTCGCTGAGGAATCCACCGGAAACAGCGGGAGTCGGTTTCGCCCGCTGCTTGCCGTCTGCCGGCGTTTCTTGTATTCGTGGGCGAGGTCGGGAAGGCGAGTCGGAAAAGGGGGAGTCAAGCGTTGTCGGCGAACGAGCGCCGCCCAGGGCGTGCAGTCTGGATAGTCGCTCGTCGCGTGGCGGCGCCGCTCATCCCACTTCTGCTCGGCGCGGCCGCGACGGTTCTGCTCGCCAGCTCCGGAACGGTGCGTCTGCCGCGGATCGGCGGCCCCGGCTCGCATTCGAGCCTGCCGCCGGCGCAAAAGGTCGTCGTGCGGGCCGGTTCGCCGACCGGGCAGGGCTCGCAGCGGACGAAGGGCTCCACCACCCGGCACGCATCCACGCCGGCCGGTGGGCAGACGACAGCCTCCGGCGGCACGCACCACACCGCAAGTCACGCGGTGACGAAGCCCGAGAGCGGCTCATCGCACACGTCCTCCTCAGGGCACACGTCGTCCTCTGGCCGCAGCCATCCATCACACCCGTCCGGCGGCGGCGGACCGGGCGGCGGCGGAATGGGCGGCGGCGGTGCGGCACCGCCGCCGGCGCCGCCCACGACCACGACGAGCGCGGGGCAGAGCGAGCCGCCTCCGGCCTCCGTGTCGACGACCGACCGCCAGAGCTGCTCGAGCCCTGCGAGCTTCCCGCCCGGCCGCGCACTCGGCCGCCGCAGCCACACCCCTCCCGGGCGCGCCCTCGGTCATCGGAACCACACCGCGCCGGGCCTGGCGTGCGGCAGCGTCCCGCCGGGACACGCCCGGAAGCGCGGGCCGGACGCCGACGGCCGCGACGGCGGCCGGCAGCACTCGCCGCAGCAACAACATCACGCGTCCCGTCACGACGACCGCGACGATGACGAGCAGGGCAACGCTCCGCCCGGCCACGCCTATGGCCACGCGCACTCGTCGCACGGCCACGGCCACGGCCGCGGTCACGACGACTAGCGCCGTGCAGCGTCAGGCCTCCCCGGTCGGTCTGGGGCTGCGGTTGCGGCTCATGCTCACCCTCGCGGCGGTCGCGATCTTCCCGATCGCGTGCGTCTCCTACGTGATCGTCCGCGACGAGATCCGCAACGTGACCCGCTCGAGCGACTTCGAGGTGCACAACGCGGCGCTCGCGGCCCAGGGGCGCCTGGCGCGGCTCCTCTACCGGCGACAGGTCCAGGCGGTCGCCGAGGCGTCGTCGCCGCGCCTGCGAGAGGCCATCCGCACGAACTCGCGCTCGCGCCTCGAGCAGATCGCGCGCGACAACGATCAGCTGCTCGTCATCGCCGGGCACACGTATGGGCGGCGGCTGAGGAACGCGATCACGGCGCAGGTGCAGCTCGTCAGCGGCGGCGAGACGATCGGCTCGGTCGTCGCACAACAGCCGGCCGATGCCGCGACCCTGAGACGGCTGTCGGCCGGAGCCGCGAACGGCGTCCGGCTCGCGCTGGCCCGAACCGGCGGCCCGCAGCCGGCCGCCGCAGCGCGCGGCGTGACGCTGCCGCTCGCCAGAGGATTCGGCATCCACGCCTACATCCCCGCCGGCGTCGAGTCGCACCGGAAGAACGCCGCGTACCTCAGGGTCGTCGAAGCCGGTCTCGTGGGACTCGTCGCGCTGATGCTGCTCGCGCTCGTGCTCGCCCGTCCTCTGCTGCGTGCATTCCGCTGGACGGAGCAGCAGGCGAACGAGGCGCGCATCGATTCGCTCACCGGCCTGGCGAACCGGCGCGCGCTCGAGGAGATCCTTGCGGGCGAGATCTCCCGCGCCCAGCGCTTCGCGCACCAGCTCGCCGTCGTCCTGCTCGACCTCGACCGCTTCAAGGAGATCAACGATTCGTTCGGTCACGCCGCGGGCGACGTGATGCTGCGCGCGGTCAGCCAGCTGCTGACGTCCCTCGCGCGCCAGGGCGACACGGTCGCGCGCTGGGGCGGCGAGGAGTTCGTCGTCGTCCTCCCCGAGACCGACCTTGCCGGCGCCAGTCGCTTCGCCGAGCGGCTGCGCCGCACGATCGAAGCCCACGCCGTCGGGGAGATGAAGACGAGCACGAGCTGCGGCGTCGCGACGATGCTTCCGGAGGACAGTGTCGACGACCTGCTCAGAGCCGCGGACCAGGCGCTCTACCGGGCGAAGTCGAACGGCCGCAACAGAACCGAGAGCGCCGTCCGCGGCCCGCGGCCGGCCGCTGCCTGACCGTCTGGGCGCCGCGTAGCATGCCGCCCGTGCCATTCACGGTCAGGAATCTCAAGGATCTGGAGGACATCGGCTCCGTCTTCGACGGCGCCCCCGACCTGGAGTTCCGCGCTGCGACCAAGCCGCTCGAGCTCGAGGAGTCCGGCCTGACGTACCAGCGCATCCCGGCCGGCTGTCGCTTTCCGTACGGCCACACCCACGAGACGCAGGAAGAGGTGTACGTGGTGGTGCACGGCAGCGGGCGGATGAAGCTCGACGACGAGATCGTCGCGCTCAGAGCCTGGGACGCGGTGCGAGTCCCGCCCGGCACGTGGCGCGGCTACGAGGCCGGCCCGGAAGGCCTCGAGCTCCTCGTCATCGGCGCGCCCAACCTCGGCGAGAATCCGCGGGACGACGTCGACGGCCGGCGCAACTGGTGGACGGAGGAGTAGTGCGAGCCCCGGGGAGAGGTGACGATGTCCGCCGCGGCGCCGTATAACGCCCGGACGTGAAACGCCTAACGATCCTCCTCGCCGCCGCCCTCCTGCTCTCGGCCTGCGGCAGCTCGGCTCGCCGCGTCGATCTCGGTGGACCGCGCACGATCCTCCGCCCGCCTTCACCCACGGCGCTGCGCTTCTCCACGGCCGCCAACCGCCGCTTCGCGCGCGAGGACGTGCAGAGGCTGATCCGGATCCTCGAGCTGCCCCCGGGCGCCCGTCTCGTGGCGAGGGTGCCGAAGAGCGCGCCGACCCGGTTCGGAAACAGTCTGACCGGCACGCGGTTCGTGCGAGGCATCGCCGCCACGCATCGAATCTGGATCGTTCGCGAGCCGCTCGGACGGGTGGTGCGATTCGTCCGGACGCACGCGCACCCGAGACCACGGCCCGAGGCGCGCTTTCGGGGACCGAACTACGGGATCTCGTTCCGCCGGATCGGGTCGTATGCGTTCCCGCCGGTCCCGGGCCGTTCCTGGGTGCGCTGGCTGAACGCCGAGATGCTCCCGTTGTCGCGTGGAGCGACCGCCGTCATCGCGCAGGCCGGAGACGGCTGGATCCACGAGCCACACAACGCGCCACTGCCACGATCCGTCAAGCGGATCGACGTCGTGAGCAGGAGCGGCGACCACACGCGGAACGTGCTCGTGCACGTCCGCGCGCCGTACGACGTCGGCTCGATCGTCGCCCTCGTCAACGGGCTGGGCCTGTCCGACCCCGAGCACGTCGCGTGCCCGTGGGGCTTCGTGGGCGGCCCCACCATCACGTTCAAATTCCGGACGGCGAGTGGCAAGCTGATCGCCCGCGCGACCGTGACCGACACGTTCGGCAGCGCTCTCTCCGGACCCTGCAACCCCGTCCAGATCACCGGGCGCGGCCGCCAGGCGCCGCCGCTGATCGGCGCCGACCTCCTGCGGCGGGTGCAGCAGCTCCTCGACGTCGACCTCGCCCCGCCGTCGCCGCGCGACGTGTCGGACTGCCTGCTCCGCCTCCATCGCTGGACGGTTCGGTCGGGGAACCACCTCGGGGCCGGCGCCCGGAACTCACCGCCCGAGCTGTCGGCCGCGAGGAACGGGAGGTACTGGACGATCACCTTCCACTACTCCGGCAAGGTCACACTCGACAAGCCCGGCCCGCGCGGGCTCGAGCGGTGCATCGACGTCGGGCCGCGGCATGTCGTCGCCGGCTAGGCGTCAGGCCTAGGGCAGCTCGACGACGATCGAGCCGTCGGCGACGCGCACCGGATACGTGTCGACCGGCTCCGTCGCCGGCAGCGAGATCGGCCGGCCGGTCGAGAGCTCGAACATCGACCCGTGCCTCGGGCAGACGACGCAGCAGCGGTCCTCGTCCCAGTCTCCCTCGCAGAGCGGCCCGTCGTCGTGCGAGCAGCGATCCTCGATCGCGTACAGCTCGCCGCCGCAGTTGTAGACGCCGACGAAGAGGCTTCCCTGGCGGACGATCTTCGACGAGCCGGGCGGGAATGCGTCCGCCGCGGCGACCTCGACGTCGGGCACTAAGTCAGTTCCAGTTCGTCCAGGCCCGCGAGGCCCTCGGGGAGCGGCGTCCCCTTCGCCTTGTGCAGCGCGACCTTGAGCGTGGTGAGGCCGAGCATCGCGCACTTGAGGCGCACCGGCGTGAGCGGCACGCCGATCTCGGCGAGCAGCTCGTCCTTGTCGAGCGCGGCGACCTGCCCGGCCGTCCGGCCCTTCGTCATCTCCATCAGCATCGAGGTGGCCGCCTGCGAGATCGCACAGCCGCGGCCGGAGAACTTCACCTCGTCGATCGTCTCGCCGTCCTCGCCGAAGGCGACGTAGATCGAGACCTCGTCGCCGCAGAGCGGGTTCTGGCCCTCGGCCTCGGCGTCTGCGTCCTCGATCACCCCGTGCCCGCGCGGGTTCTTGTAGTGGTCGAGGATGACCTCGCGGTACAGGTTCTCCAGCGCGAAATCGCTCATGCGAACACCTTACGGACGGCGTGGAGTCCGTCGACGAGCTGGTCGATCTCCTCGGGGATCGTGTAGAGGTAGAAGCTCGCGCGGTTCGTCGCCGCGACGCCGAGCTTCTGCATCAGCGGCTGGCAGCAGTGGTGGCCTGCGCGGATCGCGACGCCTTGCAGGTCGAGGATCTGCGCGACGTCGTGTGGGTGGATGTCCTCGAAGTTGAACGAGACGATGCCGGCCCGCCTGTCGGCGGGCGGGCCGTAGAGCTTGATCCCGGGCACCTCGCCGAGCCGCCCGAGCGCATACGCGGCGAGCTCGTGCTCGTGCGCCTCGATCGCGTCGAGCCCGATCCCCTCGAGGTAGTCGATCGCCGCGCCGAGCCCGACGGCCTCGGCCATCGGAGCCGTGCCCGCCTCGAACTTGTGCGGCAGCTCGCCCCACGTCGTCTTCTCGAGGCTCACCGAGTTGATCATGTGGCCGCCCGTCAGGAACGGATCCATCGCGAGCAGCAGGTCGGTGCGTCCCCACAGCGCGCTCGCGCCGCTCGGCCCGCACATCTTGTGCCCCGAGATCGCGAGGAAGTCGACGCCGAGCGCCTGCACGTCGACCTTCGTGTGCGGCGCGCCCTGCGCGGCGTCGCAGACGTAGATCGCGCCCTGCGCGTGCGCCCACTCGGCGAGCTTCGCGACCGGGTTGATCGTGCCGAGCGAGTTCGAGATCAGGTTCGTGGCGACGACCTTGACCCGGCCGTCACGGGCGATCTCGTCCAGGACGGAGAGGTCGAGCTCGCCCTGCTCGTCGAGCGGGATCATCCGCACCTCCGCGCCCGTCTTCCCGGCGATGAACTGCCAGGGCACGAAGTTCGAGTGATGCTCGAGCTCGGTCACCACGACGAGATCGCCGGGGCCGAGGTTCGAGAGTCCCCACGCGTAGGCGACGAGGTTGATTCCCTCGGTCGCGTTGCGGGTGAAGATCACCTCGCGGGCGTCGGGCGCGTTGAGGAACGCGCGGACCCGTTCCCGCGCGTGCTCGAGCGCCTCGGTCGCGCGCTCGGCGAGCACGTAGACGCCGCGATGGACGTTCGCATACGAGGTCTCATAGAACTCCGTCATCGCGTCGAGCACGTGCCGCGGCTTCTGCGAGCTCGCGGCCGAATCGAGGAAGGCGAGCGGCTTGCCGTGGATCTCCTGCTCGAAGATCGGGAAATCCGCGCGCAGCGTGTGCGCGTTGAGCTTCGGGACGGCGTTCACAGCCACTCTCAGATGGTAACCAGGGGCTTCACATCGAGCTCTAAGGGAGCGTCCCCACACTGGCCGCAGCAATGGCGGAGAACTCACGCATCGAACGGGCACGGCAGCGCGCACACACGGCGAAGGTCGGTCTCGGGGCGCTCGCTGCGCTCGTTTTCGGTGTCGCCTTCGTCGGCGCGAAAACGCACGCACCCGGCCACGCGAAGGGAAAGGCGACGCCGCTCGGCGCCCCCGCGTCCTTCGAGAAAGCCGTCCGCACCAACTCCGGCAATTCCCTGCAGAGCGGGCAGATCGCCCCGCCCGCCCAGCCGCCGGTCGTGTCGAGCTCGACGTCGTGAGCACGCAGCGGTTTCGCGCCATGGGCTGCGACGTCGTCGTCGCCGGCGGCGAGCGCGAGGAGGTCGCGGCGGTGCTCGAGCGCTGGGAAGCCGCGTTCAGCCTCTTCCGGCCGGAGTCGGAGCTGTCGCGCGTCAACCGCTCGCCGGCGCGAACGCTCGCGGTGTCGTCGCTCTTCGCGCAGGCGCTCGGGGTGGCGCTCGCGAAGGCCGCCGAGACCGACGGTCTCGTCGAACCGACCCTCTGCGGCCGCTGGCCCGAGATCGCCCTCTCCGGCCGCATGCTCTCGCGGCCGCCCGGTCTCGCGCTCGACCTCAACGGCGTCGTGAAGGCCCTCGCGGTCGACGAGGCAGCAGCGAGCCTCGACGGAGCCGGGTTTGTCTCCGTCGGCGGCGATCTCGCGGTGCGCGGGCCGGTGGACGTGGCGCTGCCCGCAGGCGGCGCGATCCGCGTGGTCGGCGGCGGGCTGGCGACGAGCGGGACCGCGTCGCGCGGCGCCCACCTCGTGCACCCGGCGACCGGCCGCGCGAGCGAGTCGTGCTGGGAGCAGGTGACGGTCTCCGGCGCGACGTGCCTCGACGCCGACGTCGCCGCCAAGGCCGGCTTCCTGCTCGGCGAGCGCGGGCCGGAGTGGCTCGACGAACGCGGGCTCCCGGGCCGCTTCGTCGGCGTCGACGGCGAGGTCGTCGAGAACGACGTCTGGGCGGCCACGGCGCGGACGGTGCAGACGTGCACGTGAGCTCGAACCCTGCCCTGTGGTACGCGGCCCGCGCCTCCGGCGTCGCGGCGTATGTCGTCCTCAGCAGCGTCGTCTCCCTGGGGATCGGCCTCGGCGGGAAGGCGCAGAGCCGCCGCTGGCCGCGGTTCTCGGTGGAGGACATCCACCGCTTCGGCGGGCTCCTCGTGGGCTCGCTCGTCGGCGTCCACGTCCTCGCGATCGCGGCCGACTCGTTCCTGCCGTTCTCGCTGACGCAGCTGCTCGTTCCGTTCACCGCGAGCTACCGCCCGCTCTGGACCGGGCTCGGCATCGCCGCGGCCGAGATCCTGCTCGCGCTCGCGATCACGAACCATTACCGCCGTCGGCTGCCGTACCGCTTCTGGCGCAAGGCGCACTACCTCAACTTCGCCGTGTGGGGCTTCGCCTCGCTGCACGGCCTCTTCGGAGGCACCGACCGCGGCGCGACGTGGCTCGCGATCCTGTACGCGGCCTCCGTCGCAAGCGTCGTCACGCTGCTCGTCTGGCGGTTCGGCGCCTCGGTGTCGCGTCCGCGCCGCCTGGCGGCGGGGGCCGTCACGGTCGTCGTGCTGCCGCTGCTCATCCTCGGACCGCTGCACCGCGGTGCCCCGCTCTGGAACGCTGCCCACGTGAACGAGAGCCTCACCGGCCGCGTCGTCCGCGACGGAACCGCGGCGCAGCAGATCGTCTCCTTCGTCGGGCAGGCGGGCCGCCCGCAGAAGCTCCTCGTGCGCGCCGACCTGCTCGTCGCGCCGCAGCGCCTGGAGTCGACGTCGCTTCAGCTCGAGTATCTGCCGAGCGGCGACGTCTGCCGCGGCAGCGTGACCAACGTCGGCGGCGACAGCTTCAGCGGCAGCTGCCGGCTCTCCGACGGCGAGGCCCGGACGATCGAGGCGAGCTGGACGCCGAACGAGGAGGGAACCGGCGTCCTCGGCCGCATCCAGCTGAGTGACTAAGCGAGCGCTCGCCGCCGTCGCCGCCGTCGCGCTGCTCGCGGCCGGCTGCGGCAGCGCCACGAAGAAAACACCGGCGCCCCGGACGACCGCGAACCGAACCGCAAGTAACAGTCTGTTACAAGGAAAGACACGGCTGAAAGTGGCGCGGATCGGGTCGTTGCCGCGGACGTTCTCGAAGGCCGCGGCCGTCGCGCTGCCTCGCGGACGGTTGATGGTGCTCGGCGGCTACACCGGCAGCGGCTCGCTCGACACCATCCTCGCCGGCGCGCCCGGCCGGCTGCGGGACCTCGGCCACCTGCCCCAGCCGACGCACGACGCGGCAGCCGCTGCGCTCGGCGGCTCCGTCTATCTCTTCGGCGGCGGCGAGAGCGTGTCTATGCCCAGCGTCGTCCGCGTCGACCCGCGAACGGGATCGAGCTCGGAGGCGCCGGCGCTCGGCGAGCCTCTCTCCGACCTCGGCGCGGTGGCGATCGGCGGTCGGGCCTATCTCGTCGGCGGCTACACCGGGACGCAGTTCGCGACGGCGGTCTTCCGCTACCGGCCGGCGACCACGGTCGCCCGGCTGCCGACGGGGACGCGCTACGCGGGTGTGACGGCGGTAGGACGCACGATCTACGTCGCGGGCGGGCTCACGACCGCGGGAGCGACGCGCGCCGTCTACGCGGTCTCGCTCGGCGGCAGCGTCCGGCGCATCGCGACCCTGCCCAGGCCGGAGGATCACGCCGCGCTCGCCGCGCTCGGCGGGCGGCTCTACCTCGTCGGCGGCAGGCGGGTGCTCGCGATCGACCCGACCTCCGGAAAGGTCTCGGTGGCAGCCCGGCTCGCGGCGGCTCTCGCGGATCCGACCGCGACGACCGTCGGTCGGCGCATCGTCGTGACGGGCGGCGGCACGAACGGCGTCTGGGCGCTGACGCCCTAGACCCGCTCGAAGACGGCGTTCTCCCAGATCAATCCGGGCCGGTCGCGGCGTTGCAGCGCGAGCCCCTCCCGCTGCGCCGCCGCCTGCATCGACGCGACCGGATGGACGAAGGCCCGGAAGCTCGACCCCGAGAGCCGCATCAGCAGGTTGACCGCGCGGATCCCGGCGCGCGTCCACGGCCGCTCCCGCGGATACGTGAGCAGCAACCGCCGCCGCGTGTGCGCAGCCGCCAGTCCGACGAGCCGGTCGACGTCGGGATAGCAGCAGACGACCCGGTGCATGACAACGAGGTCGTGTGGCTCGACGGGCTCCTCGACGAAGTCCGCCACGCGGCGGTCGACCCGCTCGCTCAGGCCGCGCTCGGCGAGCAGCGCCGCCGCCTCCTCCTCGTACTCGCCCGAGAGCTCGACGTTCGTCGCGCGGTCGGCGCCGGCCGCGAGGAGCTCGAGCTCGATCGCCCCCACGCCGCCGCCGACCTCGAGCACCGTCTCGCCGGACACGTCGCCGGCGAGCCCGACGAGATCCCGCGAGGTGCCGCGGAGCCCACGCTTCCGGTAGCGGACGGCGTCGAGCCTGGCCTGCTTCGCGCTGAAGAGGCGGTTGTAGGACTCCGGCCGGCAGCAGCCCGACACCACGCGATCCTACTCCGGCTATCGTCGGCCGCCGGTGAGCGACTACGTCTACACGATGTACCGGGCCGACAAGTTCTACGGCCCCGACCGGCAGGTGCTCGCGAACATCTCGCTCTCGTTCCTGCCGGGAGCCAAGATCGGCGTGCTCGGCCCGAACGGCGCCGGCAAGTCGACGCTGCTGCGGATCATGGCCGGGAAGGACGAGCCCTCGTCCGGCGTCGCCGAGCTCGCGCCTGGCGCGACGGTCGGGATGCTCGAGCAGGAGCCCGACCTCGACTCGGCCAAGGACGTGCGGGGCAACGTCGAGGACGGAGTGCGCGCGCTGCGCGACCTGCTCGACCGCTTCAACGAGATCAGTGCCGCCTTCGCCGAGCCGGACGTCGACTACGACACCCTGCTCGCCGAGCAGGCGAAGGTGCAGGACGCGATCGACCGCCTCGACCTCTGGCAGCTCGACGACCGGCTCGACCACGCGATGGACGCGCTCCGCCTGCCGGAGGGAGACCGCGACGTCGACACGCTCTCGGGCGGCGAGCGCCGGCGCGTCGCACTCTGCCGGCTGCTCCTCTCCGCACCCGACCTGCTGCTGCTCGACGAGCCGACGAACCACCTCGACGCCGAGTCGGTGCTCTGGCTCGAGCGGTTCCTCGCCGACTACAAGGGCACCGTCGTCGCCGTCACGCACGACCGGTACTTCCTCGACAACGTCGCCGGCTGGATCCTCGAGCTCGACCGCGGCCGCGGCATCCCGTTCCAGGGCAACTACTCGTCGTGGCTCGAGCAGAAGCAGGAACGGCTCGCGCACGAGGAGAAGACGGAGTCGGCGCGCCGCCGCACGCTCGCGCGCGAGCTCGAGTGGGTGCAGTCAAGCCCGCGCGCCAGGCACGCCAAGGCGAAGGCGCGGCTCGGCGCGTACGAGAAGCTGCTCGCCGAGGAGCAGAACGTCAAGCTCGACCGCGTCGAGATCCACATCCCGCCCGGGCCGAGGCTCGGCGACGTCGTGATCGACGCCGACGGCGTGCGCAAGGGCTTCGGCGACCGGCTGCTCGTCGACGACCTCACGTTCTCGCTGCCGCCGGCCGGCATCGTCGGCGTGGTCGGCCCGAACGGCGCCGGCAAGACGACGCTGTTCCGCATGATCGCCGGCGAGGAGCAGCCCGACGACGGGACGCTGCGCGTCGGCGACACGGTCGAGCTCGCGTACGTCGACCAGGCGCGCGGCGACCTCGATCCGGCGAACAACGTCTGGAAGGAGATCTCTGGCGGCCACGACACGATCGAGCTCGGCAAGCGCGAGGTGAACTCGCGCCAGTACGTCTCGTGGTTCAACTTCAAGGGCGGCGACCAGCAAAAGCGGGTGAGCGACCTGTCGGGCGGCGAGCGGAACCGCGTCCACCTCGCCAAGCTCCTGCGCTCGGGCGGCAACGTGTTGCTGCTGGACGAGCCGACGAACGACCTCGACGTCGACACGCTGCGCGCGCTCGAGGAGGCGCTGCTGGAGTTCGCCGGCTGCGCCGTCGTGATCACGCACGACCGCTGGTTCCTCGACCGGGTCGCGACGCACATCCTCGCGTTCGAGGGGAACAGCGAGACGATCTGGTTCGAAGGCTCGTGGGGCGACTTCGTCGAGTGGATGAAGGAGACGCGCGGCCCGGACGCCCTCGAGCCGCACCGGATCAAGTACAAGCCGCTCGTACGAGGCTAGGTCGCTCGAGCTCTCGCTGCAGTCGCGCGCGAGCTCGGTGGAGACGGACGCGGACGAGGTTCACCGGCACGCCGGTGACGGCGGCGATCTCACGCGGCGTCAGCTCCTCCCACGCTGCGAGGAGGAGGACTTCGCGCTGCGGCTCCGGGAGCCTCGCCAACGCGTCGCGCAGGGCGGGAGATCCGTCCGTCTCGACTGGCGCGATCGCTTCCCGCAGCTCGCCGGCGAGACGCTCGACGGCGGCGTGCTCCAGGTGCTGCCGGCTTGCGCCGCGGCGGAGGACGTTGCGCGCGACGCCGAACAGCCACAGCCGCGCCTCGTCTCCCGGCGGGAGCTTGTCGAGCTTCCGCCAC
>DASUHE010000059.1:0-10923 GCA_036273695.1 Gaiellaceae bacterium
GAAGGGCGAGGTCAAGGACATCCTCCTGCTCGACGTCACCCCGCTCTCGCTCGGCATCGAGACGAGGGGCGGCGTGATGACGAAGCTGATCGAGCGCAACACGACGATCCCGACGAAGAAGTCCGAGGTCTTCACGACCGCGGAGGACAACCAGCCCTCGGTCGAGGTGCACGTCCTCCAGGGCGAGTCGGAGATGGCGACCTACAACAAGACGCTCGGCAAGTTCCAGCTCGTCGGGATCCCGCCGGCGCCGCGCGGCCTGCCGCAGATCGAGGTCACGTTCGACATCGACGCGAACGGGATCATCAACGTGTCCGCGAAGGACATGGGGACCGGCAACGTCCAGCAGATCCAGATCCAGGGCGGCTCCGGTCTCAGCGAGGACGAGGTGCAGGAGATGATCCGCAACGCCGAGTCGCACGCCGACGAGGCGCATCGGCTGCGCGAGGCCGCGGACACGAAGAACCTCGCCGAGACGCTCGCGTACCAGACCGAGCGCTCGCTCAAGGAGCACCGCGACAAGCTCGACGAGTCCGAGGCCTCGACGATCGAGGGCCGGATCATGGAGCTCCGCCAGGCGCTCGAGGGCGACGACCTCGCCGAGATCCAGGCGAAGATGAACGCGCTGCAGGAGTCCTCGCACAAGCTCGCCGAGGTGCTCTACGCTGAGGCGGCGCAGCAGGCGCAGGCCTCCGGCGGCGGCAACGGCGACGCAACCTCTCCCTCCGACGCCGAGGTCGTCGAGGAGGGCGAGTACGAGGTCGTCGACGAGGAGGCGCCCACCTCGTGAGCGAGGAGCAGGTACAGGAGGAAGAGGCGCAGGCCGAGGAGGGACAGCAGCCGGACGTCCGCGAGGACGACCGGCTGCTGCGGCTAGCCGCCGACTTCGAGAACTTCAAGAAGCGGGCGGCGCGGGAGCGGCAGGAGTACGTCCAGCTCGCGAACGAGCGGCTGATCGCCGAGCTGATCCCGATCCTCGACGACCTCGAGCGGGCACTCTCGGCTGCCGAGCAGCACGAGGAGGCGCAGCTCGAGGACGGTGTCCGGCTCGTCCACCGCGCGCTCGCCGGCCTGCTCCAGCGGCACGGCGTCGCGGCGATCGCTACCGACGGCAAGTTCGACCCGCACGTGCACGAGGCGCTGCTCTCCCAGCCCTCCGAAGCGGAGGAGGGCTGGGTGCTCGATGTCGTCCAGAAGGGCTACAAGCTCGGCGACCGCGTCGTGCGGCCCGCGCGGGTCGTCGTCGCTGCGCCGCCGGTGGAGGCAGAACAGGCCGATGCCTGAGTCGCTCTACGACACGCTGGGCGTCGAGAAGGGCGCGACGGCCGCTGAGATCAAGAAGGCCTACCGGAAGCTCGCGCGGCAGTACCACCCGGACACGAACCAGGGTGACAAGGCCGCCGAGGAGCGCTTCAAGCAGGTGCAGACCGCGTACGACGTGCTCTCCGACGAGGAGAAGCGCAAGGCGTACGACCGCTTCGGCTCGACGAACGGCCGTGGGGCTCCCGGTCCGGGCGGAGTCAACGTCGACTTCGGAGACCTCGGCGACCTCGGCGACATCCTCGGCGGGATTTTCGGCAACTTCGGCGGCACGGCGCGCGGCGGCGGCCGCCGCGGCAGGCCGCAGCCGGTGCGGGGCGCCGACGTCGAGACCGAGGTGCGCCTCTCGTTCGACGACTCGCTGCGCGGCGCCGAGGCGAAGGTGCCCGTCGAGCTGACGGTCGCCTGCTCGCAGTGCGGCGGCACCGGCGCGGAGCCGGGCACGGCTCCCGTCATCTGCCCGGAGTGCGGCGGCCGCGGCGTCGTCTCCGAGTCGCAGGGGCTGTTCGCTCTCTCGCAGCCTTGCCCGCGCTGCCGCGGCAACGGCACCGTGATCGAGCAGCCGTGCTCGAAGTGCCGCGGTTCGGGCCGCGAGCGGCGGCGGCGGACGTTCACGGTGAAGATCAAGCCCGGCGTCAAGGACGGTACGAAGATCCGGCTCAAGGGCAAGGGCGAGGCCGGCCAGAGCGGCGGCCCGAACGGCGACCTGATCGTCGTCACGCGCGTCGAGCCGTCGCCCGTCTACGAGCGTCGCGGAGACGACCTGGTCGTGCAGGTTCCCGTCTCCTTCCCGACCGCCGCTCTCGGCGGCAAGGTCGACGTGGCGACGCCGGACGGCGCCGTCTCGCTCAAGATTCCCGCCGGTTCCGAGGACGGCAAGCTCCTGCGGATCAAGGGCCGTGGCGCGCCGAGGCTCAACGGCTCGGGCAAGGGCGACGTGCTCGCGCGCGTCCGCATCCAGGTGCCGAAGCGCGTGAACAAGAAGGAGCGCGAGCTCCTCGAAGAGCTCGGGAAGGTGGTCGACTGATGGACGACGAGCTCCTCAAGCGGGGTCCGCACGAGGCGCCCGAGCCGGAGACGGCCGAGGAGCGCTCACGCCGCACCGGCTTGACGAAGACGGCAGGCGGCGGCGTCGCGGCAGGCGGCATCGGTCTCGCCAAGGCCGGCATTCTCGGCAAGGTCTTCGTCTGGCTGTTCGTGTGGAACGGCGTCAGCTCCGCGCTGCGGATCGGCGGCTGGATCGGGATCCTCCTGATCGCCGCGATCGTCGCCGGTGCGATCCTCTACCGGCGGAGGCACGTCTGATGGAGGCGTCCGAGCGGCCGATCTACATGATCTCCGTCGCGGCCGAGCTCGTCGGCATGCACCCGCAGACGCTGCGGATGTACGAGACGAAGGGCCTCGTGCGGCCGCAGCGGACGCCCGGCGGCACGCGGCTCTACTCCGAGGCGGACATCGAGCGGCTGCGCATCGTGCAGCGGCTGACGTCCGAGCTCGGCCTCAACCTCGCCGGCGTCGAGCTCGTGCTGCGGCTCGAGGACGAGCTGCGCAAGGCGCACCTCCAGATCGACCGCCTGCAGCGGCAGCTGCGCCGCGAGGTGCAGGACGTGCACAGGCAATACCGCCGCGACCTCGTGCTCGTGCGCGAGGAGCGGCTTCCCGAAAGGCAGTAGGCGATGGACTTCAACAAGCTCACGATCAAGGCGCAGGAAGCGGTCGCCGCGGCCCAGGAGCTCGCGCGCCGCAGCGGCAACCCGGAGCTCTATCCCGAGCATCTGCTCCTCGCGCTGCTCGACCAGGAGCTCCCACGCGAGCTCGTCTCCGACGCCGAGGCGCTGCGCGCCCAGGCCGAGGCGGCGCTCGCGCAGAAGCCCCGCATCGCGGGCTCGCAGCAGCAGCCCGGCGTCTCGTCGGCCTTCTCGAAGGTGCTCGACCGGGCCGCCGACGAGGCGAAGAAGCTCGAGGACGAGTACGTCGCGGCGCAGCACCTCCTGCTCGCGCTCGACGTCGTCCCGCGCGATCGGCTGCTCGCCAAGATCGCGGAGGTCACCGCGGGCCGCCGCGTCACGTCGCAGGATCCCGAGGGCTCCTACCAGGCGCTGTCGAAGTTCGGCCGCGACCTCACCGAGGCGGCGGAGAGCGGGAAGCTCGATCCCGTGATCGGCCGCGACGAGGAGATCCGCCGCGTGATCCAGGTGCTCTCGCGCCGCACGAAGAACAACCCCGTTCTGATCGGCGAGCCCGGCGTCGGCAAGACCGCGATCGTCGAGGGGCTCGCGCAGCGGATCGTCGCGGGCGACGTCCCCGAGTCGCTGAAGGGCAAGCGGGTCTGGGCGCTCGACATCGGCGGCCTGCTCGCCGGATCGAAGTACCGCGGCGAGTTCGAGGAGCGGCTCAAGGCCGTGCTCGAGGAGATCACGAACGCGGCGGGCGAGATCATCGTCTTCATCGACGAGCTGCACACGATCGTCGGTGCGGGCGCGGCGGAGGGAGCGGTCGACGCCGCCAACATGCTCAAGCCGATGCTCGCGCGCGGCGAGCTCCGCTGCGTCGGCGCGACGACCCTCGACGAGTACCGCAAGCACATCGAGAAGGACGCCGCGCTCGAGCGGCGCTTCCAACCCGTCTTCGTCGGCGAGCCGTCGGTCGCCGACACGATCGCGATCCTCCGCGGCCTGAAGGAGCGCTACGAGGCGCATCACAAGGTGCGGATCCGCGACGCGGCGCTCGTCGCCGCGGCGGTTCTCTCCGAGCGGTACATCGCCGACAGGCAGCTGCCCGACAAGGCGATCGACCTCGTCGACGAGGCTGCGTCCCGGCTGAAGATGGAGATCGAGTCGTCGCCGGTCGAGCTCGACGAGGCGAACCGGCGCGTGACGCAGCTCGAGATCGAGCTCGCGGCGCTGGGCGGCGAGTCGGACGAGGTCCGAGCGCCCCTCGAGGCCGAGCTCGCCGAGGCGAAGGAGCGCCGCGACGGGCTCGCCGCGCGCTGGGCGCGCGAGAAGGAAGCGCTCGACCGGATCGGCGAGATCACGCAGCAGATCGACGCTCTGCGCATGGAGGCCGAGCGGGCCGAGCGCGAGGGCAACCTCCAGCGCGTCGCCGAGATCCGCTACGGCGAGCTGCCCGCGCTCGAGAGGGAGCTCGAGGAGCGGGACTCGCAGCAGGCCGCCGATTCGATGGTCAAGGAAGAGGTCGACGAGGACGACGTCGCCGCGGTCGTCGGGCGCTGGACGGGCATTCCGGTCGACCGGCTGCTCGAAGGCGAGACCGAGAAGCTCGTCCAGATGGAGAACCGGCTCCACCAGCGGGTCGTCGGCCAGGACGAGGCCGTCGAGGCGGTCGCGAACGCGCTGCGCCGCGCGCGCACCGGGCTCCAGGATCCGAACCGGCCGATCGGCTCGTTCGTCTTCCTCGGCCCGACGGGAGTGGGGAAGACCGAGCTCGCGCGCGCTCTCGCCGAGTTCATGTTCGACGACGAGCACGCGATGGTCCGGCTCGACATGAGCGAGTACCAGGAGCGGCACACGGTCGCGCGGCTCATCGGCGCGCCGCCCGGCTACGTCGGCTACGACGAAGGTGGCCAGCTGACCGAGGCGGTGCGCCGCAGGCCGTACAGCGTGATCCTCCTCGACGAGATCGAGAAGGCGCACGCCGAGGTCTTCGACGTGCTGCTGCAGGTGCTCGACGACGGACGCCTCACCGACGGGCAGGGCCGCACGGTCGACTTCCGCAACACCGTCCTGATCATGACCTCGAACGTCCGCTCGGCCGAGGCGCTGCGCGACGTCTTCCGGCCCGAGTTCCTCAACCGCATCGACGAGGTGATCGAGTTCACGCCGCTCTCGAAGGAGCAGATCGCGGAGATCGTCGAGCTGCAGCTCGAGCGGCTGCGCGAACGGCTCGCCGAACGGCGGATCGAGCTCGAGCTCACCGACGCCGCGAAGCAGGCGCTCGCCGAGGCGGGCTGGGACCCGGCCTACGGCGCGCGGCCGCTGAAGCGCGCGATCCAGCGCCTGGTCGAGAACCCGCTGGCCCTGCGGTTGCTCGAGGGCGACTTCGCCGACGGCGACACGATCCGCGTGGACGCCGCAGAGGGCGAGATCCGCTTCGAGAAAGCCGGGACGCCGGCGGCAGCCGCGGCCTAGCGTGCTCGTCGTCGCCGCCACCGAGCGCGAGCTCGCGCTCCTCGACGGGCTCGACACGCTCTGCTGTGGGATCGGGCCCGTCGAGGCGGCGGTGCAGACCGCGCGGGCGCTGGCCGAGCGCAAGCCGGAGGCCGTGCTCCATGTGGGGATCGCCGGCTCCCGGACGCTCGAGCCACCGGCGCTCGTGCTCGGCAGCGAGTCCGTCTACTGCGACGTGGTCGACCCGGCTTCGAGCATGCCGCGTGTCGAGCGTGCCGGTCCCGACCCGGCGCTGCTCGAGCGCGTGCGAGCAGCGCTTCCCGAGGCGCATCTGCTCCCGATCGCCACCGGCGGCAAGGTCGGGGCGGGGAGTGGCTTCGACGTCGAGGCCATGGAGGGCTTCGGCGTCCTGCGCGCCTGCGAGCTCGCCGGTATCCCCGCGGTCGAGCTGCGCGCGATCTCGAATTCGCCGGACGAGTCCGACCGCACGCTCTGGCGCTTCGACGACGCGTTCGCCGCGCTCGCCGCCGCCCTACAGCGTCTCGACGTCCTCTAGGAACTCGGCGTTGCCGTGGCGCGTCGGCGCGCCGTAGGCGAGGAAGAGAATCTCCTCGTCGGTCTCGTTCCGGGGCTGCAACGGCGTGCCGGGATGGACCACGACGACTCCGCCCGGCTCGACGTCGACCCGTTCCCACGGCTCTCCGAGCACCATCGTCAGCGTGCCGCGCAGCGGGACGAAGACCTCTTCCTGATCCGGGTCGAGATGCCGCCGTCCGCGCGTGTGCGCCGGATATCGCCACATCCGCGCGCGCGACTCGGTCATCCGGGCCGGCTCGGTCAGCGGTGCGGCCTGCCGCGGCGTCTGTCCCTCGTGGCCGGGCCGCTCCTCCCACTCGAGGTCTGCGAAGTGGACGACGTCATGGGCCACGGCGGCATCCTACGAAGGTGCATGTCTTCACCGTCGGGCATGGAGCGCGGCCGATCGAGGAGCTCCTCGACGTGCTCCGGGAGGCGGGAGTGCGGACGCTCGTCGACGTGCGCCGCTTCCCGAGCTCGCGCCGCCACCCGCAGTTCGAACGGGCGGCGCTCGGTGCGGCCCTCGCAGGCGGAGGCATCGCCTATCGACACGCGGTCGATCTCGGCGGCCGACGCAGCGGGGAACCCGGGGAGGAGCGGTTCTCGTGCATCCAGGTCGCCGCCTTTCGCAACTACGCGGCGCGCATGGCGACGCGTGAGTGGCAGGAGGCGCTTTCCGCTGCGCTCGCAGAGCCCGACCCCGCCTTCATGTGCGCCGAGACGCTCTGGTGGCGCTGTCATCGGCGCCTGATCGCGGAGTTGCTGCAGGCGCGAGGACATGAGGTCGTCCACCTCCTCAAGCCCGGCCACAGCGAGCCGCATCGGCCCTGGGAGCCGATCTCGGAGACGCGCGACGGCGAGCTGTACCTCTGCGGCGAGCGCGTGGCGTAGCCGCGCTACCGTCCGCGCGATGGCCGAGCCTCACCCCGCCGCGCTGCCGCCCGCCGAGCGGACGATCGGCCAGCTCGTGGCCGAGTCGATCCACTACTACGGCGAGCACTTCTGGGACTGCCTGGTGCTCGGCCTCGCCCCGGCCGCGATCGCGGTCGTGTTCGCCACCGTCCCGCGGGTCGACGTGCTCATCCTCGCGCCGACGCTGTCCGGCGCACTGATCAGCGCGGCGTACGTCCGCGCCTGCGCCCTCGTGCTCGACGCCAAACGCGCCCGCCGCCGCCTGATCGAGGCCTGGCTCCTCGGCTGGCTCGTCTTCCTGCCCGTGCCGTTTCTCGTCCTCGCCTTCGTCGTGCCCGGCGTCCTCTGGCTCGCCGCCCTCGGCCTCGTCGTCCCGGCGCTCGTCGTCGAGGAGATTCCCGCCCGCGGCGGGCTCTCACGCGCCTGGCAGCTTGCGCGCGCCGACTACCTGCACGCGGTGGGCTCGCTGCTGACCCTCGGGATCGTCGTCGTGCTCTCGCAGTCGGTGCTCGTCTTCACCCTGCGCGGCTTCGGGCACGCCGCCGGCTCGGTCGCGCTCTTCCTCGCCAGCGTCGTCCTCTCGCCGCTCCTCTTCGTCGGTGCCGCGCTCCTGTACGTCGATCAGGCGGCACGGGTCGAGTAGGGTCCGGCCATGCCGATCTACATCCTTCTCTCGCGCCTCTCGCAGCAGGGCGTGCAGACGCTCCAGAGCAACCCAGCGCGGCTCCAGGCGGTCAACCGCGACGTCGAGGAGCTCGGCGCGAAGGTGCTCCACCAGTGGGCGACGCTCGGGGAGTTCGACTTCGTCAACGTCGTCGAGGCACCCGACACCGCGACGATCGCGAAGGTCTCGGTCGCGCTCGGAGCCCGCGGGTCGACGCGCATCCAGACGCTGCCGGCGCTCTCGATCGACGAGTTCGTCGCGACGATCGAGT
This sequence comes from Gaiellaceae bacterium, assembly GCA_036273695.1. GTDB lineage: Bacteria > Actinomycetota > Thermoleophilia > Gaiellales > Gaiellaceae > Palsa-739. The sequence continues at coordinate 7,871 of DASUHE010000059.1, forward strand.
AGCTAGTCGTCGAGCGCGACGCGGCGGACGGTGACGCCCCACGCGGCGCCGGTCGCGAAGAGCTCGTCGGGGTCGACCTCGCCGAGCCAGCCGAGGAAGTGCGACTCGGGATCGTCCTCCGTGGAACCGAACACGGCGGCTCGCAGCTCCGGTTGCGGCGGCTCGTCCTGCGCGCGCGCCGCCTCCTCGGCCCGCCGCTCGGCCTCCTCGGCCGCCGGGCCCTCCATGTAGCCACGCGGCATGGCGGCAGGGTAGTTGCGTACGCTCGCGGCCGTGCCGCACGCCCTCGCCGTCCACGCGCTCGAGAAGCGCTACGGGTCCATCCACGCGCTGAAGGGAGTCGACCTCTCGGTCGAGGAGGGAGAGCTCGTCGGCCTGCTCGGCCCGAACGGGGCCGGCAAGTCGACGCTCGTGAAGATCGCGGTCGGCCTCGTGCGCGCCACGCGCGGGAAGGCGGAGGTGGTGGGGGCGCGGGCCGGGTCCCGGGCTGCACTGGCAGAGCTCGGCTACCTCGCCGAGCTCTTTCGCTTTCCCGGCTGGTACACGGCGGACGAAGTTCTCTCGCTCCACCAGCGGCTGACGCACTCCGACGGCGGCGCTGCCGAGCGGGGACGACTGCTCGAGCTCGTGGCCCTCTCGGACGCGCGCGGCCGTCGTGTCGACGGCATGTCGAAGGGGATGCAGCAGCGGCTGGGTATCGCCCAGGCGCTCGTCGGCTCGCCCCGCGTCCTCGTCCTCGACGAGCCGACCTCGGCGCTCGACCCGGCGGGGCGCCGCATCGTCCGCGTCCTGCTCGAGGAGCTCCGCGGGCAGGGCGTCTCCGTCCTCCTCAACTCGCACCTGCTGTCCGAGATCGAGCTCGTGTGCGACCGGGTGGCGATCCTGCGCGCGGGCGAGGTCGTCGCGGCCGGCTCGCCGGCGGAGCTTTCCCGGCCGCGCGGCGTCGAGCTCGAGACGGACGAGGGAACGCGCACGGTCGAGGGCGCCACGCGCGAGGACGCCGCGCGGCTCGTCGCCGAGGCGGTCGCGGCGGGGAGGCGCGTCTACGGCGTCCGTGTCCTCACGTCCACGCTCGAGGACACGTACCTCGAAGCGGTGGGGGACGAGGTCTCGTGAGCTCCGTCCTCACGATCGCGGGCTACGGCTTCCGCGAGGCCGTGCGGCGGAAGGTCTTCGCGGTCGTCGTCGTGCTGACGGCCGCCTTCCTCGCCCTCTTCTGGCTGGCGAACCACTACGTCTTCACGCGGCTCTCGTCGATCACGCCGCCGACGGACGTCCACGTCGACACCCGCACCTTCGCCGGCGCCTTCCTGCTCGGGCTCGCGATGTTCGCGACGCTGTTCCTCGGCGTCGTCCTCGCCGTCTTTCTCACGCTCGGCGTCGTCTCCGGCGATGCGGAACGCGGCCTGCTGCAGCCGCTCGTCGTGCGCCCCGTCGGCCGCGCGACATTGCTGCTCTCGCGCTTCCTCGGCGCCGCCGTCGTCTGCATCGTCTACGTGCTCGCGGTCTACGGCATCGCCCTGGCGATCATCGACGAGACCGGTCAGTGGACGCCCCCGTCGAAGCTGGCGCCGGGGCTCGAGCTCGCCGGCGGGGTCGTGATCGTGATCGCCCTGTCGATCCTCGGCTCGATCGTCCTGTCCTCGACGGCCAACGGGATCGCCGTCTTCATGCTCTTCGGCGCCGGTCTCACCGCCGGCCTGCTGGGGACGATCGGCCATGCGCTGAACTCGACCACGATCGAGCATGCGTCGCGGGACGCCGCCTGGGCTCTGCCGTTCGAGGCGCTGTACCAGGACGGGCTGCGGTTGATCTCGAGCAACACGAGCGGGCTGACCGGGTTCCTGCTCCAGCTCGGACCGTTCGGCGGCGCCTACGTGCACGGGTGGGAGATCCGCCTGTGGTCGGTGGGCTACCTCCTGGTCGCGCTCGCGCTCGGCGTGCTCTTCTTCTCGCGGCGGGATCTCTAGGCGGCCGCAGCCAGCGCTGCCGCGACCTGCCCGGCGAGGCGTGCGTTCTGCGCCACGAGCGCGCGGTTCGCCGCCTCGGTGCGTCCCCCGCTTTCGCGATGGAGGCGTCCGAGGACGTACGGCGTCACCGCCTGACCGCTGACCCCCGCGGCCGCCGCGGCGGCGAGTGCCTCCTCCACCAGCGGCTCCACGTCCTCGAGCGGCTCGTCCGGCGGCCGGCCGAGCAGGAGCCCGGCCCCGCCGAGCTTCCAGTGCGCCTCCGCGATGCGCGCCGCCTCCTCCGCGGACTCGACGCGCGCAGAGACGGACGGGCCGCCGGCCGCGCCGTAGAAGAGCGGCAACGTGTCGACCCGGAACCCGAGCACCGGCACGCCGAGCGACTCGAGCAGCTCCGCCGTTGCCGGCACGTCGAGCAGCGACTTCACCCCGGCCGAGACGACAAGCGCAGGGGTGCGGGCCAGCTGAGCGAGGTCGGCCGAGACGTCGGGCGGGTGCGGGAAGCCGCGATGGACGCCGCCGATCCCGCCGGTCGCGAGCACGCGAATGCCCTCGGCTCGCGCGACGGCGAGCGTGCCGCCGACGGTCGTGGCGCCGACGGCGCCCTGCGCGGCCGCGGCCGCAAGGTCGCGCGGCCCGACCTTCCGTGCGTCGGCCTCGAAGCGGCCGAGCTCCTGTGCCGTCAGACCAAGGCGCACCTCGCCGTCGAGGACGCCGACGGTCGCCGGAACGGCGCCCGCCTCCCGCACCCGGCGCTCCGACTCCAGCCCGACCGCGACGCCCTCGCCGGGCGGGAAGCCGTGCGCGACGAGCGTCGTCTCGAGCGCGACGACGGCGCCGCCGGCGGCAAGCGCGTCGCGCACCTCGTCTGCGACGCGGATCACGCCGACCGTTCCATCTCCACGAAGCGGCTCTCCTCGCCGCGCCGCGCCTCGTGGAAGCCAGCGCGCCGGTACGCGCGCAACGCGCGCTCGTTCCAGCTCGCGACCCAGAGCCGGAACGTCCGCGGACGCCACTCGCGGCGCGCGTAGTCGAGCCCGGCCGCGATGAACGGCTGTGCGAGGCCGCGGCCGGTGAGGTCGGGTC
>DASUHE010000060.1:0-37545 GCA_036273695.1 Gaiellaceae bacterium
TCCTCTACGTCGACGAGATCGTCAGCCCGGAGCTCGAGAAGGGGCACGGGCGCAAGATCCAGGACCTCATCTCGCGCGGGCAGACCATTCTCGTCCAGGCCGTCAAGGACCCGATGAAGACGAAGGGCGCGCGGTTGACGACACAGATCTCGCTTCCCGGCCGGTTCGTCGTCTTCGTCCCGCAGGGAGAAGGCCTCGGCGTCTCTCGCCGGCTCGAAGACGACGAGCGGAACCGCCTGAAGGACATCCTCAAGCGCCTCGACGTGAAGGAGGGCGGCGTCATCGTCCGCACGGCCGCCGAGGGCGCCTCGGAGGAGGACATCGAGCGCGACCTCGTCTTCCTGCAGCGGCTCTGGCGTTCGATCCAGGCGAAGGCGAAGACCGCCAAGGCGCCGGAGCTCGTCTACCAGGAGGCCGAGCTGCCGCTGCGCGTCGTCCGCGACCTCTTCACCGGCGACTTCGAGAAGGCGTACGTCGACGACGAGCGCACGCACCGGCGACTCGTCGGCTACCTGAAGAAGACGTCGCCGCACATGGTCGAACGGGTCGTTCGCTACAAGGAAAAGACGTCGCTGATGGAGCATTTCGGCGTCGAGGAGGAGATCAAGTCGACCATCGGCCGGCGCGTCGACCTTCCGTCCGGCGGCTATCTCATCTTCGACTACGCCGAGGCGTTCACCGTGATCGACGTCAACACCGGCCGCTTCGTCGGCGGACGCGGGAAGAACTCGGGCGGACGGCTCGAGGACACGATCACGAAGAACAACCTCGAGGCCGTGAAGGAGGTCGTCCGCCAGCTGCGCCTGCGCGACATCGGCGGGATCATCGTCATCGACTTCATCGACATGGCGAACCCGAGGAACCGGGCCACCGTCGAGGAGGCGCTGCGCACCGAGCTCGAGCGCGACCGGACGAAGACGTACGTCGTCGAGATCTCGCCGCTCGGCCTCGTCGAGATGACGCGCCAGAACGTGACCGACGGCCCGCGCGAGGTGATGACGCGCAAGTGCCCCACGTGCGGAGGCGACGGGATCGTCTACTCCGAGGCGTCGGCCGCGCTCGACGTCGAGCGGCGGCTGCGCGCGCTCGCCGTCGGCTCCCGCTCACAGGCGTTCAGGGTCGAGCTCGCGGACGCGATCGCGAGCGCGCTCGTCGGGCCGGGCGCACGGCGGCTCGTCGAGCTCGAGGCCCTGACGAAGAAGCGGTTCTTCCTCGCCGGCAAGCCCGAGACGCACCTCGACCACTTCGTCGTCCTCAGCGAAGGCAAGCTTGCCGAGCTCGCTCCGCCGGCTCCGGTCGACGAGGAGGCCGAGATCATGCTGCAGCTCGTCGAGGTCGACCGCTACGACGCCGCCGCCGCGGTCGGCAAGCTCGACGGCCTCGACGTCGTCGTCGCCGACGCCGCCTCCCTCGTCGGCAAGCGACTCAAGGTGCGCGTCGAGCGCGTGCTCGACGGCCGCGCCTACGCCGTGCCGGTGCGCAAGACGAAGGAGGCGCCCGAGCCTCTCACGGCGGAGGGCGAGGCCGAGAAGCCGACCCGCAAGCCGCCCGCCCGCAAGGGCGCCGCGGGGGCCGCGACGGAGCCCGAGGCCGAGGCGACGGTCGTTGAGGAAGCCGAGGCCGAAAGCGAAGCCGCAGCCGAGCTCGAACCCGAGCCCGAAGCGGAGAGCGAGGAGCCGCCGGACGCGGAGGAGGCTCCGAAGCCGAAGAAGAAGACGCGGCGCGGCTCGCGCGGCGGCCGGAACCGCAAGAAGAAGCCGGCCACGCCGGAAGGCGCCGAGACAGGCTCGGAGGCCGCGCCGGCGCCGGAGGACGCGCCCGAACCGGAGCGCGCCGTCACGATCCACGTCCCCGGCGACGAACTCGGCCGTGACGGCGCGGTCGAATCCGCGGAGGTAGCAGCAGCGGCGGAGCGCGAGCCGGAGCCCGCCGAGGAGCCCACGACGGCCGAAGCCGGAGAGGCGGCGCCGAAGCCGAAGAACAAAACCCGGCGCGGCTCCCGCGGCGGACGCAACCGCAAGAAGAAGCCCGCAGCCGCGACGAACGGCGCCGACGTTTCCTCCGCTGCGGCTCCCGCAGAAGAGGCGCAGTCGCCGAACGGGGACTTCGACTACGTCCCGATGTCGGAGTGGCTCGACGAGATCGACTCGAAGGGCAGTTAGGTACACTGCCGACTCGCGGGCTCAAGGCCCGCGTTTCCACGCCATGAGCTCCTACGCGATCATCAGTCTCGGCGGCAAGCAGTACCGCGTCAGCGAAGGCGAGCGGCTGCTCGTCGACCGCCTGCGCGTCGACGAGGGCTCGACCGTCGAGCCGCGTGTCCTGCTCGTCGGCGGCAACGGCGCGCCGGATCTGTCGCCGTCGGCGACGGTCACCGCGCGCGTCGTCGGGCACGAGCTCGGCGAGAAGATCCGCATCGGCAAGTACCGCCGCCGCACTGGCTACAAGAAGCACACCGGCCATCGCAGCCGGCTGACACGGATCGAGATCGAGTCGATCGGCGGTGGCAAGCGCGCCGCAAAGACAGCCGTGGCGAAGCCCAAGGCCGAGAAGGCCGAGCAGCCCGCCGGGGCGCCGGCGCCGCAAGCAGGCGGACAGCTCCCGGAGGGCTACGCGTCGATGACGATCGCGCAGCTCACAGAGGCCGCAGGCGGCTGGAGCCGCGAGCAGGTCGAGGCGGCCCTCGAGCACGAGCGCTCCGGCAAGGCTCGCAAGGGCGCGCTGACGGCGCTCGAATCTGCACTCGAGGAGAACAGCTAATGGCTCACAAGAAAGGGCTCGGCTCGTCGCGGAACGGCCGCGACTCCAAGCCGAAGATGCTCGGCGTGAAGCTCTTTGCCGGCCAGGACGTCTCGGCGGGGATGATCCTCGTCCGTCAGCGTGGCACGCGCTTCCGCCCGGGCCCGGGCGCCGGGATCGGCAAGGACGACACGATCTTCGCCAAGCGCGACGGCAAGGTCGCCTTCCGAACGAGCGGCGAACGCCGCTTCATCTCGGTCGTCGACTAGAGCGCGGTGTTCCACGACCGGGCGCGCCTCACGGCCGTGGCCGGCCGCGGCGGTGACGGCTCGATCCATTTCCGGCGGGAGAAGTACGTCCCGCGCGGCGGGCCAGACGGCGGCGACGGCGGGGACGGCGGCGACGTCGTGCTCTTCGCCGACCCGCGGCGGCGCGACCTCTCGGGCTTGCGGCCGAACCAGAAGCTCCGCGGAGGTCGCGGCGGAGTGGGCGGCGGCCGGCTCTCGAACGGCGCCCGCGGTGAAGACGGCGAGCTCGCCGTGCCGGTCGGGACGCAGGTCTTCGAAGGCGAGAAGCTCGTGGCGGACCTCGCCCACCCGGGCGCACGGGTCGTCGTCGCAAAGGGCGGGTCCGGTGGGCGCGGGAACAAGCACTTCGCCGGACCGAGCCGGCAGACGCCGCGCTTTGCCGAGGTCGGGATGCCGGGCGAGGAACGGGAGATCGAGCTTCGGCTCAAGCTCCTCGCCGACGCTGCGCTCGTCGGGCTGCCGAACGCCGGCAAGTCGTCGCTCGTGACCCGGCTCTCGAACGCCCGGCCGAAGGTGGCCGAATATCCCTTCACGACGCTCTCGCCCGTGCTCGGCACCGTCGAGGCCTCCGACGGGCGCCAGCTCGTCGTCGCCGACGTTCCCGGGCTGATCGAAGGCGCGAGCGAAGGTGTCGGGCTCGGACACGAGTTCCTCGCCCACCTCGAGCGAGCTCGCGTGCTCGTGCACGTCATCGACTCCGCCGAGGACGACGCCGACGCGCGCTGGCGCACGATCGACGCCGAGCTCGCCGCCTACGGCGAGGGTCTCGACGAGCGGCCGCAGCTCGTCGTCCTCAACAAGATCGACTTGAGCACCGAGCCGCCTTCGTTCGGCGTCGAGGACGACCGGATCCTCCGCGTGCTCCGCGTCTCGGCCGCGACGGGCGCCGGCCTCGACGAGCTGCGCGGGGCGCTGTTCGAGCTCGTGCCCCACGAAGCCGAGCCGGAGGACGCCGAGACCGCCGACGAGATGGTCGACTTCCTCGTCTACCGGCCGCAACCGGGCCGGCGGGCGTTCCGCGTCTATCGCACCGAGAGCGGCTTCCGCGTCACGGGCACGCCGCCGGGGGAGGACGAGCTCGAAGCCATCCTGCGCGCCGCGGGCGCGCGCGCCGGGGACGAGGTCGAGGTGGGGGAGGACCTGCTCGAGTGGGAGTAGTCCTCTACGGCGGCACGTTCGATCCGCCGCATCTCGGGCACGTCGCGGTTGCGGCGGCGGCGCGGGAGCGCTTCGGCGTCAGCCGGCTCGTCGTCCTCGTCGGCGAGCGGCCGGCGCATCGCACTGTCCACGCCTCGGCGGAGGACCGGCTCGCGCTCGCGCGCGCAGCCTTCCCCGACGACGAGGTTCGGCTCGATCCCCATCCGCGCACGGTCGAACTGCTCCGCGCGGAATGCTTCGACGATCCCGTGTTCGTGGTGGGCGCCGACCAGTTTCGCCGCTTTCTCGCCTGGAGCGAGCCCGCCGAGGTGCTCGAGCGCACCCGGCTAGCGGTCGCCACCCGGCCGGGCTTCCCCCAGGCCGAGCTCGAGGCCGTCCTCGAGCAGCTCGCGCGGCCAGAGCGCGTCGTCTTCTTCGCGATCGACCCGAACCCGGCCGCCTCGACCGACGTCCGGGCGCGCGTCGTCGCCGGCGAGAGCGTCGAGAACCTCGTCCCGCCGGTCGTCGCCGGCCTGATCGAGGAACGGCGGCTTTACCATCCGTGAGCCGGGGCTACACTGCCGGAAAGCGACTCAAGGACACTGAGCAGACTCTGACCTCCCTCGACCAGGCCCGCCGCATCGCCGCTCTCGCCCGCGAGAAGCTGGCGGAGGACGTCGTGATCCTCGACATGCGGCCCGAGTGCTCCTTCACGGACTACTTCGTCATCGCGACGGGGCGCAACCCGCGCCAGACGGCTGCCATCTGGGACGAGGTGCACGCGCGGTTGAAGCAGGACGACGGCCTGCTCCCGCAGAGCGTCGACGGCCCACGCGAGGGCGCCTGGATCGTGGCGGACTATCTCGACGTCGTCCTGCACGTCTTCACGCCGGACGCGCGTCAGTTCTACCGGCTCGAAGCCCTGTGGAACGACGTTCCCGCCGTGGACGTCGACGCGGCCGCCGTCTAGGACTTCAAGCCGCGCCGGGTCAGCACGACGGTGCCGGCCTGCGTCGGCAGCCCGTGCACGAGCTTGCCGCCGAGGTGGATGTCGAGCTCGGTCGGCGCGCCGATGTCGATCCAGACCTGACCGGTGCGGAGGTCGACGTTCAGCTTCTGGCCCTGCCGAAGGGTGTTCTCGTAGACGAGCTTGCCGCCGACGCTGTCGGAGCGGACCTCGAGCCAGCAGTCGCCGCGGGCAGCGACGAGCACCGCCCGGCCGGGGAGCGGGGTGGAGACGTGCGTCCTGTGCGTCTTCTTCGGTCTCGTGTGATGGTGCGAGGCCGTGGTCGTCGGGGTGAGCGAGGACGTGGTCGGCGGCGTCCCCTGGTTCGAGCCGGACCTGCTGAGCTGCCAGGCGGCGAGCCCGCCGACGATCGCGACGATGACGCCGATCGCGACCAGCGGCCGCAGGAATCCGACCCCCGCGAACGGCGCGCTCGTCCGCGCGAACCGCTCGGGGACGAGCGTCGGCTCGTCCGGGCGCGCGAAGCGGCTGTTGTACTCGTCGACGTAGAGGTTGCCGTCGAGGCCGAGATAGTCCGCGTACGTCCGGAGGAACCCCTTGACGTACGCATCGCCGGGCAGGACGTCCCAGCGCTCCTCCTCGAGCGCCTGGAGGTAGCGGTCGCGGATGCGGATCGCCTTCTGGACGTCGGCAGGCGTGAGCTCTCGCTTCAGGCGGGCCTCGCGCAGGCTCCCCCCGATCTCGAACATGCCGCATTGTCCCGGACCACGGCCGTGCCTGCCGGACGACTTACGCCGGCGCCGGCCTCCTTCTCGCGGTACGCGCGAGATCGGTCAGCTCGGCGAGCGCCCGGGCGGCCTCGTCCACGTCGCGGTCGCGCAGCGTCGCGTGCATCGCCTTCCCCGCTGTGTCCACGTGGACGCTCGCGAGACGCAGCCTCCGCTGCAACGGCCCCTGGACGTGCCGCAGGCTCTGCACCTTCTCGAGCGGCACCCAGGAGGTGACCCGCCGCAGCCGGCCGCTCGTCGCCGCGACGCAGGTCTCGGTCCGGCCCCAGCTGAGCGCTCGATAGCGGAATGGGCTCTTCCAGAAGGCGCGCCCGGGAGGCGGCGACAGCTCTCGCGGCCGATCCGGCACGAGCCGGTCCGCGAGCTCGAGGCCGAGCGAACGGTCGGCGACCGGCAGCAGCGTCCGCAGCTGGCCCCGCTGAGCCGCACCCTCTCCCTTCGAGCGTTGTCGGCCGGCGATGTCGACCTCGAGCCGGCACCAGCCGAGCGGCCGCCACAGCCACGGCTCGACCAGCCGCACGGCCTGGACCCGGCCGGGTCGGATCACCTCGGCCGTCAACGCCACGAGCCCGCCGCGCAGGTGGAGGCCGTCGGGGCCCTCGGCGACGGTCAGCCGGTATTGCTGGTTGAAGCGGCGCCAGAGGAACGTGATCAGGCTGAACGCCCAGACAAAGCCGCCGCCGCCCAGAGCCTTCGCGAACGTGCCCGGAGCGACGGCGACGCCGACGCCGAGGCCCGCGAGAATCGCGATCAGCCAGCCGTTCTCGAGCACGATCGCGGCCACCAGCGGGCCCGTCGCCACCGTAGCGAGAGCCCGCTCCTCGGCTTCGGCCGACTCTGCGTCCGGCGGCGCGGTGGCACCGTCCTCGTGCCGCGCGCCTCGGGCGAGCGCGAGCAGCTGGTCGCGCAGCGGCTCGACCTCGTGCTCCGCGACGTAGGCGAGCCGCGCGGTGCCGCCGCTCGACCCCGCCATTCGCAGCCGCAGCTCGGCGACGCGAAACAGCCGCGCGAGCCCGGGTCGCACGACGTCGATGGCCTGCACCTGCGCGAGGGGAAACCGCAGCGACTGGCGGCGGAGCAGCCCGGTCTCGATCCGCAGGTCGTCCTCCTCGACCCGCCAGCGCGTGACGAGCCAGGAGACGACACCGGCGAGCACGAGGACTGCGCTGACCGCCAGCTGCGGGGTCGCGTTGCTCAGCGAGTCGAGGCCGAAGGCGGTCGGGAGCAGCAGGATGGCGATGGCGATCGTCGCGCGACCGCCGCGCACGACCGGGGAGAGCGGGTGCAGCCGCTGCCAGCCCTCGGGCCGGGCGGCGCTCACAGCCCCGCCGCCTGCGCCTCGCCCAGCTCGGCGAGGCGATCGCGCAAGCGTCCCGCTTCCTCGCGTTCCAGTCCCGGGATGCGCGCATCGGTCGCGGCCGCCGCGGTGTGCAGGCGCACCGTCGCCAGGCCGAAGGCGCGCTCCAGCGGGCCTGCCGTCACGTCGATGAACTGCATCCGCCCGTACGGCACGACCGACAAGCGCGCGAACATGACGCCGCGCCGGACGAGGAGGTCGTCCTCGCGCTCGCCGTAGCCCCACGACCGGTAGCGCCGGCCGACGACCGACAACGAGACGGCGCCGGCGACGGCCGCGGCGCCTGCGAGCCCGAACGCGATCCCGGAGCCCTCGAGCGTCCCGGCAACCACGAGGGCGATCACGAGGAGGAGGGCCGGGACGCCGACCTCCAGCCGGCGCAACGTCAGCAGCTGCCGCGAGGGCGCCCGCCATTCTGCTGGTTCAACACCCACCGCGCATGGACCCAGCCGGGCTCGAACCGGCGACCTTCGCGCTGCCAGCGCGACGCTCTCCCAGCTGAGCTATGGGCCCCTGGGAGGTCCAGTGTAGCCACCTAAACTCGAAGGCATGGCCCACGAGAGCCACGAGAGCGCCGAGCTCCTGCTGCGCGGCTACCACGCCTTCGTCGACGGCGATTTCGCGGCGATGGAGGCGATGCTCGACCCCGACGTGGAGTGGGTGCCCGCCGGGGAGACCGACACGGTCGTGGTCAGCCGGGACCGTGTCCTCGAGATCGTCGCCGACCGCGCCGCCGAGAACTACCACGTCGTCGTCGACCGCGCGATCGGGCTTCCCGACCGCGCTGTCGTCAGCATGCGCTTCTCGCGAGTCGAGCTCGACCCGTCCGACGAGCGTCCGCTGCAGAGCCGGCGCTCGTACCTTCTCGGCCGCTGGGCGGCCGTCGTCCACATGCGGGACGGCCGGGTCGTGCGCGTCGAGGAGCACCCGCATCTCGAGGCGGCGCTCGAGGCGGCGGGGCTCGAGGCCGAGTAGCTATCATTTCGATATCTACTACAGCTTGGAGTGTGAGTTGCCTTGACCGATTTGCTGCTCGTCCCACTCGAGGACACCGTTGTCTTTCCCGGTATGAACGTCACCCTCACGGTGGATGTCGGCGACGAGGACCGCGTCGTGCTCGTGCCTCGGCACGAGAGCGAATACGCCGCCGTCGGCACCGTCGCCGAGGTCACCGACCGCGTCCGCATCCGCGGCGGCATGCGGGCTGTCAGCCTCGAAGGCCTGCACCGCGGCGTCATCGGCGCCGCGCACAGCGACGCGCTGGGGCGCCTGCGCGCCGAGGTCGAGGAGCGGCTCGACGAGAACCCGCCGCCCGTGCAGACGCGCGAGCTCGAGCGCGAGTACCGCGCCGTGGTCGAGGAGATCCTCGACCTGCGCGACGCCGACGACCGCATCCGCGAGTTCCTGCGCGCGATCGCCGACGCGGGCGCGCTCGCCGACACCTGCGCGTACGCGCCCGACATCAGCTTCGCCCAGCGTGTCGAGCTGCTCGAGACGGTCGACGTCGTCGAGCGGTTGCAGCTCGCCCTCGAGCTCCAGCGCGAGCGGCTCGCCGAGCTGCAGGTGCGGCGCCGCATCCGCGACGACGTCGAGGAGGGCGCGCAGAAGCAGCAGCGCGAGTGGTTCCTCCGCCAGCAGATGAACTCGATCCGCAAGGAGCTCGGCGAGGACGAGGGCTCCGTCGTCGACGAGTATCGCGCGAAGATCGAGGAGGCCGGGATGCCCGACGAGGTGCGGGCGCAGGCCGAGCGTGAGCTGCGGCGTCTCGAGACGATGGGCGACGCGAGCGGCGAGGCGTCGATGATCCGCACCTACCTCGACTGGCTCATCGCCGTGCCGTGGTCGAAGCGCAGCGACGAGACCCTCGATCCGGTGGGAGCACGGGAGGTGCTCGACGCCGACCACGCCGGCCTCGAGGACGTGAAGGACCGCATCGTCGAGTACCTCGCGGTGCGGAAGCTCCGCCAGGATCGCGGGATCCCGAACGACAAGCGGTCGGGAGCGATCCTGACGCTGATCGGGCCGCCCGGCACCGGCAAGACGTCGATCGGCGAGTCGGTCGCCCGTGCGCTCAACCGCGAGTTCGTGCGAATGTCGCTCGGCGGCGTGCGGGACGAGGCCGAGATCCGCGGCCACCGGCGCACCTACATCGGCTCGCTGCCGGGACGCCTCGTGCGCGCGCTGCGCGACGCCGAGACGATGAACCCGGTGATCCTGCTCGACGAGGTCGACAAGGTCGGCGCCGACTGGCGCGGCGATCCGTCGGCGGCGCTGCTCGAGGTGCTCGATCCGGCGCAGAACCATTCGTTCCGCGACCACTACCTCGACGTCGAGCTCGACCTCTCCGAGGTCTTCTTCATCGCGACCGCGAACGTCGCGGACACGATCCCCGGCCCGCTGCTCGACCGGATGGAGGTCATCCGCTTCGACGGCTACACGGTCGACGAGAAGACCGCGATCGCGCGCGGCTACCTCTGGCCGCGGCAGGTCGAGCGGAACGGGCTTCGCGACGACGAGGTCTCGATCTCGGACGAGACGATCGAGACGGTCGTCTCCGAGTACACGCGCGAGGCGGGCGTCCGCCAGCTGGAGCGCGAGCTCGGAACGGTCCTGCGCAAGACCGCGACGCGCATCGCGGCCGGGCAGGCGGAGGCGCCGGTCGAGGTCGACGTCGGCGTCGTGCGGGACGCCCTCGGGCGGCAGAAGTTCTTCCAGGAGGCGGCCGAGCGGACCGCGGTTCCCGGTGTCGCGACCGGGCTCGCCGTCACCGGCACCGGGGGCGACGTCCTCTTCGTCGAGGCGACGTCCATGGACGGCGCAAACGGCGAGCTCGTCCTCACGGGCCAGCTCGGGGACGTGATGAAGGAGTCGGCTCGCATCGCGCTCTCCTACGTGCGGTCGCACGCCGACGAGCTCGGCATCGATCCGGGGTTGTTCAAGGACCGCTCGTTCCACGTGCACGTCCCCGCGGGCGCCATTCCGAAGGACGGGCCGAGCGCCGGGATCACGATGACGACAGCCCTCGCGTCGCTCCTCGCGGAGCGGCCGGTGAAGCACACGGTCGGCATGACCGGCGAGGTGACGCTCCAGGGCCGCGTCCTGCCGATCGGCGGGCTGAAGCAGAAGGTCCTCGCCGCACATGCCGCGGGCCTGACCGACGTCGTCATCCCGGAACGGAACCGCGCCGACCTCGACGACGTCCCGCCAGACGTGCGCGAGTCGATGCGCTTCCACCCGGTGATGACGCTCGGTGAGGTGCTCGACCTCGCCCTCGAGCCGAAGCCGACCCTGCAGGCGGTCTGATGCGCTGCCGCGCCTGCCGGCCGCTGCCCGAGGAGGTCGCCCGCGCGGCGGATCTCCTCGGGCGTCGCTGGGCGCTCGCGATCCTCTGGGCGGCGGCCGAGGCGGGCGCAGTCCGCTTCAACGAGTTCAAGCAGACGCTCGAGGGCATCCCGCCGCGGACGCTCGCCGCACGGCTCAACGAGCTCGAGGAGGCGGGAGTTCTCGAGCGGCGAGTGTTCGACACCCGTCCGCCGCGCGTCGAGTACCGGCTGACGGAGGCGGGTAGGCGGCTTCGCTACATGGTCGAGGCGCTGAGCGCCTTCGCCGCGAGCGCGTAGCTAGGCCGGAGCCAGCGCCGCGATCTCTCGTTCGCGGGCGAGGCGCTCGAGCGCCTGCGTCTCGATCTGGCGCACCCGCTCTCGCGTCAGGCCGAGCTCGCGGCCGATCATCTCGAGCGACTTCGGGTCCTGGTCGCCGTTCAGTCCGTAGCGGAGCTTGATCACCAACTGCTCGCGCTCCGGCAGTCTCGCGACCGCGGCCCGCAGCAGGTGCTCGCTCAACCCGACGACGACCTCCTCCTCGACGTCCGCCTCGTCGGTCGCGACGATGTCGCCGAACGCAGTCTCTCCCTCGTTGCCGAGCGGCTTGTCGAGGCTCGCGACCGCTCGGGCGGCTGCGCGAACCTCGCGGACGTGCTTGAGCGAGAGCTTCGACGTCTTCGCGACCTCCTCGTCGGTCGGCGCCCGCTCGAGCTTCAGCGTGAGCTCGCGCTCCGCGCGCGCGATCTTCTGCTCGCGCTCGACGATGTGGACCGGGATGCGAATCGTGCGCGACTTGTTCGCCACGCCGCGCTGCACGGCCTGGCGGATCCACCACGTCGCATACGTCGAGAACTTGTACCCGCGCCGCCAGTCGAACTTCTCCACGGCACGGATCAGCCCGATGATGCCCTCCTGGATCAGGTCGAGCAGCGAGAGCCCGTGGCCCTGGTACTTCTTCGCGATCGAGACCACCAGCCGGAGGTTCGAGTTGATCATCTTGTCCTTGGCGCGGGCGTCGCCACGCTCGATCAACTTGGCGAGCTCGACCTCCTCGGCCGCCGTGAGCAGCGGGTAGCGGCCGGCCTCGTTGAGAAAGAGCTGCAGCGAGTCGGTCGTCATGGCGGCGACCGTCTCGTTCGAGAAGTGGGTCTCGTTGACATCGGGCAGGCTGCAGTCGTCGGTGAGCTCGATCCCGCGTTCCTCGATCTGGTCGTAGAGCGCCGAGACCTCCTCGTCTTCGAGCTCGAGCTCGCCCAGGAGCTGCGTGAAGGCCGAGAGGTTCACGCAGCCGGTCTCCTCTGCGTGTTCCATCAGCGCGCGAAGTTGGTCGTGGCTCATCCGCTGGCTATTTCCGGGGCGGCCGGATCGGTAACGCGTTCGAGTTTCGTACGGCTCGCCTGGGTAGACTCAGGGAGGTGAAGGCGCCGGACACGTTGTGGGAGCTCGTCTTCCTCATGGTGATCCTCAAGATCCCCATCGCATATCTCTGCTACGTGGTTTGGTATGCGATCAAAGCCGAGCCGCGGGGTCGCGGAGGCCCTGCGGGGGTTCGCGCGCTGCCGGAGTCGCCGCCCCCGAGCTACGACCGGCCGCGTCGGCGCTCTCGCCGCCGTCCTTCGCGCCCGCACGGGGGCCCGGCCCGGGTCTACGCCCGCACCGCGCGCGCGGCGGCTGCGCGTGCCGATAGGATCGCCGACCGTTGAACGCTGAGGGCGAGGTTCTGCACGAGGATTCGGGGCGGCGCACGTCGGAGACGGTCGCCGGCTTCCTCTCGTCCGTCGCGATCTTCGTCAGCCTCGTCGGCATCGCGTGGCGTCCGCTGCGGCTGATCATCCCGTCGCTGGCGATCGCGCTCGTCGCCTCGGGCATGGGCAGCGGCAAGGGACGCCTCCAGTTCGCGGCCGTGCTCATCTGCGGGGTCAGTCTCTTCCTCGGGTTCGCGGTCGCCGTGGTGCTGAGCCACAAGCTCTGGTAGCCGCGCGACCGCTGCTACAACAGGACCGGTCATGGAACGTCCCGACGTCGACGGGCTGAACACCGGCTATGCCGCCCTGCTCCTCGAGCAGTACCTCGACAACCCCGGCGCCGTGCCGGAGGAGTGGCGCGACCTGTTCGAGAGCGAGCCCGAGATCCTCCTGCGGCGGCAGCCGGGCCTCGCGCGCCTGCTCGAGCGCGCGGCCGCGGACGGCGACGGACATGCGCCCGCCCCGCAGCCCGCTGCGGCTGCGCCGGCCGAGCCCGTGGCCGTCGACGAGGAGCTTCTCGGCGGCATCGCCGCGTCGATGGCGCTCGTCAAGGCCTTCCGGATGCACGGCCACCTCGCCGCCCACCTCGACCCGCTCGGCTCCGAGCCTCCCGGCGATCCGGCCCTCGAGCCCGAGCGCCTGATCCCGAAGCTGACGCCCGAGCTGCAGGCGCGCATCCCCGCTTCGCTTCTTCGCCTCCATGTCGAGGGCGAGACGCTGGCCGATGCGCTGCCGCGGCTGCGGGAGACGTACACCGGGACGATCGCGTACGAGATCGAGCACATCTCCGATCACGAGGAGCGCGTCTGGCTGCGGCAGGCGATCGAGTCGGGCCGCTATCGCCGGCCGCTGTCCCGCGACGAGCGCGTGCGGCTGCTCCGCCGGCTCAGCCAGGTGGACGGCATGGAGCGCTACCTGCGCCGTGCCTTTCTCGGGCAGAAGCAGTTCTCGGTCGAGGGCCTCGACGTGATGATCCCGATGCTCGACGAGGCGATCGAGCTTGCGGCCGCGGGCGGAGCCCACGAGGTCGTCGTCGGCATGGCTCACCGCGGCCGGCTGAACGTCCTCGCGCACGTCGTCGGGCGGCCGTACGAGACGATCCTGCGCGAGTTCGAGGGCGAACGCACGATCGAGGCGGTCGTCTCGAGCGACGAGGGAGGCAGCGGCGACGTCAAGTACCACCTCGGCGCGCAGGGGACGCGCTCGACGCCGACCGGCGACATCACCATCACCCTCGTCTCCAACCCGAGCCACCTCGAGGCGGTCAACCCCGTCGTCGAGGGCCGCGCGCGGGCGGAGCAGACGGACCGCTCCTCGCTGCAGGGCTACCACGACCCGAGCGTCGCGCTGCCCGTGCTGATCCACGGCGACGCGTCGTTCGCCGGCCAGGGAAGCGTGGCCGAGACGCTCAACTTCCAGGCGCTGCCGGGCTACTCCACCGGCGGCACGCTCCACCTGATCGCGAACAACCAGGTCGGCTTCACCACCGACCCGGAGAGCGGCCGCTCGACCCGCTACTCGAGCGACCTCGCGAAGGGATTCGACATCCCGATCGTCCACGTGAACGCCGACGACCCCGAGGCCGCGCTCGCGTCGATCAGGCTCGCGCTCGCCTACCGCCGCCGCTTCGGCCACGACGTCGTCGTCGACCTCGTCGGGTATCGGCGACATGGGCACAACGAGCAGGACGAGACCGCGTACACGCAGCCGCTGCTCGCCGGCGCGATCGCGGATCATCCCACTGCGCGCGAGCAGTTCGCGCAGCGCCTCGTCGCCGACGGCGACCTCACGCAGGAACAGGCCGACGAGCTCGAGGCGGAGGTCCTGTCGGAGCTGCGCCGGGCGCACGAGGCCCTGAAGGAGACGTTCGGGCAGGCCGAGCCGCCTCCGCCCAACGACACCCACGTTCCGGCGGCGACGGGCGACGAGGTCGTCACCGCCGTGGCGGCCGACCGCCTGCGCACGTTGAACGAGCAGCTCCTGCAGGTCCCCGAGGGCTTCACGCCGCATCCGAAGCTCATGCGCCAGCTCGAGCGGCGCCGCGAGACGCTCGAGGAGGGCGGGATCGACTGGGGCCAGGCGGAGGCGCTCGCGTTCGCGTCGCTCCTCGTCGAGGGGATCCCGATCAGGCTCACCGGCCAGGACACCGAGCGCGGGACGTTCTCCCACCGCCACGACGTCCTGCACGACGTCGAGACCGGGGCGACGTTCACGCCGCTGCAGCATCTGGACGACGCAGGAGCGGCATTCGAGATCTACAACTCGCCGCTCTCGGAGTACGCCTGCGTCGGCTTCGAGTACGGCTACGCCGCCGCCGCGCCGGAGGTGCTCGTGCTGTGGGAGGCCCAGTTCGGCGATTTCGTCAACGGGGCGCAGATCATCATCGACCAGTTCATCGCGGCCGGGCTCTCGAAATGGCGCGAGTCGACGCGGCTGACGCTCCTGCTGCCGCACGGGTACGAGGGCAACGGGCCCGAGCACTCGAGCGCGCGGCTCGAGCGCTTTCTCCAGCTCGCGGCGCAGGAGAACCTCCGGATCGCGAACTGCACGACGTCGGCCCAGTACTTCCACCTGCTGCGGCGGCAGGCGCTCGATGCGACGGCACGGCCGCTCGTCGTCATGACGCCGAAGGGCCTCCTCCGCCTCAAGCAGGCGGGCTCGAAGCTCGACGATCTCGCGAGCGGCGAGTTCCGTCCCGTGCTCGACGACCCGAATCCGGATCGCGACCGGATCGAGCGGCTCGTGCTCTGCCAGGGCAAGGTCTACTACGACATCGTCGGGCACGAGGAACGCGAAAACGGGCCTCGGGTGGCAGTCGCCCGGCTCGAGCAGCTCTATCCGTTCCCCGCCGAGCGCGTGAAGGCTCTCGTCGCGGGCTATCCGAACCTCCGCGAGATCGTCTGGGCGCAGGAGGAACCGCAGAACATGGGCGCGTGGCGCGCCCTGCGGCATCGGCTCGAGGAGACGAAGCCCGAGGGCGTGCCGCTCCTCTACATCGGCCGGCCGTGGCGGGCCAGCCCGAGCGAGGGCTATCCGACCGCACACCAGCGCGAGCAGGACCGGATCGTTCGCGCCGCGCTGGGCTCGTAGCGCTGGGCTCGTAGCGCTGGGCCTGTAGCACTCGGCCCGTAGCACGCGGCCTTCAGGGCCGCGGACTACTTGTCGTGGCCCTTCCCGTTGCCGTTGCCGATGCCGTTGCCGGGCTGGCTCTGGGCAGTTTGATCCGGCGCTACCGGCGCCGGCGATCCGTGGCTGCCTTTGCCGCCTTGGCCGCGATCTTGGGGCCGTGCTTTCGGGCGAGGCGCACGAGCTGCTTGCGCTGCTGCTTTGGCAGACGGCGCCAGATGTCCCACGCCCCGATGGCGATGGCCCACGGAGTGGGACGGAGCTTGCGCAACCGGCCGGCCATGACCGGATCCTTCCAAATCGGGCGCTCCGCTGCGCCGGCCGTGCTGCACGGCCGCCTGTCCGGGAGGAATCTTCTCGTGGCGGGGCGAGAACTTCTTTGCGAGGCCCGGCGGCGTGTTCGCGTGCCCGGGCCCCGTGCCGTGCCTGAGCGCGGCCGGAACGTGCGGGCCGGCGACGATGGGCGTGGGAGTCGGCGTGGGCGTGGGCGTCGGCGAGGGAGTCGGGACCGGTGCCGGCGTCGGCTCCGGCTTGGGCTGAGTCGGAGTCGGAGTCGGGGTCGGGGTCGGGGTCGGGGTCGGGGTCGGGGTGTGACGGGCCGGCGGCGTGTTCGCGGCCGCCTTCGTCTTTGCGCTCACCGGCGTGAACGGAACCACGGCCGTCGTTCCGGCGGCCGGCGCCGCCCGGCGTGCGGGCGTCGTGTCACGTTGCGGCCTCGAGATCGCCGGCGCCTGGACGACGCTGTGGCCGGGCCCGGGCCCGAGCGCAATGCCCAGCGGGTTCAGCGGCGACGCAAGCAGGCGTGGGATGAGCGCGCCGCCCGCCACCGCGATCGCGAGGAGGAGTGCTGCGAGTACCCGCTCCTTGCGACTCATGTTTTTCCCCCTCCCGCCGACAACATCCCTAGAGATCTATCGGCAGGAAGGCGGTTTCGCTTGACATCGAGGGGGGTCTAGCTGAGCAGCTTCAAGCTCAAGCTCGTGGTGTACTTCGTGCTGCTCTCGCTCGTCCCGATGGCGGCAACATACTGGGGCTTCAGCACGGTTGCCAGTGCCGGCGCCATGCGGCAGGTGACCTTGCGGCAAGACGAGGGTCTCCGGGCCGCGCTCTCGCTCTACCAGGAGCGAGCCGGTCGCGCGCAGGGGCGCGCCGAACGTGTCGCGCGCTCGCGGCCGCTGCAGCGCGCGCTCGAGCGTCACGACCGCGGCGAGCTCAGGCGGATCCTTGCCCGCTCGCCGTCGCTCCTCGTTCTGGGCAACGGCGGTGTTCGGGCCGGCACCGCGCCGCGTCTTGCCGCGCGGCTCCGGGTCGACGTCGTCACCGGCACGCGGCGGCTGGGAGAGGTCGTCGCGGCGATTCCGCTCGACGGCCGCCTCGTGGCAAGCCTCCGGCAGGGTGCGGCGTTCGATTCGAGCGACGTCCTCGTCCTGCTCGACGGAACGCGTATCGCAGCGTCATCGCCGGCGGTTCACGGTCGGGTTGCAGTCGAGGCGGGCCGGAGCGCGACCGTCGACGTCGCCGGAACCCGCTACCGCGCCTTCGTCGCCCCGGCACTGCCGGGCGCGCCGACGGTGCGGCTTGCCGTCCTGACCCGCAAGTCGGCGATCGACGCCGCTGACGCCCGGACCCGAGACCGGCTGCTCATCGGGCTCCTTGCGTGCCTCACGCTCGTGGGGATCGTCGCGTACCTCCAGGGGAGGTCGATCGTGCGCAACCTGCGCCGCTTCGCCACGGCCGCGCGAGGGATCGCGCGCGGGAGTCTCGGCGAGCGCGTGCCGATCCGCGGTCGCGACGAGTTCGCAGCTCTCGGTACGGCGCTCAACGACATGGCCGCGCAGCTCGAGTCCCGGCTCGTCGAGCTCGAGGCCGAACGCGGCCGCGTCCGCGAGTCGCTGGCCCGCTTCAGCGAGGCGCTCGCGGCGACGCACGACTCGAAGCAGCTCCTGCGCATCGTCGCCGCAGCGGCAGTCGAGGCGACCGGCGCGCAGGGCAGCCGCATCGAGTCGGCCGACGGCTCGGTCGTCGTCAGCGGCCACGCCGACGGCGGCGGTGTCCGGCTCGTCCTTCCGCTCACGGCGTCGGGCGAGCGCTTCGGCACGCTCGAGCTCGTCGGGGACACATTCACCAAGGACCAGCGGATGAACGCGGCGTCGCTCGCGGCGCACGCGGTGGTCGCGCTCGAGAACGCCCGCCTGCACGGGATGGTCGAGAAGCAGGCGCTCGTCGACGGCCTCACCGGACTCGCGAACCGCCGAGCCGCCAGCGACGCCCTGCACGCGGAGGCGGCGCGCGCGGAACGTCTCCAGACGCCGCTCTCGGTCGTCCTGGCCGACCTCGACGGGTTCAAGGACGTGAACGACGAGTACGGCCACGCCGTCGGCGACGAGGTGCTGCGCGCGTTCGCCGACGTGCTGCGGCAGACGGTCCGCGAGTCGGACGTCGCCGGACGCTGGGGCGGTGAGGAGTTCCTGCTCCTGCTGCCCGGCGCCGACGCGGAGGGGGCCGTGCAACTCGCCGACCGC
This sequence comes from Gaiellaceae bacterium, assembly GCA_036273695.1. Classification (GTDB taxonomy): domain Bacteria; phylum Actinomycetota; class Thermoleophilia; order Gaiellales; family Gaiellaceae; genus Palsa-739. Next base: position 18,013 of record DASUHE010000060.1, read on the forward strand.
ATTCGCGTCGCGCTCGCCGACAGGAGCATTCCCGGCGCGCCGGGCCTCTCCGTCACGGCGAGCTTCGGGGTGGCGGAATACGCCGGGGAGTCGAACAGCGACGACCTCCTGGTCGCCGCGGACAGCGCGCTCTACAGGGCCAAGCGAGCGGGGAAAGATCGTGTCGTGCGGGCTGTCCAGACGGCTCTTTGACACTCTCGAACGGGAAAACCGCAGCAATCGCGGTTATCATGCGCGCGGACGACGAGGCACGACCACGGGAGGACAGCTTCATGCCGGTAGAGACACCGTCGATTTTCGCGCAAGTGATCCGGGAGCACCTTGACCTGAAGAAGCGGAACGAGCGACTCGGCGACACGATGCCGATCGACCACTACAGGGGCGACGGGGATCCGTTCGAGAATCACCCGCTCTTCAAGAGCGAGGAGCAGGCGCGAATCGAGGAGACGATGGACGGCGTCGAGCCGGATTTCAGCGACGCGAGCCTCGAGAACGTCTGGCCGGGCGAGGAGTCGCTCGAGGAAGTCACCGCCGAGACGCGTGAGGCGACGGTCCCCGCGATCGAAGAGTCCGCGTTCTGGGGCAACGGCGGCGCGCGCGACTTCGACTGGGGCGACTAGTCGCTGGGAAATCGCTCGCCCCGCTGAGCGGGGAAGCGCCCGGATCTACAGCACGCCCGCGACGAGCTTCAGGTCGTTCACGAACGCGTTCATCTCCTTGCGGCGCGACTCGTCGTCGCGTTGCCGCAGGATCGCGCTCGGGTGGATCGTCGCAGTCACGTGTTCGGCGAGGTCCGACTCGATCCACTCACCCCGCTGCTTGGTGACGCGGAACCCCCGGCCGAGCAGCGACTGCGCAGCCGTCGCGCCGAGGCAGACGAGCACGGTCGGGCGCACGACGGCCAGCTCCGCTTCGAGCCACGGCCGGCAGGCGGCCAGCTCGCTCCAGCTCGGCTTCGCGTGAATCCGGCGCTTGCCGCGCGGCTCCCACTTGAAGTGCTTGACCGCGTTCGTCACATACGCTGCTCGCCGGTCGATGCCCGCCAGCGCGAGCGCCTGGTCGAGGACGCGCCCTGCGGGGCCGACGAAGGGCACGCCGTCGCGATCCTCCCGGTCTCCCGGCTGCTCCCCGACGAACATCGCCACGGAGCTGCGGGTGCCGGCGCCGAACACCGTCTGCGTCGCGTGCTCCCAGAGCGGGCAGGCGCGGCAGTCTGCGGCGGCTTCGCGGAGCTTCGGGAGCGTGCGCCGCGCCGGAACGAGCTCGGCGGCGGAATCCGGCATCCGAAGCGCCTTCCCGTCCCTCGCGGCGTGAAGCATCGGAGTCGTGCGGGATCACCCGCCCGAGGGATTCGCAGGGGGCACCCCGCACCGATGCTTCGTCCGTAGCGCTGCGGCCCTCGTCCAGGAGCTCATAACCGTGTATCTGAACTGCGATCGATCGGGGGATCGGTGGTAGCCCGGCCGAGCCACCTGCGGCTGCTCGACGCGGATCTCGCGGCCGGCGATCCGACCCTTGTCGAGTCGTACCGGCGCCTCGCGGACGTCTTCCACGAGGTGCTCGCCGAGCAGAGCCTCGATGCGCTGCTCGTGCGCATCGCGGACGCCGTCGGCGACCTGATCCCGCTCGACACGCTCACGATCTACGAGGCCGACGAGACGAAACACCTCCTGAAGCCGGTCCTGGTTCGCGACGTCTACGCGGACGAGATCATGAGCACGACGATCAGCTTCGCCGAGGGGATCACAGGCTGGGCGACGCGGCATCGCGAAGCGGTCCTCTGCAACGAGGCGCACCTCGACCCGCGCGTGCAGACGGTGCCCGGCACGCCGAACGAGCCGGAGGCCCTCATCTGCGTCCCGCTCATCGCTCGCGGTCAGATCAAGGGAGCGCTCAACATCTACCGGGAAGGCGAGGGGGTCGCCTTCGCAGAGATGGAGTTCGAGATCGCGAAGCGCTTCGGCGACGCCGCGGCGCTCGCGCTCGACAACGCCGAGAGCCGGGCGCGCCTCGAGCACCAGGCCCGCACCGACTCGCTCACCGGCCTCTTCAACCACAGCGTCTTCTACGAGCGGCTCCTGCAGTCGCTCCAGGAATCGAGCCGCACGCACATGCCTCTCGCCGTGCTCATGCTCGACATCGACGACTTCAAGCACGTCAACGACGTACACGGTCACGCGGTCGGCGACGAGTTGCTTCGCTTCCTCGCCGAGGCGCTGCGCGCAATCGTGCGACCGGAGGACGTCATCTGCCGGCTCGGCGGCGAGGAGTTCGCGGTCGTCATGGACGGCTGCGGCGGCGAGGACGCCGTGCGCGTGGCCGACCGCGTCCAGTCGCGACTCGCCGAGGTCGACTTCCCGGGCATCGGCCGGATGACCGTTTCGGTCGGGCTCGCGCTCGGCCCCGAGCACGCGATGAACCCGCGCGAGCTCGCCGCGTGCGCCGAGGCGGCGATGATGACGGCGAAGGCGCAAGGGAAGAACCAAGTCGTCCTCTACCACGAGGAGGCCACGAAGCGGCCCGACGCGCCGGGCGTCGAACGCGACGTCCGCTCGATCGCGCACCTCAAGATGCTGCAGAGCCTGACCGGGAAGCTCAACCGGCTGAACGACGTGCGAGAGATCGGCGAGGCGATCGCCGTGGAGCTCCGGTCACTGGTCGACTACCACAACTGTCGTGTCTTCGTCTCCGACGGCGACGAGCTGATCCCGGTCGCATTCCTCGGCGAGCTCACCTCGAGCGCGGAGTCGCTCTCGCTCGACCTCCTGCGCACGCGCGTCGGCGTCGGGATCACCGGACGATGCGCCGAGCTCGGCGAGGCGATCGTCGTCGCCGACGCCGCCAACTGCGAGTTCGGACAGCAGATCGCGGGCACCGACGCGATCGAGGAGTCGCTCCTCGCCGTGCCCCTGCGTTACGGCAGCCGCGTCGTCGGCGTGACCGTCGTCTCGAAGCTCGGGTTGAACCAGTTCGACGAGGACGACGTGAGGCTGCTCGAGGTGCTCGCCGGCCACGCCGCAGTCGCAGTCGAGAACGCGAGCCTGTACGAGGCGGCGCGGCGTCAGGCCGAGAGCGCGACGTCGCTGCTCGAGTTCGGCCGCGAGCTGGCCACGCTGGTCGAGGTCGACGACATCGCCCGGCGGGTGACGGAGCTCTCCGCGGAGATCCTCGGCAGCGGCAACACGTCCTTCTACCTCGAGACCGGCGACGAGCTCCGGCTCAGGGCCGAGCACGGCCACACGCCGGAGACTGCCGCCGAGCTTGCGGGACGCCCTCTGCCGCTCGCCGCCCTCGACGTTGCCCGGGACCCGTATGTCGCCGAGCCTCAGGAGTACGAGCCGGTGATCGGACGTGAAGCCCCCGTCCCCGGCGGCCGTTACGCGGTCGCGCCCTTCGACATCGACGGCCGCGCGGCCTGCCTCGTGGCGCTCGTCGAGTCCGACGATTTCGGGGAGCGCGAGCTGGCCCTGCTGGGCGGCCTGGCTCAGCAGGCGAAGCTCGCGATCGCCAACGCCTCGAGCTACGAAGGGCTCGAGCGGTCGTTCGTCTCCACCGTCGAGGCGCTCGCCAACGCGCTCGAGGCCAACGACGAGTACACGTCCACCCACGCCCGCTGGATCACGGATCTCTCGCTGCGCGTCGGTCGCGAGATCGGTCTCGACGAGCGCACGCTGAAGCGGCTCGAGCTCGGTGCGCTGCTCCACGACATCGGCAAGATCGGCATCCCGAGCGACGTGCTCTCGAAGCCGGGGCGGCTGACGGCGGCCGAGCGCAAGCTCGTCGAGACGCACCCCGAACTCGGCGAGCGGATCATCGCTCCGATCGACCGGTTGCAGCTCGTGCGGCCGATCGTCCGCCACTGCCACGAGCGCTGGGACGGCCGCGGCTATCCGGACGGAGTGGCGGCCGAGGACATCCCGCTCGAGTCGCGGATCATCTTCGTCTGCGACGCGTATCACGCGATGACGACCGACCGGCCGTACCGGCGGGCGCTCAGTCACCGCGAGGCCGTGCGCCGGCTCGCCGAAGGCGCCGGCAGTCAGTTCGACCCGAACGTCGTCGAGGTCGCGCTCCACGTGCTCGAGCAGCACGTCGAGGAGCAGGTCGGAACCGACTAGCCCGCGACGGCGAGGTCCTGCTCTCCGCCCTCGAGCGTGTGGGCGAGCCGGCGGAACGGGCCGTCGATCCGCAGCAGCTCCTGCTCGGTGCCGCGCTGGATGATCCGCCCGTTCTCGACGACGAGGATCTCGTCGGCGCGTCGGACGGTCGAGAGGCGGTGGGCGATGATGATCGAGGTGCGGCCGTGCAACAGCCGGTCGAGGGCCCGCTCGATCAGAACCTCGGTGGGGCGGTCGATGTTCGAGGTCGCCTCGTCGAGCACCAGGATCCGCGGATCGGCGAGCAGCGCCCGCGCGATCGAGATGAGCTGCCGCTCGCCCGCCGAGAGGCCCGCGCCGCCCTCGCGCACCTCGTGGTCGAGGCCGCCCGAGAGCCGGGCCGCCACCCGGTCGACTCCGACGGCGGCCGCGGCGGCGGCGACCTCCTCGTCGGTCGCGTCGGGCTTCGCGAAGCGGATGTTCGAGGCGATCGTGCCGCTGAAGAGGAACGGATCCTGGAGGACGACGCCGAGCTGGCGCCGGTACGAGCGCAACTCGACGTCGCGCAGGTCGTGCCCGTCGACGCGCACCGCGCCCTCGTCGGGGTCGTAGTGGCGGCCGATCAGCCGGGCGAGCGTCGACTTCCCGTGGCCCGACTCGCCGACGAGCGCGAAGCAGCCCCCGGGCGGCACGCGGAAGGAGACGCCGTGCAGCACCGGATCCTTGCCGTACGCGAAGACGAGTGAGTCGAGGTCGAGGTCGCCGTCGAGGCGCGGCAGCGGCTGGACGCCGGGTCGGTCCTGGATCTCCGACTCCTCGTCGAGGATGCTCGCGATCTTGACCATCGCGGCGCCCGCCGACTGAAGCTGTCCGTACACGTCCGAGAGCTCCTGCAGCGGCTGGAAGACGAGCTGCAGCAGGCTGACCGCCACGATCAGCGTTCCGATCTGGATGGTGTGGTGCGCGTAGAGGTGCGACCCGTAGTAGAGGACGGACGCCATCGCGACGACGCCGAGGAACTCGATCGACGGGAAGAAGGTCGAGAAGATCTTCTGCACATACGTCGCCTGGGCGCGGTTAGCGTCGTTGAGCTCGTCGAACTCGGCCTGGAAGCGCCGCTCGCGGTTGAACGCCTGCACGACGGCCATCCCGGCGACCGACTCGGCGATCTGGGCGGTGACTGCGGCGATCCGGTTCCGCTGCTCGACGTTCGCCGCGTGCGAGACCCGCTGGAACCAGCGCGACAGGACGAGCGCCGGCGGCAGCACGGCGAACGACAGGAGACCGAGCCGCCAGTCGGCGATCAGGAGCGCCGTGACCGCGGCGGGGAGCAGGATCACGTTCGAGACGAGCGTCGGCATCCCCTGCGAGAGGACGTCCGAGACTGCGTCGACGTCGCTCGTGAGGCGGGCGATGATCCAGCCGGCTTTCTGCTGCGAGAAGTAGCGGAGCGACAGGCCGGTGAGATGGTCGAAGAGATCGCGGCGCAGACCGATCACGATCGCCTGTCCGATCCGCGCGAGCCCGCGGATCAGCCGCGCCTGCAGGACCCAGCCGGCCGCGGCGATACCGAGATAGATGCCGACCACGATCGTCAGGTGACGTTCGTCGCGCCCGACGATGCCCTTGTTGATCGCGTTCTGGATCACGAGCCAGCCGCCGGTCTGCGCGGCCGCATTGCCTGCTCCGACGACGACCATCAGCAGGGCGAAGCGCTTGCGCCCTTCCATGTACTTCCAGAGCCGTCTCACGCCGCCACCTCCTCGCCGAAGAGGTCGGTGAAGTGGCCGCCGGCCGCGAGCAGGTCGCGAGGGGTGCCGGATTCCACGATCCGCCCGTCGATTAGCACGACCGCGCGGTCGGCGATCTCGACGGTGGAGAGGCGCTGCGTCGCGACGAGCACCGTGCAGCCGGCGAGCGCCGGACGGAGCCGCGCGACGAGCCTCCGCTCGGTGAAGGTGTCCACGGCCGAGAGCGGGTCGTCGAGGACGACGACGCGCGCGCCGGCGACGAGCGCGCGCGCGAGCGCCACCCGCTGCCGCTGGCCGCCCGAGAGGTTGACGCCTCGCTCTCCGATCAGCGTGTCGTAGCCGTCGGGCAGGTTCGGCCCGAACGTGTCGACGCCGGCGGCCTCGCACGCGGCGAGCACCTCGTCCCAGTCGGCGTCCTCGCGGCCGGCCGTGAGGTTCTCGCGCAGCGGCACGGAGAAGAGGACCGGCCGCTGGGTGACGAGCGCGACATCGGCGCGCAGCTCGGCGAGCGGCAGGTCGCGCGTGTCGACGCCTCCCACCAGCACGCTTCCGCCCGTCGGGTCGTAGAAGCGGGGGAGGAGGTTGAGGAGCGACGTCTTGCCCGAGCCTGTCGGCCCGCAGACGGCGACGATCTCTCCCGGTTCGACGACGAGGTCGAGCTCGCGCAATACGTCGACCTCGCCGCCGTAGGCGAAGTCCACGTGCTCGAAGCGGACGCCGAGTGGGCCGCCGGACGGCAGGTGGCGCGGTTGCGTGGGCTCCGGCAGCGGCTCGATACCCTCGAGCCAGCCGAAGCTGCGCCCGGCCGAGGCGAGGGCACGCTGCGCGAGGTCGAGGATCCAGCCGATCGCCTCGAGCGGCCAGACGAGCTGCAGGAGCAGCGTCTCGAAGAGGACGAACTGGCCGATCGTGATGTTCCCGTGGATGACGGCGCGACCGCCGAAGAAGACGACCGCCGCGACCGAGAGCGCCGGCAGGTAGTAGAGCCCCGGGACGTGCTGCGCCTCGACCCCCGCTTGGCGGAGCGCCGCGGAGCGCACACCCTCGGCTCTGTCGCCGAAGCGCTCGCGTACGTCTCCTTCGCGGCCGAAGGCCTGCACCATCTCGATCCCGACGACGGCCTCGTCCGCCGCTTCGGTCACGTCTCCCTTCTTCGCCTGGACCTGGCGCGAGATCGGCGAGACGCGATGTCCGAAGCGGTATGCGAGCAAACCGATCGGCGGCAACGCCACGGCGGCGTAGAGCGTCAGTGTCGGATCGACGAGCGCGAGCACGATGCCGACCGCGACGATCATCATCACGCTCTGCATCCCTTGCACGAGGCCCCAGCCGATGAAGTAGCGGATCGGGTAGAGGTCGTTCGTCGCCCGCGACAGCACCTGCCCGGTGGCGTGGCGGTCGTAGAACGCGCGCGGGTAGCGAAGGTAGGCCTGGTACAGGAGTTCCCGCATGCGGGCCTCGATCCGCACGCCGATCCGAGCCGTGGCGAAGCGCCGGTTGAAGGCGACGGCGCCGCGAACGAGCGCCAGCCCGGCGATGATCGCGAGATACGGCCAGAGCGCCTGCCGGTGATGACCGGGCTTCGGGTCGATCGAGTTGTCGATCGCACGCTGGATCAGGAGCGGGATCGTGATCGAGATCAGCGTGTAGACGAGCGAGCACGTGAGCCCGAAGACGCCGAGCTTCCACTGCTCGCGCCAGAGCCCGAGCAGGCGTCGGAAGGTCGGCAACAGGCCGAGGTCCGGTGGGTCGACTGGGTTCACATACGTGGACATGGCGAAACGCCCGGCGCACCAGGCTCCCCGGCCATGGCACGCGAGCAGGCCACCGACGATACCAGCGCTTGTCGGGCCTGCTCTAGCTGCTGCGTTTTCTCAGCTGCGGGTCGGCAAGCATGCTGCTGCGCCCAGATTTCGCGCTCGCGGCCGGGTCGAGCTCCGGCTCGGCGGGCGGCTGTGGCAGAGGCGTCGGCGGCGGAGGATCGCTCTCGGGGTCGACCTCGCGGGCCGGCTCCGGATCGGCTGGAGCCGAGCCGCCGAGTCGCTGCCGCTCCTCCTGCAGCTGCATCCGCAGCCCGGCGAGCTCCCGCTCGACCTTCCGGATCGCCTGCTCGCGCTCGTCGAGCCGGTCGCGCTCCGCCCTGGCGAGAGCGAGCTCCTGCACCGCCTCCCGCTCGCGCTTCTCGACCTCGGCGATCCGGCGGGCGAGCTCGTCCGAGCGGTCGGGGCCGGCCGGAGCCGACGGGGCGGCGGCAGGACTCCGCCTGCGGCCTTGCCTGCCGGCGACTTCGAGGCGGAGCGCTTCGAGCTCCTTCTCGCGCGCGGCGACGTGCTGCGCGTGCTCGCGCAGCCGTTGCTTCATCGCCTCGACCTCCGCGAGCGCCTGCTCGTACCGGCCCCGCATGTCCAGCCCGTCGGTCACAGGCTGAAGTGTGGCGCCGAAACCGGCTGGTGGCAAACGGGACCGGCGGCGGGGCCGGAAATCGCGTCCGCTAGGCCGCTGCGGGCGGGATCGGCCGATGCGACCGATCGCTCGAAGAGATGTCAAGGCGGCGTGCACTCACGCCGATGGCCCGCCTGTATCCGTTCTTTTTCCGAGGAGGGGTCCCATGGGACAACAGCTGGTGCACAGCCCGTACGGGTCATCGCTCGAAGCAGCTTCTTCGTGTCAGCTCTGCGGTCGCGGGCCGGCGCGCAGGCTCGTCATCCGCCGCCATGTCGGCATGCTCTTTCTCCAGCGGTTCGTCAAGGTCGAGCCGACCCTGTGCCGCGAGTGCGGCACGCGCACCGTCCTGCGGTACACCGGGCAGACGCTCGTCCAGGGCTGGTGGGGGCTCGTGAGCCTGTTCATCGCGAACCCGTTCACCATCGTCATGAATGTCGTCGCCCTGATCGAGGCCAGACGGTTGGCCCCGCCGCAGCTCACGTCGGAGACCTTCTAGGCGGGTCGGGCGCGGCGGCTCACGATCGCCGCGATCATCCGCGGCGCAAACGGCGATGGAGCGTACCGGGATCGAACCGGTGACCTCCGGCTTGCAAAGCCGGCGCTCTCCCAGCTGAGCTAACGCCCCGAGAGAGCTCAGTGTAGAGGCGAAACCGGCCCGGCTTACGCCGCGCGCTCGAGCCGCTCTTCGACCCGCGCGCGGGCGACGATCTTCTCGCGGTCGCCGAAGCGCAGGGTCGCCCGGACGGCACGATGCTCGTCCCAGAGCCGGTCGAGCTGTGCGTCGATCGCGTGGATCTCGGCCCGCACCTCCGCGTCGTGCTGGTGGGAGAGCTTGTGCCAGAGCTCCGTGCGCTCTTCGCTCAGGAGCTCGATCTCGGTGTGGATCTCTTCAAGGGTGCGCATGCCGTCTACAACGGACGGCATGCCCGCGGCATTCCGGGTCAATCCTCAGCGTTACCGGAACTGAAATTCGCGCGGTCGGGGCCGGCCGCGCCGTGTCGCGAGGAGGACGAGACCGGTGGCCAGCCCGAACGCGAAGCCGCCGATGTGGGCGAAGAACGCGACGCCGCCGCCCGACTGCGGGTGCAGCAGCGAGAGGCCGCCGGTCCACGCCTGCAGCGCGATCCAGATGCCGAGGAACCAGACCGCCGGGATCTCGCGGACGAAGATGATTCCGACGAAGATCAGAGTCAGCACCTTCGCGCGGGGCAGCAGCAGGAAGTACGTGCCGAGCACTCCGGCGATCGCGCCGCTCGCGCCGATGTTCGGGATGCTCGCGGCGTTCACGCCCGCGAACTCGAGCGTCACGAACGTCTGCACCGCCATCGCGACGACGCCCGCGGCGAGGTACCAGACGAGGAAGCCGACATGGCCGAGCGCGTCTTCGACGTTGTTGCCGAAGATCCAGAAGAAGAGCATGTTGCCGAGGATGTGCTCCCAGCTGGCGTGCATGAACATCCCGCTGAAGACGCCCTCGTACCACGGCAGCGCGTGGAAGCCCGGCGGCAGGTGGCACGGACCGTGCAGCGCGCAGGGGTAGAAGCCGTCACGGAACACGTGCACGTCCACACCCGGGCCTTTCAACTCCCAGAACCAGACGAGGAAGTTCGCGGCGATCAAGCCGACGGTGACGAACGGCGTCGTCCGGCCGGGGACGCTGTCCCGGAGCGGGAGCATCGGCCGGCGCCGCGGCTCAGGCCGCGGCGAGCGCCTCGCGGATGCGGTCGCCGACGGCGGCCAGCTCGAGCTTCTCGCCCGTCACGTCGCCGAGCAGCTCGTCGGCGGTCGGTCTCTGGCCTTCCGCCCAGAGCTCTCGCAGCAACGACCCGGCCTCGCGCCGCGTGAACCAGGCGTTGCCGAAGCGGTCGCGGAGGTACGCGCGCAGCTGGGCCTCGAAGGCCCAGGCGCGAAGGTACGCCGAGGCGTAGAAGCCGCCGTCGATGTCCCCGAGGTAGTCGGCGGCCGCGGGCTCCACCTTCGTCGCGTCGCTCAACAGCTCCACGTACCTCTGTCGGAGGGCGGTCGGATCCGCCGCGGCATGGAACTCGAGCTCGTAGAGGAGCTTCGCGCAGTAGCGCCGGACGACCCAGAGGAGCTGCACCGCTCCTTCGGCGGCGAACTCGTGCGGCCTCGGGAAGTCGAGGCGCCGCTCGAGCCACGCCGGCTCGGTCGTCAGGTACTCGAGCAGCATGGCCCAGCCCTCGGTGACGGCGTTGTCGCCGAGGCGCCGCTCCTCCGGTGCCAGCGCCGCGTCGGTGTGGGCGAAGTGCTCCGTGTGCCCAGCCTCGTGGAAGAGCGCCCGCCAGTCGTTCGGCCCGCCTTGCGGCTTCAGCACGAGCACGACCCGCCCGGGCACCTCGATCGGCGAGCAGAACGCGCGCGGATCCTTGCTCGGGCGTTCCTCGAGGTCGAGCTCGACGTTCTGCTGCGCGCGGAGGTCGATGCCGAGATCGGAGAGCGTCCCCTCGAGCGCGGGCAGCATCCGGTCGGGTGGGAAGGCCGGGTCCCAGTCGACGCCGCGCAACGCACGGCCGACGTCCCAGCGAGCGACGTCGGCGAGACCGAGGCCGACGCGCGAGCGGAAGAACCGGTCGCCCGTCGCCTCCCAGAGCTCTTCGGTGTCGGCGAGCAGGCGCGTGCACTGCTCGGCGAGGCCGTCGAGCTCGAAGCCGAAGCTCCGGTACAGGTCGGCATAGCTGGGAGCGCCGAGCCGCCGGGTCTCGCGCTGCACGACCTGAGCCGCCTGCAGCTCGAGGGCGTCGAGGCGCTCCTCGGTGAGCTCGTTCCTCGCCGCCTCGATCCGCTCCCGGACGGCGCGGTCGTCCTCGTTCATCAGCCGTGGCCTGAGCATCCTGAACGGGATCTCCTCGCCGTCGACCGTCGCGGTCAGCGTCGCCTCGAGCTCGGCGACGCGCTCGGCCTCCTCACGGACGAAGTTGCCGAGATACCCCTCGCAGGCGAACCTCCAGAGCTCACGCCGGCAGCGGTCGCCGGCGACGGAGGCTCCGAGCCCGAGCGCGGTGTCGAGCCGCGTCAGGCGCTCGTGCCGCTCGTAGATCGGCGAGAGGTCGTACGTCTCCTTGTGGCCGGCGAAGTGGAGGTAGGACTCCTCGTCGAGCTCCGCGATGAAACGGTCGGCGTCGGCGCTGAGCGCGTCGATCTCCCGTTGCTGAAGCGGCTCCGCCATGCGGGTTCGTAGGATAGACCCGTGCACGAGATCTCCCTCACGACCGACCGGAAGACCCAGCTGATCGAGATCACCGATCTCGTCCGCGACGCGTTGGGGGGGACGAACGGCGCCTCGGCGGCGCTCGTCTACGTCCCGCACACGACCGCAGGCGTCGCGATCAACGAGCGGATCGACCCCGAGCTCGTGACCGACCTCGAGAACGCGTTCCACCGTGTGGTCGGCGACGACTGGGACTGGCGGCACGACGACGAGGACGGGCCGAACGCGCCGTCGCACGCCCGGGCGTCGCTCGCCTCGAGCCCGCAGGTGCTCATCCCGCTGCGCGACGGGGGGCTCGCCCTCGGCACGTACCAGGGCGTCTTCTTCTGCGAGTTCGACGGGCCGCGCGAGCGCAAGGTCTACGTCGCGACGCTGAGCTGACCGTGGCTGCGCCCGTCGCCAAGGGCGACGAGCTCGAGCTCGACGTCGAGTCGCTCGCGTTCGGAGGGAACGGAGTCGCGCGGCTGGGCGGCTTCGTCGTCTTCGTGCGGCGAGGACTCCCGGGCGACCGCGTCCGGGCGCGCGTCACGAAAGTCAAGCGCAGCCACGCCGAGGCGCTCGCGACCGAGGTGCTCCGCCCGGGGCCGGAGCGCGTCGACGCGCCCTGCGCCCATTTCCCCGCCTGCGGCGGCTGCCGCTTCCAGGATCTCGCCTACGAGGCGCAGCTCGAGCAGAAGCAGATGCAGGTGCGCGACGCCTTGCAGCGGCTCGCGGGCATCGCCGAGCCGCCGCTCGAGCAGATCGTCCCGTGCGAGCCGGAGATCTTCCACTACCGCAACAAGCTCGAGTACTCCTTCACCTCGACGCCCGAGGGCACGGCGCTCGGCTTCCACCGGGCCGGACGCTGGGACGAGGTGCTCGAGATCGAGCGCTGCTGGCTCACCGACGACCTCGGCAACGGGATCCGCGACGCCGTGCGGGCGTGGGCGCGCGAGGAAGGGCTCGAGGCGTACCTGCAGGTGGACGGGAGCGGCTACCTCCGCCATCTCGCCGTCCGGCAGGGGCGCAACACCGGCCAGGCGCTCGTCCAGCTCGTGACCGCTCCCGGCGAGAATTTCGAGACCGGATACCTCGTCGACGTCCTCCGCCGCTTCCCCGAGGTGCGCTCGATCCACTGGTCGATCAACGACACGCCGGCCGAGGTGACGAACCTGCCCAGCCGGCTGCTCTGGGGCGAGGGGTGGATCGAGGAGGAGCTCTGCGGGCTCCGCTTCCGCGTCCGCCCGAACGCGTTCCTCCAGACGAACACCGCCATGGCCGAGCGGCTCTACGCGCTGGCGCGCGAGGCCGCGGGGCTCACGGGCGACCAGACCGTCTGGGATCTCTACTGCGGGATCGGGACGATCGGGCTCTCGCTCGCGGGCGACGCGCTCACCGTCTGGGGCATCGAGGTCTCGGAGGAGTCGGTGGCGTGCGCGCTCGAGAACGCCGAGCTCAACGGGATCACGAACACGGCCTTCTTCGCCGGCAACGTGGGCGAGGTGGTCGAGGAGCTGCTCGAGCGTTCCGGCCCGCCCGACGTCGTCGTGGTCGACCCGCCGCGGGCCGGCTTGGCGGGCAAGGCACTGCGGCGGCTCGGCCGCATCGGCGCGCCGCGTCTCGTCTACGTCTCCTGCAACCCCACGACGCTCGCCGGCGACGTCAAGACCCTCCGGGAGGAGTACGGCTACGAGCTCATTCGCGTGACGCCGGTGGATATGTTCCCGCACACGCCGCACGTCGAGGCCGTGGCGTTGCTCGAGCACGCCTCGTAGGATCCGGGGCATGTGGCCCTTCAAGCGGAAGAAGGAGTCGCCGCAGGAGATCGCCGCCGAGGAGAAGCTCGACGAGGTGACCCGCGAGGTCGCGGCGGACGAGCTGCAGACGGAGGCCGATCGGGAGCTCGATACGGGTCTCGGAATCGGTGAGCTCGCGCGATTCGGGCATCCTCGCGAGTTCCAACGGATCGAGGGCGACGCGCTCCAGGAGCCGATCGACGACGCCGATCCCCGCGACGAGCACGGCTTGCGCGAAGCTCTGCGCGACGACGACGCGAAGAAATAGACCCGCCCGCCGAGCGCGGCAGCGACGCTAGGTGCGCGAGCGCAACTTTGCGATTTCCGGCCCGAACCGCCGCCAGAGCAGGTCGCCGTTGGCGACGAGGAAGCCGAAGGAGAGAAACGGCAGGGCCGGCAGGCCGTTGACGTCGGTCGCGTTGGCGATCACGAGCGTCAGCGAGTACATCCCGGTCATCGCGACCCACGTCCAGCGCGTACGGAGCCCCCAGCGCACCGTCGCCGCGAGAAAGATGGCGAAGAAGAGCACGTCGGGAGGGCCGAGACCCGCAGCGAGCCCTCCGGGTGCGACGAAGGCGACCGCAACCGCCGAGTAGACGGCTGCGTGGTGGTGGACGATGTCCTTCGTCGGCCCCGCGGCGACGGAGATTGCATCGACGAAGGGGATGATCAGCGCCACGATCACCACCCAGCTGACCTCTTCGAAAAACGCGAGGAAGAGCCAGCCGCCGCACGTGTACGCGGCGAGCTTCATGAAGTTCGAGGCGAGGTGAGAGCCCGCCTCCCACGTCACCACGGCCGCGACGGCGAAGACGACGACCCCGGCCGCGACGAGCCGGCGCCGCGGCCAGAGGGGGAGCGCGAGAGAGATCAATCCCATCGTCGCCGGCAGCACGCCCGCGGCGATGATCGCGACCGTCGGCCAGACCGAGACCGCGTCGAGGTGGGGCGCGACGGCGTCCCACGTCACCACCGCGGCGAGGAGGACGGCGAACGCCCCGGCGCGGCTCAGTACGGAGGCGTCTGGCTCCACCACTCGCCGAGCACCTTGAAGGCGTTCCAGAACGCCGTCTTCGCCGGCTGCTCGTCGAGCGACTCGTCGATGTCCGGCGTGACGAGCCCCTGGATCGTCGGAGTGAACTCCTGCAGCTCGCCCTCGACCGGCGCGAGCTCGCGCGCGAGCGGGAACTGCGCGGCGTTCAGGAAGGCGCGGGCGGGCTCGCCCATCGCGAGGACGAGCTTCGGCTGGACGATGTGCAGCTCGCGCAGCAGGAAGGGGAGCGACTCCTCCTCGTCGCCGCCGGCGAACTTGAGGCAGTTCGTCCCGTAGATCGCCATCGGGTCGACGTGCAGGCGCTGCAGCGACTTGAGCAGCGCGTTGCCGGCGCGGCCGTAGAACGCGACTCCCTCCTGCAGCTCGGACGCCTGCGGCGAGAACTTGAGCAGGAAGACGTCGGCGAGCGGGTGGCCGGAGCCGAGCACGGGCACACGGGCGCCTCCTGCGGCATGCGCAAGCTCGTCACCGAGCGCGTTGCTCTCGGTGATCGCCTTTTGCAGGTACTTCTCATAGATCTCGTCGTTTGCCACGGTCACAGGGTGCCCCGCAAAGATGGTTCGGGATCAGCGGACCCGTTCCTTGGCTCGGCAGCGCGGAAGAACCGACCACGCTCGTTCGTCTTACTAGGCATGCACACCCGTGTCGTGAAGGCGAAGCGCGGCCCCGAGGTGCTCATCCGGCCCCTCCGGCGTGGCGACACGGCTGTGTTCGACCGGCTCGGCGAAGGCTCGAGGCGTGCGCGCTTCAACGGCTCCAAGCCTCGGCTCGGCGAACAGGAGCAGCGCCGGCTGGCAGCCGTCGACGCGATGCACCACGCGCTGGTGGCCTACGTCGACGGCGATCCTCGGCCGGTGGCGATCGCCCGCCTCGTGCGTTCGGGCGGCACGGCCGAGATCGCGTTCGAGGTCGCCGACGCGTACCACGGCCGCGGAATCGGCTCCGCGCTCATCCAGGAGCTCGTCAGCGACGCGTGCGCAGCCGGCATCGTCGAGGTCACCGCCCTGGTGCGGAGCGACAATCGGGCGGCGTTCGCCGTCCTGAGCCGCGTGCTCGGCCGGCTCGAGCTGCGCCTCGAAGGCCCGGAGACGCTCGTGCGCGCGCCGCTGCCCGCGCGCTGCTAGCGGACCCGTTCCTTGGCCTGCGCCACCCACTTCAGCCCCTGCAGGTAGACGAGCGACTTCGGGCGGCGCAGCACCTCGGCGTCGTGGAGCGACACGAGGAACTCCTCGGGGCCGCTGAAGCGGCGCATCCGGACGGCGCCCGTGCCGATGCCTGCGAGCACGTGCGCGTCGGAGCCGGCGCCGGGGGTGAGGTTGTACTTGCGCGCGAAGCGGAGCGCTTCCTCGTTGTACGCCTCGAACAGAAGCCGCGCGTTGTACACCTCGAGCACGTCGATCTCCGCGAGATGGCGGTGGAGGGTGGCGGGCTCGGGAATCGCGTGCATCCGGTCGAACGGGTGCGGCAGGTAGACGAGGCCGCCCTGGGCGCGGATGGCCGCGACCGTGTCCCCGAACGACATGCCGCGCGGGATCTCCTCGCGCAGGAAGAGGCCGATCACCTCGCCCTGCTCGGCGGTCTTGATCTCCTCGCCGGGGATGACGACGAGACGGCGGCCGCGTGCGCGCTCGGCCGCCTCGAGCGCGCCGCCGAAGACGTTGTGGTCGGTGACCGCGATCGCACCGAGCCCCTGCGCCTCGGCGTGGTCGAGCAACTCGTCGACGTCGATCGAGCAGTCGTGCGACCAGCTCGTGTGCAGATGGAGGTCGGCGACGATCCAATCCCGCTCCTCGAGCGGCCGGCGGGAGCTGTTCGTACGCCGGCGCGAGGCGACTCGGTCGTAGATCTCCTCGACCCGGTCGGCGAGCGCCTCGACGGTCTGTGACTTCGCCGCAGCGAGACTCTCCGCGCTGCGGCGCTCGCGAAACGCGTCGTCGTCGATCAGCCGGGCGGTCTCGGCGGCGGCGAGCTCGGGCTGCTCGGCGCGCCCCGGCGGAGCCGCGATCGCAACGCCCGCCGTCTGCGCCTCGGCGATCAGCCTCGGCAAGCCTTCGACCGCCGGAACGAAGATCGAAGCCGCCCGGAGCAGCTCGGCACGGGCGGCGCCGGTGCGCGCGGTGCGGACGCGCATCCTCCCGCGCAGCCGGTGCGACACGCCCGGCCGCGAGGCAGGCGTCCGTGTTCGCAGCAGCACGAGCTCCCAGTCGGCTTGCTGCGCGAGCTCGCGGACGAGGGCGCGTAGCAGCGGCCGCTCCGGCTGCCGCCACTCCATGACGACGAGCCGTTTCTTCTCGGCCGGCGCGAACAGCTCGGGATCGACCCCGTGCGGCACGAGCTCGTAGCGCCCGGGGAACCGCACGGCGGCCGCTTCGGCGACGTCCTCGTCCGTCGCGAGAAGGGCGTCGACGCGGCCGAGCAGGCGCTCCCTCTGTGCACGACCGGGTGGGTAGCCGAGCCGCTCGTCCGAGAAGAAGGTCGCGGCCGTCAGCGCCGCGGAGTCCCGGAGCGCGAGGTACGACAGGCTGGGCAGGCCCGGCTCGAAGCCGTGCACGACGTCGAACTCTCCCCTGGCGAGCGCGAGCGACAGGCTCGCGCGCACGCCGACCGGTACGCCCATCCGGCTGCGCCGGGAGATCGGCACGGCCGGCCCGATCGCGATCAGCGGCCGATCGTCGAGGGATCCGAGCAAGGCGCGCCGTCCGGCCGCGAGGTCGCGCGCGCGGTTCGACGGAGCCAGGACGGTGACCGCGTGGCCGCGCCGCCGCAACGCGCGCGCGAGCCCGTCCACGTGCTCGTTCACGTCGTGCGGTTGCGACCAGGCGAACGGCGTGACGAGCGCGATCCGCACCTCGACCGAGTCTAGTGCCCGAGCCCGCCGCTAGAGGTCGAGCAGCATCTCGTGCTGCCGGACGACGACGGAGCCGCCGAGCTCTCGCAGGACGGACGAAGCGGGATCTTCGGCGGGGAGGTTGAGGATGTAGACGTCGCCGAACGTGCGGAGTGCGCGGAGCAGCGGCTCCGGCTCGCCGGCGTACTGCTGCAGCTGGGCGGTCGAGCGGACGCAGAAGAGCATTCCGCCGTCGCCGGTGACGAGGCCGCGCACGTCGCCGTAGTGGGCGAGCGTGCCGTCGGCGCGCTGCCACGGCTCGTGCCTCTCGGGCAGCCGCGCCTTCGCCTCGGCGGCCGGAACCTCGCGCCCGGCGCGGTCGCCGTCGGCCGCGGGAAGCGTCCAGACCTCGAGGTCCTGCTGCCGTTCGTAGCCGAGCTTCTCGTACAGCGTCCGGGCGCCGACGTTCGTGTCGAACACCTCGAGCCACACGCGCTCGACGGCGCGCGCCCGCGCCTCGTCGTGGACGGCGCGCATCAGCGCCTCGGCGATGCCGGAGCGCCGGGCGGAGGCAATCACGCCGACGCCGCCGATCCAGGCGTCCGGGCCGCGAACGGCGAGGTTCACGAGGCCGACCGGCTCGCCGTCCCGGTATGCGATTCGCGAGGCTTCGAGGTCGAAGTCGAACGTCTCCTGCATCCAGTCGAGCCTGGCGGCGTCGACGTGCATCGGCACGGCGTAGCCCTCGTACGCAGCCGTGAAGAGATCTGCCCGCTCGGCGAGCGACAGCGCGGTCGCCGGGCCAAGCTGGAGCTCGCCCGTCACCCTAGGTCTCGCAGAATCCCGGCGCCCCCGGGGCCACAGCGAACACGAGGAGCATCGTGAGGACGGCGGCGAAGAGCGCCATGGGCATGATCGCGATGGCCCGGTAGGTGTGGAGACCGAAGCTCCCCACGCCGAAGAAGATGAGCGCACCGAGGATGCAGGCCAGCACTGTCCACACGCTGCCCACGTTCTTGCCGCAGATCGACAGGTTGATGCTGGCCGCCCACCAGACGAAGAAGGCGACAGGACAGGCCAGCAGCGTGCACCCCGCCGCGACGAGCGAGACGCGCGCGCCATAGGTCGCGCGGCCGGCGGCGGCGGTCACCACCAGCCCGGCGGCGATCACGAGCAGAGCGAGCGGTGGGAAGATGGTGACGGCAACGGCGGCGCCGACGACCGTGACGAGGATCGGTACGAGGACCGCGAGCGGTGTCAGCAACTCCCGGGCCGACACCGCTCGCGCGACCATTGCTGCCTAGACCTCTGCCGGAGCCTCGTGCTGCGTCGCGACGCGCGCGTTCTGCTTGATGAACTCCTCGGTCAGCTCGTAGGCCTCGTCGTCGACGATCTGCACGGGCGGCGACTTCATGAGATACGAGCTCGGGCCGACGAGCGCGCCCGCGACGTTGTTGTTGAGAGCGAGCTTCGAGAGCCGGACGGCGTCGATGACGATGCCGGCCGAGTTCGGCGAGTCCCAGACTTCGAGCTTCAGCTCGACGTTGAGCGGCACGTCGCCGAACGAGGAGCCCTCCATGCGGATGTATGCCCACTTGCGGTCGGTCAGCCACGGCACGTAGTCGGACGGGCCGACGTGGACGTTCCCTGCGCCAAGGTCGTAGTCGAGCATCGACGTGACGGCGTTCGTCTTCGAGATCTTCTTCGACTCGAGGCGCTCCCGCTCGAGCATGTTGAGGAAGTCGGAGTTGCCGCCGACGTTGAGCTGCATGGTCTTGTCGAGGTGGACGCCGCGCTCGCGGAAGAGCGAGGTGAGGACGCGGTGCGTGATCGTCGCACCGACCTGCGACTTGATGTCGTCGCCGATGATCGGCAGGCCCTTCTCCTCGAACCGCTTGCCCCAGTAGTCCTCGCGCGCGATGAAGACCGGCATGCAGTTCACCATCGCGCAGCCGGCCTCGAGGATCTGCTCGGCGTACCACTTGGTCGCCGCCTCGGAGCCGACCGGGAGGTAGTTGACGACCACGTCGGTCTTCGTCTCCTTGAGGATCCGGACCACGTCGTCGGTCTTGCCGTGGGCCTTCTCGACGACCTGCGACAGGTACTTGCCGAGCCCGTCGTGCGTCATGCCGCGCGAGACCTTGACGCCCGTCTGCGGGACGTCCGCGAACTTGATCGTGTCGTTCGGGTGCGCCCACATCGCGTCGGCGAGGTCCTCGCCGACCTTGCCCTTGACGACGTCGAACGCCGCGGTGAACTCGATGTCGCGGACGTGGTAGCCGCCGAGGTTGACGTGCATCAGGCCGGGGACGAACTGGTCGTCCGGCGCGTCCTTGTAGTACTCGACGCCCTGCA
>DASUHE010000061.1:0-94229 GCA_036273695.1 Gaiellaceae bacterium
CTCGACGGGGATGAGCGGGTTGATCGCGTTCGGGTCGCCGCCCTGGTAGCGCATCGCGTTCCGCATCGCCGCGAGGTCGACGACACACGGGACGCCGGTGAAGTCCTGGAGGAGCACCCGCCCCGGGAAGAATGCGATCTCCTGCGACGGCTCTGCGTCCGCGACCCAGCCGGCGACGGCCGCGGCCGCCTCCTCGCCGCCGGCGCGCAGGACGTTCTCGAGCAGGATGCGAAGCGTGTAGGGAAGCCGCGTCGCGGCGTCGGGAAGCTCGTGGATCTCGAACGTCTCGTCGCCTACGCGGAGCTCACCCATGCACCGATTCAAGCAGAGGCGCGCTTCCGTTCGCCCTGCTTGCCCTGCGTGAGCCGGTTGAGCGTGACGAGGCCGATGCCGCCGAGCATGTTCCCTCCGGCGGCGAGGAAGAAGTTGACCACGATGAACGTCCACTGGAACTGGGCGCCGAAGCGGTAGCCGAAGATCAGTTCCAGCGTGACCACGATCACGTGGTCGAAGCTGCCGAGGGCGAGGAGCGCGCCGGCGATCCAGGCGACGGCGACCCGCACGAGCATCGACTCCTGGCCCTCGACGAACCACGTCATCGCCGTGATCAGCGCGCCGGCGAACACCGCGCTCGCGAAGAGCGTCAGCGTGCCGTGCGCGTGGATCGACGCGGCGTTCCCGGCGAGCGCAGCCGACGTTCCCGGCGGCAGCACGCCGTGGGTCGTCAGGATCAGGATCATCACGAGCCCGCCGAGGACGTTCGCGACCGGGGAGGTGGTCCAGAGCTTCGCGAGATTGAGCCACGAGCTGCGGCGGCGGTGGTCGAGCCCGGCGATCGGGACGAGGAAGTTCTCCGTGAACAGCTCTCCCCGGCCCACGACGAGGAAGACGAAACCGATCCCGAAGGCGAGTGACGCGAAGACGTGGGCGAGGCCCGGCCCGTAGCGCGCCTTCAGGCTCGCGTCGACGATCCCGAGCGCGACGACCCCCGCCACGATGTCGAAGCCGGCGGCGAGCCCGGTCGAGACCATCTCGAGGATCGGCCGCTCGAGGCGCCGCTCCCCCTCCTCCTTCGTGCGCCGGTAGATGTCCTCCGGCTGCGGGACCTCGGTCAAGCGCGCGGGAGCAGCTCGCGGGCGGCGAACTCGGCGAACTCGTCCTGGTTGTCGCCGATCTGGTGGATGTAGACGTGCGTGAAGCCGGCGTCCGCGTACTTCCCGATGAGCTCGAGGTACGGCTCAGGATCCGGCCCGGCAGGCGTCGATTCGGCGACATCCTCGACGGTGACGTTCGCTGCCGACTCCTCGAAATCGCGGGGCGCCGGGAGCTCCTGGCCGCCCGAGCCCGCAAGCGCGAGGTTCGGCCAGAGCTTGTGGGCGCGCTCGTGGCCCGCCTCCTCGTCCTCGTCGTAGGCGACGTGGATCATCCCGAGCTTCGGCTTGCCGGAGCCGCCCGCCTGCTCGAACGCCGAGACGATCTCGTCGTCGGGCGCGGTCGAGATCAGGCCGTCGCCGATCCGGCCGGCGCGCGCCGCCGCCTGTGGCTTCGCCGCGGCGACGTAGATCTCGGGCGGCTCGTCGGGCAGCGTGTAGAGCCGCGCCTGCACGACGGTGTAGTGCTCGCCGCGGTGCGTGACGTCGTCGCCGCTCCACAGCCGACGGATCACGTCGACGGCTTCCTCGAGCATCTCGAGCCGCTCACCCGGCAGCGGCCAGCGGGCGCCCGTCACGTGCTCGTTGAGGTTCTCGCCGGTGCCGACGCCGAGGACGAAGCGGCCGGGCATCATCGCGGCCACGGTCGCCGCGGCCTGGGCCACGATCGCGGGGTGGATCCGGATCAGCGGGCAGGTCACGCCCGTGCCGAGGCGGATGGTGTCGGTCGCCTGCGCGATCCCGCCGAGCGTCGACCAGACGAACGGGCTGTGCCCCTGGTTGCCGACCCACGGGTGGAAGTGGTCGGAGATGAGCGCGAACGTGAAGCCGGCCCGTTCCGCGACCTGCGCCTGGCGGACGAGCTCGTTCGGCGGATGGTCTTCGGACGACAGGGCGAAGCCGAGTTCCATCCTGACGACGTACCTGTTTGCGAGGCGGCCAAACAGGTCGGAAATGAATTACTTCGCCATCACATCCCCGGGCTAGGTTCCGCCTATGAAACGCCTCGTGCTGACATCACTCGCGTGCCTGGCATTGCTCGCAGGCGCCGCGTCCGCAAGCAGCGGGACGCAACCGACGGGCCGGATCGTCTTCGGCATGAACCACTTCTGCATCGTCCAGGGCGCCAGTGGACCGGAGCCTGCGGATTGCGGCAAGGGCGAGATCGCGGTCGTCGGCGCCGACGGCACCGGCCTCCGGGTCCTCACCCACGACAAGGTGACCGAGACCTCGCCGGTCTGGTCGCCTAACGGTGAGCAGATCGCGTTCCTCAAGCCGCGGCCGCACACGAGCGACCAGGTCTGGGTGATGAACGCCGACGGCACGCACCAGCGCGCCCTGACGCATTTCACCACCGCGCCGCAGCTGTTCGGCAACGTCGTCACGCCCGACCTGACCTGGTCGCCGGACGGACAGGAGCTCGTCTTCGCCGCCTTTGCGAACAAGAACGGCGGACGTGAGCAGTTGTACGACGTGAGCGTCCGCACCGGGGCGGTCCGTCGTCTGACGAGCCTGCCGTTCGGCGCGACGGAGCCCGTGTGGTCGCCCGACGGCCGCTGGATCGCGTTCGTCGGTGCAGTCGCGCCCGATCGGATCTACCTGCTCTCCCCGAAGACGCACCAGGCACACGCGCTTGGCAGGGCGACAGGACTCGACATCGCTTGGTCGCCCGACAGCACGCGTCTCGTGTTCAACTCTCACGGCAAGCTCGAGACGGTGAACACGGCCGGCACGCACTACCACTCGCTCCG
Source organism: Gaiellaceae bacterium (assembly GCA_036273695.1). Classification (GTDB taxonomy): domain Bacteria; phylum Actinomycetota; class Thermoleophilia; order Gaiellales; family Gaiellaceae; genus Palsa-739. Next base: position 2,903 of record DASUHE010000061.1, read on the forward strand.
TGTCTTCGGCGCGCAGCCGAGCTGGTCGCCGGACGGCCAGTGGATCGTCTTCGCCTCCGGCTCCTATGTGAAGGAGATCCGGCCGAACGGGCAGGGCATCCGCCACATCCTCCACGTGAGCTCGAAGAAGGGCGACAACTTCGAGCCCGACTGGGGCTAGCCCGGCTTCGTCGTCGCTTTCGTCCCGTTCCGCTCGACCCGTCGGCGCTGCGACTCGACCACGTACTTCGGGTCGCGCGCCGACTGCTTGCCGGCCTTGAAGACCGCCCAGCGCAGGCACAGCTCGCCGGCGCAGACGAGCGCGCCGCCCGCGACTGCCGCTGCTCGGCTCTTGCGCGCCCGCGTCGCGAGGAGCGCCGAGCCCGCGACGGCGAGTCCCTTCGCCGCCCACGAGAGCTTGCCGGCCTGGCCCTGGTGGTAGACCTCGCCGACCGTCCCGAGCCGTAGCTCCATCGCCTGCATGAGGGCGCCTTCGGTCAGGACGCCGGCGACGGCGACCCGGCGCGCGGGGCCCGCGTCTCTCGGGTGGACGAACATCGAGGCCGCGGCGCCCGCGCTCGCGGCTGCGCTCGCGCCGAAGATCCACGGCAGCTCGTGCCGGCCCTCGTGCCAGACGGGGACGGCGGTGTCGGCGACGAGCACGCCGGTGTACGTGGCGAGCGGCGGGCCCGAGAGAGCGGCGACGGCGGACGCCGTCGTCCGCAGGGGCCTGAAGCGGTTGAGGAGCTGGCAGAGCGACGCCGTCGTCGAGGCGCCGCCGCTGATCAGCAGCACCCACGAGCCGACGTTCATCGGCGAGGTGGGCTTGACGACGCGAAGCATGTGGTGGAACCGCTCGGGCCGGCCGAGGTCGGAGATGAGCAGGGCGGGCGAGACGAGCTCCGCCGCGGTGCCGACGTACAGCGCCGTGCGGGCGAGCTTCTCGTTGCCCGACAGCCGAGCCGCCGCGCTCAGCACGGACGACGCACCCGCCAGCCCGCCCGTGAAGAAGTACGTTGGGATCTCCCACGTCCAGGTCGGCTCCTTCACGATCGGTCGCCCGTAGTACGAGCGCATCTCGCTTCCGACCCCGGTGATCGACGGCTTGCCGTTCGTGCGGAACGTCCCGGTCACCTGCGCCCTCCGAGCAGCGTCAGCGCGGTTACGCCGGCGAGGAGCGTGCCGGCGGCGACGAGCATGTTCTTCCACATCTCCGGCAGGTCGCGCGTCGTCACGACCGGGTCGGGCGGCAGCCCGTAGACCTCGGGGTCGTCGAGGAGCAGGAAGAAGGCACCGAAGCCGCCGACGCCGTCGTCCGGGTCGCGGCCGTACAGCTGCGCGCCGTTCCAGCCGTCGGCGTCGAGTTTCGCGAGGCGTGCGTCGGCGCGCTCGCGCAACTCGTCCAGCGGCCCGAACTGGATCGACTTCGTCGGACACGCCTTCGCGCACGCCGGCTCGTGGCCGCCTTTCAGCCGGTCGTAGCAGAGCGTGCACTTCCAGACCCTGCCGTCCTCCTTCGCGAACGCGGGGAGGTCGGGAGCGGGAGCGAGGTGCCGCTTGTCGAGGACGCCGAACGGGCACGCGGGGACGCAGTAGCCGCAGCCGTTGCAGATGTCCTGTTGCACGACCACCGTGCCGTACTCCGTGCGGAACAGCGAGCCGGTCGGGCAGACGTCGAGGCACGCGGCGTGCGTGCAGTGCTTGCAGACGTCCGACTCCATGAGCCAGCGCAGGCCCGTGCCGCCGTCGCCGTTGCCGTAGATCGGCTTGTCCTGCTCGATGAACGCGACATGGCGCCAGGTGTTGGCCGAGAGCTCGCCCGTGTTGTCGTACGAGTCGCCCGTCCAGACCCGGCCGTCCTCCGGGATCAGGTTCCACTCCTTGCAGGCGACCTCGCAGGCTTTGCAGCCGATGCAGACCGACGTGTCGGTGAAGAAGCCGACGCGTTCCTGCTGCTCGTCGCCGTATGTCGCGAGGCCGTCGGGCGCGCTCATGTCTTGCGGGCCTCCTCGGGCTCGACCCGCGGCTTCTGCTCGCGGCGCGAATGCGCTTGGTCGCGCAGCTCGGCGACGAACCGCGGCAGCTCCGGCCCGCGCGGCCGGCGGCCGGGCCGGATGCCGCACGTGAAGGCCTTCACCTCCTGGATGTGGACGTTCGGGTCGAGCGCCATGTGCGCGAGGTCGTTCGCCGAGTCGCCGCTGACGAGGCCGCGCCGGCCCCAGTGGTACGGCAGCCCGACCTGGTGCACCTCGCGGCCGTTCATCCGCAGGGGCCGGATCCGGTCGGTGACGAGGACGCGCGCCTCGATGGCGGACCGCGACGTGTAGATCGTCGCCCAGCCGCCGTGCTCGAGCCCGACCTCCCGCGCGAGGTCGGGGTGCACCTCGCAGAACATTTCCGGCTGCAGCTCGGCGAGATACGGCACGGTGCGCGTCATCCCACCGGCCGTGTGGTGCTCGGTCAGGCGGTACGTCGTGACGACGTAGGGATAGATCTCCGAGCCCGGCTCGTCGGCGACGGGGTTGTACGGATCCTCCGCCAGGTCCTTGTTCTGCTGCCGGCGCGGGTTCGCCCGCTGGGAGTAGAGCGGATTGTCGAAGGGGGACTCGTGCGGCTCGTAGTGCGTCGGCAGGGGGCCGTCCTCGAGACCCTGGGGGACGTAGAGCCAGGCCCGCCCGTCGGCCTGCATGATGAACGGGTGGTCGCCGGCGACGGCCTCTTCGGCCTTCGCGTCCTCGGGCGGCACGTAATGGGGCTCCTTCGTCTCGTCGAAGTCGGGCACGTCGACGCCGGTCCACTTCCCCTCCTCCCCGTCCCACCAGACGTAGCGCTTGCGCTCGGACCACGGGTTCCCGTCGGGATCGGCCGAGGCTCGGTTGTAGATGATCCGCCGGTTCGCCGGCCACGCCCACGCCCACTCGGGCGCGACGTAGCTGTCCTGCTCCCAGTGCGGCTTCCTGCGCGCCGTCTGGTTGACCCCGTCGGCGAAGCAGCCGCAGTAGATCCAGCAGCCGCAGAGCGTCGAGCCGTCGTCCTTCAGCTCCGGATAGCCCGAGAGGAACTTCCCGCTCTCGATCTCCCAGCCGTTGATCTCCTGCAGCACCGCCTCGGCGGCGGGCTCCTGGGTCTGGGAGTGGGTCGGGTACTCCCAGCGCAGCGCCCTGATCAGCTTGTCGCGTTCCTCCTCGGAGTTTTCGAGCTTCTGCTTGATCAGGCGGCCGAGGTGGAAGTAGAACCAGAGCTCCGAGCGGCAGTCCTCCTTCGGCTCGACGGCCTGCCAGTGCCACTGCAACAGCCGCTGCGTATTCGTGAACGAGCCGTCCTTCTCGGTATGCGTCGCGGCCGGGAGGAAGAAGACCTCCGTCGCGATCGCTTCGGGCTCGAGCTCTCCCGACTCGACCTCGGGGCTGTCGTACCAGAACGAGGCGGACTCGATCTCGACGACGTCGCGGACGACGAGCCAGTCGAGCTTCGCCAGCCCGAGCCGGTGCGCCTTGCCGTTCGCGTGCCCGACGGCGGGGTTCTCGCCCGCGACGATGTAGCCCTTCACGTTCCCCTCGAGCATCTGCTCGACCGTCCAGTAGACGGAGTTGTCGTCGTCGATGCGCGGCAGCAACTCGAAGAGGAAATCGTTGCCGGCGTTCGCGTTCTCGCCGAAGTACGCCTTCATCAGGCTGACGAAATAGGCGCGGAAGTGGCCCCACCAGCCGGTCGGCGACGTGTTCGCGTCGATGTACGTGTCGAGGTCGCCGTACTTCTCGGTGTGCGGCATCGGCAGATAGCCGGGAAGGATGTTGTACAGCGTCGGGATGTCGGTCGACCCCTGGATCGACGCGTGGCCGCGCAGAGCCATGATCCCGCCGCCCGGCCGGCCGATGTTGCCGAGCAGCTGCTGCACGACGGCGGCCGAGCGGATCATCTGCACGCCCACCGTGTGCTGCGTCCAGCCGACCGCGTAGCAGAACGCACTCGTCCGCTCGCGGCCGGAGTTGGCGCTCAGCGTCTCGCAGACCTCGACGAAGTCGTCCTTCGAGCAGCCGCACGTGTCGGCCACGAACTCGGGGGTGTAGCGCGCGTAGTGCTTCTTGAGGAGCTGGAGGACGCAGCGCGGATGCTGCATCGACGCGTCCTCGGCCGGCGGCTCGCCGTGGTGGAGGCCGCCGCCGTGGCCGCCGTGCCCCGACGCCTCGCCCTTCGTCGCGTCGAACCCCTCTTCGCGCTGTCCGGCCGCGCCGTGCAGCTCCATCCCCTCGTACATCCAGGACTCGACGTCGTACTCGCCCTCCTCGGGGTCCCAGCCCGAGAAGAGGCCGTCGAGGTCCTCGGTGTCCGCGAACGCCGAGTCGATGATCACCGGTGCGTTCGTGTACTTCTCGACGTACTCGCGGAAGTAGAGGTCGTTCTGGAGGATGTAGTTCGCGATGCCGCCGAGGAAGGCGATGTCGCTACCGGCGCGGATGCCGACATGCTTCGTCGCCATCGCGCTCGTGCGCGTGAAGCGCGGGTCGACGTGGATGACCTTCGCGCCGCGCTCCCTGGCCTCCATCACCCACTGGAAGCCCACCGGGTGGTTCTCGGCCATGTTCGAGCCCATGATCACGATGCAGTCGGAGTTCTGCAGGTCCTGCTGGAACGTCGTGGCCCCGCCTCGTCCGAACGAGGTGCCCAGACCGGGCACCGTGGAGCTGTGTCATATGCGGGCCTGGTTCTCGACCTGGACGATCCCGAGGGCCGTCATCAGCTTCTTGATGAGGTAGTTCTCCTCGTTGTCGAGCGTCGCGCCGCCGAGGTTGCCGATCGCCATCGTGCGGTTCGCGGGTGCGCCGTCCTCGGTCTGCTTCCGCCACGTCTCGGCGCGCGTCCGGATGACCCGCTCGGCGATCATCTCCATCGCGTCGTCGAGCGAGAGCTCCTCCCACCGCGTCCCGTACGGGCGCCGGTACTTGACCTTGTACTCGCGGAGCGGGCTCTGGACGTAGCTCTTCGAGGCCTGGCCCTTGGGGCAGAGGCGGCCGCGGGAGATCGGGGACGCGGGGTCGCCCTCGATGTGGGTGACGTCGCCGTCCTTGACGTAGACGAGCTGGCCGCACCCCACCGCGCAGTAGGGACAGATCGACTCGACGACGTGCTCGGCCTCGTCGAGGCGGGGTACGAGGTGCTTCGACCGCGGCGACTGCACCGCCTTGCCCAGCCCCAGCGGATCTCCCTCCCGCAACTGCCGGAGTGCGGGCCAGGAGGCGAGGAGCCGCGAGAGCGCCATCAAGCGTGATTCTTTCCGACAGTCGCGCCCGCATAAACGGGGACCGATGCAACGGAGGTTTTCGTGCCGGTCGGGTGGATAAAGAACAACGTATTACGAAGGAAAGGACGAGAAGCAGAAAGGGGTCGGTGTCTTATGAGCACGATCGATCAGCGTAGAGAGCGCGCCTCCGCCGGCGTCGCCATCCGCGAGGAGGAGGTCTGGCGCGACGGCTTCGCCCGTCCGCGCGTGTTCCTCCAGCCGATCGCGGCACCGTCCGCGCTCGGCCTCGCCGGCTTCTCGGTCGCGACGGTGATGGTCGCCCTGATCCAGGCGGGGTGGCTCGGCCACTGGTCCGATCTGGGGGTGGTCGGGCTGTTCGCGATGACGTTCGGCGGCATCGCGCAGTTCGCGGCCGGCATGTGGTCCTACAAGGCCCGCGACGTCGTCGCCACGCTCGCGCACGGGATGTGGGGCGCGTTCTGGCTCGCCTTCGGGCTGCTCCAGATCTTCATCCTCGCGGGCAAGATCCCGGCGCCAGTCCCAGGCGCCGCGAACGACGCGCTCGGGCTGTGGTTCTTCGGGCTCGCGTACATGACCGGCATTGCCGCGCTCGCGGCCACGACCGAGAGCATCGGCATCGCGGCGGTCCTCTGGACGCTCGCGGTCGGCTCGGGTCTGTCGGCGGCCGGCTGGTTCATCTCCGGAATCGGCAACACGTGGCTCGGAGCCGGCGGCGTTTTGTTCGTCGTCTCGGCGGGGCTCGCCGCGTACATGGTGCTGGCGATGTGCCTGACGGCGATGACGAAGCGGACGATTCTGCCGACGGGCCATTTCACGAAGGAACGGAACATCCCGGGCCGGCAGCCGCTCGAGACCGTCGAGCTGCCGTGGGCGGAGCCCGGCCTCAAGCAGGGTCAGTAACGCAGCGGCACAGCAGGTCGCCCGAGAGACGAGGGCCCCACGGGGCCCTCGTCTTCTGCGGAGACGAGATTCGCGCTGTCGCCGAGCGGGGATACGCGCCGCTGTGAAGCACGTCCTCGCGTGGCTCGTCTGGTGGCTCGCCTTCTCCGGGCTCTGGCTCCTGCTCGTGGGGCGATGGAACCGCGAGCAGGTCGTCGCCGCAGCGATCGCCGGTGCAGTCGCAGGCGCCGCCGCGGAGTTCGGGCGCTCGCGAACCGGGTTCAGCGCGCCGTTGCCGCTGTGCGTCCTCGCCGCCGCGCCGTCCGCGCTCGGCATGGTGGTCGTGGACTTCGGGATCCTTGCCTGGGCGCTTCTCGCGAGCCTCGGCCGGCGTCGCATCGTCCGGGGCCAGATCGTCGAGCGCAAGCTTCCGCGCGAACGCACCTGGACGGTTCTCTTCGCGACGTTGAGCCCGAACGCATACGTCGTCGACCTCGACCTCCGACGGAGCCGTGTCCTGCTGCACGACCTCGTCCCCTACCGCAAGTCGGAGAGTCCCCTGTGAACGCGTTCGTCGTCGCGGCCACGGTGCTGCTCGGCGCGCTCGCGCCCCTGCTCGTCGCAGCCTCCCGGCGGCGGCCGATCGACGGCCTCATCGCGCTCGAGACGGCCGGCGCGGTGGCGACGCTCGCGCTCGTCTGTCTCTCCGTCGGTCTCGGTGAGTCGATCTTCTTCACCGTGGCCGTCATCGCTGCGGTCGCCTCGTGGATCGGCGGCCTCGTGTTCGCCCGCTTCCTCGCCCGTTGGACCTGATGCATGCCTCGGATCTGGCCGTCGACGTTCTGCTCGGGCTGGGCGTAGCCGCCGAGCTTCTGTGCGTCGCCGGCGTGCTCGTGATGCGGACGACCCTCGATCGCCTCCACTACACCGGAGCGGCGACCGGGGTGCCTGCCCTGCTCGTGCTTGCGGCGGCGCTCGTCCGCACGCACATGTCGGCGGCAGGCCTGCAAGCGCTGGCGGCCGTCGGCCTGCTCTTTCTGCTCAACCCCGCGCTGCTGCTCTTGACGGCGCACGCCGCCGCGCGCACAGACCGACCGGAGGAGCCGTGACGCTCCTCGCGACCCTCGTCCCGCTCCAGGCCGTGGCGTTCGGACTCGTCGCGCTCGGGGCGCCGCTGGTCGTCCTCACACGGGACCCGCTCCGGCAGGCAGTCGTCAACGGCATCTACGGCGTGTCGCTCGTCTGCCTGTTCGTCGTGCTCCAGGCGCCGGACCCCGCGCTCTCGATGCTCGTCGTCTCGGGAGTCGGCTATCCGCTCGTGATCCTGGCGGCCATCGCCCGGGTGCGGGGCCACGAGCGCGCGACGAAGGAGGACGCCGAACGATGAGCGGGCGAGTCAGGATGCTCGTCCTCGGGCCTGCGCTCGGCGGGCTCGGCGCGCTCTTCGCCTGGGCGATCGCGGGGCTGCCGGCCTTCGGTGACTACCGCGGCCCGTACGGCTTCGTCCTCAACCGGCTCGTCGTCCCGCTGCGGCACACGACGAACGTCGTGATGGGGACGAACTTCGACGTCCGCGGGGTCGACACGATGGGAGAGGAGTTCATCCTCTTCGCCTCGGTCGTCGGGGTCACGCTGCTACTCCGCGACGAGACACGGGCGAGGCAGGCGGAGCGACGGACCCGCCGGCTCCGGATCGAGACCGTGCGACTCCTCGGCGTCCCGATGATCGGCGGAGGGCTCCTCGTGGGTCTGTGGCTGATGGCCTTCGGATACATCACGCCCGGCGGAGGCTTCCAGGGCGGAGTGCTCGCGGCGGGCGCGGTCCTCCTGCTCTACGTCGTCGGCAGCCATCGCGACTACCGGCCGTTTCGCAACGAGCACGTCCTCGATCCGCTGGAAGCCGTCGGTGTCGGCGGCTACGCGATCATCGGCCTGGCGGCTCTCGCCTCGGGCAGTGCCTTTCTGACGAATCTGTTCGGGCTCGGCCGCACGGGCACGCTGCTCTCGGGAGGGAGCATTCCCTTCCTCAACTGGGCTGCGGCGATCGCGGTGACGTGCGCGATGGTGCTCCTCTTCGCGGAGTTCCTCGAGACGTACCTCGTTCCGCTCGAACCCGAGGACTCGGGCTCGTGAGCTATCTGCCGTACGCCGTGGCGGCTTGGATCTGCCTCGTCGGCATCGCCGGGATCGCAACGAGCAAGAACCTGATCCATCTCGCGGTCTGCCTGACCGTCACCCAGTCGTCGAGCTATGTCCTGTTGCTCTCGGTCGGATACGTCAAGCACGGCGTCGCGCCGATCTTCGTCGGGACGAAGCTCGGCACCGCTGCCGTCGATCCCGTCGTACAGGCGCTCACGCTCACCGACGTCGTTGTCAGCGTCGCCGTGATCGGGCTCATCCTCGCGCTCGCACTCGACGCGCACAGGCTCTCGGGGACCGTTGATCCCGACGGGATCGCGGACGTGTCCGGATGAGCTGGCTCGCACCGCTGCTCGTCGTGATCCCGCTCCTCGCCGCCGCGGTGATCGCGGGACTCGACCACGTGACCCCCCGTGCCGTCCAGCATGCGCTCGTCATCGCCTCTGCCGCGGCGACGACGGCGCTCGCCTTCGTCCTGCTCTGGCACGCGGAGGACCACGAGGTCGTCCACTGGTTCGGCGGCTGGCGGCCGCACCACGGCATCGCTCTCGGGATCGATTTCGCGGTCGGCCCGCTCGCAGCCGGGATGTGCGCCGTGATCGGGCTCGTCGTGACGCTCTCGCTCCTCTACTCGCTCACGTTCCTGCGCGAGGCGGCGCGCCTCTACGACGCGCTGATGCTGGTCGCGCTCGGAGCCATGTGCGGCTTCGCGATGTCGGGCGACCTCTTCAACCTCTTCGTCTGGCTCGAGCTGATGGGCGCTGCGGCGTACGCGCTCACGGGGTTCCGGGTGGAGCGGCTCGGCCCGGTGCAAGGGGCTGTCAACTTCGCGATCACGAACAGCCTCGGCGGCTATCTCTTCGCCATCGGGATCGCGCTGCTCTACGCGCGGACGGGATCGCTCAACCTCGCGCAGATCGGCAGGACCCTCGCGCACGGCCCGGCCGGCGGCCTCGTGATCGTCGCGATGACCCTGCTGCTCTGCGGCTTTCTGATCAAGGGAGCAGTCGTTCCGTTCCACCTCTGGGCCGCCGACGCCTACGCGGTGGCGCCGGCGCCGGTCTGCGCGGTCTTCGGCGGCGTGATGACCGACATCGGCCTGATCGGCGTCGCGCGCCTCTACTGGACGGTGTTCGCGGTGCCGTTCGGCCACGGCCACGGCGTGGGAGACGTCCTCCTCTGGCTCGGGATCGCGAGTGCGGTGCTCGCCGGGACGATGGCCTTCCTCCAGCGGCACCTGAAGCGGATGCTCGCCTACTCGGTCGTCTGCCACATCGGGGTCATGCTCGCCGGAATCGGCCTCCTCGATTCGTCAGGGCTCGCGGGCGCCGAGCTGATGTTCCTCGCCCACGCCTTGCTCACGGCGGGCCTCTTCTTCGTCGCCGGCATCCTCCACGTCGACCACGGGCTGATCGACGAGCTGCACCTTCGGGGGCGCGGCCGCGGCTCTTGGACGCCGGCGGCCGCGTGGTTCGCCGGCACGATCGGGCTCGCGGGCACGCCCTACCTCGGCATCTATCTCGGACACGGGCTCATCGACGACGGAGCCACCGGGCTCGGACGACCGTGGGTGCTCGTTCCGCTGTGGCTCGGTTCCGCCCTCGCCGCCGCCGCGCTGCTTCGCGCCGGCGCGCGCATCTTTCTCGGCTGGGGCGAGGCGGACGACGAGATGCTCGGCGAGGCAGTCGAGGAGGATCCCGCCGAGCTCGACGTTCGCCGGCCACTGCTCGTCGGGGTGGCGCTCGTCGCCGTCGTCCTGGGGTCGGCGATCAGCGTCGTCCCCGGGCTCGGCCAGCGGGCGGAGTACGCGGCAGAACGCTTCCGCGACACGGGCGGCTACGCCGCGAACGTCCTGCACGGCCGCGCGATGCCGCCGCCCACAAGCCTTCCTCTCTCGATCCACGGGACGTCGTTCGAATCCCTGCTCTACGCGTCCGGAGCGACGATCTTCGCGCTGGGCCTCGCCCTCGTCGGTCTCTTCCACAACCGGATCCCGCGGGCACTCGAACCTCCGATCCGCATCCTCCACGCGGTGCACAGCGGCGTGATCGGGGACTACGTGACCTGGGTCGTCGTCGGCACGGCCTTCACCGGCGGCGTCTGGGCCGTCCTCCTGCGTTGAGTAGCGACGGGCGGGACACTGGCGCTACCTTTGCGCGGTGGAGCGAGGGGAGATCCACGCCGGCGGCGGTGGGCTGGCGGAGCAGGCCGTTCCCGAGGAGGCCGACGAGCTGTGGACGGAGGACGGCGACGAACACGTCGGCTGGTTCTGCGTCAGCACGGATCCGTTCCCGTGCCCGGCGCCCGGCTGCTCCTTCGTCGCGGAGTTCATGACCGCCGCCCACCTCGTGCTCGTCTGGGAGGAGCAGGACGACCCGAACCTCCTCCGGCACGCCCAGCGCGCCAAGGAGGTCGGGCGCAATCCGCGGATCGTCTCGTACGAGGTCGTCTTCGGCCCGAGCGCGTCGTACTACGCGTGGGAGGCGGCGGGCAGGCCGGTGCACGGCGTTCGCGGCAAGTAGAGGCTCGAGGTCGTGGATCTGAGCCGCTTCGGCTCGGCGGCCCCGTGGTCGGTCGGGATCGAAGAAGAGTTGATGCTCGTCGACGCCGAGACCCTCGAACCCGCTCGCGACGGGTTCTCGCGCGTGTTCGGCGAGGCGACGGAGCGGATCAAGCCCGAGCTGTTCGAGTCGTTCGTCGAGATCACGACCACGGCGGTCGAGACGCCGCAGGAGGCCGAGGCCCAGCTGCGCTCGCTGCGGCACGAGGTGGCCGAGCGGGCTGCCCGCCACGGCGTCGCGGTGCTCGCGACGGGCTCGCACCCGACGGCGCGCAAGCCCGTCCCGCTCGTGCCGGTCGACCGGTATCTGCGTCTGCGGGAGAAGCTCGGCAAGAAGCTCTACCGGCAGCACATCTGCGGCTTGCACGTCCATGTCTCGCTGCCCGATCCGGACACGTGCCTGCGCGCGTTCGAGAGTGTGCTGCCGTCGCTGCCCGGCCTCCTCGCGGACTCCGCGAACTCACCGTTCTGGGACGGCGCGGACAGCGGCTGGCGCTCGATCCGCTCGCGGATCATCCTCGAGATGCCGACGGGCGGACCGCCGCCGGTCCTGCGCGACTGGGACGACTGGCAAACGGCGACCCGCGGCGACAGCACGCGTCGCCACTGGGATGTGTGGCCGCGGCCGGAATACGGGACGCTCGAGGTGCGCGTGCTCGATCAGCCCACCTCGCTGCGCCGGACGGCGGAGCTCGCCGCCGCGGTGCAGAAGCTCGTCCGCGAGGCTGCGGAGACCGACGGGGGCACCTTCGACCGTGCGGAATACGCGGCTCTCCGCGACGCGGCCGGGCGCGCGGGAGGCGGCCCCGAGGCCGAGCGCCAGCTCGAGCTCGGACCGGAGGCGGCGGCGCGGGAGATCGCGGCGATGACGGTAGGCTGATCGTGTGGCGACCCAGTCGGAGACGATCCAGGTTGCGGGCGTCCGCTGCGAGCGGTGCGTGATGCGGCTCGCGCACGCACTCGAGGGTCACGACGGCCTCGAGGGCGCGAACGCGAACCTGATGGGACAGGTGTCACTCGCGTGGGACGACGAGCAGACGAGCCGCGACGCGATCGTGGAGCGCCTGGCGAAGGCCGGCTTCCCCGAGCTCGCCGCGGTCTAGCTAGGTGCCGGCTAGCTAGGTGCCGGCTAGCTAGCGATCGTCGTCGTGCGCCCGGTCGGTCGGGAGGCCGTGGAGCTGCTCCAGCTCCGGGTGCCTGTCGTTCGGCCCCTTGCCGGGCTCCAGCGACGACGGTCCGTCCTCGAGCGAGGTGGGCTCGCTTTCGGGGCGTTCCTCGGTCTCGGGTGTCTCTGCCATCCCGTCGGCGTACCCACGCGCGCGGAATAGCAACACGCCCGGCGCCGTTCGGGAGTGAATGGGCCTCGCTGGTACGGTTGACCGCATGGAGGCCGAGGCGGAGGGCGCGCAGCGGCTCGCGGCCGAGGCCCGCGACCGGGTGCGGTTCGAGGAGGACGCGCTTGCCCTCTCCGACCAGGTCTACCGCGTGGCTCGCCACCTTGCGTCGTCGCGCGAGGACGCCGACGAGCTCATGCAGGAGACGTACGCGCGGGCGTTCCGCAGCTGGCGCTCGTTCCAGCCCGGCACCAACATGCGCGCCTGGCTGCTGCGGATCCTCACCAACCTCAACATCGACCGCGGGCGGCGGCAGCAGCGCGCGCCACAGATGCAGCCGCTCGAAGCCAACGACTATTACCTCTACGACCGGCTCGCGGAGAACGACGACGGCGTCTCCGACGAGGACCGCGTCGTGGAGCGCTTGTCGCAGGACGACATCGTGACGGCGCTCTCTGCGGTGCCGCACGACTTCCGCGACGTGATCGTGCTCGTCGACCTCGGCGACTTCAGCTACGCGGACGCGGCCCAGATCCTCGACATCCCGGTCGGCACCGTGATGTCGCGGCTCCACCGCGGCCGCCGCATCCTGAAGCGGGAGCTCGCCGAGTCGGCCCTGGAGGAGGCGACATGAAGGACCCCTGCGCGCACTGCGAAGAGATGATGCAGCCGTACATGGACCACGTCCTCACCGACGCGGAGCTGCAAGAGGCGGAGGCGCATCTTGCGGAGTGCGAGGGTTGCCGCAGGCGTTACCGGTTCGAGGAGAGCCTGCGGGTCTACGTCCGCAAGGCAGCGAGCGAGCAGATGCCGGCGGCGCTCCGGGAGAAGCTCGCGGCTCTCAGGATTCCGCTGGACTGAAGTCGACGTCGCCCGGCGGCGTAAGGTCGTCGCAGGGGACGAGCCGGGCCGGGAGCGACCGTGCGCCCTCGTCCGGCACGTCGTCCCAGAGCGGGCGCGCGAGCAGGACGGGGTGGAGGCGGACGCCTCCGTAGGCGGCGGCCACGGCGTCGCCGCCGTTCGCGCGCCAGTCGCGGACGACGCGGTCGACCGCGCGCGCGTCGAGGTGAGGGCCGTCCGCGAGGACGACGACCGCGGCCTCCGCTTCCCGCGGGAGCGAGGCGAGACCGCAACGCAGGGAAGCGCCGGGCCCAGCCTCCCAGCCCGGACAGCGAACGCTCTCCACCGGAAGCTCGTGCGCCCCGCTGACGACGACGATCTCGTCGACGGAGCTCGCCCGCAGCGCGGCGAGGACGCTCGGCAGCAGCTCGACCTGCTTCGGCGGCGCCGTCCCGTACCGCGACGACGCCCCGGCCGCGAGCACGACGGCCGCGATCACGCCAATGCGGCGAGGGCGCGGCGCACGAGCGCCTGCGCGAGCGGAACCTTCCACTCCGTCCGCGGCAGCGGCGTCGCGGACTCGAGATCCTCCGTGCGTTCGATCCGCCACGGGATCGGCGCGACGCCCGCGAGTGCGATCCGCGTCGTGCCGTCGGCCGTCCGCGCGACCGCGACGCCCACCTGCGGGAACGCCCACCGCTTCCGGTCCATCGCCTTGAGGTAGACGCTCGCCTCCACGGGCGGCAGCTCGAGCTCGAGGAGCAGTTCGCCCTCCTCGAGCGTCGTCGTGCTCTGGTTGCCGTCGTCCGGCAGGCGGTAGAGCTCCTCGACGGCGAGCTCGCGGCGGCTCGTCCGCGCCCGTGCTCCGAGCGCGACGAGCGCGGCCGCCACGTCGGAGGGATGCGCCGACGCGCAGAACTCGTTGGCGAAGATCGCGTGCTCGCGGTGCTCGCCCTCGCGCGCGTGGCAGCGGTCGCCACCGTGCAGGCGGCACGGATAGCCGAGCCGCCAGTACCAGCAGCGCGTCGCCTGCAGGAGGTTGCCGCCGAGCGAGCCCATGCTTCGAAGCTGCGGCGACGCGGCGAGCCGGCAGGCCTCCCGCAGCGCCGCCGGAATCGCCGGTTCCACCTCGAGCTCGGCGAGCGTCGTCCCTGCGCCGATCACGGCGCCGTCGATCCCGTGCGGCACGACGCCGCGCACGTCGACGAGCCGCTCCGCCTCGAGGAGCCCCTCGCGCAGGAGCGGGACGACCTCCGTCCCGCCGTGGACGAAGAGCCCGCCGTCGAGCTCTTCGACGCTAGACGGCCGCAGGAGCTCCACGCTTCTCCCGCTCCTTCGCGCGCTCGTCGGCCTCGCGCAGCGCGCGCAGCATCTCCTCGCGCGAGATCGGCAGCTCGTGCACGTCGGCACCGGTCGCGTCTCGGATCGCGTTCGCGATCGCGGCTGCGATCGGCACGATCGGCGGCTCGCCGAGGCCCTTCGAGCCGAGGTTCGTCAGGTGCTCGTCCGGCCGGTCGACGAACTCGCAGAGGATCTCCGGCACGTCCGCGATGGTCGGCATCCGATACGCGTCGAGCGAGGTGGTGAGGATCCGGCCAGTCGCGGGATCGAGCAGCCGCTCCTCCGAGAGCGTGTGCCCGATGCCCTGGATCACGCCGCCCTCGACCTGGCTCGACGCGCCGAGCGGGTTGACGATGCGGCCGACGTCGTGGATCGCCGCGACGCGCTCGACGTTCACTTCACCGGTCTCGACGTCGACCGCGACCTCGACGACGTGGACGCCGAACGTGAGGACGCTCATCCCGGTCGGGTTCGGCCCGCGCGCTCCCTTGCCGAGGATCTGCGACTCCTCGAGCACGGCGACGATCTCCTGCAGCGGGGTGTCCTTCGGCAGGCCGCGCTGCTCGGCGATGTCCTCGACCTGCTCTCGCGCGTCGGCCGCGGCCGCACGCACGGCAGGCCCCATCGACGGCAGCGTCGAGGAGCCGGCGGAGATGGACGCATAGGGCCCGCGCGCCGAGTCGCCGAGCACGACGTCGACGTGCTCGAGCGGGATGCCCAGCTCCTCGGCCGCGATCTGCGCCATCGCCGTGCGGGTGCCCGTGCCGATGTCCTGCATCGCGGTGATCACCGTCGCGCGCCCGTCCGAGCCGAGCCGCACCCACGCGTACGAGGGTGGCCCGCCGCCCCCGTACCAGATCTGGCTCGCCATCCCGACGCCGCGCTTCCAGACCGCATCCGAGCGCGCGTGCACCTCGTGTCGCCGCTCCCAGTGCGGCTCGGCCAGGCGGTAGCAGTCCTCGAGGTTCTTGGACGAGAACGGCGTACCGTCGTTCGAGGCCGCGTAGTTGCGGCGGCGCAGCTCGAGCGGATCGACGTCGAGCTTGGCGGCGAGCTCGTCGATCAGGCACTCGAGCCCGAACGTCCCCTCGACGAAGCCCGGCGCCCGAAACGCCTTCATCGGCGGCGTGTTGAGCTTCGCGCCGTACGTCACCGTGCGGACGTTCTCGCAGTCGTAGAGCATGCGCATCGGCCCCTCGGTCGACGCGTTCCAGCCGGACCAGCCGACGGAGTTCGTGAACTCGCCCTCGAACGCGACGATCGTCCCGTCGCTGCGCGCGCCGGCGCGGAGCCGCTGGATCGTGGCGTTGCGGTTGCCCGCCGAGGTGTTCTCCTCGCGCCGCGTCAGCGCGCAGCGCACCGGCCGCCCCGTCCGCTTCGCGAGCTCGGCCGCGACGAAGGTGTACTCGTCGGGGCTGTTCTTCGAGCCGAAGCCGCCGCCCATGAACTCGCACACCACGCGAACCTTGTCCTCGGGCAGGCCGAGCGTGTCGGCGACCGACTGCCGGATCCCCCAGATGTACTGCGTCGAGATGTAGACATGCAGCGTGTCGCCCTGCCACTCGCAGATCGCCTGGTGCGTCTCGAGCGAGTTGTGGAGGACGGTCTGCGTGCGGTACGTCCCCTCGACGACGACGTCCGCCTCGGCGAACGCGCGCTCGACGTCGCCGCGCTCGTAGGTGCGCGGCTCGGCCGTGAGGAGCTCGCGCTTGACGGCGTCGTCGGGATCGAGCACGACCTCGAGCTCTTCCCACTCCACGTCGATCGCCTCGACGCCGGCACGTGCCTGGACGAACGTGTCCGCCGCGACGGCCGCGACGGCCGCGCCCGCGAAGCCGGCCTCTTCCTCGAGCCCGTGCGCCTCGCACGGGCCGATCGCGGCCCGCACGCCCGGCAGCGCGAGCGCCGGCGCGAGATCGATCCGCTTCACCTTCGCGTGCGCATGCGGCGAGCGGAGCACGGCCGCCTGCAGCAGCCCCGGCAGCCGGATGTCCGCGGTGTAGCGGGCCTCGCCCCGGACGCGCTCGGGGCCGTCCTTGCGCGGCGCCGGCCGGCCGACGACCTCGAGCGGGCCTTCCGGCCACTGCTCGAGCGGGTCCTCCTCGACGACGATCCACACCTCCTCGAAGCGGCCCTCGACCTCCTTCTCGGTGCGGATCAGCCTTGCCACGAAAGAATCGCCTCCTCGATCTTGGGATAGGTGCCGCAGCGGCAGATGTTGCCGGCCATCGCGTGCCGGATCTCCTCGCGTGTCGGCCGCGGGTTCGCCGCGACGAGCGCTGCGGCGGACACGACCTGGCCGGGAGTGCAGTAGCCGCATTGGACCGCGTCGGCGTTGACGAACGCGTCGACGAGCGGATGCTCGCGCAGCCCTTCGATCGTCGTCACCTCGCCCTCGACCGCGTGCGCGAGCGTGATGCACGACAGCTGCGGGACGCCGTCGATCTGGACGGTGCAGGCGCCGCAATGCCCTTCGTTGCACGCGATCTTCGTCCCCGTCAGGCCGAGCTCCTCGCGCAGCACGTGGGCGAGGCTCGTCCCGACCGGCGCGTCGAGGGCGTGCTCGCCGCCGTTCACCGTGAGCCGCAATTCGGTCATGAAGAGGTCACTGCCACCGTGTCGGCAATCTGAATCAGGCGGACGGCGGTGCGCGCGACGAGCCGGCGCTCGCTGTCGTCGTCGGCCTCGGGGAGCGTCCGCCAGAGGTCGCGCGCCGCCTCGAGGAGCTCGCGGATCTGCTCGAGCGTCTCGCGGTGCGTTCCGTTCGGCTCCTCGGTGGCGTTGAGCGCGAGACCGAGCGCGCCGAAGGCGTCGGGCTGGCGGATGAAGAGGAGCGGCATCGCCATCGAGACGTACTGGTGGATGCGCGCCTGCGCGAGCGGCTGCTCGAGCACGTCGGAGCCCTGCGGCTGGGACGGTTCGAGTGCCTCCTCGCCGCCGGCGATCCGGCTCGCATTCCCGGCGAACATGTCCCGCAGGTGCGTGTCGTCGAAGCTCGAGGCGCGAGCGACGCGAAGCGAGAGGAGCAGCGAGTTGGGCTGCTGGCCGTACGGGTAGTCGGAGGCATAGACGATCTGCTCCGGCGGCACGAGCCGCAGCAGTCCGAGCAGGTCGATCGCGCTCCAGACCGACGTGTCGAAGAAGACTCCGCGCTTGCCCGAGAAGCGGTTCGCGAGGTTGGCGAGGTCGGCGATGCCGGCGTGGGCGAGGATGAGCTGCGCTCCCGGATGGGCGTCGACGAGGCGCTCGAGCCCGGCCGCGATCGGCGGCAGGCCGCGGCCGGCGTGGACGAGGATCGGAACGCGGCGCTCGGCGGCGAGCTCGAAGACCGGCGCGAGCCGCTCGTCGGTGAGCAGGAACTTTTGCGCGCGGGGATGGAGCTTGATGCCGCGGGCGCCGAGGTCGAGGCAGCGGCGCGCTTCCTCGATCGGCTCCTCGTCGAGCGCGAGTCGCACGAAGGGGATGAGCCGACCCTCGGAGCGGGCGGCGAACTCGAGCGTCCGGTCGTTGCCGGCCCGGAACCCCGGCTGCCGGTCGGGCTCGTCGAGGCAGAAGACGAACGCTCTCGAGACGCCGTACTTGTCCATCGACCCGACGAGCTCCTCGTAGCGGCCGACCATCCCGTCGATGTCCGTGCCGAGGTGCGTGTGCGCGTCGAAGACGTCGAGCTCGGCGGGGAGGTCGGCACGCAGCCGCTCGTCCCACGACGCGGCAACCTGCCCGGCCCGCTCGAGCGCGTCCATCGGGCTGAATCTAGCCGTCGGTCGCGGACGCGCGTCGTGGGCGGATGTGTGCCGATTCCGTGCCGACTTCGGAAAGGACACTGTCGCCGCCGCGCGGCGGGCGGTAGCAAGGAGCCGTCCACGTCATCCTCGATCGGAGGCTCCATGAAGCGGATCCACCTGCTCGTCCTGCTCACAGCCCTCGCCCTGCCGCTGGGCGCCGCGTCGGCGCGGGCCAGCGGCTCGGGCAGCATCGTCGTCGGCGAGGTCTTCGCCGCCGGCGGCAACAGCGGCGCCGCGTACGCGAACGACTACGTCGAGCTCTTCAACCGCGGCGCCGGCGACGTCGCCGTCGACGGCTGGACGCTCCAGTACGCGTCCGCCGCCAGCACGTCGTGGTCGCTGACCGCCTTGAGCGGCACGATCCCGGCCGGAGGCAGGTATCTCGTCGAGCTCGCCTCCGGTGGAACGAACGGAGCGGCGCTGCCGGCGGCCGACGCGACGGGCACCTCGAACCTGGCCGTGACCGGCGGCAAGGTCGCAGTCGTCAGCGGGGCGACCGCGCTCTCGTGCGGATCGTCCGCCGGAAGCTGCTCGTCGTCCGCGGGCCTCGAAGACCTCGTCGGCTACGGCAGCGCCGCCGACTTCGAGGGCAGCGACGCGGCGCCCGCGGGAAGCGCGACGAACGCGGTGACGCGTGCGGGCGGAGGCTGCACGGACACCGACGACAACGCGGCCGATTTCGCGGCTGCGGCAGCGAACCCGCTGAACTCGTCGGCTGCGGCGAGCCCATGCCAGGCGGCTCCTCCGCCGAACGGGTCGACCGGGTCGGCCGGCGTCGACGTCGACGTCCAGCCGCTGCTGTCGATCGCACTCGACCACCCGACGCTGAGCTTCCCCGCCGCGATTCCGGGCACCACGCCGGATCCGCTGCCCGAGCACCTCACGGTGACGAGCAACGACTCGAGCGGCTACTCGGTGACGGTTCACCGGACGGCGTTCTCGCCGCACGATCTGCCGCTCGGCATCGGTGTCGGAGCGAGCAGCCTCGCGGCGGTTCCGATCGCCCCCGCCCCCGACCTTCTGCTGGCGGGTGCCAACGGGCCGAGTGCGGCGAGCGGCGACACGATCGCGACGAGCGTCGGCTTCGTCTCGCCGCTGCCGGCCGTCCCGGCCGGGCACTACACCGCGACCTTGACGTTCACGGTGATCGGCAAGTGAGACGCGCGCTCGTGGCGCTCGTGCTCGGCGTGGCTGCGGCATCCATCCCGGGTGCCGCGGCCCGCTCGGGCATCGGGCTCAGTGCGAGCCCCCTGCGTCTGACGCTGAAGGGTGCATCCGCCGCCGCGATCACGGTGCGCAACCCGGGACGCCGCGCCGTGCTCGTCGACGTCTCTCGTGCCGGCTTCGCGCGCACGCTGCGCGGCAAGCCACGGGTGTCTGCGGGCGGACCCGTCCGCTGGCTCCGGCTGCGCCCGCAGCGGATCCGGATCCCCGCCGGCGCGAAGGGAGTCCTCCACGTCCGTGCGGTTCCCCCTTCGCGGGCGGCGGCCGGAGACCATCCGGCGCTCGTGCTCCTGACCACGCGGCCGCTCGGCGTGCGCCACGTGCGCGTGC
The DNA here is from genome assembly GCA_036273695.1 of Gaiellaceae bacterium. Taxonomy (GTDB): domain Bacteria; phylum Actinomycetota; class Thermoleophilia; order Gaiellales; family Gaiellaceae; genus Palsa-739. The sequence continues at coordinate 22,577 of DASUHE010000061.1, forward strand.
GGCTGCGGGTCGGCGTCATCGTCGTCCTCCGCGTGCCGGGACGGATCGTGCAGCGCCTCGACCCACGCTCGCTTACGGTCGAGCACCGCGGCGTGGAGCGGCTCCTCGACCTGCGGCTCGTCAACCGCGGCAACGTGACGGAGGAGCTCGGCGGCTCCGGACTCGGGCTGCTGCTCTCGCGGGGCGGTCGCGTGTTCGCGACGCTGCGGCCACGGCCCGGAGAGCTCCTCCCGCACAGCGCCGGCATCGCCGTGTTCGCCTACCGCGGCCCGATGCGAGGGCCGGTGGACGCTCGGATCAGGTTCCGCAGTCCGCTCCGCGGCCCGGTGCGCTGGTTTCACCCGCGCCTGTGACGAGCTCGGGCTTCGTCGGCGCGTCGCGCGCGGTGTCCGGCCGACCGGTCAGGCAGGAGCGAGGATCCGGCGGAGGAACTCGGGCTCGGGCACAGCGCCGTCAAAGCGCGGCTCGCCGTCGACCACGATCCGGGGCACCGCCCACACGCCGAGCTCCTGCGACAGCTGCGGGAACTCGTTCGCCTCGATCGCCGTCGCGGTCACCCGCTCCGAGGCGAGGGCACAGCGGTACGCCAGCAGCACGGCCGGCGGGCAATGCGGTCAGGTCGGAGTGACGAAGACGTCGAGCGCGAGCTCGCGTTCGAGCCCGTCGAGCGCCGCGATCGACTCGGGGCGTAGCGACGGCTCGGAGCGGCCGGCCTCGACTATCGCGCCGACGAGGGAGCCGAGCTCGTATCCCCAGGGCAGCCCGTCGTAGCGGACACCCGCATCTCGTCCCTCGGGCCGGATCGAGACAGCGGGAAAACGCGGGAACCCGGCCGGCTCCTGCTCGACGCGGCAGGTCACCTTGTCGCCGAGCTCGGCGAGGCCCTCGCACACCCGTACCATCTCCGCGCCGAAGTCGACGTCACCGGAGCCGGGCGACGGCGTCTCCTCGGGACCGAGCGCGACGAGCAGCTCCACGGGCAGCTCGAGCCCCGCGAACCACTCGCGCAGCTTCGCTTCCTCCTCGGGCCGCACGACGGGCATGGGTGTGAGCGTACGCGCGTTGACCGAGGCTATGGAACGGCGCCGCTTCGGCTCGACCGACCTCGAGATCTCGCGGCTGGGTGTCGGGACCGCGCCGATCGGGTCGCGTCCCGGCGAGTGGTGGGTGAACTGGGGGCCGCAGGACGACGGCGACTCGACCCGGGCGATCCACGCGGCGCTCGCAGGCGGCGTCAACTGGGTGGACACGGCGCCGTTCTACGGCTGGGGTCACGCGGAGGAGGTCGTCGGGCGCGCGCTCGCCGGCCGGGACGACGTCCTCGTCTTCACGAAGTGCGGCACGTGGCGACGCGACGACGGCGACGACCACATGGACCTCAGCCCCGCGGCGATCCGCAGCGACGTCGAGGGGAGCCTCCGCCGGCTGTGCCGCGAGCAGATCGACCTGCTTCAGCTGCACGACGTCGACCGGAACGTGCCGATCGAGGACTCCTGGGGCGCGCTGCTCGAGCTCGTCGCCGCAGGCAAGGTGCGCCATGGCGGGCTCTCGAATCATCCGCCGGAGCTCGTGGAGCGCGCGCTCGCGGTCGGCCCGGTCGCCGGTCTTCAGCTCCAGTATTCGGCGCTCGTCCGCGACCACGAGCAGCAACTGCTCCCGCTCGCGCAGGAGCGCGGCCTCGGCGCGATCGTCTGGGCGCCGCTCGCGAGCGGATTCCTCACGGACGGCTTCACGCTCGACGATCTGGCAGAGGACGACTTCCGGCGCACGCACCCGTTCGCCGAGCTCGACCTCGCCGGCATTCGCGAGGAGCTGGCGGCCCGCGGCCGCGGCAGCATCACGCGCGGCGCGCTCGACTTCGTGCTCGCCCATCCGGCGGTGACCGGTGCCATCGTCGGCGTCCGGAACGACCGCGAAGGCCGTCAGCTGGCGGAGCTCGCCTAGCGGCCGTACAGGTCGTCGATCGCCTGCTCGAGCTCTTCGAGGCGGGCGGCCCCGAAGGCACGGATCGTCCCGTCGGAGTCGACGACGACGTTCGTCGGCACGCCGCGGACGCCGAGCTCGGACGCGAGCTCGCCGGCGGGGTCGAGCAGGATCGGCCCCTTGATGCCCCACATCTCGCAGAACCGCTCGACCTCGGGCCGCGGCTCCGTCCCCTCCCAGATGTCCACCAAGACGATCTCGAGACCCGACCGGGACTCCTCACGAACGCGCACGTCCTCGAGGAACGGCGCCTCCGCGTTGCACGGTCCTCACCAGGAGGCGAAGAAGTTGAGGATGTACTTCTTCTCGGCCCAGTCGTGGTTCGTGCGCCGCTCGCCCGACCGGTAGTCCTCGAGCGCGAACGGCGGCAGCTTGTTGCCGATCCACGGGCTCGGCTCCTCGACCACACGCGCCGGCGGCCGTCCTGCGAGGAGGTCCTCGACGATCGACATCGTCTGGCTGCCGGCGTTGGCGACGAGGATCCGGCCGTCGTGCGGGTCGACCGCGATCCCGCCCGGGCCTCCGCCGACGGGAATCTGCGACCACTCGGCTCCGTCGGCGACGCCGAGCACGCTGACCGAGCCGGCCCCGCGGTTGGTGACATAGACGCGGTCGTGCGCGGGGTGGACGGTGAGTCCGACCGGCGCCGAGCCGGTGCGGATCTCCTCCACGACCTCGATCCTGTCGAGGTCGACCCGCGAGACGGTGCCGGCGATCGAGTTGACGATGAACGCCTCGCCGCGCTCGGGGACGATCCCGACCGCGCAGGTTCCGGTGCCGAGCTCGAGGCGACCCACTTCCTCGAAGGAGTCGGCGTCGTAGAAGTTCGCGGAGGCCGCGACGAAGTTGACGCACACGACGAGGTTGCGCGTCTGATCGACGCCGATCGCGCCCGCGCCCGGCTCCGCCTCGACCGTCGCGACCGTCTCGAGCGTGTCGAGGTCGATCACGCTCATGGTCGAGCCGAGGGAGTTGCCGACGTAGAGGCGGCGGAATTCCGGGACGTGCGTGAGGCCTGACGGATAGCCGCCGACGGGCACGGCCGTCTCGACCTCGAGCGTGGCCGAGTCGATGATCGTCACCTGGTCGGAATGAGCGTCGGCCGTGAAGACGCGTCCCGTCTGCTCGTCGAGCCCGATGTCGATGGGCTCGTCGCCGGTCGTAATCTCGCGAACGACCTCGTGGGTCTCGAGGTCGACGACCGAGACGAAGTCGCTGCGCGAGCACGCGACGAACGCCCGTCTGCGCACGTTGTCGATCGCGATTCCCTCGGGGTCGAGGCCGACCGGGATCTCCGCGATTTGGCGCCATGGAGAGCGCGAGTCGATCCGGCACGCGGCTCCGACCGGGAACGCCGGGTCGTCTCTCTCGCCGGTCGCCGCCATGTGACTCGCGAGTATCGCTACTCGGCCGGAGAAGCGGAAGAGGAACCGGCCGGCCGTCGCTACGATCGCTGCGCCTTGGCCGACGGGGTTCTCATCTACGCCGACTCGTTTCGCTCCGCCGACATGCGCCACGCGGTGCCCCTCGGCGTGCCCGATCCGTTCCTCTATGCAGAGCAGAACGGGACGCGTCACATCTTCACGAGCTCGATGGAGGCCGTCCGGCTTCGGGAGCTCGGCTCGTTCGAGGTGCACGCGGGCGAGGAGCTCGGCTTCGACGAGCTGCTCGACTCGGGGCTCGGCTCGCGCGAGGTCACCGCGCAGCTCGCGCTCCGCGCGGTCGCGAGCCTCGGCGTGAAGCGGGCCTCGGTGCCCGAGAGCTTCCCGGTCTGGCTCGCCGACCGCCTGCGGGCCGACGGCGTCGAGCTCGACGTCGACCAGGATCTCTTCGACGATCGCCGCCGGGCCAAGACCGAGGCGCAGATCGCGGGGATGCGGCGGGCGCAGCGCGCCGCCGAGGCGGCGATGGACGCATGCCGCGAGCTCCTGCGGCGCGCGGAGATCAGCGGCGACGAGCTACTGCTCGACGGCGAGCAGCTCACCGTCGAGCGCGTGAAGGCCGACCTGAACGCCGTCTTCGCCGCCCACGACACGACCGCCGACGAGTACATCGTCGCGCCGGGCGCGCAGGGGGCCGTCGGTCACGACATGGGCTCAGGCCCGATCCGGCCGAACGCACCGCTCGTCGTCGACATCTTCCCGCGCGACAACTCGTCGGCCGTCTACACGGACATGACGCGGACCTTCGTCGTCGGCGAGGTGCCGGACGACGTGCGCGAGTGGCACCGGCTCTGCAAGGAGGCGCTCGACCGCGCGGTCTCGGAGATCCGCGCGGGCGCCGACTGCCGTGCGCTCTTCGACGGAACGTGTGAGCTCTTCGAGGCGGCCGGCGAGCCGACGCAGCGCACGAAGAAGCCCGGGGAGACGCTCGCCGACGGGTTCTTCCACGGCCTCGGCCACGGCGTCGGCCTCGAGGTGCACGAGGAGCCGAGCCTGGGTCGCGCAGCGGAGAAGAAGCTCGTCGCGGGAGACGTCGTCACGGTCGAGCCCGGCCTGTACCGCGCCGGCTACGGCGGCGTGCGGCTCGAGGACGTCGTTCTCGTGACCGAGAGCGGAGCCGAAAACCTCACGAATTACCCGTATGACCTCGAACCCTGAGTAATTCGCGCGAAAACGGGTAGAGGCTCCGCAAACACATCGGAGGCCGACGGAGGGCCGAGGGGCCTTTCGCCAGGCGCCGAAAAGGAGGGGCAACGAGGCATGGGTGTTCTTGCCCAGGACCGGCCGGTCACGCTCGTCGAGGGTGTTCCGGCGGCCGATCCCGCGCCGCTCGGACTCGCAGCCTTCGCGCTGACGACGTTCCTGCTCAGCGGCCACAACGCCAGCTTCATCCCCGATGCCGTCTGGATCGGGCCCGCACTCTTCTACGGCGGGCTGTGCCAGTTGCTTGCCGGCATGTGGGAGTTCAGGAACCGGAACGTGTTCGGCGCGACGGCGTTCTCGACGTACGGGGGCTTCTGGATGGGGCTCGGGATCATCGTCGTGCTTGCGGACGTCTCCAAGAACTTCGCTGCCGCGCTCGCGGGGACCAACCTCACCAGCGGGCTCGCGTGGTTCCTGTTCTCGTTCGCGATCTTCAACACGTACATGCTGCTCTGGAGCGCGCGTGTCAGCGTCGCGGTGTTCAGTGTGTTCCTCACGCTCGAGATCACCGAGATCGTGCTCGTGATCGGCTTCTTCAACCTCTCGCACGGCGGCACCGACTGGTGGCTGCACGCGGGCGGCTGGTGCGGTGTGGTGACGGCCGCGGTCGCGTGGTACACATCTGCGGCAGGAGTCGTGAACGGCATGTCGCCGGCGCCCGTCCTGCCGGTGGGCGCCGCTCCGATCGGTCGCGTCGGCTCCCCGATGCCCCGACGAGCGGAGGTGTAGCGGGTGGCCGAGACGAGTCAGCAGCACGCGATCGACACGATGTTCCTCGAGGAGCGGACGTATCCGCCTCCCGAGGACTTCGTGGCCCAGGCAAATGCGCAGGCGTCGATCTACGACGTCCCGTTCGAGGAGTTCTGGGAGCGGGAGGCCCGCGAGCGGATCACGTGGTTCGAGCCCTTCGCCGACCTCTACGAGTGGGAGCCGCCGTATGCGAAGTGGTATCTCGGCGGCAAGCTGAACGTCTGCTTCAACTGCGTCGACCGGCACGTCGAGGCCGGCGCGGGCGGCGTCGTCGCGTACCACTGGGAGGGCGAGCCGGAGGGCGAGACCCGGACGATCACGTACGGGGGTCTCCAGCAGGACATCGTCCGCTTCGCAAACGCGCTCAAGAAGCTCGGCGTCCGGAAGGGGACGCCGGTCGGGATCTACATGGGCATGGTCCCGGAGCTGCCGGTGGCGATGCTCGCGTGCACGCGTCTCGGCGCTCCGCACACCGTCGTCTTCGGCGGCTTCTCGGCCGACTCGCTCTCGGGACGGATGAACGACATGAAGTGCGAGGTCCTCATCACGCAGGACGAGGCCTGGCGTCGCGGCTCGACTGTCGGGCTGAAGAAGATCGCCGACGAGGCGATGGCCGACGCGCCCGGCGTGAAGAGCTGCGTGGTCCTCCGCCGCACCGGCGGCGAAGTGCCGATGCAGGAGGGCCGCGACCACTGGTGGCAAGACCTCGAGGACGATGTCTCGGACGACCCGCAGTCGTGTCCGTGCGAGCCCATGGACAGCGAGGACCTGCTCTTCCTCATGTACACGAGCGGCACGACCGCGAAGCCGAAGGGGATCATCCACACGACCGCCGGCTACCTCGTCGGCACGTCGACGACGCACGACTACATCTTCGACCTGAAACGGGACGAGGACGTCTACTGGTGCGCCGCCGACATCGGCTGGATCACGGGCCACAGCTACATCGTCTACGGCCCGCTCTGCAACCGGACGACGTCGGTCCTCTACGAGGGGACGCCCGACTACCCCGACAAGGACCGCTGGTGGTCGATCGTCGAGAAGTACAAGGTGACGATCCTCTACACGGCGCCGACGGCGATCCGCTCGCACATGAAGTGGGGCCCGGAGTACGCGGAGCAGCACGATCTCTCGTCGCTGCGCCTGCTCGGCTCCGTCGGCGAGCCGATCAACCCGGAGGCGTGGATCTGGTACCGCGAGCACATCGGCGGCGACAGGACGCCGATCGTCGACACGTGGTGGCAGACCGAGACCGGGATGGTGCTGATCACGCCGTTGCCCGGGGTCACGACGCTCAAGCCCGGCTCGGCCACCCAGCCGTTCCCGGGCGTCGAGCCCGCGATCTACGACGAGCAGGGCAACGAGGTCGGGCCCGGCGGGGGCGGATACCTCGTCCTCAAGCGCCCGTGGCCGGCGATGCTGCGCGGCATCTTCGGCGACGACCAGCGCTACCGGGACACGTACTGGTCGAAGTACGAGGACATCTACCTCGCCGGCGACGGTGCCCGGATCGACCAGGACGGCGACTACTGGTTGCTCGGCCGGATCGACGACGTGATGAACGTCTCGGGACACCGGATCTCGACGATCGAGGTCGAGTCGGCGCTCGTCGACCACCAGGAGGTCGCCGAGGCGGCCGTCTGCTCCCGGGCCGACTCGGTGACGGGCGAGGCGATCGTCGCCTACGTCACGCTCAAGGGCGGAGGCGAAGGCTCCGTCGAGAAGCTCGAAGAGCTCCGCAGCCACGTCGCGGAGAAGATCGGGCCGATCGCGAAGCCGGCGAACATCGTCTTCACCCCGGAGCTGCCGAAGACGCGGAGCGGCAAGATCATGCGCCGTCTGCTGCGGGACGTCGCGAATCAGCGACGGCTCGGCGACACGACGACGCTCGCCGACCCGACGGTGGTGGACGAGATCGCGAAGCGTGCCTCCGACGAGAAGGCCCAGGAGGCCGAGGCCTAGACGTAGGATCGGAGGCGTGACACCCGAGGAGCATCGCCGGCTCGGCGTCGAGCTCTACAACGGGACGTGGGCGCTGATCGAGCGCGACGACCGGACGGCCGCCGACGACGACGAGATGCTCCACCGGGCTCACGCCTCCGCCTACCACTGGCTCCAGGCTCCGCACACCGCGGCGAACCGCGCGCGCTCGCACTGGCTCTGCTCGCGCGTGCACGTCCTCACAGGCCAGCCGGAAGGCGCGCTGCACCACGCACGCCGGTGCCTCGCGCTCGTGGAAGGCAACGCCGACGAGATGGAGGACTGGGATCTGCCGGGCGCGTACGAAGCGCTGGCGCGCGCGCAGCACGCGGCCGGTGACGAGTCGGAAGCTGCCCGCTACAGGTCGCTCGGGCTCGAGGCCGTCGCCAAGGTCGCCGACGAGGAGGATCGAAAGCACATCGAGGCCGACCTCGCGTCGATCCCCTGAGCGAGGGTTGGAGCCGTCAGCGGCGAATGGTAGAAACCTCGCGCACGAACGCTGCGCAGGTCGAAGGCACTCCAACGGGCGGATTCCGGGCTAGGTGCCAACTGGACCGCCGACCTGCTGTACGCGCCGCCGCCGTCTTCAGCAGATGCACGCCGGGCACGGACTGCTCGGCGTGCATCCGGTTACTCCGACCTTGCCTGCAGGCCGCGGAGCTCCTGCTCGAGCCGGCACGTGCCAGAGGCTGATCGAACCTTGATCTTTCGCTAACGCGGCGGGTCTACATTCTGCGCGTCGACTTGGAGGTGGATGCGGTGAAGCAGCTTGGTCGGGCTTTTCTCGTTCTCACTGCAGGGTTGCTGCCGGGGCTCGCGCTGGTGACGAGCGCTACAGGGACGACGGTACGTGGCGCCTCCAGGATCAAGCACATCTCCAATCCGATCGCAGCGTTCGCGCTGGACGGAAACCGAGTCGCCTACGGCATCCATCCCGCGTCCAGCCTCGACAGGGTGGACGTATGGGACTTCGGCACCGGCAAGACCACGACGGTCAGCGGCATCCGCACGCAGGAGGACGGCTTCAGCCCCCAAGGGATAGGCGTTTACCAGGTTGCGATCGCCGGGACGCGGGTGGCTTGGCTCACCAGCGTCGGCGGCAAGGCCGGGGGCCACGATTACGTTTTCGCGTCGTCCGCGACGAAGCCGAAGGAGAGGCTCGTCGATACCGAGGACCACCTCGGCGGCACCTGTGTAGGAGACTTCACGAAGGGCTGCGCGGGGAACTGGCTCGGCGGGGTCGTCGGCTCCGGGAGCCTGATCGCGCTGAACCGCTGGACGACCGACTCCCAGGGCACGATCACTACGGGCGGGCTGTACGCGCTGAAGGGAACCCGGATGTCGAAGTTCGCCTCGGGCAGCGACACCGTCGAGGCCGCCGTCGCATCCGGCTCCCGCGTTGCCGTGCTCCGGCAGGACGGCAGCGTCGGGGTGTACTCGTCGAGCGGCAAGTCGCTGCTGAACCTGCCCTTGGCCGGTGGCAAAGGACTCGCCCTGAACGGGCGGAACCTCCTCGTGCTCACGAAGCCGAGGACGCTGCAGCTCTACGACGCAAAGACCGGCGCACGGGTGAGGACGTTCTCGCCGCGCGGAACCGTGGCGCCGCGGAATCTCGACGTCCAGGGCAAGACCGCCCTCTACACGACCGGCTCGGCCGTTCACCTCGTCAATCTGTCGAGCGGCAAAGACCGGGTCTTCGCCGAGCATCGCGGCGGCGTGCTCTTCGCGGCCCTCGACCGCGCCGGCTTGGTCTACGGAGGTAACGGATACGGCTCGAAGGGGACGCTGATCTTCGTCCCCTTTGCTCGCGTCGCGGCCGCCGTCGGCTAGACGAGAGCGGGTGCGGCTCGGCTCAGCCGTCGAGCAGGGGCTCGAAGCGCGAGGCGTCGTCGAACGGCCCGATCACCGCGAGCCGCAGGCGATCCGGCGCGATCAGGTCGGTCGCCACCCGCGCCACGTCCTCGCTCGTCACGGCGTCGAGTCCGCGCAGCACCTCGTCCGGATTGGGAAGGCGTCGCTCGAGCACCTCTCGGCGGAGCCCGAACATCATCAGCCCTTGCGGGCTCTCGAGCTGGAGGACGAAACGGCCCTTCGCGAAGTTGCGCGCCTTCTCCAGCTCCTCGGCCCCGAGAGGCTCGGCTGCGATCTTCCGCAACTCGGCCGCGATCGTCGTCACGGCGTCGTCGATGCGCGCGATGTCCACGCCCGCCTGCGCGTAGAGCGTGCCGGCGTCCGTGTAGCTGTGGTTCAGCCCGTAGACGTAGTAGGCGAGGCCGCGCCGCTCTCGGACTTCGCTGAAGAGGCGCGAGGACATCCCGCCGCCGAGGGCGGTCGCGAGCAGCTGCAGGGCGTAGCGGTCGGGATGGTCGAGGGGAATGCTGTGCACGCCGAGCGAGACGTGCGCCTGCTCGGACTGCTTCGTATGGACGACGACGCGGCCGTTCGTCCGCGCGGCGGCGGGCTCCGGCTCACCGGTGTCGCCGTCGGAGAGGTCGCCGAGCAGCTCCTGCACCCGCTCGAGGAGGCCATCGCCGATCCGGCCGGCGACGCCGACCACCATGCGCGACGGCTTGTACCAGCGGTCGAGGTAGCCCAGGAACGTGTCGCGCGTCGCGTCGCGGATCGTCTCCTTGCGGCCGATGATGTCCCAGCCGAGCGGCTGGTCGCCCCAGAGGAGTTGCTCGTACACCCCGCCGATGAAGTCGCGCGGCGTGTCGTAGTACATGTTCATCTCCTCGACGATCACGCCTTTCTCGCGCTCGATCTCGTCCTCGGGGAAGCGCGAGTTGCGGAGCATGTCGACCAGGACGTCGAGCGCGACGTCGCGGTGCTCGGCCGCGCACTTGACGTAGTACGTCGTGTTCTCCTTGCCGGTGAAGGCGTTGAACTCGCCGCCGATCGCGTCGATCGCGCCCGCGATCTCCTTGGCCGTCGGCCGCCGTTCGGTTCCCTTGAAGAACATGTGCTCGGAGAAGTGCGCGATCCCGCTCGTCTCCGGCGTCTCGTAGCGGGAGCCGGCGGCCAGCATCACGAGCACGGCGACGGACTGCGCGTACGGCAAGTCGGCCGTCAGGACGCGCAGGCCGTTGTCGAGAGTGGTGCGCTGGAAGATCGTCAACCCCCCGCGATCGTATAGACCTACGCCTCGTGCACGGCGAACAGACGAGACGGGCCATCGCGGCACAGCCCGACTGGCTGGCGCAGGTCCCGACCGACAGGCGCTTCCCCGACGGCGCGCGGCTGCTCTTCACGGGCTGCGGCACGTCGTTCCACGCGGCCATGACCGGCGGCGACGCCGTCCAGGCGCTCGAGCTCGTCCTGCGCCCCGAGCGCGACGCCGACCTCCTCGTCCTCGTCTCGCACGAGGGGGAGACGCCGCTCACGCTCGCGGCGGCTCAGGCGTGGCGCGGCCCGAAATGGCTCGTCACCGGCAAGGCCGACGGCCCGATCGCCGAGCTCTGCGACGAGGTCGTCGTCTGCACGCCGGAGATCGAGGAGAGCTGGTGCCACACGGCGAGCTACACGTCCGCGGTCGCCGCCATCGCGGCGCTGGCGGGCGAGGACGTCTCCTGGCTCCCCGGGGCCGTTGCCGAGATGCTCGCTGCGCCGCTGCCCGAGGTCGGCGAGCAAGAGCGCTTCCTCGTCGCCGGGGCGGGGCGGGAGCTGGCGACCGCGCACGAGGCGGTGCTGAAGCTGCGCGAGGGCGCCTGGGTCGCGGCCGAGGCATACGAAACGGAACAGCTGCTGCACGGCTACCTCGCCGCGGTCGACGAGTCGGTGCGCGCGTTCGTCCTCGAGGGAGACGGCCTGGCCGCCGAGCGGGCCGAGGCCGCCGCGGCGGCGCTGCGCGAGCTCGGCTGCGACGTCGACCTCCTGCCGACGCGGCATCCGGTCGTCGACATCGTGCTCCTGCAGCGGCTGACCGTCGAGATCGCGGAACGGCGGGGGCGCGAGCCCGACCGGATCCGCCGCCACGATCCGCGCTGGATCGCCGCCGCGGCGGCCGCGAAGGCCGACAACGCCTCCTGACTCAGCGGTCGGCGAGCGCCTCGAGCAGCCGGTCGACTTCCTCGAACGTGTTGTAGTGGACGAAGCCTGCCCGGACGGCGCCCTCGGGCTGCAGGCCGAGCCGGGTCATGGCTTCGAGCGCGTAGTAGTCGCCGTCCCAGACGGCGATGTCCCGTGCGGCGAGCCGTTCGGCCACCCCGCGCGGTGACATTCCCTCGATCCGGAAGGCGAACGTGGGCACGCGGCCCTCCATCGTGTCGAGGCCGTAGAGCGCGCACCGCTCCGGCAGGCCGTCGAGGAACCGCTGCCCGAGCGCGCGCTCGTGCGCGCGGATCGCGTCCCAGCCGAGCTCGCGGATGTACTCGACCGCGGCGACGAAGCCCGCGAGCAGCTCGTGCGGGAGCGTTCCCGTCTCGAAGCCGGCGCCGACCGGTTCGTCCGCAGCCGGGCGAACCTTGTACGGCCGCCACGAGCGCAAGAGCTCCTCGCGCGCGCAGGCGATCCCCAGGTGCGGGCCGAAGAACTTGTACGGGGAGCAGAGGAGCACGTCCGCCTGCAGCTCGACGACGTCGATCGGGCCGTGGGGCGCGTAGTGCACTGCGTCGACCCAGGTCAGCGCCCCGACCGTGTGCGCCAGCTGCGCGATCTGCCGCACGTCGTTGACCGTCCCCAGTGCGTTGGCTGCGAAAGGAAAGGCGACGACCCGCGTGCGATCGCTGAGTTGCCGAGCGAGATCCGCGAGGTCGAGCGTTCCGTCGTCGTGGATGTCGACGAACCTCACGACGATCCCCTTGTCGCGCTCGAGCTCGAGCCAAGGGGAGACGTTGGCGTCGTGGTCGAGCCTCGTTACGAGCACCTCGTCGCCGGCAACCACGTCGCGCGCCCACGCTCGCGTGATTGCGAAGTTCAGGGTCGTCATATTCGCGCCGAAGATCGTCTCCTGGGCGCCGCAGCCGAGGAAGTCCGCCGCCGTCGCGCGGGCCTGCGCGACGAGTTCGTCGCTACGCCGGCTTGCGGCGAACGCGCCGCCGAGGTTCGCATTCGAGTCGCGCAGGTGGCCGGCGATTGCGTCGATCACCGACTGTGGGCACTGCGTCCCGCCCGGGCCGTCGAGATAGGCGACGCCGGAGGCGAGCGCGGGGAAGCGCGCCCGGATCGTGTCGAGCTCGAAGCTCATCCCTGCTCGAGCGGAGCCATCGTCAGTCCGTGCTCGCGCAACTGCTCCCAGTAGAGCTCCGCCTGCTCGCGGAGGCCCGACCAGACGATCGCCCGGCCGGCGTTGTGGATGCGGTTCGCCAGACGCATGCCGGCGTCGTACGAGACGCCCGGGACGACGGCCGCAAGGGCGGTGGCGACGCCCTGGAACGTGTTGTGGTCGTCGTTGAGGACGATCACGAGCCACGGCCGGCCCAGGCCCGTCCCCTCGCCGCGGTCGAGGCGCTCGCGGGGCGGCGTCAGCGTCTCGCTCATGCGCCGACGGCCCGGCCGTTCACGGTCCACCGATAGCTCGGCTCGGCGGTGAGCGAGGAGCCGACGAAACAGTCGCGCTCCGCCGCCGCGAGGAGCTCGGCGAGAGCGTCCGGCTCCGGGTCGACCTCCACCGTGAGCTCGACTGCCGTCTCGACGAGCGCGTATCGCCCGTCCGCCTCGCGCCTCGTCACGAGCGTCCGGCTCCTGCCCGAGGCCGAGCGGACGGCGACACCGGCGCCTTCCGCGTGGTAGCGGAGGCTCTTGAGCGAGCAGCGGACGAGCGCAGCCAGCAGCAGGTGCTCCGGCGACCACTCCGCCGGCGGGTCGAGCACGACGCCGTGCTCCTCGACGAGCTCGCCGTCAGCGGTGAGCTCGACTGCGTACCGCAACTCCTTCGCTCTGACAGCCACGTCGGGACATGGTCTCAGATGCCCGGCTCCGTCCGGAACGCGTCGTACGCTGCGGCACGTGCGGCGACTGCGCTCGCTGTCGGAGACGGAATGCTACGTGCGCCTGTACGGCGGCTGGGATTCGACGGTGACCCTCGTCCAGATCGAGCCGCGCCGCCCGCGCTACGACCTCGCGGTGTCGGGCGAGGATCTGCGGCGGGAGTTCGAGGCACGCATCGAGGCGCGGACGGAGGAGCTCATCGCCGAGCTCAACGCGGCCGAGGCCGCCGCAGAGGCTGCCTAGCGCCCCCCCGGCGCCGTTTCGGCGCGAAGTAGCGACCCCGCCGTCACGGTTCGTCGCCTACCGTTCGCCAAGGGAGCCTCGCTCCCCCATGGGGGAATGAGTGGCTCGCACGAGGGACATGGCCGAACCGGACGCGACTCCGAGCGACGTGCCGGACGTGCTCGCTCCCGACCTGGGGGTCGTCTTCGTCGGCATCAATCCCGGCCGGGTCTCCGCCGCCGCGCGCGCACATTTCGCGAATCCGCGCAACGATTTCTGGCGGCTCCTCCACGCCGCGCGGCTGACGTCGCGCCTCTACCGGCCCGAGGAGCAGTTCGCGCTGCTCGAGGAGGGAATCGGCGTCACGAACGCGGCCTACCGCACGACGCCCGGCTCCGGCGACCTGCGCCGCGGCGATTTCGCCGGCTCGGCGGAGCGGCTCGAGCGAATCGCCCGCGACCTGAGGCCGCGGTGGCTTGCGTTCGTCGGCAAAGAGGCGTACCGCGGGGCCTTCGGCGCTCGCGCCGGCCTCGGCGTCCGGGACAGGACGCTCGCCGACACCAAGCTCTTCGTCCTCCCGTCCACCTCGCCGGCGAACGCCGCCGTTCCCTGGAAGGAGCGGCTGCGCTCGTTTCACGAGCTCGCCGGCCGCGTGTCGGGCCTGCCGATCCGCGACGCGGTCCGGGCCGCGGTCGTCGCACCGGACGGTCGCACGCTCATGCTCCAGTACGCCGACGCGTACGACGAATGGTGGATCCCGCCCGGCGGCGGGGTCGACCCGGGCGAGACCGACGAGGAGGCGCTGCGACGCGAGCTGCGCGAGGAGCTCGGCTGCGAGGACTTCGAGCTCGGTCCGCTGCTCTTCGAGAGCCAACGATGGTTCCTGCTGGAAGACGGTTACGGCGGCCAGCGGAACCGCGTGTACCTCGTGCGCGTGCCGCACTTCGAGGCCCGCGTCGTGAGCGAGGCGCGCGCCGCCCGCTGGTTCACGCTCGAGGAACTCGGCCGCGAGCGCGGACGCCCGTGGGAGTACGACGAGCTCGTCAATTCCGCCAGCGGTTGGTGATCGGCGTCCGCCGGTCGCGGCCGAACGCCTTCGGGCGTAGCCGCACCCCGGGCGGAGCCTGGCGCCGCTTGTGCTCCGAGCGGTCGATCAGCGCCACCGCGCGCGCGACGACGTCCGGATCGAAGCCGTCGGCACTCAGCTCGTCGAGCGAGCGATCCTCCTCGACGTACGCCTCGAGCACGCGGTCGAGCTCGGAGTACGGCGGCAGCGAGTCCTCGTCGAGCTGGCCCTCGCGGAGCTCGGCGCTCGGCGCTCGCTCGATCGTCGACTGGGGGACGAGCTCGCGCCCCGCCCGCTCGTTGAGGTGGCGTGCGAGCCGGAACACGTCGGTCTTGAACACGTCCTTGAGGAGGGCGAAGCCCCCCGCCATGTCGCCGTAGAGCGTCGCGTAGCCGACCGACAGCTCCGACTTGTTGCCGCTGGCGACGAGGAGCCAGCCGAACTTGTTCGACAGCGCCATCGCGAGCGTGCCGCGGATCCGTGCCTGGAGGTTCTCCTCCGCGACGTCCGGCGCACGGCCCGCGAACGACTGGGCCAGCACGCCGGTGTACGCCTCAAGCACGGGCTCGATCGGAAGCTCCCGGAAGTCGCAGCCGAGGTTCTCGGCGAGGCGGCACGCATCGTTCCGCGTGCCTTCGGAGGAGAACCGGGACGGCATCGAGACGCAATGGACGCGCTCGGGCCCGAGTGCCTCCACGGCGAGTGCCGCCGTCACTGCCGAGTCGATCCCGCCCGAGACGCTGACGATGACGGCGTCGAAGCCGTTCTTCCTCACGTAGTCGCTGAGGCCGAGCACCAGCGCGCAGCGCATCTGCTCGAGGTCGTCCGCGAGCGGCGCGAGCCCCGCCGCCTCCGGCCGCTCGAGGTCGACGACGAGCAGCGCCTCCACGAAGCCCGGCGCGCGGGCCAGCACGGTGCCGTCGCTCTCGAGCACGAGCGAGTGCCCGTCGAAGACGAGCTCGTCCTGGCTGCCGACCGTGTTGCAGAGAGCGACGCGGACGCTGCTCTCCCGTGCGCGCGCGGAGAAGATGGCCTCGCGCTCCTGCGCCCGTCCGGCGTGGAACGGGGACGCCGAGAGGTTGACGACGAGCTCGGCGCCGGCCGCGGCGAGCTCCGTCGTCGGCGGTCCCGGAATCCACATGTCTTCGCAGATCGTGATCCCGACTCTCGTGCCGGCGACGTCGACGAGTGCGAGCTCGTGCCCGGGGGCGAAGTAGCGCTTCTCGTCGAAGACGCCGTAGTTCGGCAGATGCCGCTTCTTCGCCCAGCCCGTGATTTCGCGGTCCGCGCAGATCGCGCACGCGTTGTAGAGCTCGCCGTCGTCGAGCGGCACCCCGACGAGCGCGACGATGCCTTCCGTGTCCGCGGCGATGCGCTCGATCGAGGCGCGCGCGGCGCGGACGAAGCCGGGCCGCAGCAGCAGATCCTCGGGCGGATACCCCGTGACCGCGAGCTCGGGAAGGACGACGAGGTCTGCGCCTGCCTCGCGTGCCTCGGCGATGCGTCCGACGATGAGCTCGCGGTTTCCGTCGAGGTCGCCGACCACGGGGTCGATCTGCGCGAGCGCGAGTCTCATGGCGGTTTCAGCCTAACAGTCGAAAACCTCTGGGGGCGACCTTCTCCAGTCAAGTTAGCGTCTGCTAACTTAGTGCCCGCTAACTTCTGGACGAGGAGAGATTACGTGAGAGCACGAGTGCTGGCCGTCCTTTCGGCCGAGGAGAACCGCAAGTGGTGGACGCTGTTCGCGGTCTCGTTCGGTCTCTTCATGATCATGCTCGACAACACCGTCGTGAACGTCGCGCTGCAGACGATCCGGCGCGATCTGCACATGTCGTTGTCATCGCTCGAATGGATCGTGACGGCGTACGCGTTGACGTTCGCGGCGCTCATGATCACCGGCGGCAAGCTCGCCGACCTCTACGGGCGGCGGCGCATGTTCGTGCTGGGGCTGACGATCTTCAGCCTCTCGTCGCTCGCCTGCGGCCTCGCGCCCAGCGCCGGCTTCCTCATCGGCGCGCGAGCGGTTCAAGGCGTGGGCGCCGCGCTGATGAACCCGGCGACGCTGTCGATCGTCGCGGCGACCTTTCCGCCGAAGCAGCGCGGCCAGGCGATCGGGATCTGGGCCGGCGTCTCGGCGCTCGCGCTCGCGATCGGCCCGCTCGCCGGCGGCCTGATCTCCGAGAAGCTGAACTGGAACTGGATCTTCTTCATCAACGTCCCGGTCGGCGCGCTCGCGATCGTCATCTCGCAGCTCGTCATCCGCGAGTCGCGCGACACGTCGGCCGAGCAGAGCATCGACGTGCCGGGCCTCGTCACCTCGATCGGCTTCCTCTTCTCGCTGAGCTACGCGCTGATCGAGGGGAACAGCCACGGGTGGTCGTCGCCCGAGATCCTCGGCCTGTTCGCCCTGGCGGCTGTCCTGCTCGCCGCGTTCGTGACGTTCGAGTACCGGCAGCGACTGCCCATGCTCGACTTGTCGCTGTTCCGGATCGGCGCTTTCACCGGAGCGAACGTCGTCGCGATGCTCGTCTCGCTCTCGATGTTCGGCGTCTTCTTCTTCGTCTCGCTCTACATCCAGAACATCCTGCGCTACTCGCCCATCCAGGCGGGTGCGATGTTCCTGCCGATGACGAGCCTCATCATCCTCGTGGCGCCGTTCGCCGGCAGGTACTCCGACCGGATCGGCTCGCGCTGGCTCATGGGCGGCGGGATGACGCTCGTGGGCATCTCGCTCCTCCTCTACGAGCGCGTCACGATCCACTCGGACTTCTGGACGCTGCTGCCGCAGATGCTCCTCGGCGGGGTCGGGATGGCGCTGACGATGTCGCCGATGACGTCGGCTGCGATGGGCGCCGTCCCTGTCGACAAGGCCGGCGTCGGTTCCGGCGTCCTGAACAGCTTTCGCCAGGTCGGCGGCTCGCTAGGGATCGCGCTGATGGGCGCGATCGTCGCCGCGTACGTGCCGCACGGGGCGAAGGGCTTGGCCGCCGGCCAGGACTACGTCGACGGGCTCCACGCAGGTTTCGCCGTCGGCGCGGCGATCACGTTCGTCGCGGCGATCGTCGCGGTCGTCACCGTGCGTACGAGGCCCGAGGTCGTGCGGGAGCACATAGCGGAGATGGCCGCGTGACCGTCGCAGCCCCGCGGATGGCCGCCGCCGACCGCCGCAGGCATCTCGTCGAGACGGCGCTTCGCCTCTTCACCGACGGCAGCTATCACGGGACGACGACCGCGGAGATCGCTCGCGCCGCCGGCGTCTCCGAGCCGATTCTGTACCGGCACTTCGCCTCGAAGCGAGACCTCTATCTCGCCGCGCTCGAGCACGTCTGGGCGAAGACGCGCGACGCCTGGCAGCAGAAAATCGACCAAGCGTCCGACACCTGCGATGCGGTCGAGGCCATCGGTAAGGGACACGTCTCGGTCAGGTCGCCGAAGTTCCAGCTCGCCGAGCTCTGGGTGCAGGCGCTCGGCGATGCCGCCGACG
Organism: Gaiellaceae bacterium; assembly: GCA_036273695.1. Classification (GTDB taxonomy): domain Bacteria; phylum Actinomycetota; class Thermoleophilia; order Gaiellales; family Gaiellaceae; genus Palsa-739. Next base: position 40,635 of record DASUHE010000061.1, read on the forward strand.
ATCCCGAGTTGAAGCGCCATCTCCGCAGCCACATGCGGGAGGTGCACGACTTCGTCGCGAACCTGATCCGGCGTGGCCAGGAGCAGGGAGCGATCGCCGAGGAGCGCGATCCGGACTCGGAGGCGTGGATCATGCTCGCGGGCGGCATCCTCGGCATGGTCGGCAGACGCGTCGGCGTCCTGGACGACAAGGAGCTCGCCGCGATTCGCTCGGCACGCCTCGCTTGGCTTAGGGGTTGATCTAGGGGCCGCGGGCGAGGAGGACCAATGAAAAGGCCCCGGCTGCGGCTCCGGGGCCTTCTCGAGAGGCGCGCCACTCTCGGTGGGTAGCGAGGAAACGGATCTGCGGCCCATCCGTTTCACTTCCCTGCCGGGAGCTCCGGCGCGCCCCCTGCGAACCTCGGCCTGGCGTCCGGCCTGGTTGCAAGGTGGGCTCACTATAGGAGGGTTCCCGGCCCTCGTCAAGTAGCTCGGTCAAGTGATTTACGTTTTGCCTGGTTGACCGACTTTCCTGATGGATACTGCCCAAACGGGGGATGTTCAAATTCGTGAACTTGCGCTTCAGTGAAGTATGCGCTTGACTGGAGCGCGCCGAGACACATGCCCATGCGAGATACAGCCAGCAGCACCGTCCGCCGCCCGAGCCCCGAGGGCCTCCGCCTCGGCGATCGGCTCCGCCAGCTCCGCGTCGCGGCCGGCCTGACCCAGAGCGAGCTCGCGGGCGATCGCTTCTCGAAGGAGTACGTCTCGCAGATCGAGCGCGGCAAGACGCGCCCGACCGCCGGCACGATCGAGTGGCTCGCCGACCGGCTGGGCGTCGACGCAGGTTTCCTCGCGAGTGGTGTCGCGACCGACGAGCGGACGCGCATCGAAGGAGCCCTCACGCGCGCGGAGGCGTTGTACGAGGCGCAGGAGGATGAAGAGGCCGCCGAGGCATTCGAGCCGCTTCCGGCCGCCGCCCGCTCTACCGGGGTGCCGGAGCTGCAGGTTCGCGCCCTCGTCGGCAGCGGGCTCGCGAAGATGCGCATCGGCGACCACCGCGGTGCCCTCCTGCTGCTGAACGAGGCGCGCTCGATCTCCGAAGCCGAGGCGTTCTCCGACGTCGAGCGGGCGGACGTTCTGCTCCGGCTCGGCGGCTGCCGCGTCCAGCTCAACAGCATCCAGACGGCACTCGGGCTCCTCAACGAGGCGATGGGCCTCGCCGAGCGCTCGGGCCTGCCGTGCGACGCGCTCAAGGCGAACATCCTTTCGTGGAGGGCTCGCTGCTGGCTCATTCAGCGCGACTACCAGGCCGCGAAGGAGGACGTGGAGCGCGCGCTCGAGCTCGCCCACGCCGTCGACGATCTGCGCACGGTGGGCGCCGCGTATTTCCAGGCTTCGCTCGTCGCCGACCGCGAGGGGCGCTGGGTGCTGGCGCGCAACTACGCCGAGCGTGCGCGCGAGGCGTATGCGCAGCTCGCCGACCGGGTGCACGTCGGCCAGTTGACGAACAACCTCGGCGGCCTCAACTTCCTGCTCGGCAACACCGAGGACGCGATCGAGCTGCTCAAGGAGGCATTCTCGATCGCGCTCGAGGCGGGCCAGGATGCCGACGCCGGCCGTGCCGTCTCTTCGCTCGCGCAGGTCCACCTGCGCACCGGCGACGTCGAGCAGGCCGAGAAGCAGGCACGCCATGCGATCGAGCTGCTCGACGGACGGGTCGACTACGTCGACGAGACCGGCAATGCGCATCTCGTCCTCGGCCGGGCGCTGCTCGAGCAGAGCCGACTCGACGAGGCGGAGGCGGCGTTCGCCGCCGCCGAGAACAGCTTCGGTGAGCTCGGGTCCGCAAGTCACCGTGCTGCCAGCTGGATGGCACGCGGCGACCTTGCTGCGCGACGGGGGGATCACGAACGCGCGGCGGAGCTGTATCGCACCGCCGCCGAGGCACTCCAGGACGTCCGCTTCTAAGGAACGGAAGGAGGTGACGACTTGACGAACTCACGGTTGATCTCGCTCTTGTTCATCGCATCGCTCCTCGCGCTCTCGCTCGCGGGCTTGGTCTCGGGCACCGGCATGAGTAGCGGCGGCGGCTTCCTCTAGACCGTTCGGGGCCGCACGACCCCCCGACCGCGTTTCCCAGGTCGCCAACGGTGGCATGACGCCCTCGTGGGCGCACGTCTCGAGCGCGCTCGGCGCGCGGTGACCGTCGGGCGGGTCGCACACCAAAGCGGGCTGCGGCGCGTGCTTGCCGAAATCGGCGTGGTCGGCCGGCGCGAGGCGACGCGTGCCGGAGCGCAGGCGTTTCGCCATGGCCTCGAGGAGCTCGGGACGACGTTCGTCAAGCTCGGTCAGCTCCTCTCGTCGCGTCCCGATCTCCTGCCCGACGTCTACATCGAGGAGCTCGGTCACCTCGTCGACAGCGTCCCGGCCGTGTCCTTCGCCGAGATCGAGGCCGTCCTGAGAGAGGACTTCGGCGAGGACGCCTTCGTGAGCATCGACCCGGAACCGCTCGCGACCGCCTCGATCGCGCAGACGCACCGCGGCCTGCTCGCCAGCGGGCAGGAGGTCGTCGCCAAGGTGCGGCGCCCAGGCGTGGTCGAACAGGTCGAGCTCGACCTCGCCCTGCTGCGTTCCACGGTTCGTCACGTGGCCGGCCGGTCGGAGGCCGCGCAGCGGATCCAGCTCGAGGAGCTCGCGGAGGAGCTCGAGCTCCACCTCCGTGCGGAGCTCGACTTCGTCGAGGAGGCGGACAACACCGAGCTCGTGCGAGGGCTCCTCGAGCAGTTCGACGGGCTCGTGGCGCCGCGCGTGATCCGGCCGCTCGTGACCGAGCGCGCGCTCGTGCTCGAGCTGCTCGCCGGGGCGAAGGTGAGCGCGGGCCACGGCCTCGCGCCCGAACGCGCCTCCGAGCTCGCGCGCGAGTTCTTCCGCGCCTACGTGTTCCAGGTCGTCGTCGAGGGCGTGTACCACGCCGATCCGCACCGCGGGAACGTGTTGCTGACCGAGGACGGCCGGCTGGCGCTGCTCGACTTCGGCCTGCTCGGGCGGCTCGACGAGGACACGCGCGCGGGGCTCGCGCTGCTCCTGCTCGCCCTCGCCCAGAACCGGGCGGACGACGTCGCCGACCTCGTCGTCTCGCTCTCGCTCACCTCGACGCGCTCCGACCAGGCCGGCTTCGTGCAGGACGTCCGCCGCAAGCTGCCGCGCTTCCACCACCGTCCGCTCGGCTCGATCGACGCAGGAGTGGCGCTCGCCGACCTGCAGCGCGCCGCGATCCGGCGCGACATCCGGCTGCCGACGTCCTTCGCGCTCGTCGGCAAGACGCTCGCGCAGGCCGACTCGATCGCCCGGCTCCTCGACCCGGAGCTCGACCCGATCGCCCTGATCGAGGAGGAGTCGCTCGAGGTGATGACCCGGGAGATCGAGCGGCGGCTCGAGCCGAACCGGGCCTCGGCCTACGCGTTCACGCAGCTCGCGCCGCTCCTGCGCCTGCCCGGCCGCGTCGGGCATGTCGTCTCGGAGCTCGAGCGCGGAACGCTGACGATCGGCGTCGTCCCGACCGGGCTCGAGGAGCTCGAGCACAACCTCCGCTCGATCGCGAATCGCATCGGCGCGGCGATGATCGTCGGCGCGCTGTTGCTCTCCTCGTCGCTGCTCGTGCGCGCGCAGGACGTCGAGTGGCTCGGCGTCGCCGGCTTCTGCCTCGCCGGCGTCCTCGGGCTCTACATGATCTGGAAGATCATCCGGACGCCCGGCGAGCTCTAGTGCACGTCGGCGTTCGCCGAGCCCATGCGCTCTACCACGACCTGGGGAATCCGTGCCTGCGAGCTCAGCCTGAGGCACATCCGCACGACCTCGGCGCAGTCCTCCGGCCGGATCATCTCCGCCGGCTCGATCCCCGACCACTGGGCCATCGGGGTGTCGACGAAGCCCGGGCAGAGGGCGATCGCGCGCACGCCGTCGGCGTCGAGCTCCTCGTTGAGCGAGCGCGTGAGCGCGATCACGGCCGCCTTCGTCGCGCCGTAGGTCGCGAGGCCGGGCGTCGGCACCGTCCCCGCGATCGAGGCGAGGTTGACGATCCAGCCTCGCGACTCGCGCAGGAGTGGGATGGCCGCCTGCGTGACGAGGAACAGGCCTCGCAGATTGACGTCGAGCTGGAGATCGAGGCTCTTCAGCGGTAGATCCTCGACGCGTCCGCCGATGCCGACACCGGCCGAGTTGACGAGGACGTCGAGGCGCCCGAACCGGTCGCGATGCTCGGCGACGACCCGCTCGCAGTCGTCCGGCTCGGCCATGTTGGCGGCGACGGCGGCGGCTTCGAGCTCGGCGGCCGCCGCTTCGACCTTCTCGGGCCGGCGCGAGACGAGCGTCAGGTCGAAGCCCTCGTCCCGGAGCATCCTCGCGATCGCGAGCCCGATGCCCGACGAGCCGCCGGTGACGAGCGCAGCCCTGGCCGAAGACGGGGGCATTGCACCTACAGTAAACGCCGTGGAGACCGCGAGCCTCACGAGCCTCACCGTCGGCGGCGGTTGCGCGGCGAAGTACTCGGCCGCCCGGCTCGAGGAGCTGCTGAAGGGCTTCGTGCCCGCCGAGGCCGAGGACCTGCTCGTCGGGCTCGACCCTGCCGACGACGCGGCGGTCTACCGGCTCGACGACGACCGCGCGCTCGTCTTCACGGTCGACTTCTTCCCGCCGCTCGTCGACGATCCGACCCTCTTCGGCCGGATCGCTGCGACGAACGCGCTCAACGACGTGTTCGCGATGGGCGGGACGCCGCTCCTCGCACTCTCCATTGCAGCGTTCCCGGAGGACCTCCCGACCGATCTCGTCGCGGCGGTCTTCGCCGGCGCCGACGAGCAGGTTCGCGCGGCCGGCGCGGTCCTCGCCGGCGGCCACACGATCCGCGACGTCGAGCCGAAGTACGGACTCGCGGTCGTCGGCACGGTCCATCCCGGCGGGATCTGGGTCAAGAGCGGCGCGCGTCCCGGCGATGCCGTCTTCCTCACGAAGCCCCTGGGCACGGGGCTCGTGCTCGCGCGGAAGGGCGATCTCGCCGAGGCGGCGCGCTGGATGACGACGCTCAACGACGGCGCGGCCCGCGTGCTGCGGCCGTTCACGCCCAGTGCGGTGACCGACGTCACCGGCTTCGGCCTGCTCGGCCACGCGCACGAGACGGCAGAACGGAGCGGTGTCCGGATCCGGCTGCGCGCCTCCGCGCTGCCCGCGCTCGACGGCGCGGTAGAGGCGGCGCGCGACGGGATCCGCACCGGCGGCGATCCGCGCAACCGCGACTTCGCGGGGCCACACGTCGAGAGTGACGGAGTGCCCGACGAGCTGCTCGCGCTCGCCTACGACGCGCAGACGGCGGGCGGTCTCCTCGTCACGCTCCCGGCCGAGAAGGCGCTCTCGCTCGAGTCGGAGTTCGAGCGCGCCGGCCTCTTCCTCGCGCGGGTGGGCGCGGTGGAGGAGGGCGCAGGCGTCCTGCTCGAGCCGTAAAGGCTCGGGAAAGCGCTCTACACTCGAAGCGTGCATGCGGGGTCCGCATCGGCGGCGCTGCCGCGGCGGCTCGCCGAGACCGTCTCGCCGGTCGTCTTCCGGCGCGCCGCGCTCGCAGCCGTCGCGGTGCTCGTGATCATCGTCGCTTCGGGCGCGACGGTTAGGCTCACCGGCTCGGGGCTCGGCTGTCCCGAATGGCCCACGTGCACGAACCAGCACGCGCTGCCGCAGAGCTACCACTCGTACATCGAGTTCGGAAATCGCGTCGTCTCGGCGGTCACGATCTTCACGACGCTCGCCCTCGCGATCGCCGCGTGGCTGACGCGCGGCCTCGGCCGCCGCGGACGCTGGCTCGCGACGGCCGTCTTCGTGGGGACGCTGGCGCAGGCGCCGCTCGGCGCGATCACCGTCTACTACGACCTCGATCCGTACCTCGTGATCACGCACCTCCTGCTCTCGTTCACGCTCGTCGCGCTCGCGGTGCTCACGTTGCTCGAGGCGTCGCGGCTCGTTCGCGGTGCGGGAGCGCCGTTGCCGGGAATCGCGCGACTCGGCGCGAGCGTCCTCTCGGTCGCCGTGGTCGTGCTCGCGGTGAGCGGGACGGAGGCGACCGCGGCGGGCCGCTTCCCGGGCAGCTCCGGCACGCAGGTCGTGCCGCGGCTCGGCTCCTTCTATCCCGCGGTCTACTGGCATGTGCGCGCCGTCGCCGTCTTCGGAGTCGTCTTCCTCGCGCTCGCGGCCTGGGCGTGGACGCGCCGCGCCGCCTACCCGTGGCTGCTGCGCGGGTGCGCCGGGCTCCTCGCGATCCTCGCGGCGCAGATGACGATCGGCGAGGTGCAATACCGCACCTATGGCGACGTCCCGTGGTGGCTCGTGCTCATCCACGTGGCGGCGGCGGCGACCCTCGTCGGGTGGACGGTCGGGCTCGCCGCGCGTATCTGGCGCCCGATAGGTGCCAACTAGACTCAGAGAATGTCGGAGCTGATCGTCTCCTCGCGGCCGGAGCTCCGCCGCCCCGTCCTCATCGCCGCCTTTCGCGGCTGGAACGACGGCGGCCAGGGAGCGACGCTCGGCGGCGGTTATCTCGCCAAGCAGTGGGGCGCGGAGTCGTTCGCCGAGATCGATCCCGAGAACTTCTACGACTTCCAGGCCGTGCGGCCGAACGTCTCGCTCGAGGACGGCCTCACGCGCAAGCTGGAGTGGCCCTCGAACACCTTCCTGCACGCGCCGATCCCGGGCCTCGACCGCGACGCGGTGATCCTGCTCGGCGTCGAGCCGAACCTCCGCTGGAAGACGTACTCGAGCCTCGTGCTCGAGGTCGTGCAGGACCTCGAGGTGGAGCTCGTCGTCACTCTCGGCTCGCTGCTCGCGGACGTGCCGCACACGCGGGCGGCTCCGGTGAGCGCGGCGGCGAGCGATCCGGCGCTCGTGGAGGAGCTCGGGGTCGAGCCGTCGCGCTACGAGGGGCCGACCGGGATCGTCGGCATCGTCCTCGACGCCTGCCGGCACGCCGGCCTTCCCGCGGTGAGTCTCTGGGCGGCGGTGCCGCACTACGTCTCCCTCGCGCCGAGCCCGCGCGCTGCGCTCGCGCTCTGCCGTCGTCTCGGCGAGCTCATCGGCACCGACATCGACCTCGCGGAGCTCGAGCAGGCGGGGGAGGAGTACAGCGAGCAGGTGACCGAGGCCGTGGCCTCCGACGCCGAGACCGCCGCCTACGTCGAGGAGCTCGAGCGGCGCGTCGACATGATGGACGCGGCCGAGGATCTGCCGACCGGGGAGAGCCTCGCGGCGGAGCTGACCCGCTTCCTCCGCGAGCGCGAGCAGAATGGCGACGACGGCGGCGAGAGCGCCGGCGGGCCGGCGTCCTAGCTCAGCGCCAGCTCACGCCCGACGAGTCGTAGTTCTTCGTCAGCCGGATCGGATCGGTGCCGTCGGTGCGAACGGTGTAGACGTCGGGGGCGACCGAGCCCTTCGTGCTGGCGGTGACGACGAAACGGGTGCCGTCGGGCGACCACGCGAGCGAGGTGACCGACGCGAACGGAAGCTTCGTCTGCGTCGAGCCGACGACGACGGTCGTCCCGAAACGGCCGATCCGGTAGGCGAGCCGCCCGTCCGCCGACCACGCCGGCTGGTTGCCCTTCGCCGCCACCTGCACGGGATCGCTCCCGTCGGGGTTCGCCGTCCAGAGCCCGCTCTGCGCCTCCTATGCGATGCGCGACGGCCCCCAGGCGGGGTCGGCTCCGGCGACGCCGAGGTCGTGCGGCGGGCCGCCTGCCGCCGGCACGGTGAAGAGCTCGCCCGGGCTGTCGCACGTCCCTTCGGAGTAGAGGATCGTCTGCCCGTCCGGCGACCAGCTGGGCGAGAAGTCGAACGTGCAGTCCATGGAGGGGTTCGTCAGGACCCGGGTGCTGCCGCCGTCGGCGTCGGCGAGACGGATCTCCGACGCGCAGCCCTTGCAGCTGAAGCCGGTGAACCTCGCCCACGAATAGGCGATCCGCGAGCCGTCGGGTGAGAGCAGCGGCTGCGTGGCGTACGGCTTGACCGAGCCGATCTCGTGCAGACCGCTGCCGTCCGGGGCGATCGCGTAGAGGTTGGAGAACGGCTCGTAGCAGAGACTCGCGTAGACGACGGAGCGCGTGCGGCCGACGAATTGGGGCGAGCCCACGGCGGCCTCCCAGGCTCCGTCGTCCCAGCATCCGGGGACGTGCGAATACGCCTTCGGCGCGCCGCCTTGCGGCGGGGCCGCGGCCAGCGCGAAGGTCGAGCCGCTGGGCGGAGTGACGATCGCGAGCTTCCGGTCTGCGGACAGCGGGTCGAACCAGCGCAACGAGCCCGGCGAGACCCGCCCCGTGTGCACGTTCAGGTAGCTCGTGTGGCAGCTGCACCGGCCGGCGCCGCCGAGCACGACCCGGTTGTCGTCCGCCCAACCGAGCCGGCCGTACCGGATGTGCTTGCGCAGTAGCAGCGTCCCGGCGCTGGTCGAGACCTGGAAATCGAAGCCCGAAGCCGAGGAGAGGAGCAGGCTCGATCCGTCGGGCGACCACACGGGCCCCGAGTTCCCGAGAGCCGGGGCGAAGCGAAGCTTGAAGCGCAGACGGCCTTGCTCGTCGTAGATCGCAGCGCCGCCCTTGACGGTGACGGCCAACAGGCCTTGGGCTGACCAGCCGCCGCTCGGAACGGCGGCGGGGACGCTCCACAGCGAACGGCCCTGCGGCGACACGGCTCGGAGCTTTCCGCGCGTCCAGACGAGCAGAACCCGTCCGTCCGGCGACCAGGGCTCCCACGAGCCGTAGCCCCACGCGCCGCGGACGAAGATCGGCTTCCGCCGAGGCCGGACGATCCCGACCCGCCCGCTCGCGTCGAAGCTCACGGCGAGGAGACGGCCGCGCGGCTGCCAGGCGAGAACCGGCGTGTGCGGCTCGAGTCCCGGCACCCTGCGCGCGACCGCGACGAGGCCGTGGCCGTCCACGCCGACTTCGTACACGCCCGTCGCGCCTCCACGGTCGCTGATGAAGGCGACCCGCGTCCCGTCGGACGAGACGACCGGCGTCGAGTCGCTGTACGGGCTGTTGCTGAGATCGATCCGATGGCCGTTCGCGTCGACTCGATAGATCTCGTCCGACAGGGACGGGGCACGGTCGGCGGCGAAGACGATCGCCGCTGCCGGAGTCGAGGTCGCATGCCCCGCCGCGGCGGTCAGCGGCAGGACGACTGCCGTCGTCGCAAGGAGGATGCGCAGGCGCGTCATGGCCGCAAGGTACTCAGCGCAGCCAACGGGCGCCCAACGGGCTAGGACGCCTGGGGTTCGGCCTCTTCCTGCTTCTGCTCGTTCGTCTCAGCCGCGGCCTTCGTCGGTGCGCCGCCGCCCTTGCGCCGCCGCCGCCGGCGGCGTCTACTGCGTCCGCTGCCCTGCTTCGGCGCGGGGAGGTTCTCCGCGAGCGCGAGCGCGACCTCCTGGATCGATCCCAGCCGCTCGCGCGCCTCGTCGATGAGCTTCGTCGCGCGCGGCGTGTAGCCCTCGGCCGACGCGAGCAGCGCCGCGCCGACCGGCAGCGGAAGCTCGAGCGCCGCCTTCACGAGCTTGGCCGCGTTCTCCTCGTGCCGGTGGCCGCGCGAGTTGGCGAGCGCGCCGAGCAGGCGCTTCGCCTCGGGGTACTCCGCCGAGGCGCGCCGGTCCTGCACCTTGCGGGTCGCGCGCGCGAGCCGCCACGTCCAGCGCGCGAGGATCTGCTCCGGCGCGTCCGGCTTCTCCTCGCCGATTGCCCGGAGCAGCGTGCGGATTCCCGGCAGCCGCTCCTTCTCCCACGGCGGCGCCTGGGTCACGAGCGTGACGAGGTCGTCGAAGTCGGCGCGCTCGACGCGCATCGAGACGCGGTCCTGCAGCGCCATCATCCGCAGACGCCGGTTCGGGTTCTCGGCGGCCGCCGTCGCCAGGAACTGTTCGAGCGCCGCCTTGCTCGCGCTGCGGTCGGTGAGCTTCTGCACGAACGAGGCGCGCTCGTCGAAGCGGATCTGCCGGCCGGCGATCGTCGCCCAGTAGCGCTGCTCGTCCTCGTCGAGATATTTCGGGTCGATCCGCTGCCACTCGCGCTGGATGACGTTGATACGGCGGCGGACGTCGGGCGTGACCGGCACGAGCCACGGCGCGGGCGTGAGGCGGCGGCGCGCGCGGCGTTGCGAGCGGCGCCTCGGCGCCGGCGTGACGCGCGCGCCCTCGCGGTAGAAGTCCGCGTCGAGGAGCGAGTGGAGCGAGACGACGCGCTCGTTGTGCGTCGCCCCCTTCGGCACGAAGTCGACGACGATGCCGGCCTCCTTGCGCGGGTGGAGCCGCATGATGCGGCCGATCCGCTGCTGGTAGACGCGCTTCGACGCGGTCGGCGCGAGGTGCATGCAGACGGTCGCGCGCGGCGAGTTCCACCCCTCGGCGAGCAGTTGCGCGTTGATCAGGACGTTGATCTCGCCCCGCTCGTAGGCGGCGAGCGTCTCGGCGAGGCGCACCGGCGGCGTCCGGCCCGAGACCGCTTCGGCCTTCAGCCCGGCCGCGCGGAACTCCTGGGCGAGGTTGTACGCGTGGTCGACGCCGGCGGCGTAGACGATGCCCGGCGTGTTGTCGAAGCGGTCGCGGTAGAGGCTCGCGGCCGCCTGGTTCAGCGCCTGGTGGTCGAGCGTCTTGGCGAGGATCTCCTGGTCGAAGTCGCCGCCGACGATCGGCACGGAGTTGATCGCCGCCACCGGCGGCACGCGCAGGTCGCGGAGCGGCGCGATCAGGCCGCGGCGCGCGGCGTCCTGCAACGGCAGGTCGTCGACCGAGGCGGGGAAGACGTCGGAGACCTGCTTCGCGATCAGCTGCTCCGTCGCCGTCATGCCGATGAAGATGGGCTCGGGGAAGGAGCGGATCGCCGCGGAGGTCTTCTCCCCGAGCGCCGTGTGCGCCTCGTCGCAGATCACGAGCTGGTACGCGTCGCGGTCGATCTCCTCGACGTGCCGCGCGAACCACGCGTAGGTCTGGATCGTGAGCGGGGCCGGCTTCCCGCTGCGGCCGCCGCTCGTGACCACCTCCGTGAAGCGGCCGCTGTAACCCTCGGTCGTGAGGTCGCGCGTGAACTGGGAGACGAGCAGGCGCCGGTGCGTGAGGATCAGGACACCGAGTGTGCGCGCTGCTTCGACGAAGCCGGCGGCCGCGATCGTCTTCCCGGACGCGGTCGGATGGCGGAAGCGGTAGCGGCGCACGGCCCCCGGGTCGTCCTGCTCGGGCTCCTCCGGGAGCTCGGCGTCTTCGATCTCGACGACGAGGGTCGAGTCCTCGTCTTCGTCCTCGACCTGCTGCTCCTCGAGCTCTTCAGCTGTCGTCCTGTGGCCGTTGCCGTTGCCGTTCCCGTTCGCCTCGTCGTAGCGCTGGCTCGCGGCGATCAGCTCGGTGAGCATCCCGGCTAGCGCGTCGACCTGATGGCGGCGGAGCCCTGTGCCCGCTGCGGTGCGCGGCTCCGGCTCCGCGAGCACGCGCTCGAGGCCCAGCAGGAGGCCGTAGCGGACTTTCCATTTCGACGACGGCGCCGCGAGCCCCGCGTCGAGCTCCGAGATCGCGTCGTCGAGCGCTCGCCGCCGGGCCGTGCCCTCGCCGAGCGCCTCGGCGGGATCCTCGCCCTCGCGCAGGAACGGCTCGCCGGCCCACGGTTCCGCGCGGGCAGCGGCGGCGACTATCGGGTCTGCCGCCTCCAGTGCTGAGCTGGTCGGCTGAATAGCTTCTTGCATATGCGCAGCACGCTGCGGTGCTGCCATCCAACGAAGAGATGCGCTGCGCTCTGCTGATTCCCCTGGGCGAGCGGCGCAACGGGAAGGATACCCCGCCGCGTCGGTTCGTCAACGTGAGTTAGAGGCCGAGGCCGCCGAAGATCGCAAACGGATGAGCCGGCTCGACCTCGTGGACGAGCGCGCCGCCGCCTTCGACCTCCCCGTGCAGCCGCTCGGCGAGCCGGTCGGCGTCCTCTTTCGACGCCGTTCCGACGATGACGTACTGGAAGCGGCGGAGCGGGCGGTAGCCCTCGGACTCGAGCTGCTCGACGAGGGCCCTGGCCTCCTGATGCGACGGGGCCGTGACCCGCACCTCCCACGGCGCGTAGCCCTGGTCGAGCTCCTCGTCCTCCCAGGTCTCCGCCTTCGGCTCGTCGTCCCAGCGCTCCTCGTCCTCGAGCCAGTGCTCGACCTTGCTCGTCTTCGCCTCGACGTCGAGGGTGCGCAGCTCCGACTCGACCACCTTCTGCGCGCGCTCCGCCTCGACGCGGGATGCGGTGTAGACGAAGATCTCGTCGCCGTCGCGAGAGACCGCGAGACGGCGGCCTCTGAGTTCGGCGGCGAGCTCGCGCGCCTCGTCGTCGAGCTCCACCCCGAGTCGCTCGAGCAGACGGTCGTGCACGTCCTCGACGTCGATGCGGATGCGCCAGTCGTCGCTCGCCATGTCGGCGCGAGCGTAGCCTGCGGCGGGTGGATTGGCGAGAGCGGTACGAGCGCGCGGCGGCGCGGTACGCGGCGGGAGAAACCCGCGAGCTCGACGAGCGGCAGCTCGTGCAGCTCGCGAACGCGGCCTGGGCCGCGGGGCTCTCGCTGCTCATGGCCGGCGACCGCGAGCGCGCGCGCGACTGGCTCGTGCGGTCGGCGGAGCGGTATCGCGAGAGCTGGGACGCGGGCGCGGCGACCGACGCGTGGGGCCGGCCGCTCGGCGCGATCAAGGCGCTGGTCATCGCCGGGGAGGACGCCGGCGAGGCGGCGCGCTGGGCGCTCGACGCGGGCGCAGCGCAGGCGGAGTCCTCGATCGGGCGCTACGCAGGCGCGTTGGCGCTGCTCGTCCTCGGCCGAGACGACCGGGCGGCCACGTTGGCGGCGGGTCTCGGGGACGGGTTCCCCGCCGACGTCGCCGCCGCCCTCGCGGCGCTCGCAGCTCGCGACCCCAACGGTTTCGGTGCCGCCGTGGCCCGCATCCGGCAGGACTTCGAGACGCGCGAGGACTTCCTCGAAGACGTGCCGGTACCCGACACGGCGCTCGCTCTCGAGGCACTTGCGGCGCTGCATAAGCTTCCGGCGTGAAGCTCGCGCTTCGCGCAGGGCTCGTCGCGGTCGTCGCCGCGGTTGCGGCGCAGGCTGGAGCCGCCGCGCCCGCGCGGATGCGGCTCGCGGCCACGCCTGAGTCGTTCCTCCTCTGGAACCAGCACGACGGGCTGCTCGGGGTCGAGCGATGCGACGTCGCGCACGATGTAGACGAGGGGAAATGTGTGAGCGGGGCCGTCGAGCGCACGAGCGACGGCGGACGCACGTATCACGTCGTCCTGCGCACGAAGCAGCCGATCGGTCGCCTGCAGACGGTCGGCGCGCACGGCGCCCTCGCGAGCACGCAGGGCCACGACGGATGGCTCACGCTCGACCGCGGCCGCACGTGGCGACACGTCTCCTCCGCGCCCGACGTCGATTGGTTGACCTCGCGGTTCGGCGTCAGCTTCGAGGGTTATGCGGCGCACAACCGCGCCGAGCTCGCGTTGCGGGTAACGCGCGACGGTGGCCGAACGTGGCGGCGGCAGTCCGATCCGTGCAAGAGCGCCGTCGCGTTCGCCGCCTTCGCCGACCTCGTGTCGACGAAGCGCTGGTGGGTCGCCTGCGTCGGCCAGGGTGGGGCCGGCAACGAGGACAAGGCGATCTTCCGCACGCGAGACGGAGGGGCCACCTGGCAGGCCGGCGCAGCGACCCTTCTCATGTCCGGTGGAGCTCGTGAACGCGGGGGCATCCAGGAGTACGGCTATCCGGAGCAGCTCGCCTTCGCTCCCGACGGGTTCGGTCTCCTGACCGAGAGCCGCGGCGCGCTGTACGTCACCCGGGACGGAGGACTCCGTTTCCACGTCGTGCCCGTGGCCCGGCCGGAGCTCGATTTCGGCGGAGGCGCTTCGGCATTTCGGGGCGGGATCGCGTACGTGCTCCTGACCGGCGCCGCTCCCCGCTTGATCGAGACTCGCGATTTCGGCCGCGCCTGGCACGTGGTGCGGCGCTGGCGCAGGGGCTAGAGCTTCGCGGCGGCGGCGCGGTCGAGCACGGCGCGCGTCGTTCCTTCGGCCGAGCGTGCGAGGCTGCCGGGAGTCGCGTGCGACGGCTCGCCCGCGAGCGCTCGCGCCACGGCGTCCGCCTTGTCCTCGCCGGCGACGAGGAAGAGCAGCTCGTTCGTGTTGCAGAGGCGCGGCAACGTCATCGAGATGCGCTCGACGAACGGCTCGTGGCCGGCCTCGGAGCCGACGACGTCCCGGCTCGTCACGTCGAGCGTCGGGAAATTGGCGAAGAGCGAGGCAACATGTCCGTCCGGGCCGAGACCGAGGAGGACGAGGTCGAACGTGCCCGCCTCCGCGAGCTCGTGCTTGTACTCCGCCACGCCGTCGTCTCGGCCGAGCTCGCCGTGCATGCGGTGGACGGCGGCGGGCTGCGCGTCGAGCCGGTCGAGGAGTGCTCTCTTCGCCATGCCGTAGTTCGACTGCGCGTCGTCGGGCGGCACGCAGCGCTCGTCTCCCCACCACAGCTCGACCCGGCTCCAGTCCCGCTCGAGCTCGGCCGCGAGCTCGTACGCGCGGCGCGGGGTCGAGCCGCCGGTGAGGACGATGCTGCCGCCGGCGCGCGCCTGCTCGGCGAGTCGCTCCGCGACGACGCGAGCAGCCTCCTCCGCGTCGGCGACGACCGTGATGTCGACCGGGCTCATCCGCCTTCGGCGAGCTCGCGGCCGCGGTCCATCGCCGCCTGGATCGCGTTGAGGAAGGCGGCGCGCACGCCGGCCTGCTCGAGCTCGCGGATCGCGGCGATGGTCGTGCCACCGGGCGAGGTGACGGATTCGCGCAGCTCGACCGGGTGCATGCCCTGGTCGCGGAGCTGCTTCGCCGTCCCGAACATCGTCTGCACGACGAGCGTCGTCGAGACCTCGCGCGAGAGGCCCAGGAGGATCCCCGCCTCGATCATCGCCTCGGCGAGCAGCGCGAAGTACGCCGGCCCGGAGCCCGAGACTGCGGTGATCGCGTCCATCCACGTCTCCGGCACACGGACGACGCGGCCGAGATGCCCGAGGAGCTCCTCGGCGGCCGCCAGGTGCTCGTCGCCCGCGTGCGCGCCCGCGCAGATGCCGGCCATTCCCTCGTGCACCGTCGCGGGCGCGTTCGGCATCGCCCGCACGACCGGGACGCCCTCCGCGATGCGCGCCTCGATGCGCGCGGTCGGGATGGCCGCTGCGATCGAGACGACGGTCTGCTCGGTCGTGAGGTGCCGGCCGATTTCGCCGAGCAGGGCGTCGATGTCCTGCGGCTTGACGGCGACGACGACGAGCGCGGCTCCCGTGACAGCCGCGGCGTTGTCGGCCGTCGCCTCGGTGCCGTAGCGCTCGCGCAGCGCGGCGAGCTGCTCCTCGCGCCGGGCGGTGACGACGATCTCGTCCGCGTCGCGCCAGCCGGAGCTCAGCAGGCCGGAGAGGAGGGCCTCTCCGATTCGCCCGCCGCCGAGGATCGCGACCTTGCGCTCGCTCATGGCAGAAGCCTAAGCCGCGCGCGCCGCCGGCAGGGGAATCAGGCCCCGGGCGAAGCCGCGGAGGAGGTAGACGCTCGCCAGGCCGGCCCACTCGCCGTACGACTCGAGCAGCTCGGCCGTCTCCCAGGCCTCGACGGGGCGACCGCGCAACGCGCGCACGAGCTTGATCAGGCCGAGGTCGCCGACGAGGCCTTGGTCGAAGCGGCCGAGCCCTTCCAGGCAGACGACGCCCGCCGACCAGGGGCCGAGGCCGCGCTCGCGCTCGATCCGGCGGACGACGGCCTCGGTGGGCAGGTCGTGGAGCCGCTCGAGCTCGAGGCTGCGGCAGAGCCGGACGACCGTCGCGCCGCGGCGCTCGTGCAGGCCCAGGCGACGCAGCTCGAACGGCGCCGCCGCGCCGAGCGTCGCGGTCGACGGCGGCTCGCACCGGCCGTCCTCGTCCGGCGGCGCGAGCGCGCGGATCACGCGACGCTCGAGACTTCGTGCCGTCTTCGAGTCGATGAGCTGGCCGCAGACGGCGCGGAGCAGCGCCTGCGCGACCGTCGCCGTGCGCACGGGGCGGTATCCGCGCAGATGCTTCACGGCGCGGCCGAGCAGCGGATCGTCCGCGAAGCGGCGGAGGAACTCGGAGTGGTCGTCGTCGAGGGCGAGCGTCCAGCGCAGCTTCTCGGCGCTTGCAACCGACTCGGATCGGATCGTCACCGTGCCGTCGCGCGACTGCCACGCGCGGGCGATCGAACCGCAGCAGCGCGCGGTGACGAGCCCGTCGTGAACCCGCCGCGTCGCGTCGCCGGCGAGGCGCGCGGAGAGCTCGAGCGAGTACGGACCGCGCGGGCGGACGGCGATTTCGACCACGTCCGCGAGCCTACTGCCTCCTCTGGACACGCCGGCAAGGGCCTCTTGCGGCGGCCGAGATCGGGCCCTACCGTCGCCGGATGGCGAGGCCCGCCGACTTCCTGCTCGCGCTCGTGCTCGTCGCCGCCGTCGTGGTCGTGTTCGCGCCCGGGCGCGGCCACCATGCGCCTGCGATCGTCGCCGACCCGGTGCGGACGCCGGGCGTGGTGAATCCGAACGTGACGCAGGCGAACATCCGCTCGACCGTCTGCAAGCGTGGCTGGACGGCGACGATCCGGCCGCCCGTGTCGTACACGAACGCGCTCAAGCGGAAGCAGATGCGCCAGTACCGCGAGACCGGCTCCATGTCGGACTACCAGGAGGATCACCTGATCAGCCTCGAGATGGGAGGCAGCCCGACCGACCCCCGCAACCTCTGGCCGGAGCCGTACCCACGCGCGTCGGAGATGGATCAGATCGAGAACGAGCTCAACTCGGAGATCTGCGACGGACAGCTGACGCTCGCGCAGGCGCAGCGGCGCGAGGACACGATCAAGCACACGCAGGGCTAGAGTCGCGGCATGGAGATCTCTCCTGACGCCCGCATGGGGCCCGTCGAGCTGAGCGTCTCGGATCTCGGTCGCTCGCTTGCGTACTGGCAGGACACGATCGGCCTGCGTGTGCTCTCGCGGGAGAACGGCACCGCCGAGCTCGGTGTCGACACGCCGCTCGTGCGCTTCGTCGAGGAACCCGGTGCGCGCTCGGCTCACGGGTACACCGGCCTCTTTCACGTCGCGTTGCTCGTGCCGGACCGCCCGAGCCTCGGCCGCTTCCTCGCCCACGCCGCGCGCGAGCGGATTCCGCTGACCGGGCTCTCCGACCATCGCGTGAGCGAGGCGATCTACCTCCGCGATCCGGATTACCACGGCATCGAGGTGTACGCCGACCGTCCGCGCGAGCAGTGGGAGGGCCGGGTCGGCACGGTGATGACGACGCTCCCGCTCGACACGGACTCGCTGCTCGCCGACGCGGGCGACGGCGGGTTCGACGGGCTCCCCGCGGGGACGACGGTCGGCCACGTGCACCTCTGCGTCCGCGACGTCGACGAGACGATCGGCTTCTATCGCGACAGGCTCGGGCTCGGGCTGACCGCGCACCTCGGCGACCAGGCCGCGTTCCTCAGCGCGGGCGGCTACCACCACCACCTCGCCGGCAACACGTGGGAGACGCGCGGCGCGGAGCCCGCTCCGGAGGGCACCGCGCGGCTGCTCCGCTTCACGATCACCCTCCCGGACGAGGCCGAACGGGACCGGGTTGCCGAGCGCATCGCCGGCACCGAGGTCCGCGACCCGTCCGGCAATCGGCTCGTGCTCGCCGTCGCCTAGCCGGTCGCGGCCTTCGGCAGCCAGCTGAAACGGAAGAGCGCGACGCCGAGCCCGATCCCGGCCCACAGCGCGAGCACGCCGATGTCGCTCCAGACGATCCCGACACCGTGCACCGTCGGGCTGTAGGCGTTGTGGAGGCCGTCGGCCAGATGCTGCACCGGAAACACCTCGGCCACGTGTCGCAGCCACGAGGGCAGCTGCAGGTTGGGGACGAAGACGCCCGAGATGAAGTAGAGCGGGAGCATGATCGCCTGCACCATCGGCTGGGCCGCGTCCTCGTTCGAGATCGCCGTCGAGAGCGCGTAGCCGAGCACGCAGAACGTGATCGAGCCGACGACCGCGGTCAGCGCGACACCCGGCAGCGCCGACGTGTGCAGCTTGACGTGGTAGACGAAGCGGCCGAAGGCGACGAGAACGGCCAGCACGACGAGCGAGACGACGACGGCCGTGAGCGTGCGCCCGGCCACGAGCACCCAGGCGGGAACCGGAGTCGCCCGCCGGCGCTTGAGGATGCCGCCCTCGCGCTGCGCGGTGATCGAGATCACGAGGTTGACGAACGAGGACGCGATCACGCCGAGCGCCGACAGGCCGGGCACGTAGTACGTCGACGCCTTCACGCGCACCCCGCCGGCGCCGACGGTGTGGTTGCCGAAGACGCCGACGAAGATGACGAGGAAGAGCAGCGGCAGGACGAGCGTGAAGAAGCGCGCCTGCCGGTTGCGCAGGATCCCGAGCAAGTCGTAACGGGCCTGGTGGAGCACGAGGAAGAGCGGTCCGCGGGCGGCGGCGGTCACTGCTGCTCGCTCCTCGTCAGCTCGAGGTAGACGTCCTCGAGCGTCGGCCTCCTGACGTCGAGGTCGGGCAGGTCGATGCCGCGGCTCCGCGCCCACTCGGCGAGCGCGCCGACGTGGGCGAGCGGCGTGTCCGAGGTGAGCGTCACGCGTCCGTCCTCGCCGGCGAGGAGCGCGCGCAGCTCGGCCGGCAGTGCGTCAGCGCCGGTTCCATCCGGCAGCGTGAAGCGGATCGTCGCGGCCATCGCGTTGCGCCCGCCGAGCGTGCCGGGCGTGCCTTCGGCGACGATCTGCCCTCCCGCGATGACCGCGATGCGGTCGGCGAGCTGCTCGGCTTCGTCCATGTAGTGCGTCGTGAGGAAGACGGTCTTGCCGAGCTCGCGCAGCCCGTCGATCACGTGCCACGCGGTACGGCGCGCGGACGGGTCGAACCCGGTTGTCGGCTCGTCGAGGAAGATGAGCTCCGGGTCCCCGATGAGCGCGAGCGCGACGTCGAGCCGCCGCCGCTGCCCGCCCGAGAGTTGCGACGCCTGCGTGTCGGTCTTCTCCTGGAGCCCGACGAGCGCGATCGTCTCGTCGATGTCGCGCGGCTGGAGGTAGTAGCCGGAGTAGAGCCGCAGGCTCTCGCGCACCGTCAGCCCTGGCTCGGCGTTCGACTCCTGCAGGACGGCGCCGACGCGGTTGCGCCACGCTGCATCGCCGCGAGCGGGGTCGACCCCGAGCACGCTCACCTCCCCCTCGGTCCGCGTGCGGAAGCCTTCGAGGATCTCGACCGTCGTCGTCTTGCCGGCACCGTTCGGGCCGAGGAAGGCGAAGATCTCGCCGCGACCGACCTCGAGGTCGATGCCCGCGACCGCGTCGAACTGCCCGTAGCGCTTCCGCAGTCCTCGTACGGATACGACCGGCTCCACGCCTCGATTCTCTCACGGAACTGAGAGACCCCGACCCCCGTCACGTGCGCTATACCTGTCCGTGAGGGAAGTGAGCAGCAAGCCGGTCGAGCAGCTCTCGCAAGTCATCGTCCGCTTCGCGGGCGACTCCGGCGACGGTATGCAGCTCACCGGCTCGCAGTTCACGAACGAGGCCGCGCTGCTCGGCAACGACATCTCGACGCTGCCCGACTTCCCCGCCGAGATCCGCGCGCCCGCCGGCTCGCTGCCCGGCGTCTCGGGCTTCCAGCTGCACTTCGCCGACCACGACATCCTCACGCCGGGCGACGCGCCCAACGTGCTCGTCGCGATGAATCCGGCGGCGCTGAAGACGAATATCGCCGACCTGCCGCGAGGCGGGACGCTGATCGTCGACGCCGACGCCTTCAGCGAGCGCAACCTCTCGAAGGCCGGCTACTCGCAGAGCCCGCTCGAGGACGGCTCGCTCGACGAATACCAGCTGCACCAGGTGCCTCTGACGTCGCTGACGGTCGGCGCGCTGAAGGAGATCGAAGGCGTGACGCCGCGCGAGGCCGAGCGCTCGAAGAACATGTTCGCGCTGGGCCTCATGTGTTGGCTGTACGGGCGGGGGATCAGGCCGACGATCGAGTTCCTCGAGCAGAAGTTCGGCGCGAAGCGACCCGAGATCGCGGCGGCGAACATCAAGGCGCTCCGGGCCGGCTACGCGTTCGGCGAGACGACGGAGTCGTTCGCCGTCACGTACGAGGTCAAGCCGGCGAAGCTCAAGCCGGGGACGTACAGGAACGTCACCGGCAACCAGGCGCTCTCGCTCGGGCTCGTCGCCGCGTCACGCCTCTCCGGGCTGCCGCTCTTCCTCGGCGCCTACCCGATCACCCCGGCGAGCGCGATCCTCGAGGAGCTCGCGGGCTACAAGCACTTCGGCGTGCGCACGTTCCAGGCGGAGGACGAGATCGCCGCCGCCGGCGCCGCTGTCGGCGCCGCGTTCGGCGGCGCCCTCGGCGTCACGACCTCGGCCGGGCCGGGCGTCGTCCTCAAGGCCGAGACGGTCGGGCTCGCGATCATGCTCGAGCTGCCGCTCGTGATCTGCGACATCCAGCGGGCCGGCCCGTCGACCGGGATGCCGACCAAGCCGGAGCAGGGCGACCTGCTGATGGTCATGTACGGGCGCAACAGCGAGTCGCCGGTGCCGGTGATCGCGGCCGGCTCGCCGTCGGACTGCTTCCACGCCGCGATCGAAGCCGTGCGGATCGCGCTCAAGTACCGCACGCCGGTCTACCTCCTCTCCGACGCGTACCTCGCGAACGGCTCCGAGCCGTGGCTCCTGCCCGACGTGGCGACGCTGCCCGACCTCCACACGACGTTCGCGACCGAGCCGAACGCGGGGGACGAGTTCCTGCCGTACCTGCGCGACGAGCAGACGCTCGCGCGGCCGTGGGCGGTGCCGGGCACGCCGGGTCTCGAGCACCGCATCGGCGGGCTCGAGAAGGCCGACCGCACCGGGAACATCTCCTACGACCCCGAGAATCACGACCTGATGACGCGCCTGCGCGCACAGAAGGTGGCGGGAATCGCCGGCGACATCGCGGAGCTCGAGGTGGACGACCCGAGCGGCGAGGCGAAGGTGCTGATCCTCAGCTGGGGCGGCACCTACGGCCCGGTCGCCGCCGCGGCCCGGCGCGTGCGCGCGAACGACAAGCAGGTCGCGCACGCCCACCTCCGCTACCTCAACCCGTTCCCGCGCAACACGGGCGAGGTGCTGCGCCGCTACGAGAAGGTGCTGATCCCGGAGATGAACCTCGGTCAGCTCCTGCAGCTTGTCCGGGCGCAGTTCCTCGTCGACGCGATCGGCTACAACCGCGTGCGCGGCTTCCCGCTGCGCGCGGCCGAGGTAGCCGAAGCGGCCGAGGCCCTGGTGGACGCGGCATGACCGAGGGCAACGGCAACGGCGCACTGACCGCCAAGGACTTCCGCACCGACCAGGAGGTGCGCTGGTGCCCGGGCTGCGGCGACTACGCGATCCTCGCCGCGCTCCAGTCGTTCATGCCCGAGCTCGGGATCAAGCGCGAGGACACCGTCTTCATCAGCGGGATCGGTTGCGCGGCGCGCTTCCCGTACTACATGAACACGTACGGGATGCACTCGATCCACGGCCGGGCGCCGGCGATCGCGACCGGCCTGGCGACGACGCGGCCCGACCTCTCCGTCTGGGTCGTGACCGGCGACGGCGACGCGCTCTCGATCGGCGGCAACCACCTGATCCACGCGCTGCGCCGCAACGTCAACGTCAAGATCCTGCTCTTCAACAACCGCGTCTACGGGCTGACGAAGGGGCAGTACTCGCCCACGAGCGAGCTGGGGATGAAGACGAAGTCGACGCCGATGGGCTCGATCGACTGGCCCTTCAACCCGATCTCGCTCGCGATCGGCGCCGAGGCGACGTTCGTCGCGCGCGCGATCGACACAGACAAGAAGGGGATGACAGAGGTACTGCGCGCGGCCGCCGAGCATCGCGGCAGCGCGTTCGTCGAGATCTTCCAGAACTGCCCGATCTTCAACGACGACGCGTTCGACTACGTGCGCGACGACAAGGAGGGCGTGAACCGGATCCTCCTGCGCGACGGCGAGCCGATCACGTGGGGCAAGGACGGCGAGAAGGCGCTGCGCCAGCGGTCGGACGGATCGATCGAAGCGTGCGCGGCCGACGACGCCGGCGTGCTCGTGCACTCCGCGGGCCACGAGACCGCCGCGCTCGGGTTCGCCCTGTCGCGCGTGACGCAGGTGACGCACGGCGGCACGCCCGTCGGCATCTTCCGCAACGTCGAGCGCCCGGTCTACGACGAACTGATGGCCGAGCAGCTGCGGGAGGCGGAGGAGAAGCGCGGGGCCGGCGATCTCGGGGAGCTACTCCACTCCGGCGAGACCTGGGTCGTCGCCTAGGGCGCCGGGCTAGCTACTGCCAGCCGATCTCGTCGCCGGTCTCGAGCTTGCGCCAGAAGGTGATCTCCGGCTCGCTCGTCGCGACCTGGGCCATCATGGGGCCGATCGCCTCCTGCTCCGCTTCGAAGAACCGGTGAAAGCTTTCGGGGTCGGGCCACTCGTCGACCACCATGATCTGGTCCTCGCTGCCGTAGAACCGATGCGCGATGAGCCCCTGGTCCTTCGCCCGCTGCGAGATGCCGCGGATCATTTCCTGGTTCTCCCCTGCGAGGCGCTCGAGCTTGTCCGGATCTCCCGAGACGCGCAGCGTCATGATGACCGACATTCGACTCCCCTTTCCTCGGCGGTGGACGGCCTATCTTTGCTCGCGCCGCCGGGTCGGTTCAAGCGTGCTGCGGGCGGTCGGCGCGGCGGCGCGTCGTGATCCGCGGCGTCCAGCCGAGAGCGAGCGTGGCGCCGACGATCGCGACCAGGCCGACGATTCCCGAGAAGAGGAACGCGAGTCCGGTGCCGCCGACGTCGCAGAGCCAGCCGGTCATGATCCCGGCGATCGCGCCCGTGCCGTTGAAGGCGTAGAAGTAGAGGCCGATGATCCGGCCGCGCAGGTGGTCGGGCGCGGCGAGCTGCATGCTCGCGTTCGAGTTCGCTGACCACGCGGTGAAGCCCGCGCCGACGAAGAACAGGAGCGCGCCGGCGAGGATCGCCGAGTGGACCGGCGCGAGGAGCAGCTCGCCGAAGACGAAGAGCAGGCCGCCGGCGAGCAGCACCTTCGTCGACGCGCGGCCGAGCGACGCCGCAGCGAGCGCGCCCACGAGCGCGCCCGCGCCGAACACGGCCGACAGCAGGCCGTACACGTACGCGTGCCCGTGCAGCGTCACTTTCGCCAGCACCGGCAGCGTGACGTTGAAGTTGAAGCAGAACGTGCTGAGCACGAAGGTCAGAGTCAGCAGGACCACCATCCGCGGCTGCCGCCAGACCCAGGCGAGCCCCTCGCGCGTGCCGGCCAGGATCCTGGGCCGTTCGAAGTGCTCGAGCGGGAAGAACTCCGAGACGCGCATCGCGAGCAGGCCGAGCAGCACCGCGAGGAAGCTGACCGCGTTGACGAGGAAGCAGATGCCGGCGCCTGCGACGAGCACCACACCTGCCACGGCCGGGCCGAAGATCCGCGACGCGTTGAACAGTGTCGAGTTGAGCGCGATCGCGTTCGGCAGGTCGTCGCGCCCGACCATCCGGTACGTGAGCTGCTGCCGCGACGGGACGTCGAGCACGAGCACCGTTCCGTTGACGAACGCGATCGTGTAGAGCATCCACGGCTGCGCGAAGCCGCCGAGCGCTATCCACGCGAGCGCCGAAGCCGAGACGAGCTGCGCGACCTGCGTCCCGATCACCGTGCGGCGCGCGTCGAGGCGGTCGGCGAGCACGCCGGCGAACAGGCCGAACGCCATGTACGGGAAGAACTGCGCGAACGCCATCACGCCGACGTCGAACGGCGAGTGCGTCAGCTGCAGTACGTACCAGCCGAGCGCGATCCGCTGCATCCACGAGCCGGTCTGGCTGACGATCTGGCCGCCGAAGAAGAGGCGGTAGTTGCGATAGCGCAGGCTGTGGAACGTGCGCCGTGCTGCCTTCGTCACGCGGTCGCCTTCTCCAGTTCGAGCAACCGGGCGAGCGGCTCGGCGGCGGCGCCGACCGCGGCGAGCTCAGCCGGCGAGAGCGAGCCCAGCCGGCTCGCGAGCCACGCGGTGCGACGCGAGCGGACGCGGCGGAGCGTGCGCTGGCCGTCGTCGGTCAGCGTCAGGCCGACGCGGCGTCGGTCGGACTCGCTCTTGGTGCGGGCGACGAGGCCGTCGCGCTCGAGTCGCGTGACGCGCTTCGACATCGCGGCGGTCGAGACGCGCTCGCCCGCGGCAAGCTCGCCGACCGTGACGGCGGGGGCGTACTTGATCGCGGCTAGCAGCCCCACCTGGTGCGGCGAAACGCCCGCGATCTTCTCCTTGCGCAACTCACGGGCCAGACGAAGGAGTGTCGGGCGGAGGCTGTCGGCCACCGCCATCGCGTCGAGCTGTCGCTTGGTCGCCGCAGGCATTCGCTAACCAGGTTAGCGATAAACGTAACTCGGTTACGATTTCCTTACAGCTTGCAGTGGCCAACCGGCCTTCGTTTTTCGCGTCGAACCTCGTACGATGTTTTCTTCGTACGGAACGCAGGCCCGTTCAAGGTCGTGAAGAGGAGGTAGTTCATGTCTCGCCGTATCGCCGGGCTGCTCCTGGCCGCCGCAGCCCTCGCGCTCGTCGTCACCGGCTTCGCCGGCGCGTCGAGCTCGACGTCCCTCGGCCTCAAGAAGGTTCCGAAGATCGCCAAGCTGGTGCCGGCGAAGATCCGCCACAAGGGGACGCAGACCGTTGCCTCCGACGCGACCTATGCGCCGATGGAGCTCATCGCCAAGGACGGCCACACCGTGATCGGCGTCGACGCCGACCTTGCGAAGGCGATCGGCACCGTCATGGGCCTGACGTTCAAGGTCCGTAATGCGAGCTTCGACGGCATCATCCCCGGGCTCAAGTCGCACAAGTACGACATCGGGATGTCGTCCTTCACGGACACGAAGGCACGCCAGAAGGTGGTCGACTTCGTCACCTACTTCTCGGCTGGGACCTCGTTCTACGAGAAAGCCTCAGGTGGGCCCGCACTCAGTGGTCTGTCCGGACTCTGCGGCAAGTCGGTGGCGGTGGAGAACGGCACCACCGAGCAAGCCGACGCCACCGCCCAGAACAAGAAGTGCAAGAACGCGGGCAAGCCGGGCGTTTCGGTCAAGGCGTACCCCGACCAGAACGCGGCGAACCTCGCAATTTCGAGCGGCCGCCAACAGATCGGGATGGCCGATTCGCCGGTCGCGGCGTACATCGTCAAGCAGTCGCATGGGCAGTTCAAGCTCGTCGGCAAGTCCTACGGGACGGCGCCGTACGGGATTGCGCTCCCGAAGCACAGCGGGATGACGAAGCCCGTCCTGGCTGCGGTCAAGTACCTGATGAAGCAGGGCACCTACAAGAAGATCCTGCGCAAGTGGGGCGTGCAGGGCGGGGCTATCTCCAACCCGAAGATCAACGGCGCAATCAGCTGACATAGCTCCGGGCGGGGCCGCTTCGGCGGTCCCGCCCGACGAAATCAAGGCGATCCCGGTCCGTCATCCGGGGCGATGGGCAGGCGCTCTTGTCATCGCGTTCGTGACGTTCGCGCTGGCCGTCTCGATGACGAAGAACAAGAACTTCGGGTGGTCCGTCGTCGGTCACTACATGACCGACTCGAGGATCTTGCATGGGCTCCTGCTCACTCTCGAGCTCACAGCAGCCTCGATGGCGATAGGCATCGCGCTGGGGATCGTTCTCGCCGTGATGCGCCTTTCCCCGAACCCGCTGGTGTCCGGCGCCAGCTGGGTCTACATCTGGTTCTTCCGCGGCACACCGGTGCTCGTGCAGATCATCTTCTGGAACTACATCGGCAGCCTCTACCCGCACATCGCGATCGGGATTCCGCTCGGGCCACAGTTCGCGCACGTCAACGTCCAAGCCCTGATCACGCCGTTCATCGCGGGGATGCTGGCCCTCGGGCTCAACGAAGGCGCGTACATGTCGGAGATCGTCCGCGCCGGCATCATCTCTGTCGACGAGGGGCAGACCGAGGCGGCGCACGCTCTCGGGATGACACGGCTGCTCGCCATGCGCCGGATCGTTCTCCCGCAGGCGATGAGAGTGATCATCCCGCCGACGGGCAACGAGGTGATCTCGATGCTCAAGACTTCGTCGCTGGTTGCGTTCATCGCGCTGACGGATCTGCTCTATTCGGCAACGATCATCTATGCGGCGACCTACCAGACGATCCAGCTCTTGATCGTCGCGAGCCTCTGGTACCTGATCTGCACGACGGTTCTCTCGATCGGCCAGTACTACGTGGAGCGCTACTACGCGCGCGGCGCACGCGGGCAGGCGAGAACCCTGCAGGACTTCTGGCTGAACGTGACTGACATCCGGCCGTTCTTTGGGTTCCGGCGATGACCGCGATGGTGCTGGCGGAGGGTGTCCACAAGCGCTTCGGGCGGCTCGAGGTGCTGAAGGGGATCTCGCTCGAGGTTCAGCCCGCGCAGGTGATGTGCATCCTCGGGCCGTCCGGCTCGGGCAAGACGACGTTCATCCGGTGCATCAACCACCTGGAGAAGATCAACGCCGGCCGGCTGTGGGTCGACGGCGAGCTCGTCGGCTACCGGCAGGTGGGCGACAAGCTGCACGAGCTCCCCGACCGCGAGGTTGCGCGGAAGCGAACCGAGATCGGGATGGTCTTCCAGCGCTTCAACCTCTTCGGCCACATGACGGCGCTCGAGAACGTCGTCGAGGCGCCGATCCGGGTCAAGAAGACGCCGAAGGATCACGCCGTCCGCTCGGCCAAGGAGCTTCTCCGCCGGGTCGGGCTCGAGGACAAGGTCGACGTCTACCCGTCCCAGCTCTCGGGCGGCCAGCAGCAGCGGGTCGCGATCGCCCGCGCGCTCGCGATGAACCCGAAGCTCATGCTCTTCGACGAGCCGACCTCGGCGCTCGATCCGGAGCTCGTGGGCGAGGTGCTCGAGGTCATGCGCGGGCTCGCCGAGATCGGGATGACGATGGTCGTCGTCACGCACGAGATCGGCTTCGCGCGCGAGGTCGGCGACGTGGCGGTGTTCATGGACGACGGCGTGGTCGTCGAGAGCGGCGACCCGAAGGAAGTGCTCGTCAACCCGCGCAACGAGCGCACGAAGTCGTTCCTCTCGAAGGTGCTCTAGCCGAGCGGCGACAGCGGCAGGGTGAGGCAGGTCGGCCCGCCGTCGCCCTTGCGCGAGATCTCGTCGCCGTCGTACTCGAGCACGTCGACACCGGCGGCCTCCAGCCGGCGGCGGGTCTCCTCGTTGCCGGCGAGAGCGAGCGCGCGGCGTCCGCCGTCGAGCCCGAGCACGTTGGGCCCCATCGTCGCGAACTCCTCGTCCGGGACTTCGACGAGCCGGACGTCACGCTCCTCGAGCAGCTCGACGAGCGGCACCGGCAGCAGCGGCAGGTACGCGGCGGCGAGCTTCGGCGAGATCGGGTTGAGGAGCGAGCGCAGATGGAGAACCTCGCCGCGGCCGTGGTGGTGCGGCAGCGGGAACGCGCGGACGTCGACCTCGGGAAGCAGCCGCCGCAGAGCGGCGATGCCGGCCTCGTTCGTGCGGTACGTATGCCCGACGAGCAGCGTCGAGTCGTCGAGCCAGACGGTGTCGCCGCCTTCCGCGAGCTCTCCCTCGACGAGCCGTCCCGCGATCGCCATGCCGGCGGCCTCGAGGTCCGGCCGCAGGGCCTCGGGCTCTCCG
The DNA here is from genome assembly GCA_036273695.1 of Gaiellaceae bacterium. Taxonomy (GTDB): domain Bacteria; phylum Actinomycetota; class Thermoleophilia; order Gaiellales; family Gaiellaceae; genus Palsa-739. Next base: position 68,379 of record DASUHE010000061.1, read on the forward strand.
CGCCGCAGCTCCTTTCCCGGGTTGAGGAGAACCGCCCGTCCGTCCGGTGCGATCAGCACCGGGTCGTAGACGTAGAGCGAGTCGAGGTTGCCGGGCTCGCCGCGGGCGACGATCACCTCGGCGCCGGCCGAGGCGAGGGCCGCGCGGAACGCCTCGTGCTCACGCGCAAGGGACGCGAAGTCGGGCTCCGCCCGCCAGCCGAGCGCGTCCCACGAACGGCAGTCGGCCTCGACCGGGGCTCTGACGAGAATCCTCATCTCAGCCGCCGGTCATCTCGGGCGCTCCGACGGTGTCCGGCGGCGGCGGGACGGCAGGCCCCTCGAGCCCGCGGCGGTGCCGGATTTCGAGCAACACCACGAGCAGAATCGCAACGATGGCGATCCCGATCGTCACGAGCCCGATCTGATGCGCCGTCGTGTGGGCGCTCTGCTCCCACTCGCCGCGGAGGGCCAGATCCTGCGGGCTCTTCGGCGGGATGTTGTCGACTCCGAGCGGATAGCGGCTCGCGTGCTCCGCAGCCCAAGTGCCCAGCGGGATCAGAAGCAGAACCGAGGCGACGATGGCGGCGACGGCGGGGACGATGGTCGCGAGCCGCGACCGCAGCGGCATCGCGAGAATGCCGACCACGACGACCGCAGCGGCGACGGCGAACGCGAGGAGGTAGATCGTCCCCAGCGTTCCCTTCGTCGGGTCGCCGAGGACGGTCGTTCCCTTCGTCGACAGGTGATGCGTCGGCTTGTCGAGCCTCATGGCGAACGCGATCAGGCCCACGAAGAAGAGTGGAAGCGCCAGGATCCCGCCGACCGCCACCGGCGCTTTCGACGCCCCACGGAACCGGCTCACAGCCGGCCGCCTTCGAGCACACGGGCGAGGAACTCACGTGTCCGCTCCTCCCGGGGCGAGGAGAAGATCTCGCTCGGGGTTCCCTCCTCGTGGATGACGCCGGCGTCGAGGAAGCAGACCTTGTTCGCGACCTCGCGCGCGAAGCTCATCTCGTGGGTGGCGAGGATCATCGTCATCCCGGAATCCGCGAGCTCACGCACGAGCTCGAGCACCTCGCCGATCAGCTGCGGGTCGAGGGCCGACGTGATCTCGTCGAGCAGCATCAGCTTCGGGCCGGTCGCGAGCGCGCGGACGATCGCGACGCGCTGCTGCTGGCCTCCGGAGAGACGGTCGGGGAACTCCTCGGCCTTGTCCTCGAGTCCGATCTGTCGGAGCAGGGCGCGCGCGTGGGCCTGCGCCTTGTCGCGCGAGATCCCGAGCGCCTTGCGCGGCGCGAGCGTCACGTTCTGCAGCACGGTCATGTGCGGGAAGAGGTTGTAGGCCTGGAAGACGATCCCGATCTTCTGACGGAGCCGATTCACGTCGACCTTGCCCTCGGTGATCGTCTGGCCGTCGACGACGATCGTGCCGGCGTCGACCCGTTCGAGCAGGTTGATGCAGCGGAGGAGGGTCGACTTGCCCGATCCCGAGGCCCCGATCAGGCAGACGACGCTGTGCTCGGCGATGTCGAGGTCGATCCCGTGGAGGACCTCGAGGTTGTCGAAGCGCTTCCTGACGCCCTGCAGGGAGACGAACTGGCCGTTCTCGCTCATACGACCTGTGCCCGCTCGCGCCTCTCGCGCTGCCTGATGATGTGGTCCGTGAAGCGGGCGAGCGGAATCGTGAGGAAGATGAAGAAGACCGCCGTGACAGTGAGACCCGTGAAGTTGGCGTAGTCGGATTGGTAGAAGTTGGCCTGCGCGAGCGATTCGGTCAGGCCGATGACGGTGATCAGCACCGTGTCCTTCTGCAGCCCGATGAAGTCGTTGAGCAACGGCGGGACGACACGCCGAATCGCCTGCGGCAGCACGACATAGCGAAGGGACTGCATGTAGCTCAGCCCGAGCGAGCGGGCCGCCATCCGCTGGCTGGGGTGGACGGATTCGATCCCCGCTCTGTACACCTCGGTGACGTAGGCGGTGTAGACGAGCACGAGCGCGATCACCCCGTTGCGGAAGAGCGAGCCGCTCGAGAGGCCGGCGTAGTTGAGGGTCGCGAACCCCTGGACCATGAAGAGGACGAGAAGCAGTGGCGTTCCGCGGAAGACGTCGGTGTAGAGGATCGCCGCAGCACGGAACGGCAGGGCGGCGCGTCCGGGCAGGCCGCGGACGATCGCGAGCAGCAGGGCGAGCACGAGGATGAACGCCTCGGCGACGACCATCAGCTCGAGGTTGAGCTTGAACCCGTTCCAGACCTCTGGCGTGGAGCGGAGGAAGTCGAGCGGGCTGAAGAACTCGTGTAGGAAATGGCCCACTCAGACCTCCTCCGCGCGATGTGTCCTGTTCGGTCGCCCTACTTCAGGACGGGAACCTTGGCCGGGTCGAAGCCGAACCAGCGCTTCGTCAGCTTGCTGATCGTTCCGTTCGCCTGCAACGTGCGGATCGCCTTGCTCACGTAGGGAATCAACGCGCTGTTCTTCTGGAACACCGCGCCGTAGCCCTCGTGGGTGTCGATCTGGCCGACGACGCCGCCGAAGGCGCCCGGCTGCTTCTGGTTCTGGGCCTCGATGATCGGCACGTCGAGGATCAGCGCCTGGCACGACCCGGACTGGACGGCGTTGAAGGCCGCATTCGACGATGCCGAGTAGACGAGCGGCTGCTTCGACGGGCGGAGCTTGTGCTTGATCCAGTCGAGACCGGTCGTGGCCGCCTGCGCGCACGTCTGCAGGCTCTTCAGGTCGGCGATGCTCGTCGGCTTCGTCACGCCCTTGGCGATGAGGACGCCCTGGTTCGCGTCGAAGTACGGGGCCGAGAAGCCGACCACCTTGGCGCGCTCGGCGGTAATGGTCGTTTCCTCCATCGCGAAGTCGTACGGCTTGCTCCCGGCCAGGAGAATGGTCGCGAACGGCGCGCGCAGGAACGAGACGTTCTTCTGGCTGATGCCGAGCTGCTTGGCGACGTCCAGGGCGAGCCCGTACTCGAATCCCGACGGGTGCAGGATCGTGTGGCCGGACGCCTGACCGTTCCAGAACGAGGTCGCCGGTAGGTCGAACCCGACGACGAGCTTGCCCGGTGTCTTCGTCGGCGGGGATCCGTTCGACGAGGTGGTCGTCGGAGTCTTGTTGCTGCTGCCGCACGCGGCGAGCGCGGCGACGAGTGCTGCGATCCCCAGCAGCGGGAGTAGACGCTTCACGGTTTGCCCTCCTCTGTCGAACCGGCGAGAGAGCCGACTCTACTCCGAGAGCGCTGCGGCCGTGAGGGCCTGGAAATGCCCGATGAGCTGCTCGCTGCGGCCCATCAGCACGCCGTGCTCGACGGCGCCCGAAGCCATGCCCCGCTGGACGCCCTCGACGAGCCCCACGTCTTCCCGGCCGACCTGGTTGTCGAAGGCGATCAGCTCGTCGATCCACGCCTGCTCGACGTCGGGGCCGAAGAAGTAGTCGAGGAAGCGGTACGTGCGCTCGGGGGTCAGCGGCACGAAGGGGCCGATGGAGAAGTTCGGGTGGCCGGGGAGGATGTTGATCCCTAGGTTCGGCCAGAGAAAGTGGAACTGCGAGCGCTGCAGCTCGTCGGTGGGGGCGACCGTGCGCGGCGGGCCATGCTGCGTCGAGAGGCGTCCGTCGGTCGAGAGCACGTAGGCGTCCGGCGAGACGTCGATCAGCTCGCTGAACGCGGGATGCGCGACCTGGCAGTGGTAGCACTCGAGGAAGTTCTCGCTCACGATCTTCCAGTTCGCCGCGACCTCGGCCTCCCAACGCGAGTGGTGCACGAGCGAGTCGACGTCGAGTCCGAGCTCCTCGACCTGCGCCGGCAGCGAGCCGAGCGCGTGTGCGAGCGGCTCGGGGTCGGGCCCGACGTTGGCGAAGACGAACGGCCCCCACGTGTCGACCGCGACGGGGAGGAGGCAGAGCTCGTCCTGGGGGAAGTCCGGCTCCTCCTCGCTGCGCGGCGCCTTGCGGAGGCGGCCGTCGAGCCCGTACGTCCAGGCGTGGTACGGGCACTGGAGCGTCTCGCGGCTCTGCTCGCCCTCGGCGACCGTGAAGCCGCGATGGCGGCAGACATTGACGAGACCGCGCAGCACGCCGTCACGGTCGCGGGTGACGACGACCGGCGTGCGGCCGACCCTCGTGGCGAAGTAGCCGGGCGTCGCGAGCTGTCCCGTGTGGCCGACGTACTGCCACGCCGGGCAGAAGATCCGCTCCTGCTCGCGCCGCAGGATCTCGGGATCCGTGTACCACCCGTACGGCAGGGTCTTCTCCACCCGACGAGCGTACCGTCCTCCCGGACAGCCTCCGTGGTCGTCCGCCGCGTCGGTTGACAGCCGCCGCAGATTGTGCGATAGATCGGTCCGCGATTGGGCCGCGACAGGGGGGCGGCAATTAGCCGACATTTGGGAGGGCGTTAGATGAAGCCGTTCAGGGGCGTGCGCGCCGCGGTAGCCGCGACGCTGTTCGTGTTGGGGTGTCTCACGATCTCGGCCGCGGGTGCAGGCGCTGCCTTGCCCTCCGGCGCGAGGGTCGTGGCGCCCAAGCCACTGATTCCGCACGGCGCGAAACAGCTCGGGCCGGTATCGGGGTCGGCGACCGTGTCCGGAGCTGTCGTGTTGAAGCCTCGGGACGAGGGCGCACTGACGCGCTTCATCTCACAGGTCACGAACAGGCACTCCGCGCTGTTCCATCACTACCTGGCTCCCGGAGCCTTCGCGGCCAGGTTCGGTCCCGCTCCCGCGAGCATCGCCGCGGTCGAATCGCAACTCCGGAGTGACGGGCTCACCGTCGACGGGGTGGATCGCGACGGCCTGATCGTGCACTTCAGCGCGGCGGCGAGCAGAGTCGAGCACGCCTTCGGAACAGGGCTGGAGCGCTACAAGCTCGCCAACGGCTCGATCGGCCAGGCGCGGACTGCGCCGCTCCGCGTGCCGGCGTCGATCGCGAAGTACGTGGGATCGGTCGTCGGACTCGACAACACCCTGCGGCTCCATTCCTCTTCCATCCTGCGCGCGCCCAGGTCGGCTCTCGGCAGCTACCCGGCCGCAAAGACCGTCAACTTCGCCCACCCGGCCGGCTCGCCGACGGCGTGTGGCGCCGCGGCGGACACGGCCACCGAATTCGGCGGCCTCACCGACGACCAAATCGCCAACGCCTACGGCGTGTTCGGCCTCTACGGGGCAAACGACTTCGGCGCCGGCCAGCACGTCGGCATCTTCGAGCTCGAGCCCTTCTCGACGTCGGACCTGCAGACGTTCGACACGTGCTACTTCGGCGCGACCCAGGCTGCCGCCATGGTCGGCCGCGTGCACACGATCGCCGTGGACGGCGGACAGCCGGCCGGCCCTGGTGAGGGAGAGGCTGCTCTCGACATCCAGAACGTCTCGGCGTTCGCTCCCGCCGCGAACATCGACGTCTACGAGGCACCGAATACGACGTTCGGGTCGATTGACATGTACGCGAAAATGGTCAACGACGACGTCGACCAGGTGATCAGCACCAGCTGGGGCCTGTGTGAGCAGGCGCTCGAGGAGGGGGCGCCGGGAGTCCAGCAGGCCGAGAACCTGATCTTCGAGCAGGCGGCGGCACAGGGGCAGACCGTGTTCGCGTCTTCCGGAGACAACGGCAGCAACGACTGCAACGCGTTCCGGACGACCTCGCCTGTCGATCCGGTCCTGTCCGTCGACGACCCGTCGGGCCAGCCGTACGTCGTGTCCACGGGCGGAACGACGATCGACGACGCCACCCAGTCTCCGGTCGAGCACGTGTGGAACGACGGTGCTGCGTTCGGCTCCGCGGGTGGCGGGATCTCCGAATCGTGGGCGGCGCCCGGGTGGCAGCTCAACCCGCTGTTGCCGGGCGGCGTGGCCAGCCAGACGAATCAGGACGCAGTGACCGCCGCCCAGAACTTCATGGGTACGGGTTTCTGTCTCTCCGACACGTCCGGGGGGACCTTCGAATCGGCCTGCCGCGAGGTCCCGGACGTCAGCGCTCAGGCGGACGAGTTCACGGGTGGGATCACCATCTTCCTCGACGAGTTCGGCGGCTGGCTCACGATCGGCGGCACCTCGTCGGCGGCCCCGATGTGGGCTGCCATGCTCGCCGACGTCAACGAGTCTCCGCAGTGTGTGGCGAACGGGCTGAGCGCCAGCGCCACGAAGGGCGTCGGCTTCGCGAATCCGCTTCTGTACTCCGTGGCCTCCGACCCGACGGCCGATCAGGAGTCGTTCAACGACATCACGACCGGAAACAACGACCAGTACGGGTTCTCGCAGCTGTTCAACGCCACGAGCGGCTACGACATGGCGTCGGGACTCGGAACGCCGGAACTGACGCAGCCGGGCGGCGGCCCCGGTCTGGCGGCCAACCTCTGCGACATGGCCCCGTCCACGACGCGGCCGACAGTGAGCGATGTCTCGCCGGACTTCGGCCCGACCACCCCGAACACGACGGTGCAGATCACCGGCACCAACTTCGAGGACGGCCAGGGCAACCCGCAGGTGTCGTCGGTTCAGGTCGGGAACTTCACGATTCCGTCCTTCGCGGTGACCGTGACGAGTCCGACGACGATCAGTGCCGAGCTTCCGCCGGCGGCCGACTTCACCAATCCGCCGGGTGATCCCACCGACGGTGCCGGCCGCCAGCAGATCGTCGTGACGCTCGACAACGGCGAGACGAGCGCGCCGAATCCGAACAGCATCTTCACCTACGTCGACGAAAACGGCTCCTCGCAGATCCTGCCCGCCGTCACGAGCGTCCACGCGTACGCCGGACCCGAGAGCGGCGGGAATACCGTCCAGATCTTCGGTTCGGGCTTCACGGGCGCGACCGACGTGAGCTTCGGCGGGGTCAGCGTGGGCGCCGGCAACTTCACCGTCGACAACGACTGGAAGATCACGGCGACGGTTCCTGCCTTCGACAGCCTCAACACGACCTGTGCCCAGGACGGCTCGAGCTTCGATCCGAGCGAGAACGCAGCGAACGACATCTGTCAGACGCAGGTCGTGGTCACGAATGCCAACGGATCGAGCCAGACCTCGACCATCCTGCCCCTCTACGAGGGCGCGTTCGCGTTCAACGACCACGGCGTGATCCCGGCTCCGGCGGGCCAGGAGCCCGCTCCGGCACCGACCGAGTACGACTACGTGCCGGCCCCGACGATCACGTCGATCTCGACCGATCCCAACGATCCGTCGTCGTTCGCGAGCGAGGAGGGCGGCACCCTGGTGACGATCGACGGGAGCGGCTTCAACCTGGCGACGCTCGAGTCGGTCGACTTCGGCGATCCGACGCAGGAGTCGTCCCAGAACTTCTTCAACCTGGTCGAGGTGACCGGAACGGAGATCCAGATCCTGGCACCTCCGACCGCCGACATAACGGCCGACTCGACCACCGTGCCGGTGAGCATCCAGACCGTGGCCGGTCTGTCGGGTCCGACCGACGCGACGTACGCGGGCATCCCGACGGTCTCGAGCGTGCTCGCGACCGCGGGCCCGACGCAGGGCACGAACGCCGGCCCCGATACCGGCGGCACGCCGATCGACATCGCCGGACAAGGGTTCGATGAGGTGCTCGGCCCGATTCTCTTCGCCGACAACTTCTCCGGCTTCTCGTTCGGGACGCAATACAACTACGCCGTCAACAGCGACACCGACGTGACCACGACCACCGTCGCGCAGAACCCGGCGGTCGCAGACGTCCAGCTCTGCACGGTGACCGACTGCTCCTCGCCGACGTCGCAGAACGGCGATTCGTCCGACGTGTTCCTCCTCTTCCCGCCGGGCAACCCGAAAATCGACTCGATCACGCCGAGCTCCGGGCCGGTGACGGGTGGGACGAACGTGACCATCACGGGCGAGAACCTCGGCTGCGTGACGAGCATCTCGTTCGGCAGCCGCCAGGCGGAGACGTTCTCGAACCAGACTGCTCTGCTCGATTGTGGCTCTTCCACCGTCGTCACCGTGACGGCTCCTGCAGGCGCCGCCGTCGGGACCGTGCCGGTCACCGTTCACACGGTCGAAAGCGACGCCACAGGCGCAGCTCCCGCGAGCGGATCGTTCACGTACAACGCGCTACCGAACGAGACGCTCACCGTCTCCAAGGCGGGCACCGGGTCGGGCTCGGTCACGAGCTCGCCGGCGGGTATCGACTGCGGAGCGACGTGTTCGCACCCGTTCACGCAGGGGACGACGGTCACATTGACGGCGGCCCCGGCGAGCGGCTCGACATTCGCCGGCTGGTCGGGCGGTTGCTCGGGCACGGGCTCCTGCGCGGTGACCATGAACGCCGCCACGGGGGTGACTGCCACCTTCAGCCTCATCCCGAAGCCCAAGCCGAAGCCCTGTGTCGTCCCGAACGTCAAGGGCAAGACGCTCAGCCGGGCGAAGCGGGCGCTGTCGGCACACTTCTGTCGGGCCGGCAAGATCAAGCACGCCTTCTCCGGGAAGGTCAAGAAGGGGCGGGTCATCTCCCAGAAGCCGAAGGCCCACCGGCGGCTCGCTCACAACGCGAAGGTCAACCTCGTCGTCAGCAAGGGCAAGAAGCACAAGTAAGCCCCGAGCGACGATTGCTGCAACGAGAAGGGGCCGCATGTCGGCCCCTTCTCGTCGGCTGTGGGACGATGATTGCGTGCGCGCGATGGTGTTCCATGCCGCCGGCCGGCCGCTGCGGCTCGAGGACGTGCCGCTGCCGGAGCCGCAGCCGGGGCAGGTGCGGCTGCGCGTCTCGGCGTGCGGCATCTGCCGTACCGACCTCCACGTCGTGGACGGAGAGCTGCCGCGCCCGAAGCTGCCGCTCGTCCCCGGCCATCAGGTCGTCGGCCGGACCGAGGACGGGCGGCGGCTCGGGGTTCCCTGGCTCGGCTGGACGGACGGGACGTGTCGCTACTGCCTCTCGGGCCGCGAGAACCTCTGCGAGTCGGCGCGCTTCACCGGCTACGACCTCGACGGCGGCTACGCCGAATACATCGTCGCGGACGAGCGTTACTGCCTCGAGATGCCCGACGACTACGACGACCTGCAGGCCGCTCCGCTCCTCTGCGCCGGGCTGATCGGCTACCGCTCGCTGCGGCTCGCCGGCGAGCCGCAGCGGCTCGGCCTCTACGGGTTCGGCTCCTCGGCGCACATCGTCGCGCAGGTTGCGCGGCACGAGGGGCGGCGCGTGTTCGCCTTCGTCCGTCCCGGCGAGGAGGAGGCCTGCGGTTCGCGCTCGAGCTCGGGTGCGAGTGGGCGGGTCCTTCCGACGAGCCTGCGCCGGAGGAGCTCGACGCGGCGATCATCTTCGCGCCGGTGGGCGCGCTCGTCCCGGCGGCGCTGCGCGCGCTCGCCCGAGGGGGCGTCGTCGTCTGCGCCGGGATCCACATGAGCGACGTGCCGAGCTTCCCGTACGAGCTGCTCTGGGAGGAGCGCGCCGTTCGCTCGGTCGCGAATCTCACGCGCCGCGACGGCGAGGAGTTCCTGGCGCTCGCGCCGCGCGTGCCGGTGCGCACCGAGGTCGAGGAGTTCCCGCTCGAGCAGGCGAACGAGGCGCTCGACCGGCTGCGGCGAGGGCAGATCCAGGGGGCCGCCGTGCTAAGAGTGGAGCGATGAGCCGGGTTTTCCGTCTCGCTGCTTGGGCCTCCCGGCATCGCCGGCTGCTCGGCGCGGTCCAGCTCGTCGTGCTCGCGGCGTTCTTCGTCAGCCTCGGGTGGGCGCTTCGCGGCACCGTGCATTCGGCCGTCCACGACCTCGGCAACGCGAACCTCGTCTACTTCGCCCTCGGCTGCGCTGCGCTCGGCGGCTACTACCTCGTGTTCGTGCTCGGCTGGATCAGGATCCTCGCGGACTGGGGGATCGAGCTGTCGTACCCGGCGGCGCTGCGCGCGGAGATGATCTCGATGCTCGCGAAGTACATCCCCGGCGGGATCTGGACGCCGGCCGCGCGCGTCGTCGCGGCGCGGCGCGCCGGCGTGACCGACGCGGCGCTCGTCACGTCGTCGATGCTGCTCGAGGCCGGGCTCTCGGCGGTCGCGGGCGTGATCGTCTTCGTCGTGGGACTGCCGTTCGTCGACAACGTCGACGCACCGCTCGTCCCGCTCGTCGTGTTCGGAGGCGTGCTCGCGATCCTCGTCCAGCCGCGCGTCTTCCGGCCGCTCGCGGGGAAGGTGCTGCGGCGCTTCGGCTACACGCGCGAGCTGCCCAACCTGCGGGCGCGGACGCTCACCCTGCTCCTCGTCTTCTACGCCGGGACGTGGATCCTCGGCGGCTTCGCCATCTGGCTGCTGCTGCGCTCGGTCGGGGCGCATCCGGAGCCCGCCTCGGTCGTGTTCCTCGGCGGGACGGCCGCCGTGGGAGCGATCGTCGCGGTCCTCTTCGTCTTCGCGCCCTCGGGGCTCGGGCCGCGCGAGGCCTCGATGTACGGGCTGATGCTCGCCGTCTCGACCCAGGGAGAGGCGCTCGGCGCGGTCGCGCTGAACCGGATCGCGCTGACCGCCGTCGAGCTCGTGCTGTTCCTCGTCGGTGCGCTGGTCCTGCGGGGCGGCCGCGAGCCGGCTCCCGCCGCAGACGGCCCGCCGCTGTAGCGCGATGCACGTCCTGATCGACATCGGTCACTCGTTCCGCGAGGGCTTCTTCATGTTCTGGGAGACGCTCTGGGCGCTCGTGCTCGGCTTCGGGCTCTCGGGCGCGGTGCAGGCGTTCGTCTCGCGGGCCGAGATGGAGCGGCTGCTCGGCCGCAGCGGGCCGCGCGAGATCGCACGCGCGAGCCTGCTGGGCGCCGCGTCGTCCTCCTGCTCCTACGCGGCGTCGGCGATGGCGAAGACCCTCTTCCAGCGCGGCGCCGACTTCGTCAGCTCCATGGCCTTCATGTTCGCCTCGACGAACCTCGTGATCGAGCTCGGGATCGTGCTCTGGGTGTTGATCGGCTGGGAGTTCGCGCTCGCCGAGCTGGTGGGCGGCGTGATCATGATCGCCCTCTTCTCGCTCGCGGCCAGGTTCGTGCTGCGGCGGAGCGAGATCGACGCCGCGCGCGCGGGGCTCGGCGAGGCGGACGTGCGGGCCGCCGGCGGCGAGCGGCCGCGGCCGACCTCGCTCGCGGGCTGGGCCGACGCGGCGAGCTACACGCTCGCCGACGCGAAGATGCTGCGCAAGGAGATGGCCGCCGGGTACGTCGTCGCCGGCTTCCTCGCCGTCCTCGTGCCTGCGAGCGTCTGGCACGGCGTCTTCATCAGCGGACACGGCTTCTGGACGTCGCTCGAGAACGTCGTCGTGGGCCCGTTCATCGCGATCGTCAGCTTCGTCTGCTCGGTGGGGAACGTGCCGCTCGCCGCGGCGCTCTGGCACGGCGGGATCAGCTTCGGCGGCGTCGTCAGCTTCGTCTTCGCCGACCTGATCACTCTGCCGCTGCTCCTGATCTACCGCCGCTACTACGGCGGCCGGCTGACGCTGAAGCTGCTCGCGATCTTCTGGACGGTCATGAGCGCCGCGGGGCTCGCCGTCGAGTATCTCTTCCGAGCCGCGTCGATCCAGCCGACGAAGCGACCGGCGGTCGTCGCGCCGACCGGCTTCCGGTGGAACTACACGACCTACCTCGACATCGTCTTCCTCGTTGTGTTCGCGGCCCTCTGGTGGCTGGCGCGGAACCAGCGGCGCCTCGGCGGCGGCGTCGGCTACGCGATCGACCCGGTCTGCGGGATGCAGGTCGACACGGCCAACGCCGCGGCGCATGCGGTCGTCGACGGCGAGACTTTTTGGTTCTGCTCCGATCACTGCCGGCATCGCTTCGAGACGAGCTGCGGTGTCGATCGCACGCAGGCCGAGGCGCTAGCTCTGGATGTGCGCGCCGAGAAGCAATAAGTCGTACTCGGCGACGATCGTCGCGAGCATCGTGAGCACCGTCACGGGGAGCGCGTCCGAGTCGGGTCTCGTCCGGCGGTGAGCGCTCGTGCGGCGGCCGACGCACAGCTTCGGCTCGGCATACGGGTCGGCACGCAGAGTCAGCAATAAGCCGCGAGCTGCCGCCCCTTTTGGGTCACGCGTCGCCGAGCGCGAGCGCAGCCGCGTCCCAGAGGTCGAGTCCGTGTCCGCGGTCGACCGCGCGTGCGAACGCCTCGCGCTGCTCCTCGACGAGCGCGCCGGCCCGGCGCTCGCGCTCGTCGGTCCACCTCGGCAGGCTCTGCCCCTCCTCGTCCGCAGCGCCCCAGAGAAGCCCGGCCCGCTCGAGGTCGCCGCGGGCAAGCGCGAGCTGCGCGAGGCCGGCGAGCGTGTACAGCGCCCAGAGACGATTCTCCTGCGCGCGCTCCATCTCGAGGGCGATACGCCCCTCCCGCTCCGCATCGTCGAGGTCGCCGCCGCGGAGCGCGAGCATCAGGAGCTCGTGCCGCTGTCCCGACTCCCACCACGCCCAGCCTTCCAGGCGCGCCATCTCGGTTCCGCGTCGTGTGAGCTCGATCGCCCGGTCGAGGTCGCCGTCGTGGAGGGCGAGCTGGCCCAGGAGCCAGTAGTTCGAGGTCTCGATGAACTTGAACCTCCCCTCGGACAAGGCGAGAGAGTGCTCGGTCAGCTCTCGCATGCGGTCCCAGTCCTGACGCCGCCACGCCGACACTGCGAGCATCTGCTCGACGACGGCCACCCCGCGCTCGTCGCCGAGCTGTCGATAGAGCTCGCGGCTTTCCGTCGTGAGCTCTACCGCCCGCTCGTCGCGGCCGGCCAGGTCGGCCGCACCGCCCTGGCTGCGCAGCACCCGGGCGCGAAGGTCGAGTGGGATGTCCTCGGCGCGGGCGAGGAGGCGCTCGATCCGTTCGTACCCCTCCGCCGGACTCGCGGTGTTCCACAGGCCCTGAAGCTCGACTGCGAGCTGGAGGCCGAGCGTCGGGTCGCTCTCCTCCGCCCAGTCGAGCGCCGCCCGGAGATCTTCTCGCTCGGCGAGCGCCAGGCCGAGGTCCGCCCCGACCTCTTCCTCGTAGTCGCCGCGGACCTCGGCGGCGATCTGGGCCATGCGCTCGGCATGGCGCCTGCGCAATTCGTCCTCGTGACCCGATTCGCGCAGCCGCTCGAGCGCGAACTCACGGATGGTCTCGAGCAGCCAGAAGCGCTCCTCACCGAGCCGTCCGGTGCGGCGGCGAAGGAGGCTCTTGTCGAGGAGGGAGGCGAGCGTGTCGAGGTCGGCGTCGCAGACGACCTCCGCCGTCTCGAGCGTGCAGCCGCCGCGGAACACGCCGAGCTTCGCGAACAGCTCCTGCTCGTCCTCACCGAGCAAGTCGTGCGACCACGCGATCGTCGCCCTTAGAGTCAGGTGGCGCTCCTCGGCGTCGCGCGTCCCCTTGAGCGCGTCGAGCCGGTCGGCGAGCCGGGCGAGAAGCGCCTCCGGAGAGAGGAGCTTCGTTCGGGCGGCGGCGAGCTCGAGGGCGAGCGGCAGGCCGTCGAGCCTCTCGCAGAGCTGCACCACGGCGTCCGTCTCGGTCACGTCGGGCCGCACGGCGCGGGCGCGCTCACAGAAGAGCTCGATCGCCTCCGCGCGCACGAGCGGCGGGAGGTCGAGCTCGGACTCGCCCTGGATCCGCAGCGCCTCGCGGCTCGTCGCGAACACGCGCAGCGAGGGGCACGCGGCGACGAGCTCGGCCAGCGGGCGAGCGGCCGTCGGCAGCAGGTGCTCGAGGTTGTCGCAGACGACGTGCGTGCGGCGACCGCCGACGCGCGCGGCGACGGCCGCCGGCTCCGGAGACGAGGCACCGAGCCGGTCGGCAATCGTCGGCAGGACGAACTCCGCCTCCCGCAGCGGCGCGAGCGGGACGAAGACCGTGCCTCCCTCCGCATCGTCGCCGAGCAGGCGCGCGAGCTCGATTGCGAAGCGCGTCTTGCCGGTTCCCCCCGGGCCGACGATGGTGAGCACGCGCGGGTCACGCTCGTAGACGAGGGAGACCGCGGCGAACAGCTCCTGCTCGCGCCCGAGGAAGCGCGTCGCGGGATCGGGGAGCTCGACGCTCCCGGGCGTCCGGAGCGGCGGGAACTCGCGCTCGTCGAGCTGGAAGAGCTGAACGGCGCCCTCGAAGTCCTTGAGCCGATGGCGGCCGAGGTCGCGCAGCCGCTCGCCGTCGAGGAGGGCCGCTGTCGTGGGCGAGACGAGGATCTGCTCGCCGTGCGCGAGCGCGGCGATGCGGGCTCCGCGGTGGACGTCGAGCCCGACGTAGCCCTCGGGCGTCGGGGTCGGTACGCCGGTGTGCAGGCCCATGCGCACCCGAACCTGGCCCCCTCCGGCCAGCGCGTCGCGCGACGCCCTCGCGGCAGCCGCCGCACCTCCGGCCGTCGGGAAGACGAGGAAGAACGCGTCGCCCTGTGTGTCGACCTCGGTGCCGCCGTGGTGCGCAGCCGCCTCGCGCACGATCCGCCGATGCTCGCCGAGGGCTTCCGCGTACCGCGCCGGGCCGAGCCCGTGCAGGAGTCGCGTCGAGCCCTCGACGTCGGAGAAGAGGAACGTGACCGTTCCCTCGGGAAGCGCGCTCACGGCGCAATGATGAAGATCGGAGCTAGGCGCCGAACCAGCGCTTACGGCGGCTCGAGCCGAACTCGGCTTTTTCCGCCGCGAGATCCTCCGACGGGCCGACGACCGTCGCCGTCGGCGAAGGCCCGCCGAGGAAGTTCGCCTCGACCTTCGCGACACGGCCGCTCCCGAACTCGAGATAGCAATTCCCCTCGCCCTCGTAGCGCCGCTCGAGCGTCTCGCCGTGCAGCCTCGCGACGATGCCGTCAGCGACGACGCCCGCGGCGTTCTCGGCGAACACGCCGGCCTTCGCCATCGGGAGGCTGACGCAGTCGCCGACCGCGTAGACGTCCGGGAACGGAGTTTCGAGCGTGTCGCGGTCGACCGCGACCCAGCCGTTGTCGGCGAGGCCCGACTCGGCGACGACAGCCGGCACGCGGTGGATCGGAATCCCGACGAAGAGGTCGTAGGGCAGCCGCTCCCCGTTCTCGAGCACGGCTTCCTTGCCCGGCACGTCGAGCTCGACGACCCGGTTCTTTCCCAGGTACTCGACGTCGCGCGCTGCCAGCTCGTCGAGGAAGCGCTGCGAGACCTCGGGCGTGACGGGAACCGGCGCAGCCATCGGCGCGATCACGCGCATCTCGGTCGCCTCCCTGATGCCCCGCTCGACGAGCTGGTCGTGCAGCAGAAAAGCGCCTTCGAACGGTGCCGGCGGACATTTGTAGGGCTGGCCGAGGACGCCGATCAGGATCGTGCCGCCCTGCAACGCGGGCAGCGCCTCGTCGCGCATCCGCTCGGCTCCGGCGATCGAGTAGTACTCGAAGCCGCCTTCCGCGAAGCCCGGCGTCGCGGCGACGTCGTACTCGGCGCCGAGCGCGACGACGAGGATGTCGGCGTCGTACTCGCCGGCGTCGGTCGTCACGCGACGGCTCGCCGGGTCGATCGCGGTGATCCGCTCCTGCCGGAACTCGACGCCCGGCTTCGCGAGCTCGCGGTAGGGGATCCGCACCGCCGCGGCGTCCGCGCTCCCGAACAGGATGTCGAGCTTCGAGAACCCGAACGTGAAGCCGTCGTTCTGGTCGATCAACGTGACGCGAACCTCGTCGGCGACCGAAGCGGAGAGACGGCTCGCCAGCTCGAGGCCCGCGAAGCCGGCCCCGAGGATCACGACGTGCTTCATGGGGCCAACCCTACGCGGCTCAGGAGGCCGCGTCGAGATAAGCGAGCACGGCCAGGACCCGGCGGTGGGTCTCCTCGCTGGGAGGCAGCCGCAGCTTCTGGAGGATCGAAGCCACGTGCTTCTCGACGGCGCCGACCGTGAGCACGAGCACCTCGGCAATGCTTGCGTTCGAACGCCCTTCCGCCATCAGGCCCAGGACTTCTCGCTCCCGGGGCGTGAGCGCCGCGAGGCGGTCCCGCTGCCCGACGAAGTGCGCGACGACCTCGGGGTCGAGCGCGGTTCCGCCGGCGGCGACGCGCCGCACGGCCTCGACGAACGCGGCGACGTCCATCACGCGGTCCTTCAGCAGGTAGCCGACGCCGCCGCGGCCGTCGGCGAGAAGCTCGCGCGCGTACGTGCCCTCGACGTACTGGGAGACGATGAGGATCGCCGTCTCGGGCACGCGCTCGCGCAGCGTGAGCGCCGCCCGCAGCCCCTCGTCACGGAACGTCGGGGGCATGCGGATGTCCACGATCGCGATGTCCGGGCGCTCACGCATGACGGCGTGGATCAGCGCGTCGCCGTCCCCGACCGCGTCGACGACGTCGATCTCGTTGTCGCGGAGCAACCGCGTCAGGCCGTCGCGCAGGAGCGCGAGATCCTCGGCGATCACCGCGCGCACGGAAGCACCGCCTCGATCACCGTCGGCCCGCCGTCGGGGCTCGCGATGCGCAGCGAGCCGTCGAGCGCCTCGACCCGCTGGCGCAGGCCGTGCAGCCCGCCGCCGGCCTCCGAGACGCCGCCGCGTCCGTCGTCGAGCACGCGGACGACGACCGCGTCCTCGCGCTCGTGGACCGCGATGTCGATGCGCGACGCGTGCGCGTGCTTGAGGGCGTTGGCGAGTCCTTCCGCAGCGACGAAGTACGCAGCGGTCTCGACCGCGGCGGGCGGGCGCTCGGGGAGCTCGACGGCGACGGAGACCGGCACGGCCGCGTGATCGGCGAGCGCGCGGATCGCGGCCTCGAGCCCGCGGTCGGCGAGGATCGGCGGGTGGATCCCGCGCGCCAGGTCGCGCAGCTCCTGCAGCGCCGCGCCCGCGGCCTTGCGCGCCTCGGCCAGATGCTCCTGTGCCTTCTCCGGATCCTTCGCGAGCTGCTGCTCGGCCAGGCCGATGTTCATGCCGAGCGCGACGAGGCGGGCCTGCGCACCGTCGTGGAGATCGCGCTCGATCCGCCGCAGCTGTGTCTCGGCCGCTTCGACCGCGCCCGCGCGGCTCTGGGTGAGCTCCTCCACGCGTGCCTCGCTCTGCCTGCCGCGGGTCACGGCCCGCAGCCCGACCGCGAGCGCCAGGCCCGCGATCGGGTACACCGGCCAGAACGACCCACCGCCTGCCGCCGCCCAGACGCCGATCAAGAACAGGCTGATCAGCGCCGCCTCGCCTGTCTGGCGCGAGGAGCGGCTCGTGGCCGTGCCCGCCCACCAGGCCGACAGGACCGCTAGCCCGGTCGGCAGCCACACCCAGACCGGCCAGAAGGAGCCCGAGGCCCCGCCGGCGGCCCAGACGACGAGGACGAAGAGGTCGACGAGGAGGACGGCCCACGCCGAGGCGCGCACGGGCATCCGGAACAGCAGCAGCGAGATCACGGCGTCATTCTCGCGCTCTCCGCCGCCAGGTCGAGCTGCGGCAGGTGCCTGAAGACGCGCGGGAGCCACCAGTTCCGCTCGCCGAGCAGCGTCATGGCCGCCGGCAGGAGCAGCGCGCGGATCACGGTCGCGTCGATCAGCACCGAGACCGCGAGCCCGAAGCCCATCTGCTTGAGCGAGAGCAGCCCGAGCGTGGCGAAGACGGCGAACACGCCGACCATCACGAGCGCCGCGCTCGTCACCGTCGAGGCTGTCGAGCGGATGCCGTGCTCGACGGCGTCGCGCGTCGAGTAGCCGCGGTCGACGAGCTCGCGGATCCGGCTGACGATGAACACGTGGTAGTCCATCGAGAGCCCGAACAGCACGGCGAACAGGAACAACGGCACCCACGGCACGATCGCGCCGCTCGAGTGGAAGCCGAGCAGGCCGTGCCCGTGGCCGTCCTGGAAGACCCACGTCATCGCGCCGTAGGCGGCTCCGACCGACAGCGTGTTGAGCGCGATCGCGGTCAGCGCGACGGTGAGCGAGCGGAAGAAGAGCAGCAGCAATCCCACCGTCAGCAAGAGCACGAAGCCGAGGATCAGCGGCATGTGGTGGTCGATCGTCGACGCGAAGTCGACGCTGCCCGCCGTCTCGCCGGTCACCGCGACCGAGACGCCCGGCACAGCGCCGACGGTGGTCGGGATGATCTGCGAGCGCAGCGTGTGCAGCGCGCGCACCGATGCTTCGTCGGCTCCGTCGCCGGCGAGCGGGACGTCGAGCTCGACGGTGTTGTCGGCATGGCGGACGACCTTCACCGGGCGGTGCACCTCGCGCCGCAGGGCGTCGATCCCGGACCGGACCTGCTGCGCGTCGATGTTCGCGGCATGGACGACCACGACCGCCGGCGCGCTCGTCGTGCCGAACGCCCTCGTCACCTGCCGGTACGCCTGCACGACCGGCAGGTGCGGCGGCGCCTCGGCGACGCCGTCGTCGCGCGTGTGCATGTGCAGCGCCGGAGCGGCGACGGCGAGCAGAACGGCGACGGCTCCGATGGCCGTGATCTTCGGGTAGCGCGTCGCAGGACGCAGCACCGCCCGCCAGACGGGCGACTCCCGGTTCGAGCGGCGGAACGGGAGGCGTCCCCATTCGACGCGGTCGCCGAGCTTCGAGAGCAGCGCGGGCAGCACCGTCAGCGACCCGAGCACTGCGACGAGCACGACGAGGATCGTGCCGACGCCGAGCGACGTGAAGACGCTGTTGCCCGAGAGCATCAATCCGCCGGCGGCCGTCATCACCGTCAGGCCGGACACGAGCACGGCGCGCCCGGACGTCGCGGCCGCCCGCTGCAGCGCCTCCACCCGGCTCGCGCCGCGGAGGCGCTCCTCTCGCTCGCGCTTCAGATAGAAGAGCGAGTAGTCGACGCCGACCGCCATCCCCATGAGCAGGATCACGCTCGCGGTCGCGTCGGCCTCGTGGACGAACGAGCTCGAGAGGTGCGTGAGCCCGAGCGCCGCGAGCACGGCCGTGAACGCGAGCAGCACCGGGATCCCGGCCGCGAGGAAGGCGCCGAAGGCGAGCAGCAGGATCGCGAAGGTGATCGGTAGCGACAGCCGCTCCGCCTTCGACAGGCCGCCGGACACGACGCCGTTCATCGCCTTGGCGATGCTCGCGTCGCCGACCTCGGCGATCGAGTAGCCGCGGTGCGCCGCGGCGAGCCTGCCGACCGCGTCCAGAGCCGGCTGGATCCGGGCGTCCGCGGTGTCGGCGTTGCCGGCGACGTCGAAGCCCACGAGCGCCAGGTGTCCGTCCTTCGAGACCGCGCCGAGGCGGACGTTGCGTACGTTCGCCGTCCGCTTCAGCGTCGCGCGGACGTCGCTCACGGTGCGCCTGAAGGCGGGCGACCCGGCGGTGAGCGTGCGCGAGCGGACGAGCACGTTCTCGCTCGCGACGTTCTCGACGTGCGCCGCCGCGAGCATCTGCTCGGCGCGCGCCGCCTGGCCGTTCGTCTGTTCGGCGTCCGTCTGCTTGAGCGTGCCGTGCGCCGTGCCGACCGCGACCGCTGCGACGACGAACGCGAGCCACCCGAGCGTGGCGGTCTTCCAGTGCGCGGCGCTCCACCGGCCCGCGCGTGCTGCGAGGTTCATCTCCGGCCTCCTGTCGTGTACGAGTTCACGACTCGAGGCTGCTTGCGGCCGGGCCGCGCGACCATGGCGCGGCCCGGCGTTTCGTCTTGGTGCTAGCCCCCTGGCTCAGTCACCGGTGACCGCGAACCACGCTCCCGACGGCGCGGTCACGAACACGATCGGCGCGAAGCACGGTGAGGGGAGCGAGACGACCGTGTTCAGGTGTCCGTCGCCGCGCGGCGAGACGTGGAAGAGCTTCGTCGCGACGTTGTCCGTGGTCGCCGTCACGCCGTCCGGCGTCGTCTGGCAGCTGACGATCGCGCCGAGCTGGGCGAACGGGATCGTCCCCTGCAGATTCGCGGGCACCGGCGCGCGGCGCGCGAGGACGAGGCCCTTGACCCTGAGATGGAGCCGGCCGTTCGCCCGCAGATTTGCGTCTCCGGCAGTCAGCTCCCACGGAAGCCCGCCGCCGGGGACTCCGCGAATCGGATTCGCGGTTCCCGTGTACGGCGCGATCACGGGCGAGAGCACGTTGGCGTCGAGCACCTTCCGGCCGTCGCCGCCCCCCAGGCCGAGCGCCGGCACGGCGAGCGCCCCCAGAGCCGCGAGGCCGAGTAAGAGCACCAGTGTCTTTCGCATAGCCCCCTCCTGAGCTTCGAGCGATTGACCCCTCGGGGTCTTACGGAGCCTCGCCCGGCGCGGATTTACCCCGCCGCGTGCGCCAGCGGATACAAGTCCGCGTGGTTCCTCCATCTACAGGGTGTGAGACGCATGACCGACCGGACCGACGCCGAGCTCATCCAGGCGGCGCAGTCAGACGCAGGCGCTTTTGCCGAGCTCTACCGCCGTCACGCCACGACGGTGCACGGCTGGTTTCGCCGCCGCCTCGACTGGGCC
The DNA here is from genome assembly GCA_036273695.1 of Gaiellaceae bacterium. Classification (GTDB taxonomy): domain Bacteria; phylum Actinomycetota; class Thermoleophilia; order Gaiellales; family Gaiellaceae; genus Palsa-739. The sequence continues at coordinate 88,606 of DASUHE010000061.1, forward strand.
GCGAGCGACCTGACCGCGGAGGCATTCGCGCAGGCGTGGCTCTCGCGGCGGAAGTTCCGGGACGAGGCCGACGGCTCGGCGCTCCCCTGGCTGCTGGGCATCGCCCGCAACGTCGCGCGCGAGTCCGCCCGGCGCAACGAGGTCGAGACACGCGCCCGCCGGCGGCTCGGGCTCCCCACCGACCTCGCGGCGGAGGACGGCTTCGCGGCGGTCGAGGAGCGGCTCTCTCCGCGGGCGGCGCTCGCGGAGGCTCTCGAAACGCTGCCCGAGCACGAGCGGGAAGCGCTCGAGCTTCGCGTCGTCGGCGAGCTGCCGTACGAGGACGTCGCCGCCCGCCTGGGCGTCCGCCCGGCCGCCGCCCGGCTCCGCGTCTCGCGCGCGCTCCGGCGCCTCTCCGCCCTGCCCCTCAAGGAGGACACATGAATCCGTTGACCCCCAGCCTCGACCGCTTCGGCGACGAGCTCGAAAGCGCCGTCCGCCGCGACCTCGGCACTCGGCGCACGCGTCGCCGTCTCGTGCGGAGCGCCGGCGTTCTGGCGGTCGCCGCGGCCGTCGCGCTCGGTCTCCTCAGTGCGCTGCCGACCGGCGGGCCGTCGGTCGTCAAGAAGGCCGCCGCCGCGCTGGCCGCCGACGACTCGATCCTCCACTACCAGGTCGACGCGGTGCAGCAGAACGGCGACGGGACGACCGCCACGTGGCGCTCCGAGACGTGGCAGCTCCTCGTCGCGCCGTATACGCGACGCCAGATCCAGGTGGACACGAACGCGCCGCGCGCGGAGGCCCTGACGAGCGGTGACACGACCGAGCTGTACGACTCGGGCAACGACACGATCTACGTCACGACGAGCCAGGAGCTCCGGGCGGCCCGCACGCCGACCATCGAGATCGTCTCCAAGGCGCGGCTCCAGAAGCTCGTGCACAACCCGAAGGTGACGGCCGCCTACCGCATCGTCCCGGGCACCCACCGCCCGGTCGTCGTCACGACCAGGGAGGGCGCCAAGCGCTTCCTTGCCCGGTTCGCCCGCGAGGCGCAGAACACGAACGGCGCACCCGAGGACTTCCGCACGGACATCCTCGCGCTGCTGCAGTCGGGAACGGTGCAGGTCGTCGGCCACGTCGCGGTCGACGGGCGCGACGCGATCAAGCTCGAGTCGCTCGACGGCAAGCAGGTCTACATCGTCGACGCTTCGACGTACGACCCAATCGAGTGGACGAGCACCGGTACGAGCGGCGGCGTGACCCTCCACTTCCCGGTCTACGAGAAGCTGCCCGTCGACGACGCGTCGAAGGCCCTCCTCAGCCTCGAGGCCCAGCACCCCGGGGCGCGGGTGGTGCGCGACGTGCACGCCTACCTGGCGGCCGAGTCGCGGCTCTACCCGCACGGCTAGAGCGAGACGGGAGGGGAGGCCGCACCGGCTTCCCCTCCTCGACGCCGGTTGATTGCCCGGGGGTCGAATGGACGTCGCCCCACGAATCTGCGAGCCCAAGCAGGGACGATGCGGCGTACGCGTCGGCTGAGCCCTGTACTCGTCAGCTCCTGGTCGTGCCCGGGCCGATCCCGACCGCGACCGAGACCTTCGCGCCGTTCCGCAGCTGCGTTCCAGGCCTCGGCTTCTGCGAGATCACGCGACCCTCGTACTTCCGTTTCGACCTGACCTTCTTGACTCTGCCGACGCGGCAATGAGCCTTCTTGATCGCCCTCTTGGCCGCGCCGAGCTTCTTGCCCTTCAGCCTCGGCACGAGACAGCGGGTGGGCGGTGGCGGCGGCGGCTGGTCGGCCGTGAAGGTGGCGGTCACCGTCGCGTCGGCGCTCAGTGTGACCGTGCAGGTGCTCGTGCCCGAGCAGCCGCCGCCCGACCAGCCCGCGAACGTTGATCCCGACGCCGCCGCCGCAGTGAGCTGGACGGCCGTCCCCTGGGGATACTGCCGCTGGCAGCTCGCCGAGCAGCTCAGCGAGGTGCCGTCCGACACCGATCCGGCTCCGGAGCCGGCAAACGCCACCGAGAGCGTCCGATTCGGCGGCGGGGGTGAGCCCGAGACCAGCAAGGTCACGCCGTCGGTGTCGTATCGGGCCGAGTACGTCGCACCGTTGATCGTGGCGCCCGTGAGCGTGGCGAACGTGCCGGTCCTCGACGCGGCCCCTGAGACGATCTTGAACGTGTCCGTCGAAGCCGGCGTGAAGCTCGTCGAGTTGACGGCCAGCGTCCCCCCGAGGCTCAGCGCCCCACCGACGAGAAGCCGGTCGAACTGCGAGCCGGGAGTCGTGCCCGTGATCTCCTCCGCCAGCATCCCGCCTGCGCCCTGGGCGTAGGCGCCCGTGATCGTCAGCGTGCCCGGCGAGGAGCCGGGAGCGACCGTGCCGCCGGTGTTCGAGACGGGCCCGCCGAGCGTCCCGTCCCCCTTCAGCGTGCCGCCTGTCACAGTCACCGGGCCGTCGAGCTCGGCGCCGGAGGCGACGGTCGTCGTCCCGCCCGACTGGGTGAAGCCGGCCGTCGAGTTTGCGCCGCTCGCCACGGTGACCGTCCCGTCGTTCTGGATCTGCGTCTCGGTGAAAGACGACTTGCCCGCCCCAGGATCCATCGTCAGGGATCCCGTCGAGCCGACGTGAATCGTCGAGTCGGGGCCGAACCCCATCACCTGCGTGCTCGAGTCCAGGAAACTGGAGTTGACATTGAGGGCCGAGCTGCTGTCGAGCCCGATCGAGCTCGTCGTCCACGTCGCGGGAACGTCGAGGTTGAGCGTCGCGCCGGAGAGCGTCATGCCACCCGTGGTCTCGAACGAGACCGGCGAGGCGGAGCTCGCGACCGTTGTCGTGCCGCCGTCGAACGCGACGGCCCCGGCGGCCGGCACGGTGAGGCTGCCGGTGATCGTCAGCGTGCCCGGCCCGTTTCGCATCCCGCCGCCCGAGTCGCGCAGGTTGGCGATCGAGTGGCTGCCGTTGACGGTGAGCGTGCCGCCGTTGCCCAGCTTGACGTTCGCGGGGGCGAAGGTGTCGGTGCTGCCGACGGTCGCCACGGGACCGAAGTCGAAAAACGTTCCGGCGCCCGTGATCGACGGCGAGTCGAAGGGAGCGGAACCTTCGAGCTCGAGGACGGCGCCGGCATCCGTGACGTAGCCACCGGAGTTGGTGCCGGTGCTCCCGTCGAACAACGCGAGCGTCCCGGTCTTCGCCGTCACCGTTCCCTCGTTGTTCACCGGGACTTCGATGTCGGTCTCGTGACCGGCACCCGGGTCGGCGGTGAAGGCACCGCCGGGGCCGATGTTGACGACGGAGCTCGCGTCGCCCGTGATGTGGGCGCTTGGCGCCGTGACGTCGAAGCCCGAGTCGATGTTCAGCGTCGACGGGTTGCCGCCGAGCTCGAGCGGGCCGTTGACCGATCGGCTCGTGAGGGCGTCGAGCGTCAAGGTGGTGCCGTTCAAGAGCAGCCCGGAGCCGATCGTGGACGACGTGACCGTGCCGGCGATCGTGGTCGAGCCGCCGCTGAGCGTGACGTTCCCTTCGAGGTCGGCCGTGCCCGTGACCGTGAGGGTGCCGGTGCCGTCGCGATCGGCGAAGCCTCCGGTCGTGAAGGAGCCGACGCCGACGTCCTTGTTCAGCGTCGCGGTGGGGGCTCCGCCGCCGTCGATCGTGAGCGCTCCCGGCGTGAACGTGTCCGTCGAGCCGACGGTCAGGTGGCTGCTGCCGGCGAGGTCGAGCGTGCCCGGGCCCGTGAGCGACGGCGACGTGAGGGTTCCCGCGTCGACCTGGAGCGTTGTCCCGGTCGCGAGCGAGTAGCTGCCGGTGGTCGAGCCCGCGTCGCCGTTCTGGAGCTCGAGCGTCCCGCTCGTTACGGTCACACCGCAGGTGAGGCACGTGCCGTCGTTGTCCAGCTCCGCCACGAACGTGACCGTCTTCGTGCTGCCCGGGTCCGCGTCGATCGAGCCGTTGGCGCCGACCTTGACGACTCCGCCTGCGAGAGAACCCGCCGCCGTGACGGAAAGGGACGAGTTGACGTCGATCGTTCCCGAGCCGTTGATCTGCAGGCCGCTCGGCCAGGTCGTCGGATCGCCGAGGATCAGCACCCCGGTCCCGTTGACGTTGAGGTGGCCGCCGAGGGACGTGGCTCCCGAAGACGAGATCGTGAGCGTGCGTCCCGTCTCGATGGTCAGGGTTCCGGCCGCCGACTCGGCGATCGAGCGGGCGTTCGCGTCCGAGCTCGTGACGTCCGGGCTCCCGAAGTTGGGGATGACGACGTCGTCGCTCGCGGTGGGGATCGTGTCCGCGGTATTGGCACAGCTCCAGTCGGCGGCCGTGTTCCAGTCGGCTCCTCCGGCGGTCCACGTGCACACGGGGGTCGCGGCCAGGGCCGGCGCCGCGCCCCACGCGATGGCGAGCGCAGCGATCAGGGCGGTTGTCGCGCCTACCGCCGAGAGCCTCGTGTGGAACGTGGAGAGGAGCCGTTTCATTGCTGTGCCTCCGTCGTGGTGGTCGGGGCCGGGGCCGGGGCGGGTGCCGGGTCGTCGGCTCGGTCAGGTCGGTGGGCGGCGTCGATGTGGGTCTCGACGCGCGCGAGCAGCTCGTCGGCGGTCTCGCCGACGGCGACGTAGCCGCAGCTGCAGGTGACGCGTTTCACCGGTCCCAGCCTGTCCGGGACGGGCGCAGCCGTCATCGTCCAGTTGCGCCACTCGTGCGGGCGGACGGACAATCCGAGCGTGTTCGTCGGCCGCGAGCGTGAGGGGGAGCTGCTGCTGCACCGTTTCCGCGAGGAACGGTTGGTGGCGGTGCTCGGCGAGGCCGGGGTCGGCAAGACGACGCTCATCCGCGCAGTCGCTGCGCGAGCCGGTTGGCGGCTCCTCGAGGCGGGCGGGCTGGCGACGCTCTCCTGGCTGCCGTATCTGCCGCTACGCCGGGCCTTCGCGTGCGACTTCGAAGGTGACGCAGCCTACGTCGCCGCGGCGGTGGAGGAGGACCTCGGCGAGGCCGCGCTGTTCGTTGACGACCTGCAGTGGGCCGATCCGCAGACGGCCGCTCTGCTTCCGCTCCTCGGCGGGCGGATCCGGATGGTGATCGCCGTTCGCCGGGGCGACCCGGCAACGTCGGCGGCGCTGGCCGTGGCTGCGGCGGCGCGAGCCGAATTGCTGCCGCTCGAGCCGCTCGCGCGAGGCGAAGCCGCGGAGCTGGCCCGCGCGCTCCATCCCGGCTTGGCGGAACCGGCGGTGCTGCGGCTCGCCGAGCGCTCGGGTGGCAACCCCTTCCTGCTCGAGCAGCTCGCCGAGTCGGGGGAGGCGGGCACGAGCCTGCGCCTGAGCGTCGCGGCCTCCCTGCGGGCGCTGAGCCCGGCCGGCCGGGTCGCGATCGTGGCACTCGCGCTCCTCGGCCGCCCGGCGGAGCCGAGTCTGCTCGGGCCCGGGGCCGCCGAGATCCTCTCCGCCGGGCTTGCGACTGGGGAGGACGAGGTGGCCATTCGGCACGCACTCCTCGCGGAGGCCACGGCGGAGACGCTGACCGACGAGGAGCGACGGCGGAGCCATGCGCGGCTGGCGGCGGTGCTCGACGACCCGGGTGAGGCCGCGCGGCACCATGCCGCGGCGGGCGAGCGCGCGCTCGCCCACGAGCAGGCGCTGCTCGCGCTCGCGAGCGCGTC
>DASUHE010000062.1:0-23883 GCA_036273695.1 Gaiellaceae bacterium
TCAAGTTCATCGAGATGCACGGCAACTCCGAGCTCATGGGCGTCCTGCCCGAGCGCGAATGGATCCTGCGCGCCCCGACGCTCCAGCGCAAGCTCGCCTTGACCGCGAAGGTGCAGGACGAGGTCGGGCACGCGCAGCTGATCTACCGCGTCGTCGAGGATCTCGGCAAGGCGCGCGAGCAGTGTCTCGCGGATCTCGTCGACGGCAAGGCGAAATTCCACAACGTCTTCCATTACCCGACCGCGTCCTGGGGGGACGTGGGCGTCATCGCGTGGCTCGTCGACGCCGCCGCGATCATCAGCCAGAAGGCGCTGCTCAAGTGCTCGTATGCGCCGTACGCGCGGATCATGAAGAAGATCTGCTGGGAGGAGTCGTTCCACATCCTCCACGGCCGCGACGTGATCCTCGCCATGGTGACCGGCACGCCCGAGCAGTTCGAGCTCGTGCAGGAGGCGCTCGACCGCTGGTGGGGGCCGCTGATGCAGTTCCACGGCAACCCGATCCCGGCCGACGAGGACCCGATGTTCCAGTGGCGGATCAAGTCCCAGGGGAACGAGGACGCACGGCAGCAGTTCCTCGAGGGCTACGTGCCGCAGATCCGCGAGCTCGGGCTCACCGTGCCCGACCCGAAGCTGCGCAGGCGCGACGACGGCGTCTGGGAGTACACCGAGCCCGACTGGGACGAGCTCAAGCACGTCGTGACGGGCCACGGCCCGAAGACCGAGGAGCGGCTCGCGTTCCGGCGCCGCTTCCTCGAGCAGGAGCAGTGGGTGAGAGACGCGGTCCTCGCCGCATGAGCGAGCCTGTGTGGGAGGTCTTCCGCAAGGAACGGCGCGGCCAGCCGTTCGAGCACGCGGGCTCGGTCGTCGCGCCCGACGCGGACTTCGCCGAGGCGTGGGCGCGCGAGCAATACGGCCGGCGCGGCGAGTCGGTCGCGCTGTGGCTCGTGCCCCGCGACTCGATCCGCGACGTCGAGGACTGGGCCGACGAGTTCGACCTCAAGTACCGCCGCGTCGACGGCTACTCGATCAAGGCACGTCTGAAGGAGGCTCGTGAACGAGCAGGCACTGCTGGGCCTGGCTGACGACGAGCTCGTCCTCGGCTGGCGCGACTCCGAATGGACGGGCATCGCGCCCCTGCTCGAGGAGGACGTCGCCTTCTCCTCGATCGCGCAGAACGAGATCGGCCACGCGCGGGCGATCTACGACCTCCTGGTGGGTGAGGAAGGCGACGCCGACGCGCTCGCCTTCGACCGCAGGCCGGAGGAGTACCGCTGCTCGCCGCTCGTCGAGCTCCGCCTGCTCGAGTGGTCGCACGCGATCGCGCGCCGCTGGTTGTACGAGGCGGCCGACGAGCTCCGGATCGCCGCGCTCAAGGACGATCCCGACAAGGCGGTCGCCGGCCTCGCCGCGAAGATCGACCGCGAGGAGGCGTACCACCGCATGCACGCCGAGATGTGGCACGACCGGCTGCGCAACGAGCCGCGGTTCCAGACAGCGGTCGAGGAGCTGTGGCCGTACGCGGTCGGAATGCTCCCGGAGGACCTCCGGCCCGAGCTCGCCGTCCGAACGGGACTCGACCTTCCAAGTAACAACTTGTTACAAGGGCACGAACGCGGCACACATTCGCCGGAGCTCACGCCGCTCTGGGAGGAGATGACGATGGTGCGACGCTCCGCGCCGGCCGGTGCGCAGTGGTAGCCGAGGCGCAGGTCTGGGAGGCGCTCGACGAGATTCCCGATCCCGAGATCCCCGTCGTCTCGCTCGTCGACCTCGGCGTCATCCGTTCGGTCGACGTCCAGGACGGCCGCGTCCGGATCGAGTTCACGCCGACCTTCCTCGGCTGTCCGGCGCTCGAGTTCATGAAGCGCGCGATCGAGGAGAAGGTTCCCGGGGCGGACGTCAAGGTCGTCCAGGACGACTCGTGGTCGACGGACAAGATCACTCCCGCCGGCCGCGAGAAGCTTCGCGCCGCCGGGTTCGCGCCGCCCGCACCGCGCCCTCTGGACGCCGGGGGAGCTTCCGGCCTCGTGCAACTTCAGGCGCACGTTCACCGCTGTCCCTATTGCGGCTCGACCCAGACGAAGCTCGAGAACATCTTCGGCCCGACGCCGTGCCGTTCGCTGCGCTACTGCGAGAGCTGCCGCCAGCCGTTCGAGCAGTTCAAGACGATCTAGCTAGCTAGCCGGTGGCGCCTAGTAGAGCGCTTCCAGCCGCTCGGCGAGCGCGGGGTCCTCGGCGCACAGGCGGTCGACCTCCGCTCGCTCGACGGCGAGCACGACGCCGTGGGTCAGCGCCCGGACGCGCGCCGTCCGCAGCCCGTCCTCCGAGAAGAGCGCACGCTCTCCGACGACGGATCCCGGCCCGAGCTCCCGGGTCCCCTCGGGCGCCTCGACGAGGATGTGCCCCTCGACGACCACGTAGAGGCCCGTGCCCGGCTTCCCGCTCTCGATCAGCATCTGCCCGGCGCCGAAGCTGAGCTTCGAGCCCACGGCCTCGAGCGTGCGGAGATCGTCCTCGTTCACAGCGCGAGTATCGCACCGACCCGCGGTGGTGACGATGCGGTGACAGCGCTGGATCCGCCGTCGCGAGGCAACTAGGGTGCTCCGCGATGGCGGCCGCGGAAGACCTCGCCGGGATTGCTCTCTTCGACCGGGCTCGAGTCGGACACGCAGGCGGCGATCGCGGACTGGTTCGAGCTTCGGAGCGTCAGGCCCGGCGTGCGTCTGACCGGCGAAGGTGCGTCCGGCTACTCGTTCTTCGTCCTGCGCGACGGCACCGCGACCGTGACCGTCAACGGCATCGAGGTGCGAACTCTCGCCGCAGGCGACTTCTTCGGCGAGCTTGCGATCCTCGGCGACGGGCGGCGCACCGCCACGGTCACGACCTCCTCGCCGGCGCTCGTGCTCGTGCTCTTCGGAACGGAGTTCCGGCGGCTCCAGCAGGAGTACCCGCAGCTCGCCGGACAGATCGAGTCGGCCCTGCGCGCGACGGCACAGGCCGCGTAGCCGACCGCTTCGTAGCCCGACGCTCTCTCGGTACGCTCCGGAGGGTGGCCGTCGAGATCTTTTATTGTCCCGTCTGAAGCGGGTACGACCGACGGGCTGCGAGTCTCGTGGCCGAGCTCAACGAGAGCGGGATCGACGCCGCGGCCCGCGAGGGCCGGAAGTCCCAGTACGACGTCGTCGCCGACGGGGAGTTGATCTTCTCGAAGCAGAGCGAGGGGCGCTGGCCGGACGACGGCGAGGTCCTGCGCCTCCTCAACTCCCGCTGAAGCGCGCCTCCCGCTTCTCCCCGAACGCCGTCACTCCCTCGCGGAAGTCCTTCGTCTGTGCGGCCTCGGCCTGCGCCGCCGCCTCCCGCTCCAGCTGATCCTCGAGCGTCGACGTCGCGGCCTCGTCGTAGAGCCGCTTCGTGAGCGCGATGGCCCGCGTCGGCGCGGCCGCGAGCTCGGCGGCCCGCTCGGCCACGCGCCCCGCGAACGCGTCGGCCTCGACCACCTCCGAGACGAGACCCCACGCGTGCGCCTCGGCCGCCGTCAGACGCCGGTTCGAGGTCATCCACTCGAACGCGCGAGGGGTTCCGAGCAGACGCTGGATGAAGTACGTGCCTCCGGAGTCGGGGACGAGGCCGATGCCGACGAAGCCGGGAACGAAGAAGGCTGCGTCGGAGGCGAGCCGGATGTCGCACGCACACGCGAGCGACAGCCCGGCCCCTGCACAGACACCGTTCACCGCCGCGAGCACCGGCTTCTCGAGCGAGCGAATCGCCGTCACGGTGACGTGATAGGTCGCGCGCAGCATCGCGGCGACGTCGCCGGCCTCCCCGAACGCCGTCAAGTCCTGGCCGGCGGAGAAACCGCGGCCCGCGCCGGTGATCACGACCGCACGCACCGCCGGCTCGCGGGCTTCCTCGAGCGCTCCTTGCAGCTCGCCGTGCAGCGTGCGGGTGAAGGCGTTCAGCTTGTCCGGCCGGTTGAGCGTGATCGTCTGCACGGCCCCGTCGCGCGCGACCTCGACCTCGCCCATGCCCTAGCCCAGCTCGACGAACTCGACCGTCGGCGTCGGGAAGCCGCGCTTGTACGCGTCCTTGCCCGTCGCCATGAACTCGTCGCTGCGGATCGCGCTCTGGAACGCCTGCTCGTCGGCGAATTCCCACTCGGCGTAGTACGCGTGCTTCGCCTCGCCCATGGGCGATCCCGTGACCTTGCCGTGCCGGAAGACGCCGTTCGGCACCTGGGCGCAGAGCTCGGCATGCTCGGCGTACGCCTCGGCGTCCAGCTCGTGCTCGTAGAGGACGGCGACCCTGTACATAGACTCCTTCCGAGAGTGTTCTCAGGGACGATAACCCGGCCAGGAGGAGGACGGCAGATGGCAGGCAAGCTCGTGCATGTGGAGATCGGCGCGGCGGATGCCGACCGCGCGCAGGGATTCTGGAGCGGAGTCTTCGGCTGGGAAGTCGGCCCTCCCATGTCGCCGGAGATGGACTACCGGATGTTCCAGACCGCCGAGGACCAGGGCGGCGCGATCTCGGCGGCCGACACGCCCGGCCACCTCCGCGTGTACTTCGACACCGAGGACATCGAGGCGACCATGGCCAAGATCCGCGAGCTCGGCGGTCAGGCGGAGGACAAGATGCCGGTCCAGGGCTACGGCTGGTTCGCCGCGTGCCACGACACCGAGGGGAACGCGTTCAGCCTCTGGCAGTCGGACGAGTCGGCCAGCTAGACGCCGGCTCCGACTCCGACCACACGAGAGCCGGCGGCTCGAGGTCGCGCAGAACGTCCGGCGACGGCAGAGGCCAACCGTCGACGTCGTTCGCGGCGTGGTCGGGCTGCTCGTTCATCCAGACGCCTAACGCGCGAGTGGCGACCCGGGTTACGTCCCGCGGCGGTCGAGCACCCGCAGCGCCTTCCCCTCGCTCCGCGGGACGCTGCCGGCCGGCAGCACTTCGACGCGGGCGGTGAGCCCGAGCACACCGTGGAGCTGCCGGCGGACCGCCTCGGAGTCCGCCGCACCCTCCACCTGAACCGTCAGCTCGTCGAGGTGTCCGGGGCGCTCGACGACGAGCTGGTAATGCGGCGCGAGCCTCGGGATCGCGAGGAGCGCGCGCTCGATCTCGCTCGGGAAGACGTTCACGCCGCGGATGATCAGCATGTCGTCGGTCCGCCCGAGCACGCGCGACATGCGGACGAATGTGCGGCCGCAGACGCACGGCTCACGCGTGAGCGAGGCGAGGTCGCCGGTGCGGTAGCGCAGCAGCGGCAGCGCCTCCTTCGTCAGGGTCGTGAAGACGAGCTCGCCCACCTCGCCGTCGGGCAGCGGCTCGCCCACTGCCGGATCGACGACCTCGACGAGGAAGTGGTCCTCGTTCACGTGGGCGCCGTCACGGGCCTCGGCACACTCCGCCGACACGCCGGGCCCCATCACCTCCGAGAGGCCGTAGATGTCGAGTGCCGTCAGGTGGAGCGCGCCCTCGATCGCCTCGCGGAGCCCGTCCGTCCAGGGCTCGGCGCCGAAGAGGCCGGCGTGGACGGCGAGGCGCGCGGCGTCGGGGACGTGATCGGCGATCGCGAGCGCGTAGCTCGGCGTGCAGCAGAGGATCCCGGCGGCGAGATGCTCGAGCAGCTGCGCCTGCCGCGGCGTGTTGCCGCCCGAGACGGGAACGACGGTGCAGCCGAGCCGCTCGGCGCCGTAGTGAAGCCCGAGACCGCCGGTGAAGAGCCCGTAGCCGTACGCGTTGTGCACGACGGTTCCCGGGCCGGCTCCCGCCGCCGCCAACGCTCGTGCACAGCAATCCGCCCACGCGTCCAGATCGGCCCGCGTGTATGCGACGACCGTCGGCTTGCCCCGCGTGCCCGAGGAGGCGTGGACGCGAACGCACTCCTCGAGCGGCACCTGCAGCAGACGGAACGGATACGCGTCGCGCAGGTCCGACTTGACGCGGAACGGCTGCTCGGCGAGCGCCTCGAGCTCGATGCCGAAGCGCTCGCGCAGCCGTTCCCGCTGGAGCCCCTCGAGCTCCGGCCGCGGCAGCGTCTCGACCTCGGGCTGGAAGATCGCCACGGCTCTGATTATTCTCTCCGCGCAAGCGCCATTCGGATCGAGCCAAGGAGGAGCGGCGTGCGCACGACGTTCATTGCCATCGAGAGGCCCGGAGTGACCTACTTGAAGGGATGGACTCGTGCTTCGCAGAACGCTCTTGAACCTTGGGATCCTGGCGCATGTAGACGCCGGTAAGACGACTCTCACCGAACGGCTGCTCTACGCAGCCGGCGTGATCGGCGAGGTCGGCAGCGTCGACAGGGGGACGACCCGGACCGACACGCTCGCGCTGGAGAAACAGCGCGGCATCACGATCCGCTCGGCGGTCGTCGCGTTCCCGATCGACGACGTGACGGTGAACCTGATCGACACCCCGGCCATCCGGACTTCATCGCCGAGGTCGAGCGCGTGCTGAGCGTGCTCGACGGCGCCGTCCTCGTCGTCTCGGCCGTCGAGGGGGTGCAGCCGCAGACGCGAATCCTCTGGCGGGCTTTGCGGCGCCTCGACGTGCCGACCCTGTTGTTCGTCAACAAGATCGACCGCACGGGATCCGACCCGGAACGCGTGCTCGACGAGATCGAGCAGCGCCTGACGCCTGACATCGTGCCGATGGGCTCGGCGGCCGGGCTCGGCACCCGCAGCGCGTCGTTCAGCGGCTTCGGGCCGGCCGACGACGACCTCAGCGCGCGAGCGCGTGCCGGAGAGCTGCATCCGCTTTTCTTCGGCTCGGCGCTGACGGGCGCCGGCGCCGCGGAGTTGACGAACGGGATCGCGCGACTCCTCCCCGCGCGCGCGCCCGACGGCGACGGGCCGCTCTCGGCGCGGGTCTTCAAGATCGAGCGCGATCCGGAGGGCCACCGCATCGCCTACACCCGGCTCTTCTCCGGCACCGTGTCCGTCCGCGACCGCTTCCCTGCCGGGAAGGTCACCGCGCTCCGCGTCTTCGCGAACGGCGACGCCGAGCAGCGGGATGCGGTACGCGCGGGCGAGATCGCGAAGCTGTGGGGACTCGCCGAGATCCAGGTCGGCGATTGGCTCGGCGAGCCGCGCGGCGGCGTCGAGCACCACTTCGCACCCCCGACGCTCGAGTCGGCCGTGGCCGCTGTCGATCCCGCCGACGGACAGCGGCTGCGCGTCGCCCTCGGGCAGCTCGCGGATCAGGATCCGCTGATCGACGTCCGCCAGGACGACACGCGCGGCGAGATCTCCGTCTCGCTCTACGGCGAGGTCCAGCGAGAGGTCATCGAGGCGACGCTCGCGGACGAGTACGGCCTCGAGGTCGCGTTTCGCGAGACGACGACGATCTGCATCGAGCGCCCCGCGACGAGCGGGGAGGCGGTCGAGATCCTCAACACGCCGACGAACCCCTTTCACGCCGATCTCGGGTTGCGGATCGAGCCGGCGACGCCGGGCTCGGGAATCGAGGTGCGCGTCGACGTCGACGCTCGCGAGATCCCGCTCTACATCTTCAACACCCTCGCCGGCTTCGAGGAGCACATGGACGGACACGTCACGGCCGCGCTCGAGGAGGGCCTCTACGGCTGGCAGGTCACCGACTGCCTGGTCACCGTGACGAAGATCGGCTACAGCCTCGCGGACGGCCCGCCTTCCCGGCGCGGCCCGATGCCCACGGCGCGCGACGTCAAGCGGCTCGTCCCGCTCGTCCTCATGCACGCGCTGGACGCCGCCGGTTCGGTGGTCTGCGAGCCGGTCTTCCGCATCTCCGCCGAGGTGCCGAGCGAGGCGATCGGCCCCGTGCTCGCCGCGCTGGGCCGGCTCGGCGCCGGCGCAGCGACCCCGGTTCCACGGGGTGAGCTCGCGGTGCTCGAGGCGACGCTGCCGGCGTCGCGGGTCCAGGAGCTCCGCCGCCGGCTGCCGGGCCTGACCGGCGGCGAGGGCATCGTCGACTCCGAGTTCGCGGGCTACGCGCCGGTCGCCGGCGAGCCCCCGACGCGCAGACGAACGACGCCCGACCCGCGCAACCTCGAGGAGTACCTCGCGCAGGCCGGGCGTTGAGCGGAGCTACGCCGCCTCGGCGAGCGCCGGCTCCTCTCCCTTGACCGTCTCGACGGCGCGGGCCGGACGGCGGATCAACGCGGCTGCGACCGCGCCGAGCGCGACCACCCCGCCGCCGATCCAGACGGCCGTCGACGTTCCGTGCGTGAACGTGTCTGCCGTGCGATATCCGCCCGCGTGGGCGAAGACCGAGGCGAGCACGGCGACGCCGAAGACCCCGCCGAGCTCGCGGATCGCGTTCGTGGCGCCGGACGCCTTGCCCTCGTGCTGCGGCGCGACCGAGCTGAGCACGACGTTCGCGACAGGAGCGAAGAAGAGCGCCATCCCGGTTCCGGACACGATGAACGGCAGCACGAGGTCGGTGTAGGGCACGGTCGGCGACTGCAGCGCCGCGAGCGCCATCAGCCCGCCGGCCTGCAGCGTCAGACCGGCCGCCATCAGCCGCTGACCGCCGATCCGATCCGAGAGCGCACCGGCGATCGGCGCGACGAAGATGGGCATCGCCGTCCACGGCAGGATCCGCAGCCCCGCGGAGAGCGGGCTCATGTGCTGCACGGTCTGGAAGAACTGCGCGAGCAGGAAGATCGAGCCGAACATGCCGAAGAACATGAGCAGCGACGCGATGTTCGTGAGCGCGAACGTCCGATCGCGGAAGAAATGCAGCGGCAGCATCGGCGAGGACGCGCGCCCTTCCCAGGCGACGAACGCGGCCACGAGCAATGCGCCCGCGATGATCGGCAGGACGACGCCGAGGCTCGACCAGCCGTGTGCGTTGCCGCGGACGAGGCCCCAGACGACGCCGAGCAGCCCGCTGCTCGCGAGCCCGAGGCCGGGGATGTCGAGCGAGGCGTCGGCGCCTCGCGTTTCGTCGAGCCGCGCGTACGCGAGCGGAGCGAGGACGAGGCCGATCGGCACGTTGAGCCAGAAGATCCAGTGCCAGGAGACGCCGTCGACGATGGCGCCGCCCACGAGCGGGCCGAGCGCAATCGCGAGCCCTCCGATGCCTCCCCAGATCCCGAGCGCGAGCCCGCGCCGCTCGCGCGGCACCGCCGCCGAGAGGATCGTGAGCGTGAGCGGCGTGACGATCGCGCCGCCGACGCCCTGCACCGCCCGTGCGATGTCGAGCGCGTCGGCGCTCGTGGAGAGTGCGGCGGCCGCGGAGGCTCCGGTGAAGAGGAGCAGGCCGAGCGCGAACATGCGCTTTCGCCCGAAGCGGTCGCCGAGCGCCGCCCCGGTGAGGAGGAGCACCGCGAACGTGAGCGTGTACGCGTTGACGGTCCACTCGAGCTGCGAGATGGACGCGTGGAGATTGCGCCGGATCACCGGCAACGCCGTCGTGACGACGAGGTTGTCGAGGCTGACCATGAAGAGCGCGACCGAAGTGATCGCCATCGTCCAGATCATCGAGCGCTTTTGTGTGTGAGTCATCACTTCCTCCTTACCGAAAAAAAGAGAGTCAGAGTTCCTTGCCGGAGCCGGAGAGGAGCTCCTGCATCCACGGCTCCGGCGAGTCGTCGACGTGCATCGAGGCGAGGACGTTGAGCAGCATCCCGCCGGCGAAGAAGCTCCAGACGGTGGGCCAGTCGGCACCGGACACGCGCCGGACATAGGCGACCAGGTCGCCGTAGCCGGCGCGCACGACCTCCCGGATCTCCGGGTCGTCGCACGCCACGTACGCGGTCATCTGAGCCCGCAGACGTGACCGATCCTGCTCCAGCTGCTGTCGGTACGCCTGGCCGATCGCGGCGAGCGCCTCGTTCCCCCGCTTCCCCTCGGCCGCCCGCTGGAAGACCTCGAGCGTCTCGCGGAGGCAGCGGGCGACGGAGGCCTTGAAGAGCTCCTTCTTCGTCCCGAAGAGGCGGAACAGATACGGCTGTGAGATGCCGGCGCGCCGCGCGATGTCCTCCGTCGACGCACCTTCGAAGCCGTGGTCGGCGAACTCGACCATCGCAGCGTCGAGGACGTCGTCCCGCCTCGCCGCCGCTGTCGATCTCGTCGTGGCCATCTCCATCCCGAGTATGTTAGTGATGACTCACAAGCTTGTCAAGCCTTCCGTGCCTCGGATTATGGTTGGCCGATGTCCGGGAGCGCACTCGCAACAGCGCTGGCGATCGCGGCCGGCCTCGCCGGCTCGATCCAGGTCGCTCTGATGTCGCGGCTCGGCGAGCGAATCGGCGTGCTCGAGGCACTCGGTTTCTCGGCGGCGCTGACCGGAGTGCTCGCCGTCGCGATCCTCGCGCTGGCGCACCGCAGCTTCGACGGCTTCGCGCGCGCGATCCAGCAGCCGTGGTGGATGCTCCTCGGCGGCGTGATGGGGCTGCTGATCGTCTTCACCGTCACCTACGCCGGCCCCCGCATCGGCGTCGCGGCGACGGTAGGGATCCTGATCGGCGGCCAGCTCGTCATGGGCGCCGCGATCGACCGCTGGGGCCTTTTCGGGTCGCAGCGGATCGCGCTCCACTGGCCACGCCTGCTGGGAATCGCGCTGCTCGCGGCCGGCGCCGCCCTCTCGCTCAGGAAGTAGCGAGCTCCGCGATCAAGTCGGCGGCGAGCACCGTTCCCGGGTGTGCGCGGAGCCGCTCGCCCGCCGCGGCGCAGCGCGCGCGGAGCCGCTCGTCCGCGAGCACACCGGCGAGCGCGGAGGCGAGCTCGCCGTCGGCGAAGTCGTAGGTCGGCACCCGGATCCCGTAGCCGGTCTCGCCCACGCGCTGCGCGTTGTCGTGCTGATCCCAGAAGACGGGCAGCACGAGCATCGGCTTGCCGAACCACATGCATTCGGTCGTCGTGTTGTTGCCGCCGTGGGTGATCACCGCGTCGACGTGCGGCAGGACCGAGGTCTGCGGCAGGAACTCCGCGCCGATCATGTTCTCCGCGAGCTCGTACTCCGCGTGCTGCGGCCCCTTGCTCACGACGTAGCGGTGCTCCGTCTCCGCGAGCTCGGAGACGAGACGCCGCATGAGCGGGACGTCGGCCGAGCCGAGCGAGCCGAGGCTGAGGTAGACGAGAGCGCGCCGGTCCGGCTCCGGCGGCGACCACGGGGCGTCGGTCGCCCGCACGCTCGTCTGAAGCCTGCGCCAGCGCTCGCCCAGCTGCCGGCTGCGCGGATACTCGAGCTCGTCGGGATAGATCGTGAGGTTGAGCCACCGCGACTCGTGGATGAAGTCGATCCCGGGCAACGGCGGCGCGCCGCGCTCGACACAGAACTCGGAGAACGACGCCTGCAGCTCGCCGACGGTGCGCGCGTACTCGTCCCGGAACGCCTCCCACTCGGACCGGTCGTCGAGCGGCAGCCCGGAAAACGTCGGCGGCAGCCCGGGGTCCTTCACCTCGAGCGGGTTGCAGGAGACGATCCGCACCCACGGCCGCCCGCTCGCCAGGATCGCCGGGAAGCCGACCACGTTGTCCTCGACCACGACGTCCGGATCGACCTCGGCGAGGATCTCGGCGAGTCGCTCGTCGAGGTACCGCGCACCGTCGACGAGCGCCTGCCACGTCGGCGCGATGAACTCGCCGAGCTGCTCCAAGGTCCCCTTGCGGAACACGGGCGCCGTGTCGCGGATGAAGTCCTTCCAGAACTGGCCGGGTTCCTCAGGCTCGGCCGGCGGTGGCGCGAGCCGCATCGTCCGCTCCTCGAATCCCTGGGCTTCGAGCGTGCCGGCGAACGACTCCTCGACGACGAAGACGACACGGTGCCCGCGCCGCCGCAGCACGTCGCCGATGCCGACGCAGTTGTTCGTCGGGCCGAAAGCGCCCTCGGGGAAGAAGACGATCGTCCTGCCGACGGCGCTCGACGCCACGTGGCGGAACCTAACGCCTGCGCTTCTCCGTTTGCCATCCTTCCCGCCGCGGTAGATTTCGGATCCGAAACCGAAATGGGAGGAGACCACATGCCGAGCAACCTCCGCGTCGAGGCAGCACGCATCCCCGACCGCAACCGGCTGCTCGAGGCGCTGCGGGAGGAGGGCCTCGACGCCCGGCCGGAGGACGAGATCGGCATCCTCATCCCTGTGGGCGAGGGCGGCGACGAGCTCTTCCACCAGGTGGAAGGCGTCGTCTTCAGCGTCGGCGTGCCCTTCGTGCCGATCCAGCACGAGGGCGTGATCTACATCCGCCCGCCCGTCGGCTAGCGCTCCTTCGTCGGCCGCCGGCCGCGGCTCAGAACGAGCTTCACCGTGCGGGTCCGTCTCTTCTTCAAGCTGGCCTGTGTGCGCGCACGCGGGTACTGAGAGAGCACGCGGCCGCGCCCGATCCGCGAGGAGTAGCGACGCCGCGTCACAGTCCCCTCGAGTCGCACGCGCTTCAGGCGCTTCGTGGCCAGGTGAAGGCTCAGTGCGTGCACGTCGGGGACGGTCGCCTGCGTCGGCTTGGCCGTCTTGGGAACCGGGCCACCCGTGCTCGGCCGCACGAAAACGCCCCAGGCGAAGTTCCCGGTGCAGACACTCGACGCCGTACAGGTGAACGGATCGGGAGTCAGGAACACCTCGTGGCGACCGGTGCCGTCGCGATTGATCACGTACCAGTAGACCCCGCCGCTGCCGTTGCCACTGTCGTCGACGTTGCGCTCGTAGAGGATCTCCGAGCCGTCGGGGCTGAACTGCGGCCAACCGGGCCCCCATTGATCGGTCTCGTGCGTGACCTGACGTTGCGCGTCCGGGCCGTCGAAGAGATCGCTGCCGTCCGTGTGGTAGACGTAGATCTGCTGGCCGTCGTTCAGCGCGATCCACTTCGCATCCGGTGACCACGACGGTGGCCCACTGAACCTGCCGCTCACGATCATTCGCTTGTTGCTGCCGTCGGCGTTCATGAGCATGACGCCGCTGTTTGCGGCGATGTACGCGATCGCGCTCCCGTCGGGAGAGAATGCGGGACTTACGAGCCCCTCGCCCACGCTTCCGGCGGCGGCGAGCTTCACGCCGGACCCGTCGGCGTTCATGACATAGATGTCCGAGGGCGAGTTCGGAGTGGAACGAGCGAACGCGATCTTCGAACCGTCTGGGCTGATGGCCGGGTCTCGGTCGCCTGGAGCGGCGTCGAGCTGCACCGGAGGCTTTCCTGGACGGGCGAGCCAGATACCTGTGACGTTGTACTCGGTGAACACGACCGAGTGGTCGGCCGCAACGTCGTAGGGGAAGTGGTCGACGGTGGACTCGAAGGCGGGCGTTGCCTGAATGCAGTCGGTGTAGGAATCCGTCGCCGTCTCGACGAGGAACCCGTTGCACTGCGGGATCGTGCTCTTCACGGCGAGCTGGCCGCGGGGGAAGGCCAGCGGCTCGGCGACGTCCACCGTCGACGCCGGCCCACCCCCGGTCGCGGGCGGCACGCATTCGGCCCGGCCAGGATCGCCGCCCGGCCAGAGGGAGATCTCGTGCGAGTTGGTCCCGTCCCGATCGACGACATAGGACAAGGGCTCGCCGAAGCCGCTGATCCAGCTTTCCTGGAACAGGATCTGCGTGCTGCTGCCGCAGAACTGGGGTTCCAGTGACGCGCCGGGGCTCTGCGCCACGTTCGTGACCTGGCGGTTCGCTGCGAGGAAATTGAAGGCGTCGCTGCCGTCCGTCCTGTATGCGAACGCCTGGTCCGAGTTGCACTCGTTGCTGACATCGGGCACGAGCTGGACGCAGCCGGAAACCGTCACCCACTGCCCGTCGGGAGACCACGAGACCGTGTCGCTCCAATCACCTGCGCTGCCCCCGCTCACGATCAGCCGCTGGTCACTGCCGTCGGCGTTCATGACCATGACGCCGCGCTCGTCATATGCACCTCCCCGCGTGGGACCGCACCCCAGACCGGTGCCCGCCGGCGATCCGGCCGGAGCGCAGCGATACGCGATGGAGCCGAGGTCGGGCGAGAACTTCGGCGCTGACAAGAGGTTGTTCCCGCCGCCCGACGCGACGCGCGTCAACCCCGAGCCGTCGGCGCCGACGACGAACAGATCCGAGCCTTGCGTGCCCGGATCGAAGCGCGCGAACGTCACCTCCGAGCCGTCCGGACTGAGAGCCGCGTCAAAGTCGTACGGCGACGAGTCCAGCTCCAGCGGCGAACGATTCGGGCCGACCAGCCACACCGGGCCTGCACCGGGCCGCACGGGGTTGTTGCTCGTGTCTCTGGCGCCCTGATTCACGTCGTCGTAGACGATCGCCTCGCCAGCTGCGACCGAGAAGGTGGTGCCCGGGCTGAAGGTCAAAGCTCCGGTCGGGACCGGCACGCAGTTCGTCATCGCGCCGTCGGCCGCCTCGATGAGGAATCCGTCGCACTGCGGGAGCGTGGACGGGCTCCTGAAGATGACCGGGACTCCCGCGCCGGTAACGGGCGGGTTCGACACCCCCACGAGCGGCGGCGGCCCTCCGCCCGTGGCCGGCGGGACGACCTCGAATCCAGGCGAAACCGCGAGTCGGTGCTCGTTCGTGCCGTCCGGGTCGATGCTCGTCGAGACCCACTGACCGTCGACGCTATTGACAAAGAGAATTGCGGAGCCGTCGACGTTGTATTCCGGGTCGGCCGCCTGGACCGGCTCGTTCGTCACCTGAGCCGTTGACTCGCTGTCGTTGAGAAGGTCGCTGCCGTCGGTGCGGTAGACGAAGATCTGCCCCGGATAGCAGGACTGGGGGCCGCCCACGTCGGCAATGGGGCAGCCAGTCGTCGCGACCGACTTGCCGTCGGGCGACCACGAGAGCGAGTCGCCGTCGGCGGCGCCGAGGTTCGCGAGCACGATCATCCGCGTGTCGGTGCCGTCGCTCTTGATGAGCATTATCCCGCGCTCGTAGTACGAGCCGCCCGACGTCGGCCCGCAGCCGAGGCCGTCGCCGGCCGAGTTGCTCGCGGCCGTGCAGATGTAGGCAATCGAGTCCCCGTCCGGGGAAAACCTCGGCGACTCGAGCAGGTTGCTGCCCTCGCCGGCCTTGACGAGTGCGAGGTTCGAGCCGTTTGCGTCGACCACGTAGACATCGGAGCTCCCGGTCGCCGGGTCGTAGCGGGCGAACGCGACCTTCGAGCCGTCGTAGCTGATCGACGCATCGAAGTCGTCGGAAGAAGAGTCCAGCTCCAGCGGCGTCTGGCTCGGACCGACGAGCCACACCGGCCCGCCCGTTCGGCCGGCGACACCGTTCTCGACGCCGTCGTCGTAGACGATCGAGCCGTCGGCAGCAACCGCGTAGCTTTCGGGAGCTGTTCCGGGCGCCGCCTGCACCGAGCTCGTCACCGTGCCGTCGAGCGTCTCGAACGAGAACGTGGACGCGTCCAGTGCCACGATCTGCGTAGGGTCTGTGCCTCCGACCGCCGGCGTGACTCCGAGCGTCAGCACGATGGCCACGGCCAGCACGAAGCAGCGGAATCCGCTCTTCACGCGACTCAACGTACAGCGGGATCCAGGCCCCGGCAATCCCCCGATCAGCGCTCGAACAGCGCAGCCTGGCCCTGGCCGACGCCGACGCACAGAGTCGCGAGGCCGTAGCGGCCGCCGCGGCGGCGCAGTTCGTGCAGCAGCGAGACGACGAGGCGCGCGCCGCTCATCCCGAGCGGATGGCCGAGGGCGATCGCGCCGCCGTTCACGTTCACCTTCTCGGGATCGAGGCCGAGCTCTCGGATCACGACGAGGCTCTGGGAGGCGAACGCCTCGTTCAGCTCGACGAGATCGACGTCGTCGAGCGAGACGTCGCAGCGCGCGAGCAGCTTTCGCACGGCCGGGATCGGGCCGATGCCCATCACGCGCGGGTCGACCCCGGCGACCGCGCTGCCGACGAACGCGCCGAGCGGCTCGACGCCGAGCTCACGCGCCTTCTCCTCCGACGCGATCACGAGCGCCGCGGCTCCGTCGTTGATGCCGGACGAGTTGCCCGCCGTGACCGTGCCGCCCTCGCGGAACGCCGGCTTGAGCGCGGCGAGCTTCTCGGTGCTCGTGTCCGCGCGCGGATGCTCATCGCGCGTGAAGTCGCCGACCGGGACGAGCTCGTCGGCGAAGCGACCTGCCTCGTCGGCGGCCGCCCAGCGTCGCTGCGACTCGAGCGCGAACGCGTCCTGCTCCGCGCGCTCGACGCCCCATCGCTCGGCGACGTTCTCGCCCGTCTCGCCCATCGACTCCGGCGGGAACAGCTCTTCGAGCTTCGGATTCGTGAAGCGCCAGCCGAGCGTCGTGTCGTAGAGCGGCCGGTCGCCACGCGCGAACGGCTTCTCCGCCTTCGGGGTCACAAACGGCGCGCGGCTCATCGACTCCTCGCCTCCGGCGACGAACAGCTCGCCGTCGCCCGCGATCACCGCGTGGCAAGCGCCCACCACCGCCGCGAGGCCGGAGGCGCACAGCCGGTTGACGGTGACGCCTGCGACGGCGTCGGGGAGGCCCGCGAGCAGCGCGGCCATCCGCGCCACGTTCCGGTTGTCCTCGCCCGCCTGGTTGGCGGCACCGAGCCAGACGTCCTCGATCTGCTCGACGGGGACGCCGGCGCGCGCCACCGCCTCGCGGATCGCGAGCGCCGCGAGATCGTCGGGACGCACACCCGAGAGCGCGCCGCCGTAGCGTCCGATCGGGGTGCGGACGGCGGAGAGGACGACTGCCCGGCTCATGCGGATGAGTCTAGGCAGCGGAGGCGGCGCGACCGAGCAGCCGCTCGATGGCCGCGAGTCCCTGGTCGCCGACGTCGACGCTGCTCGCATTCACGTAGAGCGCGATGTGCGCGGCGCAGACCTCGTCGGACATCTCCTGCGACAGGGAGCGGACATAGTCGCGGCTCGCCTCCGGGTGTGCGAACGCGTACTCGACCGAAGCGCGGACGGCCGCCTCCGCCTCGTCGGCGAGCTCCGGGTCGAGATCGGTCCGCGCGAAGATCCCGGCGAGCGGAACCGGCAACCTGGTCTCGCCGTCCCACCACTCGCCGAGGTCGGCGACGGACACGAGCCCGTGCTCGCGGTAGGTGAAGCGGCTCTCGTGGATGATCAGGCCCGCGTCGACGTCACCCGCGACGACCGCGTGGAGGATGCGGTCGTACCGCAGCTCGACCACCTCGCCGAGCGACGGCGCCGCGAGCCGCAGGAGCAGGAACGCGGTCGTCTCGCGGCCCGGGACGGCGATCCGGCCCGCTGCCGCCTCCTCGAGCGAGCCGGACGCGCGAGCGACCACCAGGGGGCCTACGCCGCGACCGAGCGCAGCGCCGCTCCGCAGCAGCCGGTACCGATCGCCGGCCGTGGCGGCAGCGCCGAAGCTGAGCTTCGTGAGCTCGAGCTCGGCACTCGCGGCGCGCCGGTTCAGCTCCTCGATGTCGAGCAGAACCGGCTCGACGGCGAACGGCGCCGGCACGAGCCCGTGCACGAGCGCATGGAACGCGAACGCGTCGTTCGGGCACGGGGTGAAACCGAACCGGAGCGTCACGTTCGCCCGAAGAACCAGCGCTCGAGCGGCTTGAGGAGCTCGGCGCGGGTGAACGGCGGGATGTGTTCGGCGTGGCCGTCCCGCTCGGACACCGTGAAGTCGTCCTCGAGCGCGTCGTTCGCCTCTCGGAGAGCGTCGCTCAGCTCGTAGCCCTCGAAGAG
Organism: Gaiellaceae bacterium; assembly: GCA_036273695.1. Taxonomy (GTDB): domain Bacteria; phylum Actinomycetota; class Thermoleophilia; order Gaiellales; family Gaiellaceae; genus Palsa-739. The sequence continues at coordinate 17,579 of DASUHE010000062.1, forward strand.
GTAGTCCTCGGGCCGCGGCTCCTTGGCCGAGCGCAGGTCGGGATTGACCGCGCGGCCGACCGCCCAGATTCCGCCCTCCTTGCGCTCGATCCAGATCACGACCGTCTCGGGGCCGCCCTCCGAGTCGACGCCGTGGAGCACCCGCTCCGCGAACCGACCACGGTCGGTGAACGCCTTCACGCCTTGGACTATGACAACTCGCGGCCGCGTCCCGACGACCGCGCCAGCTCGACCACGGCGGCCGCGACGGCGACGTCCCAGGCGGCGAGGCCGTTGGACTTGAAGACGACGACGTCCTCACCCGACTGGCGCCCGGCGACCTGCTCGGCGACGGCCTCCTGCAGCTCGTGCACCTCGAGCCAGTCGAGCACGCCCGACTCGACGGGCTCGATCAGGTCGGCGGACTCGAGCTTCGCGTCGGCGACCGAGTCGCAACAGACGAAGGCGGCGCGTTCGAGGACGACGTTGTCGAGCTCGCGGCGGCGGCCGTCGTTCGCACCGACCGCGCAGACGAGCGTCCCGGAGCGCAGCCATTCGCCGCGCAGCACCGGATCGCGCGAGCTGGTCACGGTGACGACGACGTCGCAGGCAGCCGGATCCTGGTGGCTCTCTCCCGGCTCGGCGCCGTGCTCCTCGCAGAAGGCACGCAGCTTCTCCTCGGTCCGGCAGTAGGCGACGACGCGCTCGAGGTCGGGGAGCGCGGCCCTGATGCACGCCACCTGCGACTCGGCCTGCCAGCCGCAACCGATCACGCCGAGCGAGCGAGCGCCGCCCACCGCCAGGTGCTTCGCTGCGACGCCGCTCGCCGCTCCGGTGCGCAGCTGGCCGAGCTTGTCCGCTTCCAGCACGGCCACGAGCTCCGGCGAGTCGGCGCGGAAGAGGAGGACGACGAAGCGTGCACCGTCCCCGAACCCGGCGTAGACCTTCGCGCCGGCAAAGCCGAGCTCGAGGTCGGCGGCGGCCATGACGGCAAGCGCCCCACCCTCGAGACCGAGCCGGTAGCGCGGCCGGTTCTCGACGGCTCCGGCCGCCATGCGCCGGAAGCACGCCTCGATCGCGTCGACCGCGGCCGCCGGCGTAAGCAGCTCCGCGACGTCCTGCTCGGTGAGAAAGAGCGGCATGGACGGATTCTGGAGAATCTCAGCCCACTGCGAAGCCACGGACGAGCGCCGTGAGCGCGTCTCGCCAGAAGCGCGGCTCGTCGCCCGCAGGCAGGAGCGAGCGGAGCTCCATCGCCGCCAGCCCCTCGCAGAGCGCGTGGAAGGCCCAGACGGCTTCCGGAACCGGATACGAGCCGAGCAGGCCGGCAGCCTCGAGACGCTCGACTCGTTCCTCGAGCCCGGCCAGCGCCTGCCGTGCGTGCCCGCGGAAGCCGGCGGCGAGCGAAGGCTCTGGCAGCGTCCGCTGGACGCCGACCCTGAACAGCGCGGGATGCTCGACGGCGAAACGACGGAAGACCGCGACGCCGGCCTCGACGAGATCGGCCGCGGGATCGGCCGTCACGGGCTGCCGTTCGATCTCGGTGCGGAGCAGGTCGAAGGCGTGGCCCCCGAGCGCGACGAGCAGCGCGTCCTTCGAGCCGTACGCGGTGTAGACGGCCCGGGTGGTGGTGCCTACGGCCTCGGCGACCCGTCGCACCGTGAGCGCCTCGACCCCGTCGCTCTCGACGATCCGCTCTGCTGCAGCGAGCAGCGCGTCCGCGGTCGACTCTTGGTGCTTCCTCGGCCGGCCCATTTCTCGATCATAACGGAACGGCGTTACGTTATCTGCTATAACGGAACGCTGTTACGCAACGACCAGGAGGAGCGATGCACACCGCACCGACCAGCATTGGAGATCGCTGGGCCGGACTCACCGGCCGCAAGCACGGCCACGGCAACGGGGCCGAGCGGCCGTTCGTGTTCTTGCACGGGCTGACGTTCGACCATCGGATGTGGGACCCGGTGCTCGATCTCCTGCCCGAGGGCTGCCGGGCGATCGCGTTCGACCTTCCGGGCCACGGAGGCTCGCCGCTCCTCGCGGAAGCGGGGCTCGCTCCCGTGGTCGAGGCGATTCACGAAGCGGTGCTCGCGGCCGGGCTCGAAGAGCCGATCCTCGTCGGTCACTCGATCGGCGGCCCGCTCGCGGCCATGTACGCGTCCACCCACCCGGCCGCCGCGGTGGTGAGCATCGACGCCCCGATCCGCATCGAGCCGTTTGCCGCGCTCCTCGCGTCGATCCGTCCGCAGCTCACCGGCGACGGGTTCGACGAGGTCTGGACGATCTTCCAGCGAGACATGCAGATGGACGCGGTCCCGCCGCCGCACCGGCAGCTGCTCCGAGTCGGCGACCACGCAGCCCAGGACGTCGTCCTGAGCTACCAGGCCGACCTGCTCGACGGGTCGCTGGACGACGTCGTCCGCCGGCAGACGAGCGGCCTGGCCGAGCTCGGGCGGCGAGGCGTGCCCTACGTCTCGCTCCACGCGCGGCCCGTCGAGCAGAGCGACCAAGACTGGCTCGTCGAGCGCGTCCCGCAGGCCGAGATCGTCGTGTGGCCGGTGGCGCATCACTTCCCGCACCTCGCCGCCCCGGACCGGCTCGTCGCCCTCGTCACGGGTCTCGCCGCGGACACCACGGAGCAGCTCGAACAGCACGAAGAAGTGCGCCCGGCCTGATTCGAACATGCGACCTCTGCCTCCGCAGGGCAGAGACAACGTGGGGGAACCCATGGTTCCCCCACGAGCCCCCCTCCTTCAGGTCAAGAGCACGAAGAAGTGCGCCCGGCATGATTCGAACATGCGACCTCTGCCTCCGCAGGGCAGCGCTCTATCCCCTGAGCTACGGGCGCTCGGGACGGTCAGTGTAGCGCCGGGCTAGCCGCGCCCAAGCAGCCGCGAGAGCAGGCTCGGCCGCGCGGGAGGCCCCGGCAGGTTCGCCGCCGCGACGCACTCGAGGTGCGCGTGCCGGCGGCGGCTTGTGTCGCCCTCCGGCGAGATGAGGACGTGGTTGCTCATCGCATGGAGCCGGTAGCCGCAGAGCGGGCACCGGTACGTCGCCGGCTTCAGGCTGCGGACCGGCCGGATCGAGTACCACTCAGCCGGCTCGAGCCGCGAGCGCGAGCGGCGCGTCATCCGGCACCTCCGTCCGCACGTACGCGAGCGCGACGACCGTGCCGTCCCCCCGCCGGGCCGCGCTCGTGACGCGCCCCACCTCGCGCCCGTCGTGGAGCAAGGGGGCGTCGTATTCCGGCTCCTCGGCGAGCTCGAGCACGCGCAGCCGCCGGTTCGGATGCCCGCGGAAGTGGAGCCGCGCGATCGGCTCCTGCCCCGGGTAGCAGCCCTTCGAGAACGAGACGTGCGTCTCGTCGAGGCCCGCCTCGGCCGGCAGGATCCGATCGTCGATCTCGCGCTCCCAGCGCGGGACGCCCATCTCGATGCGGCGCAACTCGAGCTGCTCGGCCGAAAGCGTCGGCTCGAGCCCGGTGTCGAGCGCCTCGCGCGCGCCGGGCCAGTCGGTCCGGAAGCCGTCCCGGTCTCCGAACACGAGCGCCGAGTCGTGCTCCTCGGCCTCGATCTCGCACCGCGCACGCAGGCGCATCCGCGTCAGCAGCGCGCGCACGATCTCGCCCTGGCCGGGCTCGGTCAGGAGGAGGAAGTCGTCGGCGGCGCGCCGCAGGACGACGAGCGGCGCGATCACGCGTGCCTTGGCCGTGAGGAGCAGCGCCGGGCACGCCTCGCCGGCGGCCAGCGCTTCGACGTCGTTCGAGACCATCCGCTGCAGGTAGTCGGCAGCATCCGGGCCCGCGACGCGGACGAACTCCCGCTCTCTCGCAGCGATGTCCATGCCGTCTAGTGTGCCCGGCGATGCCTCTCTTCCGCTCGAAAGCCGAGGACAAGGTGCGCGCCGCGGGCTACGACCCGGCGCGGCTGCCGCCGGGTCAGTACCTCACCGAGAAGTGGCCCGTCCTCCACGCCGGCGACGTCGCGCGCGTCGACCCCGCGGCCTGGAGCCTGCGGATCTTCGGCGAGGTGGAGGAGGAGGTCACGCTCGACTACGAGCAGCTGCGCGGCTTGCCGGCCACGGACGTCACGACGGACATCCACTGCGTCACGCGCTGGAGCCGCTTCGACGCCCGGTTCCGCGGCGTCCACTGGCGCGAGCTCGCGAAGCTCTGCCGGCCGAGACCGTCGGCGCACTTCGCGATCGCGCACGCCGAGGCCGGCTACACCGAGAACCTGCCCCTCGCCGCGCTCGACGAGGAGAACGCGCTCGTCGCCTACGAGGCAGACGGCGAGCCGCTGACCGCGGAGCACGGCGGCCCCGTCCGCCTCCTCGTTCCGTCGCGGTACTTCTGGAAGAGCGCGAAGTGGCTCAACGGAATCGAGCTGGTTCCCGCCGATCGGCCCGGGTTCTGGGAGCGCTACGGCTACCACAACGACGCCGACCCCTGGCGTGAGGAACGGTACGGCTTCTGATGGGCGAGCTCGTGGTGCGCCTCGCGTACGGGCCGCAGAAGGGCTAAAGACCCGGCGGGCCGTTGCCGATACAGACGGCGAACCACCTCCCCCTACGAGAAGCGGCGCCCGATGGGCGCCGTTTCTCGTTCCGGGTACCTTGACGGCCGGTGGCGGCGTACGACCCCACGATCTTCGAGGGCGCCGCAGTCCATTACCGATCCGGCCGGCCGCCCTACTCGCCCCGGCTCGAGCGTGTGCTCATCGACGAATTGGGGCTCGACGGCGCCGGACGGCTCCTCGACGGCGGCTGCGGTCCCGGCGTCCTCACCGTCCGTCTTGCACCGCTCTTCGAGGAGGCGATCGGTCTCGATCCGGACGCGGCGATGCTCGACGAGGCTCGGCGCGCCGCCGCGGAGCACGGACGCACGAACATCCGCTGGATCCACGCTCGAGCGGAGGAGCTGCCGGAGGCCGCACCGGGGCCGTTCCGGCTCGCCACCTTCGGCCAGTCCTTCCATTGGACCGAGGAGGCCAGAGTCGCCGAGGCCGTTTACGACGTGCTGGAGCCGGGCGGCGCGTTGGCCCTCATCGTCCACACCGTCGCTGGACGGCCGAAGCCGCCCAGCCCCGGGCCGCCGCCGATCCCGCACGAAGAGATCAAAGCGCTCGTGCAGAAGTTCCTCGGCCCGACCCCGCGCGTCGGGCGAGGGTTCGCCCCGGTCCGGACACACCGCTTCGAGGACGTCCTCGTCCGCACCCGGTTCGGCGAGCCGCAGTCCCTCTTCGTTCCGGGGATCCCCGATCTCGTGCGAGACAGCGAGAGCGTGCTGTCGGGCTACTTCTCCTTCTCGACCTCGGCTCCGCATCTGTTCGGCGACCGGGCCGGGGAGTTCGCCGGCGAGGTGCGCGAGCTGCTGGCGGCGCGCTCTCCCGCAGGCGTCTTCTGGGACTGGCCCGGCGACACCGAGGTCGTCCTCGCGCGCAAGCCGGGCTGAACGACGAAGGGCCGGCTGAGCCGGCCCTTCGAGTCGTGCCGAGCCGGGAGGCTCGTTACATCATCCCGCCCATGTCCGGCATGCCGGCGCCGGCGCCCACGGGGTTCTTCTCCGGGGCCTCGGCGACGACCGCCTCGGTGGTGAGGATGTTCTTCGCGATCGACGCCGCGTTCTGGAGCGCCGAGCGAGTGACCATCGTCGGGTCGCCGATCCCGCTCTTGAGCAGATCCTCGACCTCGCCGGTCTCGACGTTCAGTCCGTGGCCCTTCTCGGCGCCGCGAACCTGCTGGACGACGACGGACCCCTCGAGGCCCGCGTTGTACGAGAGCTGGCGAAGCGGCTCCTCGAGCGACTTGAAGATGATCTGGGCACCGGTCTTCTCGTCACCCTCGAGCTTGCCGAGGATGTCCGGGCCGACCGCATCCGCCGCGTTGATGAGCGCGACGCCGCCACCCGGCACCTGGCCCTCCTCGAGGGCGGCACGGGCAGCCTGCAGCGCGTCCTCGACGCGGTGCTTCTTCTCCTTCATCTCCGTCTCGGTCGAAGCGCCGACCTTGACCACCGCGACACCGCCGGACAGCTTGGCGAGCCGCTCCTGGAGCTTCTCGCGGTCGAAGTCGGAGTCGGTGTTCTCGATCTCGGACTTCAGCTGCTTGATCCGGCCCTTGATGGCGTCGGTGTCACCGGCGCCGTCGATGATCGTCGTCGTGTCCTTGTCGACGACGATGCGACGCGCGCGGCCGAGCTGCGAGAGCTTCGTGTTCTCGAGCTTGAGGCCCATCTCCTCGGTGATCACCTCGCCGCCGGCGAGGATCGCGATGTCCTCGAGCATCCGCTTGCGGCGATCGCCGAAGCCGGGTGCCTTGACGGCGAC
>DASUHE010000063.1:0-5256 GCA_036273695.1 Gaiellaceae bacterium
TCCTCGCGGGCGGCGAACGCCGCCTCGACCGTCTCGCGCACCGCGTTGAGCGTCATGCCGGTCTCGCGATCGCGGACGTCGCGCAACGCGAGCTTCAGCGCGCTGCGACGCCCGAGGTACTCGACGCGTGCCTCGTCGAGCTCGGCGAGCGTCGACGCGGCCGCGACGGCGGCGAGCGCCTCCTGCTGGAGGCCTTCCGGATCCACGGCGGCGACTGTATCCAACGGTTTCTCCTCCTTTCTCGGGCAGGGCAACGGCGGCGGCGGTGTTGCGCCCCGGCCCGTGCCGCTGGAGGAGACGACGCCTGCTAGCGCGCCGACGCCCCGGCGACGAGCCGGGGCCGCGTAAAGGCGAACGCGCGAGAAACGGGCATCTGCGTCGATACTACCCGGCCATGAGCGACTTCGACACGTGGGCGCCGGTCTACGACCTCTGGGCGGCCCACATGACCGAGGACGTGGCGCACTACGTCTCGCTCGCCCGCGAGGCGAACGGGCCGATCGTCGAGCTTATGGTCGGCAACGGCCGCGTGGCGATCGAGGTCGTGCGCCAGACGGGCAAGCCCGTGCTCGGGATCGACTCCTCGCCCGGAATGCTCGAGGTCGCGCGCGAGCGTTCGGCCGGCCTGCCGCTCGAGCTGAGGCTCGGCGACGTCCGCGAGTTCGAGCTCGAGGAGCCGGCTGCCCTGATCTACGTCCCCTTCCGGTCGCTCCTCCACCTGCGGGGCTGGCAGGCCAAACGGGAGGTCTTCGAGCGCGTCGCCGCCTCGCTGCGGCCGGGGGGACGCTTCGCGTTCAACGCGTTCGTGTTCAGCCACACGCTCGCAGCGCAGCTGGACGGCACGACCCAGGACCAGAACGGGGTCGTGCACACGATGCGCTACGTCGCCGCGGACAACCGCGTCGACATCGAGCGGCACGGCGGCACGACGGTCAGCCTCTGGTGGGCGACGCGGGAAGAGTGGGACGGTCTCCTCGAAGCTGCCGGCCTCGAGGTCGAGGCGTTGTACGGCTGGTTCGACGGGCGCCCGTTCGACGACGAGTCGCCAGAGTTCGTCTACGTCACGCGCAAGCGCTGAGCGTCTACGACCCCATCGCACGGCTCTACGACCCGTGGAGCGCGAGCGTCGTCGAGGACGTCTCCTTCTACGTCGACGAGGCGCTCGCCGCGGGCGGCGAGGTCGTCGAGCTCGCCGTCGGCACGGGTCGGATCGCGATCCCCACCGCGCTCGCGGGCGCCCACGTGATCGGCGTCGACTCGTCGGCCGGGATGCTGGAGGTGTGCACGCAGCGAGCGCGCGAGGCAGGCGTCGAGACGCGCCTCGACCTGCGGCTCGGCGACCTGCGCCGACCGCCCGTCGACGAGCGTGTCCCGCTCGTCACCTGTCCGTTCCGCTCGTACCTCCACCTCCGGGACGACGCGGAGCGCCTCGAGGCGCTCCAGGCGGCGCGCGAGCTGCTGCAGCCGGGCGGCCGGCTCGTCTTCGACGTCTTCACGCCCTCCCGGGAGGACGTCGAGGAGACGCACGGCCGCTGGCTCGAGCGCGAGCCCGGCATCGACGAGCGCGCCGACTGGGATCTCGAGGCGCAAACCCTCACGCTGTCGGTGCGCGGTGCGCAGGGCTCGTCGACGATGACGCTCTGGTGGGTCGAGCCGGCGCGCTGGCACTCGCTCCTCCCCGAAGCGGGCTTCGAGGTGCTCGCCTGCTTCGGCTGGTTCGACCGCCGCCCGTTCACCGGCGGCGAGGACAGCGTCTGGATCGCCCGCCGAAAATGATCCGCTCGCAAATTGCGACAAAAACGTTTCGGGCAGGCCTTGATCCGGTGACGGCGTTCGCGTAGTTTCCTCCTTGCGCCGAGCACGGAACGCGAGTAGGTCGAAACTTCGACCGAGCGGTCAGACGAAGAGGGAGCAATCCCGAGGCGGAAGGCCGGTTGGACGAGGCGGACGAAAGCGAAACCGGCTCGGCGAAACTTTGGTCCGGCCCCCGCAAGGGGGCCGGCCGCTTTTCCGGGCCGATTCTTTGAGCCGATCAGCGGCGAGCCAACTCGTAGAGCGCGATTGCGCCAACCATGGCGACATTGAGCGAGTCGCCGCCGCCGGGCTGAGGGATCGAGACGCGCGCGCCGCACCGCTCGAGCACGTCCGCCGGCAGCCCTTCCCGCTCGGCGCCGAGCACGAGCACGACGTCGCCGTTCACCGGCAGCTCGGGCAACGCGACTCCTCCGCTCGGCACGAGCGCGACCCGCCTGCCACCCGGCTCGTCGAACGCGCTCAGCGGCACCCGGAAGATCGCGCCCATCGACGCTCGCAGCGCCTTCGACCCGGTCGGATCCGCGCAGCCGTCCGACAGCGCAACGCCGGCTCCGAACGCATCCGCGGCGCGCAGCAGCGTGCCGACGTTCCCCGGATCGCCGATCCGCCAGAGCGCGAGCGTCACCGGCCGCGTCCCCCGCGGGAGGTCGTCGTGCCGAAAGACGCCGACGACGCGCGGCGGATACGCGAGCGCCGACACCTCTGCGAGCAGCTCCGGTGCCACGTCCTCGCCGGCGACGAGGACGTCGGCCGCCTCGAGCCCGGCCGCGAGACCGGCCTCGACGAGATCCTCTCCCTCGACCGCGAACAGCCCGAGCTTGTCCCGCCAGCGCCGGTCGTGGAGCTTGCGCAAGGTACGTAGCCGTGGATTGTCACGTGAAGTAATCACCAGAGCACCATGCGCTTCGACGGTACCCGGCGGCCCATCGTCGAACGACACTTGTGAGAGGATCGGCTCGTGCCGAGCTTGAGTGCCGAGGACCGCGCCGCAGTCGAAGCAGCGGCTGACGCGTACGTTGCTGCCATGAAGGCAGCGGACTGGGGGCGTGTTGCACGCTCGTTCTTGGAAGACGCCGTGCGGATCCCGCCGAACGAGGAGCCGCACCACGGGCGCGAGGCGATCGAGCAGTGGCTCGGTGGAATCGAAGAGATCGGCAACTACGAGCTCGTGCGAGACCAGATCGACGGCGCCGACGGGATGGCTTACGTCCGCGGGCGATACGCGATTACCCTACGTCCCGTTGGAGCGCCCGCCCCAATCGCGGACGAAGGCGACTTTCTCGAGATCTGGCGAAGGGGACGTGAGGGCGCGTGGAGCATCGCCGAGGCGATGTGGAACACGCGACTCCCGATGCCCGCGTGACTCTCGCCGCTCTGACGTCACCCCGCAGGCTTGCCGCGCTCTCTTCCGTCGCGGAGCTTGCGGACGAGCTCGAGCCGCTCGTTGTCGCGTGAGGTGATCAGGCTTGCAGCGCGGCCTTCGCCTGCTCGGCGATCGCACCGAACGCGGCCGGGTCGCTGACGGCGAGGTCGGCGAGCACCTTCCGGTCGAGCTCGATCCCGGCCTTCGAGCAGCCGTGCACGAATTGGTTGTACGAGAGCCCGTTCGCGCGAGCCGCCGCGTTGATCCGCGTGATCCAGAGCTTCCGGAACTCCCGCTTGCGCACCTTCCGGTCGCGGTACGCGTAGACGAGCGAGTGCTCGACCTGCTCCTTCGCGTACCGGTAGTGGGTGCTCTTGCGGCCCCAGTAGCCCTTCGCCTGCTCGAGGACCTTGCGGCGCTTCTTCTGGGCGTGAACCGATCGCTTGACGCGAGGCATCGCTCTACCCCATCCCCAGCATCTTCTTGACGGCGCTGCGATCGCCGCCCGTGACCTCGCGATTCTTGCGGAAGCCGCGCTTACGCTTCGACGACTTCTTCTCCAGGTTGTGGCTCCGCATCGCCGGCCGGCGCAGGATCTTGCCGCTGCCCGTCACCTTGAACTTCTTCTTCACCGATCTGCGTGTCTTCATCTTGGGCATCGGGTTTCACTCCTGCCATCTTCGTCGGGCCTAGCAGCATCACCATGTTGCGTCCGTCCTGGAGGGGCTGCGACTCGATCTGCCCGATCTCCTTGACGTCCTCGGCGAGGCGGAGGAGCAAGTCGCGGCCCCGCTCCGGGTGGCTCTGCTCCCGGCCGCGGAACATGATCGTGACCTTCACCTTCGCGCGCTGGTTGAGGAATCGCTCGACGTGCCCCTTCTTGGTGTTGTAGTCGTGGACGCCGATCTTCGGCCGGAGCTTGATCTCCTTGACCTGAATCTGGCTCTGGTGCTTGCGGGCCTGCTTCGCCTTCTGCTCCTGCTCGTACTTGTACTTGCCGTAGTCCATGACCTTGGCGACAGGCGGATCGGCCTGGGCCGCCACCTCGACGAGGTCGAGGTTCTTGCCGTAGGCGTACTCGCGCGCCTCGTCCGTGGTCTTGATTCCGAGCTGGCTGCCGTCGTCGTCGATCAGCCGAACGCGGGAGACGCGAATCGCATCGTTGATGCGCGTCGTGTCACGTGGCGCAGGGCGGGTCTGGTCGAACGGCCGGCGTCTGGGCCTCAAAGGCTAATCACCAAGTTGGGCTTACTCCTCCTCGTTTCGTGGTCGCAACATGAAAAGCCGCTGCATGCAGCGGCCGTTTCCTCGTCAATGCCGGCGTCAAGCCAACACCGTGACTCGGTTGAACCCCCGCGGTCCGTGGTGCGGCCCGGGAGGTGAGGAACGGTCCGCCCCTGCTTTTCAGAGGTCAGAGCGTAGCAAGCCTGGCGAGCAGATCTGAAAGGGACAGGGTCGACTGCTCGCCACCGCGTTCGCGGACCGCGAGGCGCTCGTCGCTCTCACGGTCGCCGTAGACGACGGTGACCGGGATCTTGTCGAGCTCGGCCGCCCGGATCCGCTTGCCGATCGTGTCCGTCGGCTCCGCCACCTCGGCGCGATAGCCGGTCTCGGCGAGCCGGCGCGAAAGGTCGCTCGCGGCGGCGAGATGCCCCTCTCCCACCGGCAGCACGCGAACCTGCACGGGCGCGAGCCAGAACGGCAGGTCGCCGCCGTAGTGCTCGAGCAGGATCCCGATAAAGCGCTCGAGCGAGCCGAACAGCGCGCGGTGGATGACGTACGGCGTGTGCTCGCGGTTGTCCGAGCCCATGTACGTGCAGCCGAGCCGCTCGGGCTGCTGGCCGTCGAGCTGGATCGTCCCCATCTGCCAGGGGCGGCCGAGCGCGTCGTCCATGAAGAAGTCGATCTTGGGCCCGTAGAACGCGCCCTCGCCCTCGGCGACGCGATAGGGCAGCCCGATCCGCTCGAGCGCCCCGCGCAGCACGCCTTCGGTGTGATCCCACTGCTCGTCGGTGCCGAGCTTGTTGTCGGGCCGCGTCGCGAGCTCGGCGTGCGCGAGCTCACGTACGCCGAACGTG
>DASUHE010000064.1:0-52440 GCA_036273695.1 Gaiellaceae bacterium
CTACCGGAGTCAGCAGTGGCATGAGCATCTCCTGGCAGCCGATCGCATCCATCTCCTCACGGACGATCTCCTCGACCTTCCGGTGCACGCGCCAGCCGAGCGGGAGGTACGTCCAGACGCCGGCGGCGACCTGCCGGATGAAGCCGCCGCGCACGAGCAGCTTGTGCGACACGGCCTCCGCGTCGGCGGGCGGCTCGCGCAGGGTCGGCAGGAAGAGCTGTGAGGCTCGGAAGATCATCGGGTCTCGCCGGACCCTATTCGAGCGGGATCAGCGAGGCCTCGGCCATGGCAAGCGCGGCGGGCTTCGCCATCTTGAGCCGCTTCGGCCGGTTCATCCCGTCGGCGATCCACTTGTCGATCTCGTCGAAGAGCGTGTCGATCAGGACGTCCGACGGAACCTTCTTCAGGACGCGACCGTGCGCGTAGACGAAGCCGACGTCGCGGCCGCCCGCGATCCCGAAATCGGCGTCCCCCGCCTCGCCCGGCCCGTTCACGGCGCAGCCGAGCACGGCGATCTCGAAATGCTCCACGTAGTCGGCCTTCCGGCGCTCGACCTCCTCCGCCAGCGTCTGCACGCCGACGTTGTCGCGGCCACAGCTCGGGCACGCGATCATCACGGGCCCGTGGTGGCGCAGGCCGAGCGCGGAGAGGATCTCCCACGCCGTCTTGACCTCCTCCACCGGGTCGGCGGTCAGGCTGACGCGCATCGTGTCGCCGATCCCGTCCACGAGCAGGGCCCCCATCCCGACGGCGCTCTTGATCGAGCCGGAGAACGGTGTGCCCGCCTCCGTCACGCCGAGGTGCAGCGGGTACGGCACCTTGGAGGACAGCATTCGGTCGGCGCGGATCATGGTGGGGACGTGGCTCGACTTGACCGAGATCTTGAAGTCGTGGAATTCGAGCTTCTCGAGCAGCCGCACCTCCTCGAGCGCGGCCTCGACGAGCGCCTCGGCCTGGTCCTGGTGGGCGAGATCCGTGAGGTGCTTCGGGAGCGAGCCGGAGTTGGCGCCGATGCGCATCGGGATCCCCGCGCGCTTCGCGGCCTGCACGACTTGCTCCACCTTGTCCGGGCCGCCGATGTTGCCGGGATTGATGCGCACGGCTGCGACGCCGCCGTCGATCGCCTTCAGCGCGAGCGACGCGTTGAAGTGGATGTCCGCGATCACCGGCAACGGCGAAAGCCGCACGATCCGCGGCAGAGCCTCGGCGTCCTCGAGTTTCGGGACGGCGACACGCACGACCTCGCAGCCGGCGGACGCGAGCGCCGCGATCTGAGCGGTCGTCGCCTCGACGTCGTGCGTCTTCGTGAGCGTCATCGACTGCACGACGACGGGTGCTCCGCCCCCGATCGTGACGCCGCCGACCGAGATCTGCCGCTCGCTGGCCATCCGCAATCAGTCTAGCCAGGCGGGTTCCGGCCCAATCGGCCCTCAGGGGACGCTGAAGCGCCTCAGAACTCGTCTCGGAATGACCACGCGCCGGCCGGGTGCGATGGTCGAGCGCGAGTCGAGCACGCAGGATCGCGCCGACCAGCGCGGCCGGACAGCCCGAGCTTCATTTCGATGCGAGTTCTCAGTGCGGAGGGCTGGAGACGTCGTTCGAGAACGCGATCACGAACACGAGCAGGATGAAGGCGATCCCCACGACGGACACCCGCTCGTACACCTCGCGCGCGAGCGCGCGCCTGCGCACTCCCTCGATGAGCGAGAAGAGAATGTGTCCGCCGTCGAGCGGCAGCAGCGGCAGGAGGTTGAGCAGCGCGAGCGACATGCTCACGAGCGCCAGGATCTCGAGGTAGTAGGTCAGGCCGATCTGCAGCTCGGTGTGCAGGTCGCTGCTGATGCCCACCGGCCCCGAAAGCTGGCTGCGGCCATGGCGGGAGAACAACGAGCCGACTCCCGCGGCGGTGCCCCGGACGACGCCCCAGAGATCCGACGCCGCCATGTGGGCGGATCTGCCGACCGGGTAACTGACGAGCTTCGGCGCCGGCGAGAAGCCGAAGATCCAGCGTCCGTGACTGAGGATGGTCTCCCCCGGTCCCACAGTGACCCGGTGTCCGCCGCGCAGCACGGTGAGCGTGACCGGGCCTCCCGCGCTCGCCCTGATCCGGCGGGAGATCGCTGCGAACGTGTGAGCGTGCCGGCCGTTGACGGCGACGATGACGTCGCCCGGCTGGAGACCCGCGGCCGCCGCCGGAGTCCCGCCCTTGACCTGCGCGACCTTGGCGGTCGGGTTTCCGGCGGGCGCTCCGCCGGCGGCGAAGACGGCGAAGAGGATCGCGAAGGCGATGACGACGTTCGCGACGGGCCCCGCGGCGATGACGGCAACGCGCTTCCAGGTCGCAGCACGCCAGTACGCGTCCGGAGCGGTGCCTTCCTCCACGTCGCGCAGAGCCCGCTCCGCCGATCGCCTCGCGCCCGGCGACAGGTGCGCCTCGTTCACCTCGCGCTCGAACTCGGGATAGGCGCGCCGGGCCGCGTCGTAGTCCTCTACCGTCAGCGCCCGGCGGACGGCGCCGACGGACGGAGCGAGGCTCGGTTGCTCGCGGACGGCCGGCTCGACGAATGCGTGCAGGTCGCGGGCGGCCGGGCGGTGCATGCCGGGGATCCGTACGAGACCGCCGAGCGGGATCATCCCGATCCCGTACTCGATGCCGTTGTGCCGCACCTTCACGAGCGCCGGCGGGAAGCCCACGTAGAAGCTCCGCGGCCGCATCCCGACCGCGAGCGCGACCGAGAAGTGCCCGAGCTCGTGCAGGAAGACGAGCAGGACGAGCCCACCGATGACGACGAGCCAGGTCACGCGGGTGCCAACGCTCCTTCCGCGAGGGCGCGCGCGCCGCGGTCCGCCTCCACGAGATCGTCCAGATCGCGGACGGGGTCGGTCGCGGCGGTCGCGAGCGTCTCGCCGACCACCTCGGGGATCCCGAGGAAGGGAAGGCGACCCGTTAGGAATGCAGCGACGGCGACCTCGTTCGCAGCGTTGTAGGTGCAGGGCGCGCTGCCGCCCTCGTTGCCCGCGGCACGCGCGAGCGCGAGCATCGGGAACGTCTCGGTGTCCGGCGGCGAGAACTCCAGCGTGAGCGCCGAGAGGTCGAGCGGCGGCAGCGGGGTCGCTGCGCGCTCCGGATACGTCAGCGCGTAGGAGATCGGCACGCGCATGTCCGGGTAGCCGAGGTGTGCGAGCGAGGCGCCGTCGCGGAAGCGGACGAGCGCGTGGACGATCGACGTCGGCTGGATCGCCACCTCGATGCGGTCGTACGGCAGGCCGAACAGATAGTGCGCCTCGATCACCTCGAGCCCCTTGTTCGCGAGCGTTGCGGAGTCCACGGTGATCTTCGGGCCCATGCGCCAGGTCGGATGTGCGAGCGCCTGCTCCGGTGTCACATCCTCGAGGTCGGCGCGCGTGCGGCCGCGGAACGGGCCGCCCGAGCCGGTGAGCACGAGCGTGTCGACCTGCTCCGGCTCGCGTCCCTCGAGGCACTGGAAGAGCGCCGAGTGCTCGCTGTCGACGGGCAGGATCCGGCCGCGGCCACGTTCGCGTGCGGCGAGGGCGAGCTCGCCGGCGGCGACGAGGCTCTCCTTGTTCGCCAGCGCGAGGTCGACCCCGTGCTCGAGCGCCCATAGCGTCGCGTGCACGCCCGCGAAGCCGACGACCGCGTTGAGGACGACGTCCGGCTCCGCGCGCTCGAGGAGCTCCGTCAGGTCGCCTCCGACCTCCTTCAACGGCGCGGCCACGTCATCGAGCGGAGTCGAGCCGGAGGCGGCGGCGCAGAGTTCGAGCTCCGGATGCGCCTCGACGATCTCGATCGCCTGGCGCCCGATCGAGCCCGTTGCCCCGAGCAGGGCGATGCGCTTCACCCGCTCAGTGTAGGGAGTCAGTGGTGGAGGAACGAAATGACGAGGAAATATGCCGCCGGTGCGGCGAAGAGGAGGCCGTCTATCCGGTCGAGCATGCCGCCGTGCCCACCCAGCAGCCGACCGGTGTCCTTCACCTCGAGATCCCGCTTCAGCGCCGACTCGAACAGGTCACCGATCACCTCCGCGAGCACGAGAACGACGCCGAGCAGGACGGCCTGCCAGACCGCGAGGTACTTGTCCCGCGTGTCGTAGAGCGCGATGAACGCCACGAAGACGCCGGCCACAGCGCCGACGAGCAGCCCCTCCCACGACTTCCCGGGTGAGAGGCGCGGCGCGAGCTTGTGCCGGCCGAGCAGCCGGCCCCCGAAGTAGGCGAAGGTCGCCGCCGCCCACGCCGCGAGCACGACGGTGAAGGCGATCAGCCTCCCGTGGTCGTGCATCTCGCGCAGGAGGAGGAGAAAGCCGAGGCCCAGTCCGATCCACGCCGACCCGAGAATCGTCGAGCCGACCGCAGCCGTCGTCGGCGCGCGGGTGCTCGAGAGCGCGTGGAGAACGAAGCCGAGGACGAACGTCGCGAGGAAGCCGCCGAGCAGCCACACGATCCCGCCGCTGCGCGCTCCGACGAGCGCGAGAATCACGCCGCCGTACACCGCGGGTGCGAGCGGCCGCAGGGGCCGCGCCGTCGTTACGAACTCGTGCACGCCGACACACGCGGCGATGGCGAGGAGCGTGAAGAGCCACCAGCCGCCGAGCCACAACATGCCGAGCACGAGCGGCAGGCCGACCGCCGCGACCGCGAGGCGCGAGGCAAAGTTGGTCATGAATGAGTGGCCGCAGTCACCTGCCGCCGAATCTACGGCGCCGGCTCGCGTACTCCTCGATCGCCGTCCGGAGCTCTTTCGGCCCGAAGTCGGGCCAGAAGGTGTCGGTGAATACGTACTCGGCGTACGCGGACTGCCAGAGGAGGAAGTTCGAGATGCGGCGCTCGCCGGAGGTGCGGATGACAAGGTCGGGATCCGGCATCTCGGGCTCGTAGAGGCACGCGGCGAGCGCAGCCTCGTCGACGTCGTCGGGATCCGCGCCGTTCTCGACCAGCCGTCGCGCTGCGTCGACGAGCTCGGCGCGGCCGCCGTAGTCGAAGGCGATCCAGAGCTGCAGCTTCGACTTGTCGGCCGTCGCGGCCTCGAGCGCCTCCATCTTCGTCCGGAGCCAGTCGGGTGCGCGGTCGCGGCGACCGACGAAGCGGCACCGGACGCCCTGCGCGGCGAGGTCCTCGAGCTCGCGCTCGATCGTCTCGCCGAAGATCTCCATCAGGGCCGCCACCTCCTCGACCGGCCGCGTCCAGTTCTCGGTCGAGAAGGCGTAGACCGCGAGGGAGTCGATGCCGAGGTCGATCGCCGTCTCGACGACGGGCCGGAGGGCGCGCGAGCCGGCCCGGTGGCCGTCGGCGACGGAGACGCCGTGCTCCGCAGCCCAGCGCCCGCTGCCGTCCATGATGATGGCGACCGCGTGGGCGGCCTCTGGAAGGTGCTCCTCGGGGCTGACGTCGGTGCCTGTGCCGGGAACGGAGGCCACGCGGCCTAGACCTCCATCACTTCGGCTTCCTTGTGCTTCAGGAGCTCGTCGATCTGCTTCGTGTGCTCGTCCGTCAGCTCCTGGACACGACCTTCGGCCCGGTGCTCGTCGTCGGCCCCGACCTCGCCCTTGTCGACGAGCTCCTTCAGGTGCCGCATCGCGTCGCGCCGGATCTCGCGCACGGCGACGCGGTGCTCCTCGGCCATGTTGCGCACGACCTTGACGAGATCCTTGCGCCGCTCCTCGGTCAGCTGCGGGATCGGCAGCCGGATCAGCTTCCCGTCGTTCGACGGCGTCAGCCCGAGGTCCGACTCTTGGACAGCCTTCTCGATCGCGCGGATCGAGCTCGGGTCGAACGGCTGCACGGTGAGCATGCGCGGCTCGGGGACGTTGATCGTCGACAGCTGGTTCAGAGGTGTCTGCGTGCCGTAGTAGTCGATCTCGATCCGGTCGAGAAGCGACGCCGAGGCCCGGCCGGTGCGGACGGTCGAGAACTCGGACCGTGCGTGCTCGACCGACTTGACCATCCTGTCCCGGGCGCCGTTGATCAGCTCTTCTGCAGTCGCCATCCCTTAGCCCTCCTTCTCGGGTGTCGCGATGATCGTTCCGACCTCTTCGCCGTTGACCACGCGGGCGACGTTGCCCTCGGCGAGCTCGAAGACGTGGATCGTAAGCCGGTTGTCCATGCAGAGCGAAAGAGCCGTCGTGTCCATGACCTTCAGGCCGCGCTCGATCGCCTCGAGGTGCGTGATGCGCGGCAGGAACTCGGCGTCGGAGACCTGCCGCGGGTCGCCGTCGTACACGCCCCTCGTGCCGTGCTTCGCCATCAGGATCGCGTCGGCGCCGATCTCGAGCGCGCGCAGCGCTGCCGCCGTGTCGGTCGTGAAGAACGGGTTTCCGGTGCCGGCCGCGAAGATCACGACGCGGCCTTTCTCGAGGTGTCGCATGGCGCGCCGCCTGATGTACGGCTCCGCCACCTCCGAGACCTCGAGTGCGGACATGACCCGCGTGTCGGCTCCTTCCCGCTCGAGTGCGTCCTGCAAGGCGAGCGCGTTGAGGAGCGTCGCGAGCATTCCCGCGTAGTCGGCCGTCGCACGATCCATTCCGCTTTCGGCGGCGGCTGCGAGGCCGCGGTAGAAGTTGCCGCCGCCGACGACAACCGCGACGTCGACTCCCTCCGCACGGATACCGGCGACCTCACTCGCGATCGCCCGCGTGACGCCCGGATCGATCCCGTACTCGCGCTCGCCCATGAGCGCCTCGCCGGACAGCTTGAGCAGCACGCGGCGGAACGCTGGCACCCGGTCGGTCGGGCCGGGCTCTGTCTCCGTCTGAGCGGTCATCCCGACAGGGAGAAGCGCTGGAACTCGAGCACCTCGGCGTCCGCTTCGGCGAGGACCTTCCCGACCTTGAGGTCGTCGTCGTGAACCCAGTCCTGGTCGGCGAGAACGTTCGCCCCGAAGAAGCGCTTGTTCATCATTCCTTCGACGATCTTGTCACGCGCCTGCTCCGGCTTCGACTGCACCTCGTCGGAGTTCGCGAAGATCTCGCGCTCCGCCGCGATCGCGTCGTCCGGGACGTCCTCGCGCCCGATCCATTTCGGGTTCGAGGCCGCGATGTGCATCGCGAGCTTGCGGGCGAGGTCGTCATCGCCCCCGCGGAGATTGAGGAGAACACCGAGCTTGTTCGCGGGCGGATGGACGTACGCGCCGAGGCGCCCCCCGTCCACGGCCTCGAACCTGGCCGCGCCGGCGACCGCGATGTTCTCGCCGAGCTTTCCGGACAGCTCCGCCCGTTCCTCGTCGAGCTGGGCGACGGCGTCGATTCCTTCGGCCTCGACGAGGTCGAGCACCTTCTTGCCGAACGCCTCGAACTCCTCGTTCTTCGACACCGGCTCGGTCTCGCACCCGATCGCGACCATCGTGCCGCGCGACTGGTCGGCCGCGAGCCGATAGCCGACGAGCCCTTCGGTCGTCGCGCGATCGGCGCGTTTGGCGGCGTTGGCCATGCCCTTCTCGCGGAGGAGCACGACCGCCGCCTCCATGTCGCCGTTCGTGTCCTGCAGCGCGCGCTTGCAGTCCATCATCCCCGCGCCCGTGCGCTCGCGGAGCTCACGAACGAGCTGGGCCGAGATCTCCGCCGGCATCACGCCTCCTCCGTGCTTCCGGGTGCCGCCTCGGACGCCGGCGTGACCTCTGCGGCGCCCTCCTGCGAGGGGTCCTCGCCGGTCGGTGCCGGCGCCGACTCGCTCTCGGTCGGGGTCTCGACGGCAGCGGACGGCTCCGCTTGCTCGACGGCGGCCTCCGGGACGGTCTCGGCCGCAGTCTCCTCGGCCTTCTTGGCCTGCGCCGCCTGCTGCTGGAGCTCCTGCGCCGAGACCTTCTGCTTGCCGGCGTTGACCGCCTCTGCGAGCGCGTGGACGATGAGGTTGCACGAGCGGATCGCGTCGTCGTTGCCGGGGATGACGTAGTCGGCCTCGTCGGGGTCGCAGTTCGTGTCGACGAGCGCGACGACGGGAATCCCGAGCCGCCGGGCCTCGCGCACGCCGAGCGCTTCCTTCTTGAGGTCGATGATCACGACCGCGTCGGGCTGGCGCCGCATGTCGGCGACGCCGCCGAGGTTCTGGTCGAGCTTCTCGAGCTCGCCGCTCATTGCGATCCGCTCCTTCGCCGGCAGGAGCTCGAGCTGCCCCTCCTCCCGCAGGCGCCGCATCTCGTGCAGCCGGTCGATGCGGTCGGCCATCGTGCGCCAGTTCGTGAGCAGGCCGCCGAGCCAGCGGTGGTTGACGTACGGCATGCCGACGCGCTTCGCCTCGTTCTCGACCGCGTCCTGCGCCTGCTTCTTCGTGCCGACGAAGAGGACGGTGCCGCCGCGCTCGGCGACGTTGCGCAGGAACTGCTGAGCCTCGTCGAGCCGCTCCGACGTCTGCGTGAGGTCGATGATGTAGATGCCGCCGCGCTCGGCGAAGATGAAGCGGCGCATCTTCGGGTTCCAGCGCCGCGTCTGGTGGCCGAAGTGGACTCCGGCCTCGAGCAGTTCGCGCATCGAGACTGCGCCCGAACTTGCGCTGCCGCCCGCGCTTCCAGCCTCGGTCGAGACTGCCATGTAGAGCTCCTTCCGGATTCGTTTGTGTGATTCGCCGGCGGAGTCCGAGGCGCACCTCACACGAGGAGAGGCACGCGCGCCACGGTTGGGCCGCCGGGGAGTAGGGACGGAACCCCGAAAGGTTAGCTGCCTCGCGCGGCGTCCAGTGCGGCCGCCAGCGCGGGCGGCAGCGGCGAGGTCACGTCCACCGGCCGGCCCGTGATCGGGTGGTCGAAGGCGAGCCGCGCCGCGTGCAGGAACTGGTGCTCGAGCCCGAGGTCGCCGGCGACGCCGTAGGTCGGGTCGCCAGCCACGGGCAGCTCGATCGCGGCCAGGTGGACCCGGATCTGGTGTGTCCGGCCCGTCTCGAGCCGAACACGAAGCAACGCGTGCCGCGGCAGGAGCTCCTCCAGCTCGAAGTGCGTCACGGCGGCGCGCGGCGTCGCCGTGACGAGCGAATGGCGGAACCGGTCGTGCCTGTCGCGCCCGATCGGCGCGTCGATCGTCCCCCGCCGCGACCGCGGCCGGCCGACGACGAGCGCGAGATACTCGCGCGTCAGCGCGCGGCGCCGGACGAGACGCTGCAGCTTCTCGAACGCCTCCTGCGACCGCGCGACGACGAGCAGGCCCGAAGTGTCCCGGTCGATCCGGTGGACGATTCCGGCGCGGGCCTCCTCCCCGCCCGCGGCTCCCGCGGCCGCAAGCGCCTGCGCGAGCGTGCCGCCGGCGTGCCCGGGCGCGGGGTGCACGACCACTCCGGCCGGCTTGTCGACGACGAGAAGGTGCTCGTCGTCGTAGGCGATCGTGAGCTCCGGGAGCGGCAGCGGCTCGGTCGGAGCTACGGCCGGCGGCGTGATCGCGATCTCCTCCCCGCCCACGAGCCGGTGGCTCTTGCCGCGGGTGTCGCCGTCCACGAGCACCGCGCCGGCCAGGAGCAATCGCTCGGCTGCGGCTCGCGAACCCACCTCGGGCAGCCCGGCGAGGTGGCGGTCGAGGCGCTCTCCGGCGGCCTCCGGTGGGACGACGATCGTCTTCAGCGCTTGGCGGTGCCGGGCTCTCGCTCGGCGAGGACGAGCGCGGAGAGCAGGATCCCGACCCCGATCACGATGAAGCTGTCCGCGAGATTGAACGCCGGCCAGTAGCGGAAGTCGAGGAAGTCGGTGACGAAGCCGAGGCGCACGCGGTCGGCGAGGTTCGAGACGCTGCCGCCGATGACGAGGCCGAGTGCCACGGGCAGCACGGGATGGCGGGAGCCCGAGCGTGCGAAGTAGGCGAGCATCCAGCCGATCGCGATCGCCGTCACGACGATGACGGCCGCCGTCGCGTTCGAGAAGAGCCCGAAGGCGATGCCCGAGTTCTGGACGTGCCGGATCGTGAACGGGCCGGCGACGTGGAGCCCTTCGCCGAGCCGGAGGTTCGAGGCGACGACGTGCTTCGTCACCTGGTCGGCGACGATCGCGGACAGCGCGATCGCTGCGAGCGCCAGCCACTGGATGCGGGTCGCCGCGAACGAGCGCGTCACGCGCGAGAGCGGCGTCAAGGCGTCCGTCGCCGATCCGACGCGGACTTCGAGTTGTCGCAGCGGCTCGTTCACCCTCCCTCGGCTCTCCGCTTGCAGTCGATGCAGAGGGAAGCCCAGGGATTCGCCTCGAGGCGCTGAACGGGGATCTCGCGGCCACAGTTCGTGCAGGTGCCGTAGGTCCCGTCCTCGATGCGCTGCAGGGCGGCGTCGATCTCGGCGATCACCTGCTCGGCATTGTCGCCGAGCGTGTAGTCGATCTCGCGTCCGAGCGTGGCAGACGCGGTCTCGGCGACGTGGTTGTCGCTTGTCGCAGCGACTTCCTCGACCTCGTCGTCGAGCGAGCCGCGGTGGTCGTCGCGGAGCGTCGCGAGCGCGTGCTCGACGCGTCGGCGCTCGTCGACGAGCGCGTCGCGGAACCGCTCGGTGTCGATGGTCGTCACCGCCTCTCCTTTCGGCCTCGGTCTCCTCCAGCCGCCGAGGCGAGACGCCGCTCGATCAGCGTCGGCCCGACCCCTGTCAGCTCCACGATCTTCTCCCGTCCGCCGTGACCCGAAACGAGGGTCACCGCCGTCCGGGGCAGCGCGAGTGTCTCGGCGAGCAGTCGCAGGACCGCCTCGTTCGCGCGGCCGCGCTCGGGCGCCTCGGTGACGCGGACCTTCCACGCGTCGCCGTGCCGGCCGACGAGCGCCGTGCGGCCCGCGCCCGGGCTGACGCGCACGCGCAGTCGCGTGGTCTCCGCCGTCATGCGCGCAGTCTACGTCCGGCCGCGCCCGCGGCCGGTGCGTCAAGCAGCGTCCGCGTCGGGCAGCGCGCCGCCGGTCGGATAGCCGTTCCAGCTGCGCTCTTCCTCGGCGCTCCCGTCCTGCTCGGCGACCGTCGCGGGCTCGGGGGCCTCGTCGGCCTCCGGGTCGTCGATGGCGGCAAGGGCACCCTGCAGCTGCGCGCGCAGCCGGCGCGACTCGCGGGACAGGCGCTCGTTCTCGGCGTGCGCGCGCCGTTGCACCTCCCGCGCCTGGGCATGGGCCTCGCCGAGGATGAGCTCCGCCTCCTTGCGAGCCTGGTCCCGCGTCTTCGCGGAGGACTGCTCCGCCGAGACGAGCGTCGTACGCAGCAGGCTCTCGAGCTCGCGGAAGCGGACGAGGTCGGCCTCGAGCTGCTCGACCTTGTCCGCGAGGTCGGCGCGCTCGCGCCAGACGTCCTCGAAGCTCGCGGCGATCTCCTCGAGCAGCCGGTCGGTGGCTGCCACCCGATAGCCGCGGAAGTTCGTGCGCGGCGGTGACATGTGCCTGATCTCGACGGGTGTGAGTGCCATCGGTCTCTCCTTTAGTGGAAGTGGTCGAGGACCCAGTTGAGGAGGCGGTCGATCACCCCGAGCGAGATCAAGGCCAGCATCGGCGAGAGGTCGATCGCGCCCATCGAGGGAAGCAACCGCCGGAAGATCCGCAGGTACGGCTCGCAGACGTCGTAGAGAAATCGCTGGATCCGGTTGAGGGCGACGGAATACGGCAGCCGCAGCCAGCTCGTGATGATGTAGACGAGGATCACGAGCCCGTAGAGGATGGCGAAGACGTTGAGGAACGTCTCCACGCTCGTGATCGCGTCGCCGAGCAGCATGAACCTGGCTGACCAGCCCATTCCGGCTGGTTCGCCCTCGGCGGCCCTTCTCCTATGCCGCGCCGGCTACGCCTGGTTGAAGAAGCCGCGCTCGAGCATCCGCGCGCGATCCTCGGCCGAGAGCTCGACGTCGCGCGGCGTGAGCAGGAAGACCTTGTCGGCGATCCGCTGCATCCCGCCGTCGAGCGCGTACGTGAGGCCGCTGGCGAAGTCGATCAGCCGCTTCGACAGCTCGGCGTCGGCGGACTGGAGGTTGAGGATCACGGGCACGCCGATCTTGAAGCGGTCGGCGAGCTGCTGGGCGTCGTTGAAGCTGCGCGGCAGGATGAGGTGCACCCGCGAGGTGCCCGGTCCCTGCACGGGCTGGAGCGTGCGGACGCGCCGCGACTCGGCACGCGGACGGAGGATGCTCGTCCGCTGCGCGTCGGCAGGCTCGGGATCCGTCCAGTCGTCGTCGTAGGAGTGCCGCGACCGGCGGGCGGGGAGATGGCGCACGTTCGGGCGCTCGTAGTCGTCGGCGAGCTCGTCCTCGGGGAGATAGCCGTCCTCGTCCCAGTCCTCTTCCTCGGCGATGCCGAAGTAGACGAGGGTACGGGCCCAGACGTCGGAAAGACCCATCGCGCGGCCGATGTTAGCGCTGCCACAGGACTGCGCCCACCCGGACGTAGGTCGCTCCCTCCTCGGCCGCGACCCGGTAATCCTGGCTCGTCCCCATCGAGAGATCGCGCAGCTCGTGTTGCTCGGCGAGCTCGCGCAGACGGCGGAAGTACGGCCGCGACTCCTCCGGGTCGCCGGTGGCCGGCGGCATCGTCATCAGCCCGCGCACCTGCGGGTAGATCTCGAGCAGCGCCGGCAGCTCCTCGGGGCTGACGCCCGACTTCGTCGGCTCGCCTGAGAGGTTGACCTCGACGAGCGCCGGGATCGTGAGCTTCTTCGCGGCCGACTCCGACGCGAGCGAGTGGCACAGCTCGCAGAGCTCGCTCACGAGCGGCGCCTTGCGGCTCTGCAGGTGCCCGATGAAGTGCCAGCGGAAGGCGTCGGCATACACGCCATGCTTTGCCTCCAGGTCCTGCGCGCGGTTCTCGCCGACCACCTCGACGCCGGCCTCGGCAAGAGCGGCCATCTCCTCGACGGAGGCGTACTTCGTCGCGGCGACCACCGTCACGGCCGGGCCGACGTCGTCGCGGATGCGCTCGTAGCGCTCGCGGATCTCAGCCGGCGACGTAGGCGATCACCCCCTGCCGGCCGGTGCGACCGGCGTCGCGGCGGTGCGAGAAGAAGGTCTCGGGCTCGCAGTACGTGCAGCGGTCGAAGCGCTCGACGCGTTCGACACCGGCCGCGAGAAGCGCGCGCTCGGCACTCGTCCAGAGGTCGAGGCGGCGCGCGTTGACGACGTCGTCGCCGAAGCGCTCGCGAAACGGCGCGGCGACCTCCTCCCCCACCTCGTAGCAGCACGGCCCGATCGCCGGGCCGATCGCAGCGGCTAGCTTGCCGGCACCGAGCGCGCGCGCACCGGCCGCGACGATGCCGGCGAGCAGCCCGCGCCAGCCGGCATGGAGAACGGCCACCGCGGGTTCGTCCGTCCCCGCCCGCACGATCGCGATCGGCAGGCAGTCGGCGGAGAGCGCGAGAAGCGGCAGCCCCGGCTCGGCCGTCCACAGCCCGTCGGCACGCTCGCCGCGCAGCGCCCGCGTCGCGCGCAGCACGCGATCGGAGTGCACCTGGTGGTTGAGCGCGAGCTGCTCGACGTCGGCGCCGATCGCCGCACAGGCGAGGCGCCGGTTCTCGTCCGCCCGTGCGACGTCGTCGCCGCTCTTGCGGCCGAGGTTGAGCGACGCGTACGGCCCCTCGCTCACGCCGCCGAGCCGGGTCGTGAAGGCGATCTCGTAGCCCTCGGCCTGCCAGCGGATCACAGACGGCCTCCGGCCCGGGCGAGCAGCTCGTCGCGCGTGTTGAGAGCGGGCTCGTCCACGACGGCGTCGAGGAGCTCGTTGAGAATGCGCCCGAGCTGCGGCCCCGGCCTGAAGCCGAGCTCGATCAGGTCGTTGCCGTCGATCGCGAGGTCCCGCAGACGGTGAGGGCTCGAGCGCTCCTGCTCCACCACGGCGCGAAAGCGGGCCAGCCTCTCGAGCTCGTCGAGTGGCGGCGGCTCCCCGTCGCTCCCGCGCTTGCCGAGCAGGTCGGCGCGCTTGTGGTCGATGAGCTCGAACGCGAGCTCGTCTCCGTTGCGGCGGAGGAAGCGCCGTGCGCGGCGCGCATCCCCTTTTCGCGGCTGGAACATGTGGCGCCGCACGATCCGCACGACGCGCTGCCGCAGCGCGTTCGGATAGCGGAGCCGGAGCAGGGCGCCGGCCGCGAGCTCCGCTCCGGCCTGGTCGTGCCCGTGCACGGCGAAACCGGGCTTCGCGTAGTAGTGGAGCCGTCCGTCGCCGCCTCGCCAGCCGACGATCGGCTTGCCGAGATCGTGGAAGAGCGCAGCGAGCCGCACGGCGAGCGAGAAGCCCTCGTCGGCGGCGGCCTGGACGACGGCGAACGTGTGCTCGTCGACGGTGAGGTCGTGGTAGCGGCTCTCCTGGTTGAAGCCGATCGCCGGCCCGAACTCCGGCAGGAGCTCGACGAGAACATCGGTATCGCGGGCGAGACGCAGGGCACGCGCCGGCTCCGCTCCGAGCAGGAGCTTCGACAGCTCCCCCATGCCGTCCGCTGCGAGTCCGCCGCCGATGCGCTCGCCCGAGACGAGCTTCACCGCGGGCGCCTCCTGCCGCATCTGTGCGAGCAGCTCCTCGTCGGGCTCGAACCCGAGCTGGGAGACGAAGCGAAGCGCGCGGACGAGGCGCAGCGGGTCCTCACGGAAGCTCCGGGCCGAGACCGTGCGCAGGCGGCGCGCCTCGAGGTCTGCGCGACCGCCGAGCGGGTCGACGAGGTCGCCCGTCTCGAGCCGGCGGGCCATCGCGTTGACCGTGAAGTCGCGGCGGCGCATGTCGTCCTCGACCGAGAGCGACGGGTCGGCGACGATCTCGAAGTCGTGGCGTCCGGGCCCCGTCGAGACCTCCTTGCGCGGCGGGGCGAACTCGATCCCGGCCCGGGTCAGGTTGCGGATCCGGCCGTCGCTCGGGTGGAGCCGCACTCCGACGAGGCGGTCGGCGACGACGAGGTCCTCGACGCGCCCGTACGGCGCGAGCGCTTCCCGCAGGCCTCCGGTGTCGAGGCCGGGCACGAGGAAGTCCGCATCCTTCGAGTCGAGCCCGAGCAGCTCGTCTCGCACGGCCCCGCCGACGAGGTAGGCGTCGAGCCCGAGCGAGCCGACGTACTTCTCTATTTCGCGTCGCACCGCGCCATTGTGGCGCGACTAGAGGATCGCGACCGCTTCGATTTCCACGAGCGCGCCCGAGGGGAGCTGCGCGACCTCGACGGTCGACCGCGCCGGCGGCCGCTCGCCGACGTGCCTCGCATAGACGCTGTTCATCGCCTGGAAGTCGTCGAGGTCCTGGAGGAAGACGGTCGTCTTCACGAGCCGCTCCAGCCCGGTGCCGGCCTCCGTGAGGATCGCTTTCAGGTTCGCGAAGACCTGCTCGGTCTGCTCCTCGATCCCGCCGGAGATGGCCGTGTCCCCCGGCTTCAGGCCGAGCTGGCCCGAGACGAAGACGAAGCCTCCGGCCGCTATTGCCTGCGAGTACGGCGCCCCCTGGAACGGCGCCGGAGCCGCCTCGGTACGGACGACGTTCTTGTCGCTCATCGACGTGCCTCCTGTCTCTCGCACGCTTCGGCCAGGGCCGCGCCGAGCCCCTTGAAGATCGCCTCGAGCACATGGCCGCTGTCGGTCCCGTTCAGGAGCCGCACATGGAGCACGAGCCCCGCGTTCTCGGCCAGCACCTCGAGGAAGCGCCGCACGACGTCGGTCCCGAGCCCACCGATGCGCGCCTGCGTGAGGTCGACGTTCGTGACGAACAGCGGCTCGTCGCTCGTCTCGAGCACGACGGACGCGAGCGCCTCGGCGGACGTCATCGTGCCCGCGCCGTAACCCCGCGCTCCCTCGGTTCGCAACGGCCCGGCGAGCGCGTGCCCGAGCGCGGCCGCGGCCGCCTCGACCTCGGCCTGAGTATCCCCCGGCTCGATGTCGAGGACGAGGTCGAAGCGCGCGGTCTCGGCCAGCCGCGTGAGCAGCCGGTTGAGCACGGGCAACCCCGTCTCGACCGTCGCCTCGCCGTGCCCGTAGACGTTGACGCGGACGCCTGCCGCCGCCTGTTCGTTCATCTCTCTCGGAGCGTAACCGCGCGCTTACGCCTCGACGCGCTCGATCTGCGCGCCGACCGCGCGCAGGCGCTCGTCGATCCGCTCGTAGCCGCGGTCGATCTCGGCGACGTTGCCGATCGTCGAGCGGCCGTTCGCGCACAGCGCGGCGATGAGGATGGCCATGCCGGCGCGGATGTCCGGGCTCGTCAGGCGCTGGCCGTAGAGCCGCGAAGGCCCGCTCACGACGACCCGGTGCGGGTCGCAGACGATGATGCGCGCGCCCATCGAGACGAGCTTGTCCACGAAGAAGAGCCGGTTCTCGAACATCTTCTCGAAGATCAGGATCGTCCCCCATGTCTGCGTCGCGACCGCGACGGCGATCGACGTCAGGTCCGCGGGGAATGCGGGCCACGGGCCGTCCTCGATCTTCGGCACCTGGTCGCCGAGGTCGTTCTTGATCACGAGCTCCTGGTTGGGCGGCACGCGCAGCCAGTTGTCACCGGGCTCGACCTCGATGCCGAGCCGCTGGAAGGCGGTGAGGATCGAGACCATGTCCTTCGGCACGACTCCGTCGATCGTCAGGTCGCTGTTGGTGACGGCCGCGAGGCCGATGAAGCTCCCCACCTCGATGTGCTCCGGCGCGATCGTCCACTCGCCGCCGCGCAGCGACTCGACGCCGTGGATCCGCAGCACATTCGACTCGATCCCGGAGATCTCGGCGCCGAGCGAGACGAGGAAGCGGCAGAGGTCCTGGACGTGCGGCTCGCAGGCCGCGTTGCCGATCGTGGTCTCGCCGGGAGCCAGCACGGCAGCCATCACCGCGTTCTCGGTCGCCATCACGCTCGCCTCGTCGAGAAAGATGTCGGCTCCGCGCAGCCCGTCCGTCTTCATCACGTAGCGGCTCTCGACCTCGATGCGGGTGCCGAGCCGCTCGAGCGCATGGATGTGCGGGTCGAGCCGCCGGCGCCCGATCACGTCGCCGCCCGGCGGCGGGACGCTCGCCCGGCCGAGCCGTGCCAGCAGCGGGCCCGCGAGCAGGAACGACGCCCGGATGCGCTCCGCGAGCACGCCGTCGACCTCGTAGGACGAGAGTCCTTGCGGCTCGACCCGCACCTCGTTCGGCCCGGTCCACTCGGCGCTCGCGCCCGTGGCCGCCACGAGCTCGATCATCGTGTCGACGTCGCGGATGCGCGGGACGTTCGAGAGCGTGACGGGCTCGTCCGCGAGCAGGCACGCGGCGAGGATCGGCAGCGCGCCGTTCTTGTTTCCGGAGGCGCGGATGCGGCCGTTGAGCGGGTTTCCGCCCTCGATGACGAGGGCTTGCGGCGCCGTCGTGACGGACATGCGGGGCTAGGATAGCCAGGCCTTGGAGCCGACACGCGAGCAGGCCTGGGAGACCCTCACGCGCTACACGAAGAGCGAGTCGCTCCTGCGGCACGCGCTCGCCGTCGAGGCGTCGACCGCGGCGTACGCGAGGAAGTTCGGCGAGGACGAGGAGCTCTGGCGCGTGGCCGCCCTCCTCCACGACTTCGACTATGAGATGCACCCGACGCTCGACAAGCATCCGCAGGACGGCGCGCCGATCCTGCGCGAGGAGGGCTACCCCGAGGAGGTGGTCGAGACCGTGCTCTCCCATGCCGAGCACCTCGGCCTGCCGCGCGACACCCAGCTGAAGAAGGCGCTCTTTGCCTGCGACGAGCTGAGCGGCTTCGTCCACGCGTGCGCGCTCGTGCGTCCCACCGGGCTCGAGGGGCTCGAGCCGAAGTCGGTCAAGAAGAAGCTCAAGCAGCCGTCCTTTGCGGCCGGTGTCCACCGCGACGAGGTCTACAAGGGCGCCGAGGACCTCGGCGTCGAGCTCGACGACCACATCCGCACGATCGTCGCGGCGCTGCAGCCGATCTCGGCCGAGCTAGGCCTGCCCGCCTAGGGCGGCTTCGACGCTGTCGGCGAGCCGGCGGAGGTCGTCGTCGCTCGTCCACCAGCCGCACGAGGCGCGGACGAGGTTGCGGCCCGGGAGCTCGCGCACGATCACACCCCGCTCGTCGAGCGCCGCGACGAGCTCGGTCGGATCCCCGGACGGGCGAAAGGAGACGAGCGTCGAATGGTCCGGCGGGGTGATGATCTCTGCATGCGGGGCGAGCAGGTCCCGGCAGCGGGCGGCGGCCGCCGCCGCGGCCTCGCAGCCCCACTCCGGATGCACCCCGAGCGCCGCTTCCAGCCCCGCGAGCGTCGACCCGGCGAGCCAGCCCGAGTCGAACCGCCGGGCGCCGGTCTTGGGCACGAACGAGCCGTCGGCCTCGTACGTCTCGGGCGCGAACATGCTTGGCAACCCGACGCCGAGCCGCTCCGGATCGCGCACGAAGAGCGCGCCCGACGGGGCCGGCCCGCAGAGCCATTTCTGGGCGGAGACGGTGTAGAAGTCGGCTCCGGTCAGGTCGACCTCGATCGCACCCGCCGACTGGGCGCCGTCGACGAGCAGCGGCAGCCCGCTTCCCTCGCGAACCCGCGCGAGGTCGAGCCTGCGCCCCGTCGTCCAGAGGACGTGGGAGACGGCGACGAGCCGCGTGCGCCGATTCACGGCTGCGAGGAGCGCGTCCTCGTGGGCCTCCACGACGACGACGCGGGCGCCGCTCGCATGGAGCGGGCCGAGCAGACCGAAATGCTCGTCGGCGGTCGTGACGATCTCGTCGTCCGTCGTGAGCTCGAGCCCCGTGAGCACGATCTGGCAGGCGCGCGTCGTCGAATCGGTGAGCGCGACGAGCTCGGCCGTCGTCCCGAGCACCGAGGCGATCCCGCCGCGAACGGACTCGCGCAGCGCAAAGATCTCCTCGATGAACGCCGTTCCGCTCCGCCCCTCCGCCGCCTCTCGCTCGAGGTGCGCCCGCGCCGCGTCGACCGCCGCCCTCGGCAGCGGCCCCGCCGAGCCCGCGTTGAGGTAGGCGCGCCGCTCCAGCACCGGGAACTGCGCGCGTGCCTCCTCGAACGTCACTCGACGACCGCCTCGACCGGCGCGTGGTCCGACAGCGTCCGGCCGTCGACGACCCGTCGCTCCAGTGGCCACGCGGACGGGCCGTCGCTCAGGGTCAAGCCGCGCACGAGGATCTGGTCGATGCTGCCGGCGAGCGGCGCCGAGAAGCCGTCGGCGCCCCGCGACACGAGGTTCGCGTCGCCGGCGAGGATCGACCGCTCGCGTGCGAGGGCGACGACGCGTTCGAACTGCGCCAGGTCACCGTCGATGTGGAAGTTGACGACCGTCACTCCGTCGACGTCCACCGCGTGGGCGATCCGCCGCAGCGTCCGCTCGCCGACGACGTGCGTGCCCAGGGCGCGCGCGGGCTGGCGCGTCAGGATCGCGTCCGCCTCACCTGTCAGCGCCGAGCGGAGCAGCCCGTGATGGAGCGCCGTCACCGTCCTCGAGCCGACCGGCAGCAGCGGGCCCCGCGCGACGGCGCCGCTCGCGTGCATCCCGCTCCAGCGCTCGACGTGCCGGAGCGCCCAGACGGGCAGCTCCTGCAGGCAGACGACGTCGGGGCGGTCGCGCGTCACGAGCTCGATCATGCGGCGGAGGAAGGCTCTCCGTTCCGGCGGAGACGCGTTCCCGTGGAAGAGGTTCCAAGTTCGCACGAGCATGGCCACGGCGTAGCGTACGAGGCCGTGCGCGTCCTGCTCGCCGATCCGCCGGCCTTCACGCCGCCGTACGACCACGAGCTCGCCGCGGCGCTCGTCCGCGAAGGCGCGGACGTCGAGCTCGTCACGTCCCGCTTTCGGTTCGGGACGGCCCCGGAGCCGGCAGGCTACCGGCGGCGGGAGCTCTTCTATCCGCTTTCGTCGCGCCTCTTCGGCAGGTCGCCGCTGCGGCTGCCGCTCAAGGTCGCGGAGCATCCGGTGGGGCTCGCCTCCCTACGCCGGCTGCGCGCCGACGTGCTCCACATGCAGTGGCTCCCCGCACCCGAGCTCGACGCGCTCCTCTTCCGGCCGCACCTGCCCTCCGTCTTCACCGCCCACGACCTCCTCCCCCGCCGCACCGCACACCGCACCGACCTCTGGCGCCGTCTCTTCGCCCGCTTCGACCGGATCGTCGTGCACAGCGAGAACGGGCGCGATGCGCTGTCCGAGCTCGGGGTCGGGAAGGACGCGCTCCGTGTCATCCCCCACCCCGTCTTCCCGAGCGAGCCGGAGCGGCGCGACGACGGCCGCACCGTGCTCGCGTTCGGGATGATCCGCCCGTACAAGGGCCTCGGCGACGCGATCGAAGCCGTGCGCCGGGCCGGCGACGCCCGCCTGCTCGTGGCGGGGGACCCGCTCGAGCCGCTCGAGCCGTACGAGGTGGCCGCGAACGGGCTCGAGGTCGAGTGGCGACTCGGCTATCTCCCGCCGGCGGAGACCGACCGGGCGTTCGGGGACGCGACAGTCGCGGTCTTCCCGTACCGGCCGGAGCTCGACCAGAGCGGCGCGCTCCTGCGCGCGCTCGGCGCCGGAGTGCCGGCCGTCGCGTACGACGTCGGCGGGATCGCCGAGCCGGTGCGCCGGTTCGGCGCCGGCCGAGTGGTGGCGGCGGGCGACGTCGCCGGCCTCGCCGCCGCGGTGCACGAGCTGCTCTCCGACTCCGACGCGCTCGAGAAGGCGCGTGCAGGCGCCCGGCGCGCGAAAGAAGAGCTCACGTGGGACGCGGCGGCGAAGGCGCATCTCGCCGTCTACGAGGAGATCGCGTGAGGTTTCGCCGAGATCCGCTCCGCGACGTGATCGCGCGCCAGCTCGATCTCTTCGTCGCGGACGAGGCCGACCTCCTCGGGGAGTGCCGCGAGAAGTTCAGGCTCTACCAGCACGCCGACCGTGAGGACCGCGAGGAGGCGTACGGCGACTTCAGCGACGCGGTGGAGACGGCGACGGAGGCGCTTGCCGACATGCGCGACCGGTTCGCCCGCACGCTCGACGAGGGCACGGCCGAGATGTACGAGGAGTCGTTCAATCGCGCCGTCCGCAAGCGCTGGCCGGAGCTCGGCCTGGAGATCGAGAACCGGTGAGCACGACCGAGCGGATCGAGAGCTTCCTCGCCGACGTGGCCGACTGGGCGCGAGACGAGCCCGGCGTCCGCGCGGCCGTTCTCATCGGATCGCAGGCTCGGAGCGACACGCCGGCGGACGAGTGGTCCGACGTGGACGTGGCGCTCGTCGTCGACGATCCTGCGCCGCTCGCCTGGGATCTGGCGTGGGTGAGGCGATTCGGTGAGCCGGAGGTGACGTTCGTCGAGACGTCGACCGTCGGCGGGCAGCCGGAGCGCCGCGTTCTCTTCTCGGACGGACTCGAGGTCGACCTCCCCCTCTTCCCCGTCGAGCTGTGGCACAGGCTGCTCGCCGACGCGGAGGCCGCCGACGCCCTCCGGCGCGGCCATCGCGTCCTGTACGACGATCTCGGGGCCGCGGACGCGATCGCAGCGCTGCCGCATGTTGCGGAGCCCTCACGCCGCGAGCCGGCCGAGCTGCTGCAGGACTTCTGGTACCACGCTCTCTGGAGCGCGAAGAAGCTCCGCCGCGGAGAGGCGATCGCGGCCCGCCGGTGTGTCGAGGGCCGGCTGAAGTGGCTGCTCCTCGAGCTCGCCCGCGAGCGCGCGTCCGGCGACACGTGGCACGACGAGCGGTTTGCCGAGAGCTGGGCCGAGCAGCGCGTGATCGACGCGTTCTGGCTGAGTGCGGCATCGCCCGACGAGCTCGGCGCGGTTCTCCTCGGGATCTGCGACGTCTTCGACGCGATCGCAGCCGATCTCGGGCTCGCCCACCCGGCCGCGACAGCCGCCCGCGCCCGTCTGGTTGGCTTGCTCTCGTGACCTTGATCGAGGACTACGCACTCCTCGGCGACCTGCAGACGGCGGCGCTCGTCGACCGCGGCGGCTCGATCGACTGGCTCTGCTTCCCGCGCTTCGACTCCGGCGCCTGCTTCGCGGCGCTCCTCGGCGGTCCCGACTGCGGCCGCTGGCTCCTCGCACCGTCGACGCCGGCGACGAGCACGCGCCGCTACCTCCACGACACGCTCGTCCTCGAGACGACCTGGGAGACCGAGGACGGCTCCGTCGCGCGCGTCCTCGACTTCATGCCGCCCCGCGGCAAGGCGCCAGACATCGTCCGCATCGTCGAAGGCGTCAAGGGCTGCGTCGACTTCCGCTCGGAGCTGACGATCCGCTTCGACTACGGCAGCATCGTCCCGTGGGTAAGAAAGCGGACGCACGAGGAGAACACGCGCGTCGCCCTCGCCGGCCCGGACGCGCTCTGCTTTCGGACGCCCGCGGACACCCGCGGCGAGGACCTCCGCACGATCTCGGAGTTCGTCGTCGACGAGGGCGAGCGCGTGCCCTCCGTCCTGACGTACTTCCGCTCGCACGAGGACGTGCCGGAGGCGATCGACCCGGAGCAGGCGCTCGCCGACACCGAGGGCTTCTGGCGCGAGTGGAGCGAGGCGTGCCCGCTCGACCTTCCGGACGACTGGGCGCCGCTCGTCCGGCGGTCGCTCATCGTGCTCAAGGCGCTGACCTACGACCCGACCGGCGGGATCGTCGCCGCGCCGACGACGTCCCTGCCCGAGTGGATCGGCTCGGTGCGCAACTGGGACTACCGCTACTGCTGGCTGCGCGACGCGACGCTCACGCTGCTCGCGCTCCTCCACTGCAACCACGCCGACGAGGCGGGCGAGTGGCGACGCTGGCTCGTGCGCGCGATCGCCGGCGACCCCGCCGACCTCCAGATCATGTACGGCGTCGCGGGCGAGCGACGCTTGAGCGAGTTCGAGCTGCCGTGGCTCGACGGCTACGAAGGCTCGCAGCCGGTGCGGGTCGGCAACGCGGCCAGCGGCCAGCTCCAGCTCGATGTCTACGGCGAGGTGCTCGACTGCTTCTACCAGGCACGCGTGCACGGCCTTCCGGTCGACTCGCAGGGCTGGAAGATCCAGCTCGGCCTGCTCGACCATCTCGCGGATGCCTGGCGGGAGCCGGACGACGGCATCTGGGAGATCCGCGGCGGGCGCCGCCACTTCGTCCATTCGAAGGCGATGGCGTGGGTCGCCTTCGACCGGGCCGTGCGGACGTCCGAGGAGCACGGATTCGACGGGCCGGTAGACCGCTGGCGGGCGCTCCGGGACGAGATCCACGCCGACGTCTGCGAGCGCGGCTTCGACGCGGAGCTCGGCTCCTTCACCCAGTCGTACGGCTCGCAGGAGCTCGATGCGAGCCTTCTGCTGCTGCCGCTAGTCGGCTTCCTCCCCGCCACCGACGCGCGGATCCGCGGCACGGTCGAAGCGGTCGAGCGAGAGCTCCTGCAGGACGGCTTCGTGCTCCGCTACCGGACGCGGGAGAAGGGGGTCGACGGCCTGCCACCCGGCGAGGGAGTGTTCCTGCCGTGCTCGTTCTGGCTCTGCGACTGCTACGAGCTGCTCGGACGCCACCAGGACGCGCACGAGCTCTTCGCGCGGCTCATCGAGATCGGCAACGACCTCGGACTCTATGCCGAGGAATACGACCCGAAGGCCGATCGCCTGCTCGGCAACTTCCCGCAGGCGTTCACGCACCTGGCGCTCGTGAACACCGCGTTCAACCTCGCGCCGCACCTGCCTTCGCCGATGCACCGCCGGCACGCGAGCCGCCACTAGCGTCCTCGATCGCGCCCGCCGCGTTGACGAGCGCGAGATGGCTCAGGCCCTGCGGAAAGTTGCCCAGGAGCTCGCCGTTCTCCGGGTGGATCTCCTCCGAGAAGAGGCCGAGGTCGTTGGCGTACGGGAGGATCAGCTCCATCGTCTCGCACGCCTCGTCGACTCGGCCGAGCCGCGCGAGCGCTTCGACGAGCCAGAACGAGCACGCGACGAACGCGCCCTCCTGCCCCACGTGCTCGCTCGTGCGATAGACGAGGCCCGGGGCCGCGGCGAGCCGCTCGCGGATCGTGTCCACCGTCCGGTCGAGCCGTTCCTTCTCGGGGTAGTCCATCCGCAGCGCGCGCAGGATCCCGGCGTCGAGCGATTCCTCGCCCGCCCAGCCGCGGTACGCGCCGAGCTCCTCCGACCAGCAATGCTCCTCGATCCAGGCATGGAGTCGGTCGTGCTGCTCACGCCATTGCGCGGCGTGCCGATCCGGCAGCTGATCCTCGGCGGCGAGCCGCAGCGCCCGGTCGAACGCCATCCAGACGGCGATCTTCGAGCTCGTGTAATGGCGGTGCTCGTCGAGCTCCCACATTCCGGAGTCCTCGTCCGGCCAGAGGACGGCGACGCGGTCGATGCAGCCCGCGAGCATCTCAGCGGTCTCCCCGTCGAGGACGTTGCCCTCCGAGCAGTACAGCGCGGCGGTCTCGAGGAGGTCGCCCCAGGAGCCGAGCTGGAGCTGGGTCGAGGCGGCGTTGCCGTAACGGACGGGCCGCGAGTCGCGGTAGCCGCGGAGATGCTCGAGCGTCTCACGACGCGTGGGCACGCAGCCGTCGAGGTCGTAGAACGGCCGCAGGTCGGGCGCGGTCTCCCGGACCGCGCGCAGGAGGCAGGCGAACGACTCCTGCACCTGCTCCGGGATCCCGAGCCGCATCAGGGCGTCGAGCGTGAAGGCCGAGTCGCGCACCCACGAGTAGCGGTAGTCGTAGTTCTTGTCGCCGCCGATCACCTCCGGGAGGGACGTGGTCGGGGCCGCGGCGATGCTGCCGTTCGGCGCGTACACGAGCAGCTTGAGCGCGAGCGCGCTTCTCGCCACCTCCTCCTCCCACGGGCCGTCGTACGCCCACAGCCCGAGCCAGCGCTCCCAGACCCGCTTCGTCGCGTCGAGGCGCGCCTCGACGTGGTCGCGGCTCGGTGCGTGCAACGGCTGCTCGCTCGTGGCGACGAGCGCGAGCAACGCCCGCTCACCGCTCGCGATCTCGAACGAGCCCACGAGCGCATTCCGCTCGGTCGCGACCTCGCCTGCGTCCCAGGAGTGCACGGCGAGCTGCAGGCCCGCGCCTTCGGCGACGAGTAGATCGCCGCGGCGAGCGATGTCCGGTGCTCGGCGGCCCCAATCGAACCGCGGCTCGAGCCGCCATTCGAGCGGCACCGAGCCCTCGAGACCTTCGACCCGCCGGGCGAGCTCGACCCACGGGAGCAGGCCGCCGTCCTGCAGCGTCAGCGCCTCGGTGACGAGGACGACGCCGTCCGCGGTGCGGTACGTCGTCTCGAGGACGTTCGTGCGGCCAGCGTAGCGCCGCGCGGCCTCGTACTCGCCGGCCGGTGCGAGCGTGAAGCGTCCGCCCTTCTCCGGGTCGAGGATCGCCGCGAACGTGGTCGGCGAGTGCAGGTTCGGCAGCGACATGAAGTCGACCGAGCCGTTCGCCGCGACCAGTGCGACCGTCCTGCCGTCGCCGATCGCCGCGTATGCGCCGATCGGCGCGAAGCCGTCAGACGCGCGCAGTCTCCGGCTCCCTCTCGCGGGTCAGCGCCGCGTCGGTGTCCGAACCGAGATCGGACTGGATCTCCTCGAGCGAACGGTCCTTCGTCTCGGGGACGAGCGTGAGGAAGAAGACGAGCGCGCAGACGCCGAAGAACGCGTAGAGCCAGAACGTCCCCTGCTTCGTGATCGCGCCCGTCAGGGTCAGGAACGTGTACGAGATCGCGAAGTTCAGGCCCCAGTTGAACATCGTGCAGACCGCCATGGCCGGCCCCCGCATCTGGATCGGGAAGATCTCCGAGATCATCAGCCAGAAGACCGGCCCGAGCCCGACCGCGAAGCCGCCGATGTAGACGAGGAGACACGCGAGCGCGAGCCACGGCACCGCATGCCGCACCCCGGCGGACTCGAAGAACACCCCGAGCCCGACAAGCGCGGCGGTCAGCGTCGCCGTTCCCGCGATCAGGAAGAACCGGCGGCCGAGCCTGTCGAGCAGCAGGATCGCGACGATCGTGAAGAACACGTTCGTGCAGCCGATGAAGACGCTTTGCGTCAGCGCGCCCGTGTTCTGCTGGCCGGCGAGCTTGAGGATCGTGGGCGCGTAGTAGATGACGGTGTTGATGCCGACGATCTGCTGGAAGATCGCGAGCCCGATCCCCACGATCAGCATGCGGCGGACGCCTTTCGCGAGCAGATCGCGGATGCTCGCCTCGCTCTCGGCGACGTCCTTGATCTCCCGCACCTCTTCCTCGACGTCCTCGTCGGAGTCGCGATAGCGGCTCAGGACCTCGCGCGCCTCGTCCTCGCGGCCCTTCTCGACGAGCCAGCGCGGCGAGAACGGCATGAAGTACATGCCGACGGCGAGCGCGGCGCCCGGGACGACGGCGACGCCGAACATCCAGCGCCAGTTGTTCGAGAAGCCCGCGAAGC
This sequence comes from Gaiellaceae bacterium, assembly GCA_036273695.1. Taxonomy (GTDB): domain Bacteria; phylum Actinomycetota; class Thermoleophilia; order Gaiellales; family Gaiellaceae; genus Palsa-739. The sequence continues at coordinate 26,198 of DASUHE010000064.1, forward strand.
CCCAGTCCACGATGTATGCGACGAGGATGCCGCTCGTGATCATCAGCTGGTTGAAGGAGACGACGCCGCCGCGGATCTTGGGCGGCACCATCTCCGCGATGTACATCGGCGACACGAACGAGGCACAGCCGACGGCGAGGCCGAGCCAGAACCGGCCGGCGAGGATCTGCCAGTACGTCTGCGCGAACGCGCAGCCGAGCGCCCCGATCACGTAGACGCACCCGGAGACGATCTTCGTCCGGCGCCGGCTGATCCTGTCCGCCGACCAGCCGGCGATCAGCGCGCCCGTCACCGCGCCGAGCAGCAGGATCGCGACCGTCAGCTCCTTCATCCCCGACGTGTTCAGCCCGAGGTCCTTGCTCATGAAGAGGAGCGCACCGCCGATGACGCCGGTGTCGTAGCCGAAGAGGAAGCCGCCGAGCGCGGCGATCAGCGCTACCCCGAGAAGGCGCCGGTTGTGGAGCGCCTCGCGGATGAAGCTGCCGCCTGTCGCCTCGGCCGTGGCCATTGCTTCATCTGAACGAAGAAAGCGACCTCCGGGATGCGGCCAGTTTCCGCTCCTCCTCGCGTGCCTCGGCCGCGCGGAGCGTGTGGTCGGCGACGCCGACGGCGCCGTGCGCCATGACCGCCGCGCCGAGCGACGGATCCGCCTCGCGGAGCCGGCGGGCGGCGTCGCGTGCGGCCTCGGCCGCTCCGCGGGCGGCGTCGGGCTCGATGGCCCGCACCGCCCTCGCCGCCGCCTCGATCGCGGCCGCCGCCTCAATCGGCACTGGCCCGTCGGAACCGGCGAGGCGCACCACGCCCGTGGCGATCGCGTGGGCGTCGTAGACCGAGGCCTCGAGCTCCCGGTACATCTCGCCGAGCTTCTCGACGCGCCGGCGCAGCGGCCGGCGCCGCGGCGCCGCCCTCGTCACCTCGCGGGCCGTGAGCAGGGCCCGGGCCAGGGAGCTGTCGTCGATCGTCCAGATCCGCTCGACCGCCGCCTCCCCGCGCTCGCGGTCGTTGGCGGTGAGGGCGCTCGCGGCCTCGTCGAGTGCCGCGGCGAGCTGCTCGCGCAACTTCCCCGCCTCGTCGCGGACGAGCGGGAGCGGGTCGATCGGTAGCAGAAAGCGCGCGATCAGGATGGCAACGGCGCCGCCGATCAGCGCGTCTTCGAGGCGCTGCGCCGCGAGGTTCGAGCCCGGCCGGTGCAGCGCGACGATGAGGATCGCCGAGGCCGCGGCCTGGTTCCGCACCATGAGCGGCGCCCCCGCGCCAGTCGTGACGACGAGCGCAACGGCCGTGCCGACGACGATCTGCCACGCCCCTGCGCCGACGAGGGCCAGCACGGCGGCGCCCACGAGGATCCCGACGGAGACGCCGGTCATCATCCGGATCGCCTGGCGCCCGCGCGTGCCGCGCTCGGCGCCGAGCGCGATCGCGGCGGCGATCGGCGCAAAGAACGGCTGGCCGTGGTTCGGCAGCTGCAGCGCGAGCTCCCACGAGATCCCGGCCGCGGCGGCGGCCTGGGCGAGCTGCCCGAGGACGGCCGCGCCGAGGTTCGCCCGCGCTTGCCGTGCGCGCTCGCGAAGATTCATCGCGGGATCTTGTCAGCGAGGCCCGGGATCAGCCGACGAAGCGGCCGCAGAGCTCACACATCACCGCGTACTTCTTCACGCCGTTGCCCATGACCGCGATCTGACGGCGCACGAGCCGATGCCGGCACTGGTTCACCTGTGGCAGGCGGGGTCGGATCGGCGGCAGATCCGGCAGATGACGGATGGCCCCGCCGACGGCCGGGCAGCCCGCTTCGTGCTCCCGCCAGACGTCGTTGACCGGCTCGCCCGTGACCGCAACCCAGCCGCACGCCTCGCATGAGATCTTGATCACCCTCTCAGGGTACGGAGAGCCCGCCCGGGCGGGCCCTCCTTCCAACCGGTGCGCCGGATCTGCCGGCTAGTTCCGCCCCTTGCTGATCGTCAGGCCGACCCTGCCGCCGTGCCTGAGGTGACGGCCGGGCTTCGGCTTCTGCGAGATCACACGACCCTTCTTCACCTTGCTCGAGAAGGCTTGCTCGACCTTGCCGGCCGCGCAGAAATGCGCCTTCAGCGCCCGCTTTGCAGCTGTGAGGGTCTTACCGGTGACCTTCGGGACGACGCAGCTCCTGAGCGTGAACTTCGCCGTCACCTTGAGGGTCGCGTTGGTCTTGACCTTGCACGTCGACTTGCCGGTGCAGCCGCCCGACCAGCCGGCGAACGACGAGCCTTTGGCGGCCCTGGCCTTCAAGTTCACCGACGTCCCGAACGCGAACCGGTGCGAGCAGGTCTTCCCGCAGCTGATCCCTGCGGGCGAGCTCGTGACCTTGCCCGTGCCGTTGCCGGACCTGTGGACGGTCAGGGTCTGCTTCGGCGGCTGGGTGTAGGTGAACTGCCCGTGCGCCGGCGGTGCGCCGGTGGCCTCGCTCTCGACCGTCTGGAGCGTGACCGGGACCGTGCCGACGGTTCCGGCCGGCGCGGTCACCGTGACCGTGTCGGTCGAGCCGCAGTCGAGCAGCGCCTGGGCGTTCGTGAAGTCGTCCGCCGTCGCGCTGCCGAAGGAGACGTTCGTGACGCAGCCGAGGTTCTCGCCGGTGATCGTCACCACGGTTCCGCCCACGGCGGACCCGGAGGCCGGCGTGATCGAGTCGATCTTCGGATCGCCGGGCGGGTAGAGGATGAACACGTCGGCCGGATCGTTCTGGAGCGACGTGGGCGACGAGCAGTCCGTGACCGTGCACGCCTGCGTGTCGACGATCGCCGGGTTCTGCGCGACCGTGTGCGTCGTGAGGTCGGTGTTGCTCGTCGGCGAGAAGTTGTACTGCGTGCCGAAGGAGAACTGGTTCGGCGAGACGTCGTCGAACGTCACGGCGACGACCTGGTTCGCGAGCCCCTCGCCCTTGATGTCGATCGGCGTGTCACCGGTATCCGGGCCGGCGTTCGTCTGCGCGGTCGGTCCCGCGGTCGCCAGCACGCTGGAGATCGTCGGCGCTCCCGCGTACGTGGCGTCGGTCTGGTTCGACAGGCCCGCGGCCGACTGCACGCTGACCGGGACGTTCGACGTGTCGACCGTCTCCGTGTCGAAGCCCGGTGCGACGATCTCGATCTTCGTGCCCGTCACCTCGACGAGGTTGAAGAACTGCTGCGACGACGCCTGCGTCGGGTCGCCGAAGTTGACCCAGTCGAGCGAGGCGAGGTTGAAGCCCGTGCCGTGGATCGTGACGACCGAGTCGCCGTTCTCGCTCGCGAGCGAGGCCGGGCCGCCGGTGGTCGAGATCGACGTGATGTGCGGTGCCGGGACGTAGTCGTACTCGGTCGCGGCAGGTGCGGCTTCGTCGCCGGGCGGCGCGGGCAGCACGCCGTCGTCGGCGAACGCGATCGCTCCCTCGTACAGCGGCAGAATCGTGGACGTGGTGCTTGAGCCGTTGGGTGTCGTCACGACCACCTGCGTCTGGCAGATGTCGTTCGTGGCGTTCTGACTTCCGTCGAAGCTCGAGCCGTCCTGATCGCAGGTCGTCACCCCGTTGCTGAAGGCCGGGACCTTGACCTTGAGCAGTGCGTCGTTGACGACGGTGATATTGGCCCCGCCCGCACTGACGCCGCCGAAGGTGACGTCGGTCGCGCCGGTGAAGCCCGCACCGAACACGTCGACGGTGTTGCCGCCCGCGTCGGGCCCGGTGAACGAATGGACTCCGGTGACCGTCGGCAACTGGAGCGAGGAGCCGTTGTCGTCGACGTAGATGAACCGGCTGTTTCCCGTCAGTGCGCTCGTCTCGCCGTCCTGGAGCGTCACGCTCACCTGCACGGGGCCCGCACCGTCGGTCTGGTCGCTCGGCGGAATCGCGTCGGAAGCGGGCGGGAACGCGGCGGTGATGTGCTGCGCGTCCGTGACCTTGAACGTCCCGACCGCGATGCCGTCGCCGGGCGTGAGCTTCACGTCACCGACCTGGACGTGTGCGACGTTCACGAACTTCGTGCCGGTGAGCGTCACCGACGTGCTGGGATCCGACGTGAATCCGTCAGCGGGCGACAGGGTTGTCACGGTCGGCCTCGTCGCAGCCGGAGCCCGGTTGCAGAGGTAGAACGCGAGCCCCGACCCGCCGCCGGGCTGCGTGAGCCGCGGGGTGCCGAGACCCGAGGCCATGTCGTATCCGGTCGTGGCCTGGAACAGCTTCGAGTCCCCGTACGGGTCGTTGTTCCCCACGGTGACGTCGTTGAAGGACGCTGCGTAGGCCGTCGGGTTCGACGCGACCGAGTAGAGGAGCGGGTCGACGAAGCCGACGCCGTTCTTCGTGACGTTGTTCGCCTGGCACGTCGGCGACTCGTTGACGTCCGCCAGCATGCCCGCCCACATGGGGGCCGCCGACGACGTGCCGCCGATCGTGTTCCACCCGCCGAAGGCCGCGATGTAGATCGTGATCCCGCTCGTGAACTCGTCGGCCACGGCACTGACGTCGGGCACCTCACGGCACGCGCCGGGGGTGCCGGGGTTGTCGGAGGAGCAGAAGGCGTAGCCCGGATCACGCAGGTCGTTCGACTCGAAGGTCGTCGCAGCGCCGACGGCGGTGGAGTTGTTCACGCCCGGCACCTGCGTGTCGCGCTGCCACGCGGGCATCGGCCAGGACTCGGAGATGCCGCCGCCGGCGGCGCCCCATGCCGCGCCGTCGTTCCAGACGTGCTCGGCGGCGGGCTGGGTGGCGTTGTCGATCGTCGTCCCGCCGGTCGACACGACGTACGGCTGGCTCGACGGGTCGTCGACGGACAGGACCGGGCTGGTCGGCGTCGTCGTCCGGAAGGCGTTGCAGTCGTTGCTGCCTTCGTCCCCGGCCGCGGAGAAGACGGTCTGGCCCTGGGCCGCCGCCTGCTCGAAGATCTGGTTCTCGGCCTGCTGGACGCCCGGCGAGCCTTCCTGGATCGCCTGCTCGCAGATCCCCCAGCTCGTGCTGACGATCTGGTCGGCGTCGTCGTTGACGATCTTGGCGTACTGGTCGAACGATGCGAACGAGGTGTTCGGGGCCTGGTAGACGTCGATGCTCGCGCCCGGCGCGAAGGCGGAGACGTCCTGGATGTCGAGGATCGACTCGCCCGAGCCGGGGCCGTTCTGCGGCCCGCCGTCCACGTTGATCGTGTGGACGTGACTGAGCATCGTCGCGGCCTCGGCTGCGCCGAAGTAGCACGTGTCGAATGTCTGGAGGTCGGTTGTTGCGAATGGCTCGAGCTCGAAGATCGCGACGTGCTGGCCCGCGCCGGTGTCGTTGAGGCCGTAGAGGCCGAAGACGCCGTACGCATTCGCGATCCGGTCGTCGGTCAAGCCCCCGAACTCCTCGGCGACGGCGGTCGCGTCGGAGCAGGCCGTCGGCGAGCCGGCGGGGTGGGTGAAGCTCGGCGCCTTCGCGACAGCGTGGCTCTGCCGTGCCGACCTGGGAGTCCGGAGGATTCCCGACGGCTGAAGCTTCACGGTCGTGTCGAGGCCCACGACCGACCTGACGTACTTCGCGATCGTCGACGGCACCTCGAGCGGAGCCGTGCGCGCCCGCCCGATCGAGCCGTCGGTGAGCCGGTAGCGCGCCAGCCCCGTCCGGAATGCGGTCTCGACGCGGCCGGCAGGCGCCTTGAAGTCGACGAGCAACCCGTCGGGCGCGACGCCCGTCACGGTGAGTCCCGAGGCCCGGAGCTGCGCCTTGACCGCGGCGATGCTTGCGGGCGTCGGGCCGAACCGCGCAGCGAACGTCCCCGGCGTGAGGTAGTGGTGGAACAGCGCGGAGTGCTTGTCGGTGACCTGCGAGATGAAGCGCATCAATGCGCCCGGGTCGCGCGGCTGCAGCACGACCGCGCCGGACACGGTCGCCGACGGCGACACCGGTCCGAGTTTCGTCGCGCCTCTGGGCAGCAACGGCTTGGGCGCCACGACCCTTACGCCGTCGGGCGCGGCCGCGCCGGCCCCCGCGGCCGAGATCGTGAAACACACCAATGCCAGCAGCGGCGCTGCCACGAGCGCTCGCAAACGAACAACCCGCTTCATCTACACCCTCCTATCGCACGGCAACTGCCGCCCCCCTGAGTGCGGCCCCGACCCGACCTGTTCGCAGAATCGAACTGCTTCATCGATTCTGACGTCGGCGGAGGACGTTCGGTTGGCTAGCGATGACCGAAGTGGTGCGCGCGCGGGAGGGCGGCGTGGACGTCGGCGCCGTCGGTCAGCGACCGCGCGAGGGGCGCGAGGGAGACGAGCTCGCGCACGAGGACGTTCCGGTTGCGGTCCGAGTGCTCGTACCGGCCGCGGACGAGCAGGAGCGGTTCGCTGCGCACGACCGCGCGGAATCGCTCGTACACCTGCGGTGCGATCACGAGGTTCACCTGCGCGTGCTCGTCCTCGAGCAGCATGAAGACGACGCCGTTTGCGGTCGCCGGCCGCTGCCGGGCGACGACGAGCCCTGCGAATTGCACGGTCGCCCGGTGCGGCTGCTGCCGGAGCTCCACGGTCGACAGCGTCCCCGGCGGCAGGTGCTGGCGCAGCAGCTCGAGTGGATGGACGCCGACCGAGAGGCTCGTCGTCCGGTAGTCGCTGAGCATTCGCTCCCACACGGTCGGTTCGGGCAGCTCCGGCGTGGAGACCGTCGGGTCGAGCGGCAGGGCGAGCTGCTTCGCGGTGCCCGCCGTCCCGGGAACGCTCGCAGGGCGCGGTACGAGCCCGAGTTGCCAGAGGAGATCCCGGCGCGCGATCCCGAAGCAATCGCAGGCGCCGCTCTCGGCGAGCGCGCGCAGCTCGTCCTCCGCGAGGCCGGTCTTCTGCGCGAGCTCGCGGATCGAGGAGTAGGGGCGGTTCGCGGCGACGGCCTCTGCGTCGTCCTCCCCCAGTCCCGTCACGTACTTCAGCCCAACTCGAACCGAGCGGTCCTCCTCGATCGTGCAACCGGCGTCGCTGCGGTTCACGTCGGGCGGGCGCGTCTCCACTCCCCGCCGCTGCCCGTCGCGGACGAGCGTCGCCGGCGGGTAGAAGCCCATCGGCTGCGCGTTGAGGAGCGAGGCGAGGAACTCCGCCGCGTAATGGTGTCGCAGCCACGCCGACTGGTACGCGAGCAACCCGAACGCCGCCGCGTGCGACTTCGGGAAGCCGAAGCCCGAGAAGGCGACGAGCTTGTCGTAGAGCTCGTGCGCCTTCGCGTCCTCCACCCCTTTCTCGAGCGCGCCCGCGACGAACCGCTCGCGCCACGCCTCGAGCGCCGCGTGCGAGCGCTTGCGGCTCATCGCCCGCCGTAGCCCCTCCGCCTCGCCGACCGTGAAGCCGGCGAGGTGGACGGCGACGTCGAGCACCTGATCCTGGAAGACGACGACGCCGAGCGTCTCGCGCAGCGGCTCCTCGAGCAGCGGATGATCGGCCGGGGCGCGGTAGTCCGGGTCGTCGCGCAGCTTCTGGCGCCGCTCGACGTACGGGTGGACTGCCTTCCCCTGGATCGGCCCCGGCCGCACGAGCGCGACCTGAACCGTGATGTCGTCGATCGTCTCGGGCCGTGTGCGCAGGATGACCTGCATCTGCGCGCGGCTCTCGATCTGGAAGCAGCCGACCGTGTCGGCCTGCTGGATCTCGGCGAAGACGTCCGCGTCGTCGAGTCGGACACGCGAGAGGTCGATGCGCTCGCCGCGGTGGCGCGCGACGAGGTCGACGCACTCCTCCACCGCGGACAGCATCCCCAGCCCGAGCAGATCGATCTTGAGAAACCCCGCGTCGGCGCACGAATCCTTGTCCCACTGGCACATCTGCCTGCCTTCCATCGCCGCCGGCTGGACGGGCACGAGCTCGACGAGCGGCCGCGACGAGATGACCATCCCGCCCGGGTGCTGCGAGATATGGCGGGGCAGTCCGGCGATCTCGCCGCAGAGGGCGCCGAACGCGCGCCAGCGCGGCGAACGGAGCTTCGTCGCCGCCTCGGGCAGGGCGGCGATCTCCTCGGCGACGCGCTGCGCGTTCCAGCCGTCCGTGAGGCGCGCTAGCCGCTCGAGGTCGGCGTACGGGAGGCCGAGCGCCTTGCCGACGTCCCGGATCGCGCCGCGCGAGCGGTACGTCGCGAAGCTCGCGACGAGCGCGGCATGCTCCGCTCCGTACCGCTCGACGACGCGGACGATGAGCTTCTCGCGGATGTCGCGCGGGAAGTCGAGGTCGATGTCCGGCACCGATGCGAGCTCGCGGTTGAGGAAGCGGCCGAGCGAGAGGTTGTTCGCGACCGGGTCGACGTGCGAGAGGCCGGTCAGGTAGCAGACGAGCGAGCCCACCGAAGAGCCGCGGCCTCGTCCCGGCGGCAGCACATGCCGCATCGAGCCGGGGCCGCGCACCTCGAGGGCGACCTCGCGCGCAAGCTCGAGCACCTCCCAATGGAGCAGGAAGAAGCCGGCGAGGCCGAGCTCGTCGATGAGCGCGAGCTCCTCCTCGAGCCGCCGGCGCACTCGGCGCTTGTGGCCGTTGAGGTCGTCGTACCGCTCCGCGAATGCGCCCTCGCAGACGCGGCGGAGCTGGGCGATAGCCGGCTCGGCCCCGTCGGAGAAGTCCGGGTAGCGGTAGCCGAGCTCCTTCGTCAGGTCGAACTCGAGCCGCTGGGCGAGCTCGTGGGTGCGAGTGACGGCTTCGCGGTCGTCGGGGAAACGGTCGATCATCTCGGCCGGCGCGAGCAGGACGGACTCGTGGTTGCCGCGCCGCTCCCGCTCGCAGCCCTCGAGCGAGGTGCGGCAGCGGATCGCTACGAGCACGTCCTGGAGCGCGACGCGGCTGCGGTCGTGGGCGTGGACGTCGCCCGTGGCGACCGTCTGGACGCCGAGCGTCTCGGCGAGCTCGCGCAGACGCGCGTTCCGGCGCGTGTCGCCTCGCTCGTACGGCCGCTGCAGCTCGACGTAGAACCGGTCGCGGCCGAAGGCGCGCGCGAGCCGCGCCGCCGCGTTCGGGTCGCGCACCGCGAGACCGTCGCGCGCACAGCCGGAGAGGCAGACGAGCCCGTCGCTCGCTTCCTCGAGCAGTGCCGGATCGAGTCGCGGCGGCAGCGGATCGCGGTTCGTCGTGTCGCGCGTGTGGGCGTGCGCCGCCGTCAGCAGCCGGCAGAGGTTCGAGTAGCCGTGCGCGTTCTCGACGAGCAGCGTGACGTGTGACTCGTCCGCAAGCGTGACCTCCGCGCCGGTGATCGCGCGGACGCCGAAGTGCTTCGCCGCGTGCGCGAACTCGAGCGAGCCGTAGATTCCGTCGTGGTCGGTGAGCGCGAGCGCCTCGTAGCCGAGCTCGGCCGCGCGCGCCGCGAGCTCCTCCGGCTGGGAGGCGCCGTCGAGGAACGAGTACGCCGAATGCGCGTGGAGCTCTACGTAGTCCGGCATGATGAGCGGCGATGGACGAGCCCGTTTTTCTCCCTGCCGACGAGGGGGAATGGATCCGACAGCACCGTGTCCTCGGCGAGATCGGCCACATCGAGGCGATCGAGCTCTCGTTCTCCGCGGACTTCGAGGGCGTCGACCTGCACACCCACTCCGATCACTCGGATTCGTTCTACGTCCTCGACGGCGAGGTCGAGTTCTTCTGCGGAGGCGAATGGCGCCGTGCCGGCCCGGGCGCGTACGTGTCGATTCCGCCGAACGTCGAGCACGGCTTCCGTCCCGCGGGCACGGCGATCCGCCTGCTCAACTTCCACACGCCGAACGTCGGCTTCGTCGATTCGCTGCGGGGCTAGAGGCATTCCCACAGCTTAGGCGAACGTATGTTCGTGTGCTACGGGTGGTGGACGAGCTGCCAGAGCGGCTTCTCGTGCGGGCCGAGCGGGATGAAGTCCATCCCGTCGGGCGTGCGGAGGAAGCCTCCGCCGCGGCCGGGCTGGGCGAGGTGGCCGTACTGCCAGACGATCCGTCGCTGCTTCGGGTCGACGATCACGACGCGGTCGTTGTAGTCGTCGTTGACGGCGATGTTGCCGTTCGGGAGCATGATCGCGAGGGACGGGTGGTTGAGTGCGCCCCAGCCCGAGGTCGGCCCGTAGCGCCAGAGCACTCTTCCGTGCGCATCGAGGATGACCACTGCCCCGGGGCTCGCGTAGTCGGCGAGGAGGATCCGTCCGCGCGACAGCGGCTGCGGGTCGGAGGGATACGACACGGGGGCCTGGAACGACCGGACCAGTCGTCCGGCGCTGTCGAAGCGGTCGATCCAGGAGCCGCTGATCTCCGAGACCAGCACGCCTCCGTCCCGGAGGGGTGTGTCCCCGTTGACGGCCCCGAGCGTTCGCGGGGGGTCGTGGGCGCAAACGTCGGTACGGCCGATCTGGCGCACGATCCGGTGGTTGCGGATGAAGAGAATGCGGCAGCGGTAGGCGTCGGCGACCGTGAGCGTCCCGTCGGTGACGACGTAGGCGTCGTCCGGCCAGTTGAGCCGGTTGGGGGGGCCGGCCGAGGCGCCTGGGCCTGCCTGGGGGCCGGGAACGCCGAAGAGGCGGGTCACGCGGTGTGTGGCGATGTCGATCGAGAGGATGTCGCCGTGGTCCTCCTCGTTCGTGACGAGCGCCTTGCCTCCCGGTTGGACGAACGTGTCGTCGTCGAAGACGAGTTGTCGTCCCTTCGCCCGGTCGGCAGCCGTCGGGAATCTCCAGAGCGTCTTCCGGCGGGGGTCTACGAGGAGGATCCGGTCGTTCCCGCGGTCGGCGATCAGGAGAGCGCCTGGGAGGGGCCCGTGGATGGTGATCGGCGTGTTCGCAACCCGCGCACGACGGCGCGCACGCTCGGCAGCAGACAAGGTCCGAGTCTTCGTCGTGACCGGCGACTTGTGGTGGGTCAGCACGCCCAGGACCGCGACTGCAGCAAGCGCGAGAACCACGAACACCGGCAGCTTGGAACGGCGGCGCCGCGGGTGTCGACGCGAGCGTGCCCTCGGCTCCGTCACCGCGCGACGCTAGCAGTCACTGCGGCGGGTGCTCGCCGGAGGCGGCCGATTCGCGACTGCCTCATCCGCGCAGCCGGATTCTCGAGTCGATGCGGGTCAGCAGTGCAGCCGGGGGGACGAGGTCGACGCCGTCCGGCCGCGACAGGTAGCCCGGCGCGCGGCCTGGCACTCCGGTGCGGCCGTACTGCCAGACGACCCGGTTCGTGTGCGGGTTGACGACGATGACGCGATCGTTGAAATCGTCCGTGACGAGGAAGTCTCCGTTCGGGAGCGGCTCGGCCAGCGAGGGCTGATCGAGCGGTGGGGCTCCGGGTCGTGGCCGGTAGCGCCAGTGGAGACGGCCCGTGCGGTCGAATGTCTCGAGGATGCCTGGGCTCTGCCACCCCACGGTGACATACAGCCCGGGCCGCACCTCGTTCGAATCGGACGGGTAGTAGACACCGGGCGGATGCGCCGACCAGAGGACGTGGCCGGTCGGCGACAGGGCGTCGACCCAGCCGCCGTTGATCTCGGTCACGAGCGCTCCGCCTCCCTGGAGCGGGAAGGCACCGTTCGGGCTCCCCCAAGCGCGCGGCGGGTCGTGGCGGCAGCCCTGGACGGGGCTGCCGAGCGTCTGTGCCGGCTGGTGTGAAGGCGGGTGGAGCAACAGCAGCCGGCAGTTCCTGATGTCTGCGAGGAGGATCGAGCCGTTGGGTAGCAGCATCGCGTCGTCCGGGTTCGAGAGACGGTTCGGACCGCTGCCGCGAGCGCCGATCTGGCCGTAGCGGTAGACGATGCGGCCCGTGGCCACATCGATGACGGTGACCGCTGACACGTCCTCCTCGGTGGCGACGATCTCGCGGCCGTCAGCCGAGAAGAATGCGTCGTCGGGAACAGGTAGGCCGCCGTGGCCGGGACGCGGGAACTGCCAGACGATCCGTCCGTGAGGGTCGACGACGAGCAGTCGGTTGTTCGAACGGTCGGCGATCAGAACATCGCCGGGCAGTGCCGACGGATCCGAGCCCGGCGCGAGGTGGGCTCTTGTCAGCGGATGCGAGAACAGTCGGGCGGTCGCCGACTCGGTCGTCGTTCGAGCGTGCCGCGGATGGTCGGCCTTCGGATCCGTACGGCCGGCTGTGCCGCCGTGACCGCTGCCCGCGCAGCCCGCGGCCAATGTCGCCACCACCGCGAATAGGGAAAGAAGCAATGGGCGCATGCAAGTTCTTCTCCCGAGCTTGCCTGGTCAATCTGAGCTTGAGATGAGCACCGCGCCCCGGCGCTAGCCTGGTGCGGTGGCTGCGTTCGACCCCCGCGAGCGTCTGTCGCTCTCCCGCCTCTACTTCGTCGTCGAAGCCCAACCGCGAGGCGAGGATCCGAGGCCGCTGCTCGACGCGGCCCTGCGGGGCGGAGTCGACGTCGTGCAGCTTCGCGACAAGGAGCTGAACGACGCGGCGCTCGTCGTCGCGGCGGAGCCGTTCCGGGCGGCCTGCGACGCGCATGGCGCGCTGTTCGTCCTCAACGACCGCCCCGATCTCGTCGAGGCGTGCCGCGCAGACGGCGTCCACGTCGGACGCGGCGACCTGCCGGTCGCTCAGGCGCGGGAGCTCGTCGGAGCCGAGCGGCTGCTGGGGCTGTCCGCCTCGACCCCCGCCGAGGTCGCCGACGTCGCCGGCGCAGACTACGTTGGAGTGACGGCGTTCTCGACGCCGACGAAGGACGATGCGGTGGCCGGCGGTCTCGAGCTCCTCCGCGTCGCCGCCGGGACGTTGACCGTCCCGTGGTTCGCGATCGGCGGGATCGACCTCGCCAACGTCGTCGAGGTCGCCGCCGCCAGCGCCCCGGGCGTCGCGGTCGTCCGCGCGATCCGTGACGCCTCCGACCCCGAGGCGGCCGCGCGCGCGCTGCGCGCGGCGCTAGACGGGTAGCAGCAGGTCGATCTCGTCGTGCCGCCGGTAGTGCTCGAGGCTCGGCCGGCTCTCGTCCGGCTTCCGCGCTCGCACGAGCTCGGCGAAGGTAGGCCCGATCCGCTCGTAGACAGCGGGCGGCTCGCCCCGCAGCCGGGCGCGGAGATAGAGCCCGCCGGGCAGCCTCCCCGCTTCGAGGCCGGGAGCGAGCTCGTCGCCCTCGCGGACCTCGACGCAGGCGCGGTAGTCGTCCGCGACCGGGTCGAAGGCGCCGTAGAAGCGCCTGCCGCGGAGCGCGACGACCGCCTCGAGCTCGTTCCAGGCGCGGCGGATGTGCTCGAGTCCATCCGGGACGCGGACGAACTGGACCGCGATCTCCTCGCGCTCCACCTCGACGAACGCGCTGCTCATGCCCCGCGCTGGGTGTACCAGCCTCCGCCGGCGCCGTCGTGGAAGACGACCGTGTTCTCCCCGCTCTCGAGTACGACCTCGAAGTAGCCTCGGACGACCGGCTCCTCGGTCCACCAGCGGTCGACGACGCGCCATTCTTCCCGCAGGAGCGCGACGGCTCGATGGTTCACCTCGAGCGGCCTTCCGTTTGCGTCGGCTGCGACGCGCGCCGCACGCGGCGCGTTGAAGCGTGTGACTACTCGTCCTTCGGCACGAGCAGGGCGCGACTCTCCGGGACGCGTGACCACGGTGCCACCTCCACGACGGTGCAGACGGAGCCGGAGCCGGTGCTCGCACGCACCTGGCGCAGGCCGTCGCGCAGGCGGGAGCGGTCCTCGGCGCCGGCCGCGAGCAGCTCGAGCTGGTGTCCGGTCGGTTCGGTCAGCTCGACGAGCTCGAGACGGAGCTCGCCGACCGGAGCCGGCAGCTCGGCGAGACGCGGCGCGAGCGCGACGCGGATGCGTTCGGGGTCGGCACTCGGCTCGCGCAGGGTCAGCGTGCGCCGCCACGAGCCGCCGCTTTCGAGGCGAGCCGCGAGCGCAACCTTGCGGACGAAGCGGTCGCGTCGCTCGGGCCGCGCGAGCGCGGACTCCACGAGCCCTGCCAGTGCTCGCCTCAACGTCAGCTCGTTGCCGACCGCCTCGGGGAACTCGAGGGAGGCGGCGACGAGCGCGGGCGGGCGACGACCGCGCACCCGCGCGGCCGTCCCGCCTCTCGCCAGGCCCCAGGCGCGCCGGCCGTCCGGCCCCAGACGTTCGGCGACGGCACCACCCGGGAGCCCGGCAAGCTGTCCGAGCTTGCGAACTCCAAGTGCTTCGAGCTCTTCGTAACGACCGCGCTCGAGCGGCAGGAGCGTGAGCGGCAGCGGCGCGAGGAACTGCGGCAGCTCCTCGTCAGCAACGACGACGACCTGCCCCGGTCGCGCGACCGACGCGGCGGCGAGAGCGGCGAAGCGGCGTCCGGCGGCGCCGATGCGCGCGTCCCACTCGGTCCCGACCGCTGCGAGTGCGCGGCGGAGTGCCGGCTCGAGGCCTCCGTAGAGCCGCTCGACTCCCCGCGTCTCGAAGTACGCGACCTCGAGCGACGCGGGCTCGACGGCGAACCCTGCGTCCTCGAGCGCGCGCACGATCTCCTCCCAGGCGCGCTCGGCGCCGGCGGCGTCCGGCTCGACGAGCGCAAGCGAGGGACACGTCGCGAGCGCCTCCCCCAACCGCATCCCCGGACGGACTCCGACCGCCTCGGCGGCCGCCGTCACCGACCCGAGCAGCGGCTCGCCCTGCGGCTCGGGAGCGAGCGCCGCCGGGCGCAGCGCAAGCGTCGGCGTCCGCCGCAGCGCGGCCTTCAGCTCCAGTCCTGGGATGGCGAGACATGCAATCATGGGAACAGGTGTTCTATACGAACACACGTTCCCCTGTCAAGCAATTTGCGAAACCACGAGAGGAGCAGGAATGGTCGAGGAAGCACGCCTGGAAGAGGTCGGCTCGGGGCTCGCGCCCGTCTCCCCCGGCTGGTTCGTCGTCAACGCCGCGGACGCGGCCTGGCTGCGGAACGACTCGTTCGGCGGCCGGTGCTACTTCGAGAGCAACGGGCGTGTGTTCGCCGAGCGGCCGGACGACGAGCCGCAGATGTTCGCGGAGACGGGCTTCACGCTCGCCGTGCTCGAGCCCGGCAAGCCCACCGGCATGTTCCATGCAGAGTCCGCGCAGGAGGACTTCCTCGTCCTCGCCGGCACGTGCCTGCTGCTCGTCGAGGAAGAGGAGCGGCCGCTGAAGGCCTGGGACTTCGTCCACTGCCCCGCCGGCACCCGCCACACGTTCGTCGGCACAGGCGACGGGCCGTGCGTCATCTTCATGACCGGTGCCCGTCGCGAGGGCAAGACGCTCCTTTACCCGGTCGCCGAGCACGCGCTCGCCCACGGTGCGGGCGTCGAGACGGAGACGCCGAATCCACGCGAGGCGTATGCGCCGTTCGCGCACTGGCGGCTCGGGCGGCCGGACGCGTGGCGCGAGCTGCCGTGGGCAGGATGAGCCCGCGTACTACTCGCTGCCGCGGCGCTCCGCCAACTCCTTGATCCCGTGTGCCGCGAGAGCCCCGAAGACCGCTCCGGCGGAGCCGTACTCGATCGCGCCGGGCGCGATGCTGTTGAACTGTGAGCTGCACGCGTTGGTCATCACGTGCCCGACCGTTTGACAGTGCTGTTGCCAGTGGTCGTAACCCTTGTTCAGCCCGTACCCGACTCCGGCCAAGAAGCCGACCAGCCCGCCTGCTCCGTGGATCTGATGCATCGCAGCCGATCTTTGCGCCGAAGGCGGAGCGGGTCAAGCGTCGCTGTCGCTAGGGCCAGAGGGAGGTACTAGCGTGTCGCACTCGTGAATGACTCGCGTGGCACATACAGGATCGACAAGTGGCTCTGGGCGGCGCGCTTCGCGAAGACGCGGAGCGCGGCCACGGAGCTCGTCCTCGCCGGCCACGTCAAGGTCGGCGGAGAGCGCGTCAAGCCGGCACGCGACGTGACGCTCGGCGACACGATCGAGATCCGGCTCGGAGTCGTCCGGCGGACGCTCGTCGTCACCGGCCTCGCCGACCGACGCGGGCCGGCGAAGGTCGCAGCGACGCTGTACGAGGAGACGCCCGAATCGAGCGCCGAGCGCGAGCGGCTCACGCAGGAGCGCCGGCTCGCGCGGCCGCTCGGGGCCGACCTCGGCGCTCGACCGACGAAGCTCGAGCGGCGGCGGCTAGAGGCGCTTCGCAAAGGACAGCGACGGCGGTGAGATGGGTCGTGCTCCTGCGGGCCGTCAACCTCGGCTCCCGCAACAAGGTGCCGATGGCGGAGCTGAGGAAGCTGCTCGAGTCCGCCGGCTTCGAAGGCGTCCGGACGTACATCGCGAGCGGCAACGTCCTCCTCGACGGCCCGAGGAGCGGAGCGGCCGTCGCGAACGGCGTGGAACGGGTCGTCGCCGACTCCTTCGGCGTCGACACGACAGCGATCGTGCGCAAACCCGCGGAGCTCGAGGCCCTCGTCGGCGGCCATCCCTTCGGCCGCTACACCTCGCGCTCGCACGTCGTGTTCCTGGCGCGGCGGCCGGCGCCTCAAGCTGCCCGTTTCTTCGCCTCGGCCGACCACCTGCCCGATCGAGGCATGCTCGCCGGCAAGGACGTGTACGTGCAGTACGGCGCCGGCGTTCGGAACGCGCGGCTCTCGGCCGCGCGGCTCGAGCGTCTCCTCGGCGTGCCGGCGACGCATCGGAACTGGCGGACGGTGGCCGCCCTCGCCGAGCTTGCCGCCGAGGCGTAGGCTCGGGCCGACACCGACCAAGGAGGTTTGGATGGCACTCGCACGCGTGGTCACGTTCGAGGACATCGATTCGGAGCGGATAGCTGCATTGAAAGCCGAGATCGAGGGCGGCGAGAAGCCCGCGGAGCTGCCCGCGACGGAGATGATGATCCTTCACGACCCCGAAGGCGAGCGCGCGCTCGCAATCGTCTTCTTCGACAACGAGGACGACTACCGGACCGGCGACGAGTTCCTGAGCTCGATGCCGGCGTCGGACACGCCGGGCAGGCGCACGTCCGTGACGAAGCACGACGTCGCAGTCCGGGCGATGGGCTAGAGCGTCACTTCGGCCGCGGGGCCGACGCGGCGGACGTAGCGCGGAACGACGTCGAGGACGTTCTCCTGCGCGCACCGCTCGACGTCGGCCTCGAGGCCGTGACGGAGCAGGTTCGCGGCGCTGCGGCCGGCGCCGAGCCCCTCGACCGCGCTCGGGAAGCTGCGGGCGAGCAGGATCGCCGCCCGCGCCGAATCCTGCGGCTCGCCTGCGAGCTGCTGTGCGATGCGGCCGGCGCAGTACGCGTCGTCGAGGGCGAGCTCGCCCAGCACGCCGGCGCAGAGAACCGCGACGTCCTCCCCGCTCTCGCGCGCCGCCGCGGCGACGGCGTCGACGTTGAGGAGCGAGCCGACGTAGACGCGCTCGAAGCGCTCGGCCGCCGCGACGAGGAGGCGCGTGCCGTTCGTGGTCGTGAGCACGAGCGTCTCGGCTGCCGGCTCGCCCTCGAGCTCGCTCGGCGAGTTCCCGAAGTCGAAGCCTTCGATGTGCTCGAGCAGCCGCTCGCCCGCGAGCTTCGCCGGGCCTTCGCTCTCCGCCAGGGCCCGTGCCTCGTCGATCTCGGCGCAGCAGAGCACCCGCCGGTAGCCCGACGCGAGCGCCTGGCAGATCGTCGAAGTCGCGCGGAGGACGTCGACGACGACCCCGATCGGAGCGGGTGTCGGCTCACCCGGCGTGAAGGCCACATGGACGCGCACGGCGGGGACTAGGCTAGTCCGGATGTCGACGGCCGAGACCCGGTACTGCTACCGGCATCCGGATCGTGAGACCGGGCTCTCCTGCTCGGACTGCGGGCGGCCGATCTGCGCCGACTGCGCGACCTTTGCGCCGGTCGGCATCCGCTGCCCGGATCACGCGGGCGTTCGCAAGGGGCCGGCGAAGCGAATCCGGCCGCGTCCGGTGCGGCGCGCGCCGGGCATCGCACTCGCGTCCGGGCAGGCGCCGATCACCCGGGCGCTGATCGCGATCAACGTCGTCATCTACCTCATCACCGTGGTTCAGGGGCACGGTGGCCTGAACAACCCAGGAGGCACCCCGCCGCGCGGTCTCTATCTCCAATGGCTGCTTTTCGGCCCGTTCGTCACACACGGCGGCTGGTACCGACTCGTGACCTCGATGTTTCTCCATGGCTTCCTGATTCACATCCTGGGCAACATGATCGCGCTCTACTTCATCGGGACGTTGATCGAGCAATACCTCGGGCCGGTGCGTTACGTGGGCCTCTATTTCGTGTCCGGCCTGGCCGGGTCGGCCGGCGCCCTCCTGCAGGCGCCGCTCGCTCCGACGGTCGGAGCATCGGGGGCGATCTTCGGGATTCTCGGCGCCTGGCTGATCATCGAATGGCAGGCCACCGGCAGGTTCGCGGGCCAGGCGATGACGTGGATCGTCATCAACCTCATCATCAGCTTCTCGTTCACCGGCATCTCGTGGGGCGGCCACCTCGGCGGCCTGGCCGGCGGGATCCTGATCACCCTCGGCTATGCGCACTGGCGCGGTGGACGCGCGCAGTACGGGCAACTCGGGGTGGGCGGTGTGCTCGGGCTGATCGTGGTCGCGGCCGGCAGCGCCGCGATCGCGTACTTCCGCGTGCGCGGCTACGCCTAGCGCGTACCGAGAATCGCTCGGACCGCGGCCGGATCCGAGCCGCCCAGCCCGTATTCCGGATACGTCCGTCCGACGCGCCAGCAGCCGCCGAGCTCGACTTCCGCCCAGCGCCCGCCGCTCGAGCTCACGACGGCGAACATGGCCGCGTCGGGACAGTTCCCGCTCGGGGCCGGCCTCGTCAGCGCACCGAGCAGGCGGTGCGTCTGCGCGCCGCCGAGAGCGAACCCGCGCACGAAGCTCCCGACCTCGAAGTCTCGGGTGCGGTAGATGCACGCGCGCGCCGTCTTCGGGATGGATTTGAACAGCGGGCCGCCCCGGGTCGGAGTGAGCGGGCCGATCCCGTCCCCGGGCAGGTCCTTGATGGCCATGGCGCAATGCGCTGCGAGGGCGGCCGCCGAGACCATCAGCCGGACCCGGCGCACCGCGACGGCGCGCCAGCGCAGCTTCGGCGCACCCGGCAGCGGCTCGCCACAACCGTCGACAGGCACCCGCGGGACGAGCCAACGCCCGCGGGCGTCGACGAACGTCGGTACGAGGCTGAAGTGGGCGACGCCGTCGCAGAACCCGCCCTGCGGAAGCCCCGGCCGGTTCGGCTGCTCGAAGTAGCGCTGCAGGCCGGTGACGTCACCGACCGCCACCCGCCGGATCCGCACCGACCATTGCCCGCGGCCCGGATACGTGCGTGTTCCCTCGACGCAGCTCACGGCCGTCACGGCGCGGAAGCCGCGGAGGACGTCGGGGCCGACGAGGTGCCGGTGCCCGTCGGCGCAGGGAACGTTCGTGGTCCGCGACGTGTCCATGTTCAGTGCCAGAGGCTCCGGCTTGCCCATCGCAGCCACGTCCGGAATGGACCTGACGAGCCCGCCCCCGAGCGATTCGTTCGTGGCGGGATCGACCGTGAGCGTGAGGATCGTCCCCGTGGGCGGTTTCGCGCCCTTCGGGAGTCGTGCGGCGGAGTCCGTGAAGGTGCCGCGGACGAGGACGAAGTACACGGGCGTGTCCGCCTCGTCGGTGTCGACGTCGACCAGCTCGGCGAGCCGCCGGGTCGTGGGGACGACGACGCCGTCGGTGGGCGTCGGATCGCCCATCTTCGTCGCCGCCCGCAGCACGACGTGCCGGATCGAGGCCAGCTCGACCGCGCCCGGCGGGGGTGGAGGCGCAGCAACAGCGGCGGTGCGAGGGCGCTGGTCGCCTCCGAAGGCGCCCGCGGCGTAGGCGGAGCCGAAACCGGCGGCGGCGAGGACGGCGGCGGCTAGGAGGGCGAGTCTCATCTCCGCCTTATACGGCGCGGAGGCGCCGGTCCGTCACCCGCCGGCCTGGACGTACTCCGCGCGGTCGGCCTCCTTCAGCGCAGCCTGCGCCGCCGCGAGGCGCGCGAGCGGGACGCGGTACGGCGAGCAGCTCACGTAGTCGAGGCCGATGCGGTGGCAGAAGTCCACCGACGACGGCTCGCCGCCGTGCTCGCCGCAAATGCCGATCTTGAGCTCGGGCCTCGTCTCCCTCCCCCGCTCCGCTCCGATCCGCATCAGCTCGCCGACGCCGTCCTGGTCGAGCACCTCGAACGGGTTCTTCTCGAGCACGCCGTCCTCGAGATAGAAGGTGAGGAACTTTCCCTCGGCGTCGTCGCGCGACATGCCGAGCGCCGTCTGCGTGAGGTCGTTCGTGCCGAAGGAGAAGAAGTCGGCCACCTCCGCGATCTCGCCGGCGCGCAGCGCGGCGCGCGGCAGCTCGATCATCGTCCCGCAGAGGTACTCGAGGTCCGACGCCTCCTCCTCCATGACGCGCTCGGTCAGCTCCCGCAGCCGGCGGAGCTCCTCGCGAAAGCCGACGAGCGGATGCATGATCTCGACGAGCGGAGCGGACCCGCCTCGCTCCCGCACCGCCTTCGCCGCCCGCGCGATCGCCCGCACCTGCATCTCGTAGACCTCCGGCCACTGGATGCCGAGCCGGCAGCCGCGTGTGCCGAGCATCGGGTTGTCCTCGTGCAGCTGGCGGATCCGCCGGCGCAGGCGCTCGTCGGTCGCTTCGTGCTCGTCCGGCAGGAACTCGTGCAGCGGCGGATCGAGCAGCCGGATCGTGACCGGCAGCCCCGCCATCGCCTCGAAGATCCCCTCGAAGTCGGACTGCTGGAACGGGAGCAGCCGGTCGAGCGCGTCGCGGCGGCCGCTCTCGTCGCGCGCGAGGATCATCTCCTGCACGACGGGGAGCCGCTCGTCGCCGAAGAACATGTGCTCGGTGCGGCAGAGCCCGATGCCCTGAGCGCCGAACTCGCGCGCTTTCGCGGAGTCGTCGGCGTTGTCGGCGTTCGCGCGCACGTCGAGGCGGCGCACGTCGTCGGCCCACTCGAGGATCGTCTCGAAGTCCTCGTTGATCGCGGGCGGGACGAGCGGCACTTCGCCGACGATGACGCGTCCGGTTCCACCGTCGATCGTGATCACGTCGCCTTCGCGCAGCTGTTGCCCGCCGATGCGGACGGTCTTCGCGCCGGTGTCGATGTCGAGGCCGTCGCAGCCGGCCACGCACGGCTTCCCCATCCCGCGCGCGACGACGGCCGCGTGCGACGTCATCCCGCCGTGGGCCGTGAGCACGCCCTGCGCCTGGATGAGCCCATGGATGTCGTCGGGCGTCGTCTCCCAGCGGACGAGGATCACCGCCTCGCCTGCCTTGCCGCGTTCCTCGGCGCCGTCCGCGTCGAGGACGATCTTCCCGCACGCCGCGCCCGGGGATGCGTTGAGCCCTTGCGCGGCGACCTCGAACCGAGCGTCCGGGTCGAGGCGCGGGTGCAGGAGCTGGTCGAGCTGTGCCGGGTCGATCCGCGACACCGCGTCGTCGCGGTCGATCAGTCCTTCGGCGGTCATGTCGACTGCGCACTTGAGCGCGGCCGCGGCGGTGCGCTTCGCCGTGCGGGTCTGGAGGAGGTAGAGCCGTCCTTGCTCGATCGTGAACTCGATGTCCTGCATGTCGCGGTAGTGCCGCTCGAGCGCGCCCATCGTCTCGAGGAGCTGGTCGTACGCCGCGGGCATGTGATCCCGCAGCTCGGCGAGCGGCTGCGGCGTGCGGACTCCGGCCACGACGTCCTCCCCCTGCGCGTTCAGGAGGTACTCGCCGTAGACGCCTTGCTCGCCGGTCGACGGGTCGCGGGTGAAGCAGACCCCGGTCGCCGAGTCGTCGCCCTTGTTGCCGAACACCATCTGCACGACGTTGACCGCCGTGCCGAGCTCGTCGGGGATCGCGTACATGTTCCGGTAGACCTGTGCGCGCGCCGAGTTCCACGACTCGAAGACCGCCGTGATCGCCCGTCGCAGCTGCTCGCCCGCGTCCTGCGGGAACCCGTTGCCGGTCTCGCGCTCGTAGACCTCTCGCGCCTGCTCCACGGTGTCGTCGACGCTGAAGCTCTCGTGCGGGATGCCGTCGACGGTCTCGCCGAACATCTGGATCAGACGGCGGTAGCAGTCGCGTGCGAACGCCTCGTTACCGGTCGACCGCGCGAGACCGGCGACCGATTCGTCGTTGAGACCGACGTTGAGGATCGTGTCCATCATCCCGGGCATCGAGATCGCAGCGCCCGAGCGGACGGAGACGAGCAGCGGGTCCGCGGCGTCGCCGAAGCGCTTGCCCACTTGCTCCTCGAGCCGTGCGATGTGTTCGGCGACCTCGTCGTCGAGCCCTTCGACCTCGCCTCCGGAGGCCATGAAGGCGCGACACGCGTCCGTCGTGATCGTGAAGCCGGCGGGCACCGGGATCCCGAGTTGCGTCATCTCCGCGAGCCCGATCCCTTTGCCGCCGAGGAGATCCCGGCCGCCGTCCGAGGGCTCGGCGAAGTCGTAGACGTAGCGGGTCATGCGGGCGCAGATGTTCTCATATGCAGGCGCCTTTCCCGGTCAGCGGCGTCTTGCACGGAACTCGGCCGCCCACGCGAGCGTCCGCAGGCCGATCCAGATCGGCGTCAGGAGGACGTAGAAGACGAAGATCCCCGCGCCGAGGACGACCCACCAGAGGGCCCAACGCCAGAGCGGGATGCGCGGCTTCGGTGCGACGGTCAACGGACGGCCTGCGCTTGCGTGTCGCCGGCTCGTTCCTCGACCACCCGCAGGATCCGGTGCGCCGTCTCCTCGATCGACAGCTCGGAGATGTCGATGACCGGGCATTTCAGGCGCCGGTGGAGCTTCGCAGCCACTTCGAGCTCCTCGTAGACCTCGGCCAGCTCCGCGTACTTCCGGTTGCGGCCCGGCGCACCCATCGCCCGCACGCGCGCGCGACGGATCTCTGCGAGCCGGTCCGGGTCGATCGTGAGACCGACGATCTTGGTCCGGTCGATTTCGAACAGCTCAGGCGGCGGCGCGATCCCCTTCACGACCGGGACGTTGGCGGCTTTGTGCCCGAGATAACCGAGGTAGATCGACAGCGGCGTCTTCGAGGTTCGCGAGACGCCGACGAGGACGACGTCCGCGTCGTGGAGGCCGTGGGCGACGCCGTCGTCGTAGCGCACGGCGAACTCGATCGCCTCCATCCGCTTGAAGTAGGCCGAGTTGAGCGGCGGTCGCGAGCCTGGGGTCATCCGTGCGGCCTGACCGGACACGCGGGCGACGGCGTCGATCGGCTGGCCGAGCAGGTCGCAGTAGTGGAGCCGCGCGCGGCGGCAGAGCGTGCGCATCGCCTGGCGGAGCTCGGGCTGGACGATCGTGTACACGACGACGGCCGGGCGGCCGCGCATGCGATTGACGGCGAGCTGCAGATCGTCCTCCGATTCGACGCGCGGGTGGCGGATCTCGACGAAGTCCTGCTCCGGGAACTGGGCCTCGAGCGCCTGGACGAGGCGTGCCGCGGTCTCGCCGGTGGCGTCGGAGACGACGTGGAGCTCGACCGGCGGGTTCGGCATCGGCGGTCAGCGTAACGGGGCGCGGTCTTTCGCCTCCTTCCGGACCCATCCCAAACCCCCACCCACCACGGGGTGGCGAGCGTATGGCCGCAAACGCTGCGAGGGTGCCGCGACTTCGTGCCGGAACCGCACGCAAGGCCTCCGCAAGCGCGCCCCCGAGCCGTCCGTGCCGCGGCAACGGCCCGGGTAACCTCCGCGCATGGCCGAGACGGCGCAACCGGTGACGATGGAAACGATCGTCTCCCTCTGTCGCCGCCGCGGCTTCGTCTTCCCGTCCTCGGAGATCTACGGCGGGCTCGGCTCGACGTATGACTACGGCCACTACGGCGTCCTGACGAAGAACAACATCCGCTCGCTCTGGTTCCGCTCGATGGTGCAGGAGCGAGACGACATTGTCGCGCTCGACTCCGCGATCATCCTCAATCCGCGCGTGTGGGAGGCCTCGGGCCACGTCGCCGGCTTCACGGATCCGCTTGTCGACTGCCGCACGTGCAAGCTCCGCTTCCGCGCCGACCAGCTCGAGCTCGCGAGCTGCGGCCGCAAACCGAGCAAGCGGCCGGGGCAAACGCCCGACTGCGACCTCACCGAGCCGCGCCAGTTCAATCTCATGTTCGAGACACACGTGGGGGCGCTCCAAGACGAGAGCTCGGCCGCGTTCCTCCGCCCCGAGACCGCGCAGGGCATCTTTATCAACTTCAAGAACGTCGCCCAACTCGCGCGCCGCAAGCCGCCGTTCGGGATCGCGCAGGTCGGCAAGTCGTTCCGCAACGAGATCACGCCGGGCAACTTCCTCTTCCGTGTCCGCGAGTTCGAGCAGATGGAGATGGAGTTCTTCGTCCCCCCCGCCGACGCGACCAAGTGGTACGAGTACTGGCTCGAGCAGCGTTTCGCCTGGCACCGCGGGCTCGGCCTGCGGGAGCACAACCTGCGCGTGCGCGAGCACGGCGAGGACGAGCGCTCGCACTACTCGAGCGCGACGAGCGACATCGAGTACCTCTACCCGATCGGCTGGCAGGAGCTCGAGGGCGTCGCAAATCGCGGTGCGTTCGATCTCGCGCAGCACACCGAGCACTCGGGCACCAAGCTCGAATGGATCGACCCCGACGGCAACCGGTACACGCCGCATGTGATCGAGCCCGCGGTGAGCATCGAGCGCATCTTCGTCGCCCTGCTCTGCGACGCCTACCACGAGGAAGCCGTCGGCGACCGCGAGCGCGTCGTTCTCCGCCTGCACCCGCTGGTCGCGCCCGTGAAAGCCGCGATCCTCCCGCTCGTGCCGCGCGACGACGGCATGGCGACCCGGGCACGCGCGCTCTACGAAGAGCTGCGGCGCCACCACGTCGTCGAGCACGACGACAGCGGACAGATCGGGAGGCGTTACCGGCGCCAGGACGAAATAGGTACGCCGTGGGCCTTCACCGTCGACGACCAGACGCTCGAGGACGAGACCGTCACCGTCCGGGACCGGGATTCGCTCGCCCAGGAGCGGCTACCCCTGAGCGGAGTGCGCGCGTGGCTGGAAGACGCGCTGCAGCAGGACTGGTCCTCACCGCAGTCGCCGTAGCTGCGGCGGGGTGCCTCGGCGGCGGGACGAAGACAGTGACGGTGACCCACTCGCGGACCGTCACGTCCACGAAGACCGTGACGACCACCGGTTCCATCGCGTCCGCTCAACCCTGCGCAGGAACGGATCTCGCCGGGATGTTCTCTGTCGTCCCCGGCAGTCAGGGAGCAGGCCAGATCGCGTACACGCTGATGGTCAAGAACACGTCTCGGAGCCCGTGCTCCGTGCGCGGCATCCCCCAGGGAACCCTGCTCGGCGCAAGCGGAGCCGAGCTGCCGACGCACGTCAAGTCGGCGGGCGGCGGTGCACGGCGGCTCGTGCTTCCGCCGGGAGCGTCGGCCACCGCGCAGGCGCGATTCTCGCCCGACGTCGCAGGCGACGGCGACTCGCAGTCGGGCGCGTGTCAGCCCCAGGCGCACACGTTCCAGCTGAACGCCGCGGGCGGCGGCGTGACGGAAGCCGCGATCAAGCCGCCGACGAGCGTGTGCCAGCAGGGCACGCTCAACTTCGTCGCCTTCGGCTACGCCGGCTGAGTCAAGCGCTGAGGGTTCGCAGCCGGAAGCCGCCGTGGTACTCGTACGATGCGGCGATCACCCGGAGCGCATCCCGGCGAGAGCGCTCCGAGAGGCCGACGCGTGCTGCGTCCGCGAGTGGCTGTGCAAGGAGCGCCGCGATCCCGGCGATCCCGTCAGGAGCGAGCGCAAGTGCCTCGGTCGCCGGTGCGCAGCGCGCGCAGACGGCACCGCCGGCGCGGGTCGAGTAGCCGACGAGCGGCTCCTGCTCCGCCCCACACTCGGCACAGGCTGAAACGTGCGGCAGGTAGCCCGCGAGCCAGAGCAGCTTCAGCTGAAACGCGAGCCCGAGCGGGTCGAGCGTCGGCCGGTCCGCCTCGTGTGGCGCCTCGTCGAGAAGATCGAGGAACCGCGTCAGCGCCGTGAACCCGCGCGCATTCGCCTCCTCCTCGCTGAAGAGTCGCAGCATCGCCTCTGCGCCGATCATCCCGACCGAGAAGCGGTAGTAGTCCTCGCGGGCTTCGCGGTGCGACCGGACGAGCTGCGCGGCGGTCACCGTCTGGAGCTCGCCGCGACCTCGGTGGAGCACGAGCTCGACGTGGGAGAGCGGCTCGAGCCTGGCGCCGAAACGCGATTTCGTCTTGCGGACGCCCTTCGCCACGGCGCCGACCCGGCCGTGTGCCTCGGTGTAGAGGTGGAGCACGCGATCGGCCTCGCCGAGCCGGATCGACCGGAGGACGACCGCCTCGGTGCTGTACGCCCGCCCGGCCATGTCCAGCGCAGTCTAGGGATGCCGTCGGGCAGGAACACTTCCGCCGTTTTCTGCGTTGTAAG
>DASUHE010000065.1:0-17677 GCA_036273695.1 Gaiellaceae bacterium
GACCTCGATGAGAGCCACTGCCCTCACAGAACCTGGACCAGTCGACGGGCCGCTGTCCGCGACCGCAGCGACCCCCGCCGGCAGGTCCACCGCGACAGGGGACCCTCACACGAACTGGACCGAACGCAGGGGGCCGGTCACTAACACAACAGTTCACCGCTTCGTTGGCCGCTGGAACAAACAATACGACACCACTACGAGCGACATTCTCATGGGCGCACGCCCTTACGACCCCAATACTGGCCGCTTCCTCTCAGTCGACCCCATCCCTGGAGGCAGCCTCAATAACTACGACTACGCCGGCCAAGACCCGATCAACGCGTACGACCTCGCAGGCACTTCGACTTGCGGAGGTCACTGTGGCGGAGGAAACGCAGCGCCTTGCTACATGGGCACTTATGGTTGGTGCACTAGCGACACAGCTGTCGACGCCCTGCCTACTCGGGACGTGGTGATGTATCTGGCGCCGCTTGCTCTACCAGGGATCGGGGAGGGAGCGGACGCCGCGCTCGCCACCGGTCGGGGCTCGCTCGCGCAGGTGATTGCGGCCGAGCGAGCGGGCTTGGCGAGCAGGGCGAACGATATGGCCAAGGGGTTAAAGCCCGCCGAACAGGCGATGTGGATAGCCGCGCATGTTCTTACGCCGGAGGCTAAGAGGATTGCGCGGACCGCAGGGCGAAAGGTGGCGGCAGCATTTTGGCGAGAGGCATACCGGATCCTCATTCGTCGTTAAGGATGTAACAAAGTGACGTACTCCAATCGGCCGTTGACAGCGGTGCTCCAGGCTCGAGACAGCCACGACGTTGAGACGCTCTGCGCGGCGTTGTCGGATACCGATCCGAAGGTTCGCCGCCTCGCGGTGCATTCGCTTCTCAAGCTCGGCTCGCCGAAAGCCGTCGACCCGCTCATGCGTCTCGCACGAGACTCCAGCGATCTTCAGCTCCGCCTCCTCGCGATAAATGCTGTCGCGGCCGCCGGCGGAGCCGGTCGAACGAGCGATCTAGTCCAGCTCGCGAAGTCGCCAAATCCGCTTGACGTCCGAGTCAACGCGATTTCCGCCCTGATTGATCTCCGTATCCCTCAAGCCGAACGGCTGCTCGCAGAGCTAGTTGAAAGCGACGAACTCACCCGAAACTCCGGGCGATTTCAGTTCCGAAGGGCCCGCCTTCGGTGGGCGCTAAGCAAGCTCGTCGAACTTGAGGCTGTCGACGCTATCCCGAGCATCGAACGCGTCCTACCCCTTCTCGATTTTAGAGACCGTCTACGTGGCCGACGCGCAATACGGAAACTCCAACCGCACAGGAAATGACGTAAAAGAACAGGGCCTCATGGTCGGATGCCTCGTGGGCGTCGGCGAAGCAGGCTGGCAGGCGGCGCACCATCACTGGAGGAACGCGGTCATCGCGGAAGGCCCGGATGCTCTAGCTTGCCTCGCCGTTGCTGCAATGGTGGCGAGAGGATGAATGGGGGTTCGACCGAGTGGCGGACCCCACGGCATGCGCTTACTTTCTGCGCGATCGTCCTGGTGGTCTCGACCACTGTCGCGGTGGCGACGGATGCGTTCCAGGCATGGTATGTCGCCCTCGGGGCATCCGGTTCAGCTTTAGTGATTCCCGTCCTCTTCCTCCAGTTGCGGCGGACCCATTACCGATGGTGGCGCAGGCGCAGGTAGGGGTCAGCCGTTTCATTGCCAAACGACTGTTCGCCTCCGGCGGCAGCGTCCGGCTCACAACCGGTCAGGAGCGTCCGGCTCACAACCGGTCATTGGCGTCGCCGGCCGCCCCGGTCAAACGTTGGTCAAGTACGCGTGACAGAAGGGTGCGAACGGGCGCAACGCCTTTGTACTAAATCCCGCCCCATTGAGCCGATCGCGACCTGATCGCGAACGCTCGCGACGGCTTACGAGCAGATCGCACCCAGGAGGTCGCCGGTTCGAGTCCGGCTAGCTCCATTTCGGCCTGTCCGACCATCTAGCGTTTGCGGCGTGAAGCGCGCCGAGGAGCATGCCGACCACGAGCATGCGCACGACCACGGCCACTCGCACGGACTGGTGGACCGGTCGATTCTGCGGTCTCGCGCCGGCATCCGAGCGGTCTCCTGGAG
Organism: Gaiellaceae bacterium; assembly: GCA_036273695.1. Classification (GTDB taxonomy): domain Bacteria; phylum Actinomycetota; class Thermoleophilia; order Gaiellales; family Gaiellaceae; genus Palsa-739. The sequence goes on from DASUHE010000065.1 coordinate 2,104, forward strand.
CCTCGCGATTCTCACGGCGACCGCGGTCGCGCAGGCGTTCCTCTACACGCGCACGCTCAGCGTGGCGCTGCTCGCGGACCTGATTCACAACTTCGGCGACGCGCTGACCGCGATCCCGCTCGGACTGGCGTTCTTCTTCCGCAGCCTGCGCGGAGAACGGATCGCCGGGCTCGCGGTCGTGCTCGCCATCTTCATCAGCGCTCTTGTCGCGCTCGGGCAGACGATCGAGCGATTCGTCCACCCGCGGACGCTGTCTCACCTGTGGCTCCTCGCTGCGGCCGGCGTGATCGGCTTCGTGGGGAACGAGGTGGCTGCTCAAGTGCGCCTGCGAGCCGGTCGCCGTCTCCGGAGCGCGGCGCTCGTCGCCGACGGCAACCATGCGCGCGTCGACGGCTTCGTCAGCCTCGGCGTTCTCGCCAGTGCGGCGGTCGTCGGACTCGGACTCGACGTCGCCGATCCGGTGATCGGCCTCGTCATCACCCTCGTGATCCTCCGCATCACCTGGGAGTCCTGGCGCACGGTGCGGGACGCCGAGATCGACCTCGAGCACATAGACGGTGCGGACTCCTGACGGTGAGGCCGGGCCCGTTTGGCGTCTCGCCGGCCGGGGATTTTCTCCGCAACCGGACGAAGGAGCGCGCGATGGCGGAGACCAAGTCGGAGCTTGTCGAAGAGCTCAGTTCACAATCGACCAAGGCCGAGCTCGTCGAACTGCTGGGCTCGCGGCTGAAGAAGGACGAGATCTCGAAGCTGCTCGACGACGACAGCGACGGGACGAAGGAGGAGCTCCTGCGCAAGCTCGAGTCGCGCACGAAGGACGAGCTCGTCCAGGCCGTCGAGAGCCGCCTGACGAAGGACGAGATCGAGCAGGCCGTCGACGCCGCGCGTGACGCCGACGAGGGCGAAGACGACGCCGCCTCGGACACCACCGCCGACACACGCTCTGCCCGGCAGCAGCGGAGCGCGCGGCAAGCCGACGACGAGGACGAGCACCGCGATGAGCAGCGGCGGCGCTCCCGGCACGTCGACGACACGGAGCTCGACTGGCGCGCCGAGCTCGAGTGGGCGCCACCGCCGCAACCGACGCCTGCCCCCGTCGCCTTCGTCGGCGCGCCCCCGTACATGCCTGGCGCCCGGGTGCGCGCCGATCTCTCCGGGCTGCCGCTGATGGGAATCTTCCTCGGCAAGGGCGCTTCGGCCGCGGGCACCATCACCGGCGTCAACGCGCACGAGCGCTACGTGCGCGTCTACCTCGACGCGTGCTTCGACGGCAAGAAGGAGATCTTCCTGCCACCGGAGCGCGTCGCCCTCGACCGATGAAGCGCGCCGCCCTCACACTCGGAGCCGCCGCGCTTGCGGTCGCGCTCCTGCGCCGGGTCCGGTGGAGCCCCGGCGGCGGGCACGAGGATGTCGTCCGCGCCTACTTCGACGCGTGGTCGGAGGGCGACGCCGAAGCGATCCGGGATCTCGTCAGCGACGACTACCGGGGGCATGTCCACGCGCTCGAAGGGACCGAAGAGCGCGACGCGGACGAGCTGGCCTCGGTGGTCGGGAATCACGCGGACGCATTCTCGGACGTCGATTACGAGCTCCACGAGCTGATCGCCCACAACGGCTGCGTCGCGGTGCGGGCCACGATGCACGCAGCCCACGACGAGACGGGCCGGGAGGGCGAGATCGACGGCATCGCGATCATGCGCTTCGACGGCGACCGGATCGTCGAGGAGTGGTCGAGCTGGGACTACCTGAACCTCGCGAACCAGCTCGGCCTGGGCCAAAGCGGCTCGTAGCGGTTTGCCGATTTTCCGGCGCGGGGACTTCGCTTCCATGGCCGTGGCAGGCCGAAGCGAATCGGAAGGGGTGATTTCGAAGTGGCTGTAATGAACCGCGAATCTTCGGCCGGCTACATCACTCGGGCGCCACGCTCGAGCGGCCTCGCCGACGTCCTGGAGATCCTGCTCGACCGAGGCCTCGTCATCGATGCCTTCGTACGCGTCTCACTCGTCGGCATCGAGCTCCTGACCATCGACCTGCGCGTCGTCATCGCGAGCGTCGATACGTACCTGCGCTTCGCGGAGGCCGTGAACAGGCTCGACCTGCAGCAGACGAGCGACGCGAAGGGCCTCCCCGATCTGTTCGAGAAGGGCGGCGAGGAAATGGCGGAGAAGGAGACGAAGGGCGCGATGGAGGGGGGCATGGACGCGATCAAAGAGAAGATGGGCCTCGGGGGTCGCGGTGGCGACGAGGAGGACGACGACAAAGAGCGCTCCGGTCGCGGCTCGCGCAGCCGCGGCAACAACCGGTGAGCAGGTTCTATCTCTACGGCGTCACCCGCCCTCGCGAGGTGCCGAAGCGGCTGGAGACGAAGGGCATCTCCTTGATAGCTGCGGGGGATCGCGCGGCCGTCGTCTCCGACCTTGACGAAGGGCCGGTCGAGGCGACGCGCCGCAACCTGCTTGCGCATGCGGACGTGGTCGAGCAGTTGCACGAGGACGCGGTGGTGCTCCCGGCCCGCTTCGGCCACGTCCTCGAAAGTCGCGAGGAGCTGCTCGAGCTGCTCGGCCTGCCCGAGATCGGGCGGCTGCTCGAGCGGCATGCCGCGACCTGCGAGCTCACGCTCAAGGGAAAGTACGAGGAGTCGGTGCTGGCCGAGGTCGGCGCCGAGCTTCAGCCGCTTCGCGCCGCGTACCGCGCCGGGCCTTCGGTCGAGGCCGGGATCGCGCTCGGCGAGGCGGTCGGCCAGGGGCTGGCCGCGCGCCGCACCCGCGACGAGTCGCTCGTCCTCGAGGCCCTGCGCGGTCTCGTGCTCGACGTCGTCGTGGGAGAGCCCGCAGGCGAGCTCGCTGCGTTCGACCTGGCAGTGCTCGTCGAGCGCGGCGGGGTCGAGTCCGTCGAGGCCGAGGTCGAGGAGCTGGCCGCGCGGCTGTCGCCGCCGCTCCACTTCAAGCTCGTGGGGCCGTTGCCGCCGTACAGCTTCGTGCGGCTCTCCGCGCCCGCGGTGGTGTGACGGGGGGCTGGGCGATGGGACTCGTCGGAGGGTTGCTGGCGCTTCCGCTCGCGCCCGCGAAGGGCCTCGTCTGGGTGTTCGAGCAGGTGGTAGAGGAAGCCGAGGCGCAGCTGCACGATCCCGCCCGCATCCGCGCCGAGCTCGCCGACGCGGAGGCTGCGCTCGAGGGCGGCGAGATCGACGAGGCGACCTACGAAGAGATCGAGCGCCAGCTCCTGGACCGTCTCCATGGCTGAGAGCAAGAAGAACCTGTCGCCGCCGGAGGTCGTCGGGCGTGCGCGCGAACAGCTGGAGGAGCTGTTCGGCAAGCCGGTGGAGGCCGTCTCCGGCTTCGGCCGGCCAGAGAACGACGGCGGCGGCTGGACGGTGACGCTCGAGCTGCTCGAGCTGGAGCGGATCCCCGACACGACGAGCTTGCTCGGCACGTACGAGGCGACGCTCGACGGGGACGGGAACCTGCTCGATGCGCGTCGCGTGCGTCGGTATCCGCGGAACCAGTACGACGCCCAACAACAGGGAGGAGACTCGTGAGTGCGCTCGATCGCGCGCAGGCGCCCAGCAGCACGTCCCTGGCCGAGCTCCTCGAGCGCGTCCTCGACAAGGGGATCGTCATCGCCGGCGACGTCGAGGTGCGCCTGCTCGACATCGAGCTCCTGACGCTGAAGCTGCGGTTGCTGATCGCGTCCGCCGACACCGCCAAGTCGATGGGCATCGACTGGTGGGAGCACGATCCGGCGCTCAGCTCTCGCGCCCGCGACAACCAGCTCGAGCGGGAGAACGGCGAGCTCCGAGAGCGGCTCGAGCGGCTCGAGCGCGCGATCGAGGAGCGGAACGGCCGGTGAGCGCCCTCGACGACCTCGTCCGGATCCTCGCCGAGCGCGAAGCCGACGTCGGCGACCTGGTCAGGCAGGCCGAGGCGGATGCGCGCGCCGACGTCGCCGAGACGCTGCGCCGGCTCTTCGCGGACGACCTCCTGCGGCGGGTGGGTGACCGCCTCGGCGGGCGTCCGGTGGTGGCGCTCGCGGGCGTGTCCGACGGTCTGCGGCCGCTCGTGCTCGAGCTCGCGCCAGGCGATCTCGACGACGAAGCGCGGCTCGAGCGGCTCGTGCGCGCACACAACGAGCTCCTGCTCGGCGCGCTCGAGGAGGGAGCGGTGGTGCCCTTCCGGTTCGGCACGACCTTCCCCGACCGGGCGGTGCTCGACGCCTGGCTCGAGCGGCATCGGGTGGAGCTCTCCGTCGAGCTCGAGCGCCTCCGCGACACGGCCGAATGGAGCGTCGAGCCCGTCGCGAGCAGACCGGCGGTCGGCGCCGCCGAATACCTCGGCGCCCGGTTGGCGACGACCGTCCGGCCGGGCTTGCGCGAACGGCTCGCGGCGGCGAGCGAGGAAGCGTCCGGCGACGCGTACCTCGTCGCGAAATCGCGCCGGGAGGAGTTCGACGCCGCCGTCGCCGAGCTCGAGGCCGAGGGCTACGAGCTGCGCGTGACCGGCCCCTGGCCGCCGTACTCGTTCGCGCGCCTGCCGTGAGCGACGGGCTCGTCGATCTCCTCGACTCGCTCGTGGACACCGGCGTGGCCGCCGGCGGCGACGTGACGATCTCCGTCGCGGGCGTCGACCTGATCGCGCTTCGACTGAAGGCCCTGCTCGCCTCGGTCGGGACGGAGGGCGCCGACGACCTGGCCTTTCCGCGCCGCGAGCGCCGCGAGCGGCGGGCTCGGCTTCCGGCGCGCGTCGACGCCGACGAGAGCTCGTTGCAGCGCGGCCTCGCGCAGCTCGTCCTCGTGCTCGTCGAGATCCTCGGCGAGCTGCTCGAGCGGCAGGCCGTCCGCCGCATGTCGGCCGGCACCCTCAGCGACGAGGAAGTGGAGAAGCTCGGCTCCGCCTTCCTCGCCCTGCACTCTCGCGTCGAGGAGCTCTACGACGAGCTCGTCGGCGGCGAGCTCAGCCGCCCGGCCCTCGCACGGTGAGGAAGATCGTGCCGCCGACCGTCTCGTAGATCGAGGCGCACCGCAGCGAGTCGTCCACGACCGAGTTGAGCTCGTACGTCTTGGCCGAGGCCGAGAGCCCGAGGCTGGTGGCTGCCGCATTCGCCGCCGCGACGGCGGCAGGCAGCCGCTCGCAGCCATGCGCGATCGGCCGCAGCTTGTCGGCGAGCTTCCGGAACAGCGCCGCCTCTGAGCCGGTCTGCGCACCGGTCGGGATCAGGGTGACCGTCTGCGACGAGGGATCGACGACGTCCGCCGCGACGCAGGAGCCCGAGCCGCTACGGACGGCGACGGTCCAGTTGCGGAAGCCGAACTCGGAGAGCTTCGTCTTCGCAAGCGCCGTCGCGGCGTTCGCGTCGAGGCAGCTCGAGTTGAGGCCGTCGACGTAGTCGTCGAGCGCGTGCTGCAGCTCGATCAGCGCCACGCTCTGCGCCTGGATCACCGTCCAGCCCTGCGGCGGTTTCTGGCTGCGGGGCAGAACGGTGACGCCGCCGAGCTTGTTGTCGTAGGCGACGAGCGCCGGGGCCGCGCTGCCGAGCTCTCGCATCCACTCCGCGTCGCAGTCCTGCACGGGGTCGCCCGAGGTCGACGGGATGACCGTGTCGGCGCCGTCGATCACGCACTCGACGCTCGTCGTCTCGCGCGCTGGACCGGTGCCGAGCACCGCCCACGTGGCGGCGGTCGCGGTCGCCGCCAGGACGAAGACCGCGAGCACGAGCACCAGTCGGCGTCTGCGTGGGACGGGTCGCCGCCGGGTCCCGCGACCGAACGGCAGACGCGTCAGGTCGGCCAGCAGCTCCTCGTGACCGGCCGTACCGAAGACCGCGGCGGCGTCGGAGTCGGATGCGGCCGAAAGCCGCCGGAGCGAATCGATCGAGCTATGTCCACTCATGCTCTTGTCCTCCGCTGAGTCGGAATTGCGTCGCCGGCAGGGCGTCGCTCAGGCGTTTGCGCGCGCGATGCAAGCGGAGCCGGACGACGGCGCGGCTCGTGCCGAGCGCGACTGCGAGCTCGGCTCGCGTCAGTCCCTCCCAGGCGACAAGCGAAAGGAGCTCACGGTCGGACTCGCTCAGGCTCGCGAACGCACGGGCGAGCTCGCTCGTCTCCTCCACCGGACCGAGACGGTCGAACGCGTCGCGGTCGAAGCTCGCGACGAGGCGGTCGGAGAGTGCGGTCCGCCTCCGCTCCCCCCGCCGCTGGTTTGCGGTGACGCGCCGCGCGACGCCGAAGAGCCAGGGGCGGAGCTCGGCGCCTCGCGGACACCGGTCGAATCGCCGCCACAAGGTCGCGAACGTCTCGCCGACGATCTCGGCCGCGTCCTCGGGCTCCCGGACGCGGCGGAGCGCGTAGCCGCAGATCGGGGCGTAGAGCTCGCGATAGACCGTCTCGAACCGTTCGCGGCGTTCCGCGGCTGCTTCAGCCATCGCTCCATCCTGCATGCCCCGGATATGTCCGGCTGGGGCCCCAGCGTTTCAGGGCGCGGGCGACACAGGCCCCGCCCGGCCCGCGTCCCCGCGTCGTCTCAGTTGAGGGGGCCCACCGGCGGTGCTCCCCCCGCGCCCGGACGGGCCATGACGTCGAACGAGCTGTCGAGATGGATCTCGACGCTGCTCCCGTCCTGCTTCGTCACCGTCACCTCGTAGCCGTTGTCGAAGTAGTCGGTCGTGACGTCGCCGGCCGTCCCGCTGCCGACCGCCGCGACCGCAGCGGCCTTCGCTTTCGTCGCCGCGCCGCCTGTGACCGGTTTCTCTGCGTCCTCGTGGGCTGCGCTTCCGGGAGCGGGCATGCTCCTCGGCCCCGGCGGTGGATGCGCGGCCCTCGCCGCCGGCGTCGAGGTTGCCGTGCCGGAGTGGGCGGTGGCTGCGCCGGCAACCGCGGCTCCGCCGACGGCGGCTCCGGTGAGTGCGGCGACTGCGAGCCCGACCTGCTTGATCCTGCCGACCATTGTGGCTCCTTTCGTCTGACCCGGTTCACCCGGGTTGGGGAACCACGATGCAGTCGCCGGGTTGGAGCTTCCTTCGGCGCGCTTACGAAGACGCTGAGGGTGGGATTCGATACGCGTTCCCAGGAACTTCACAGGAAGCCGTGCAATGTTCTCGCGGTGAGCGAGACGAACGGCACCGGGCGGATCCTCGTGGTCGACGACGAACCGTCGATCGTCGATGCCGTCGCGACCGCGCTCCGGTACGAGGGCTTCGAGGTACGCGAGGAAGGCACGGGCCGCGGCGCGATCGCCGCCGTCGCCGACTTCGAGCCCGACCTCGTCGTGCTCGACTGGATGCTGCCCGACCTCGACGGGATCGAAGTCGGCCGGCGCCTGCGAGGGCGCGGCTTCAAGACGGCGATCCTCTTCCTGACCGCGAAGGACGCGGTCGAGCACAAGGTCGAAGCGCTGCGTGCGGGTGGCGACGACTACGTGACGAAGCCGTTCAGCCTCGCCGAGGTGGTCGCACGCGTCCAGGCGATCCTGCGGCGCACGGCCGGCGACCTGCCGGGGGACGTTCTCAGCTTCGCCGACGTGACGCTCGACGAGACGCGGCACGAGGTGCACCGGGGCGACACGCGCGTCGAGCTGACCGCGACGGAGTTCTCGCTCCTCCGCTACTTCCTGCTCAACCCGCGCCGCGTCGTATCGAAGGGGCAGATTCTGCAGAACGTCTGGCGCTACGACTTCGGCGGCAACTCGAACGTCGTCGAGACGTACGTCAGCTACCTGCGCAAGAAGCTCGATGCGATCGGGCCGCCGCTGATCCGGACGATCCGGCAGGCCGGCTACATGCTCGACGACGGGGAGTGATGCGCCGCCTCTCGCTGCGCGCGCGGCTCCTGCTCGGCGTGGTCGTGCTCACCGCGCTCGGTCTCGTCGCCGCCGACGTCGCGACGTACAGCTCGCTGCGCTCGTTCCTCCTCCACCGCGTCGACGCCGGGCTCGAGGCGGGGCGCGGCTTGCTCGAAGGCCCGCCGCACGGGGGGCACCACCCCGATCAGGACGAGCACGTGGGCAGCGGCGGGCCCGGACCGCAGGGGATCGACTGGTATCAGCTGCAGACGCTGAGCCGACAGCGCGTGAAGGGCAGGCCCTTCGTCGAGGGGTTGTCGCCGCCGAGGCTCCCCGCGCAGCTCGATCTCCCGGCGCAGGGGAACGCGGAGCAGGAGCGAGTCACCTACTTCGACGCAACGGCGCGAAGCGGCGGCGAGACCTTTCGCGTACGCGCCTCGATCGAGCCCGAGCAGCCGAACCGGATCCTCTTCGTCGCGAGCTCGCTCGACGGAGTCGACAGCACGCTGCATCGACTCGTCCTGATCGAGCTGATCGCGACGGCGGCGGTTCTGGCGGCGCTCGCGGCTCTCGGCCTCTGGCTCGTGCGGCTCGGCCTGCGGCCGCTGCGCGAGATCGAGCTGACGGCAGCCGCGATCACGGCCGGCGACCTCTCACGGCGGATCGACCATCCCGATCCGCAGACCGAGGTCGGGCGGGTGGGCAGCGCGCTCAACGCGATGCTCGACCGGATCGAGGCGTCCGACCGGCGCCTCAGGCGCTTCATCGCCGACGCGTCCCACGAGCTGCGGACGCCGCTGACCGCGGTGCGCGCCTACGCCGAGCTGTTCGGCCGAGGTGCCGCCACCCATCCCGACGACCTCGAGCGGTCGATGTCCGGGATCCGGCGCGAGGCCGAGCGCATGAGCCTGCTCGTCGACGACCTCCTGCTGCTCGCGCGGCTCGACGAGGGCCGTCCGCTCGAGCGGACCCCAGTCGACCTCGCCGCCCTGGTCGGAGAGGCGGTCGACGCCGCCCGGGTCGTCGAGCGCGACCGCCCGATCGAGAGCGCGGTGGAACCCGCGACCGTGACCGGGGACGAGGTGCGGCTGCGCCAGGTGCTCGACAACCTGCTCGCCAACGCACGGGTCCACACGCCGGCGGGCACGCCGGTCTCGGTCGAGCTCCGGCGCGTCGACAGCCGCGCGCAGGTGACCGTGGCCGACCACGGTCCGGGCCTGACCGACGAGCAGGCCACGCGGGTCTTCGAGCGCTTCTATCGCACCGATGACTCGCGCTCCCGCTCGAGCGGCGGCGCCGGTCTCGGCCTCTCCATCGTCGCCGCAGTCACGGAGCTGCACGGGGGCACGGCCGAGGCAGGGCCGACGCCGGGCGGCGGCGCGACCTTCGTGATCACGTTGCCGCTCGGCGACGGCGATCGGCCGGGCTAGGCGGCGAGGTCTTCGGAGAGCGGAGCCGCGAACGCGTAAAGCGCGGCCTCGTGCGTGCGGCGGTCGAGCGTGAACGGGATGCGCACGACCGCGGCGACGGCGAGGACGACGAAGAGGTCGAGGACGCCGTTGATGAGGATCGCAGTGTGCAGGGTCATCGTTGCTCCTAGGCTGTCGCTTTCAGTCCTCTCAGCGTCGCCGCCGCGCCTATGGCGTTCCTGACCGCGAGCTGAGAGAACGCTGCGAGAGCGGCGGCTACTACCATGCGAGACCTGCACCGCCAGCGAAGAGGAGGAGCGCGTTGACGATCACCGACCGGCCGGAAGACAGCCTCGCCGTCCACGGGCTGCGCGTCGCAGGGCGCGTGCTCCGCAACCCCACGACGTCACAGCTCTATACGGCCGCGCTCGATCGCGGTGAAGCCGTCCTCGCCGAGGATGGGCCGCTCGTCGTCGACACCGGTCGCTTCACCGGCCGCTCGCCCAAGGACAAGTTCATCGTGCGCGAGCCGGGGTCCGAGGACCGGATCTGGTGGAGCGAGACGAACGCCGAGATCTCGGTCGAGCACTTCGACGGGCTGCGCGCGAAGGTCGCGGCGCGCCTCGAGGCGAGCGACGTCTACGTGATCGACGCCTTCTGCGGCGCAGATCCCGCGCACCGCCTCGCCGTGCGTGTGCTCACGACGCACCCGTACCACGCCCTCTTTGCGCAGACGATGTTCATCGAGCCGACCGAGGCCGAGCTCGCCGGCTTCGAGCCCGACGTGCTCGTCCTCCACGAGCCCGAGGTCGAGGCCGACCCCGAGCAGGACGGCACGCGCACCGAAGTCTTCGTCTGCCTGCACCCGACGCGCGGCGAGATCCTCATCGGCGGCACGTTCTACGGCGGCGAGATCAAGAAATCCGTCTTCTCGCTCATGAACGACCGGCTCCCGCTCGAAGGCGTCATGCCGATGCACTGCTCGGCCAACGTCTCCCGGGACGGCGAGGACGTCGCGATCTTCTTCGGCCTCTCCGGCACGGGGAAGACGACGCTCTCCGCGGATCCCGAGCGGCTGCTGATCGGCGACGACGAGCACGGCTGGGGCGACGAGGGAGTCTTCAACTTCGAGGGCGGCTGCTATGCGAAGACCATCCGCCTCTCGGCCGCCGCCGAGCCCGAGATCTGGAGAGCCGTGCACAGCTTCGGCACGGTGCTCGAGAACGTCGCCGTCGACGAGCGCGGCGTGCTCGACCTCGACGACGACTCCAAGACCGAGAACAACCGCGCGGCGTACAAGCTCGAGCGCATCTCGAATGCGCTGCCGGCCAAGCGCGCGGGACACCCTCGCTCGGTGATCTTCCTCGCGGCCGACGCCTTCGGGATCCTGCCGCCGATCGCCCGGCTCAGCCGTGAGCAGGCGCTCTTCTTCTTCCTCTCCGGCTACACGTCGAAGCTCGCCGGAACGGAGCTCGGCGTGACCGAGCCGCAGCCCACCTTCTCGACGTGCTTCGGCGCGCCGTTCTGGCCGCAGCGGCCGACCGTCTACGCGGGGCTGCTCGGCGAGAAGCTCGAGCGGCACGACGCGACGGTGTGGCTGATCAACACCGGCTGGACGGGCGGCCCGTTCGGCGAGGGCCACCGGATGCCGATCCAGGCGACGCGCGCGCTGCTCGCCGCCGTGCTGTCGGGCGAGCTTGCAGGAGCGGAGCTCCGGACCGACCCGATCTTCGGCTTCCAGGTGCCGATCACGGCGCCGGGCGTCGACGAGTCTCTGCTCGACCCGCGCTCGACGTGGTCGGATCCCGAGGCCTACGACCGCAAGGCTCGAGAGCTGGCGCAGATGTTCGCCGACAACTTCGCGGAGAAGCACGCGGACGCGCCGCCCGAGATCGCCGCGGCCGCTCCGAAGCCCTAGGGCACGGGCCGCCAGCTCGGCTCGGCGTTGACGTACGCGCACTCGCCGCAGGCGTGGGTGAGGACTCTGCGCTTCGTGCCGTTCGCGTTGCTGACGTAGAGCTGCGAGCTCGAAGCGCCGTGGAAGGTGCCGCTCCCGCTGTAGACGATGCGCCGGCCGTCGGGTGACCAGGCGGCATCGCGCTCGTCGCGGCTCGGAGTGTGCGTGATCTGCGCGATCCCGCTGCCGTCCGGCTGGATCGTCCAGAGGTCGAGCTGGTCGGCGCTCTCGGCGGGGTCTCCGCGGTCGCTCACGAAGAGGATTCGCGATCCGCCCGGCGACCAGGCCGGCTCGGCATCGACGTACGGCTGGCCTTCCGAGTCCATGCCGGGGAACGTGAGTTGCGTCGGGTTGCCGCCCGAGGCCGCGACGACCCAGATAGCGCCGGCTCTCGAGAAGGCGATCGTGCTCCCGTCGGGCGACCAACTGGGGTGGTCGTCGGCTCCGGTCGTCAGCTGCCGTCGCTCGCCGCCGTCGCGACCGAGGAGCCAAATCCCCTGCTGCGCCGCGGGCTTCTCGACCGCGAAGGCGATGGTCTCGCCGTCGGGCGACCACGACGGGCTCGCTTCGTCTTCGCCGCCCGTCGACGTGAGACGCTTCAGGCCGCTGCCGTCCGCGTTCATCGTCCAGAGATCGAACTGCTTGAAGGAACGGACGAACGCGATCCGCTTTCCCCGCGGGGCATACGACGGCTCGAAGCTGCTGTACCTGCGGCTGCTCGTCAGCGGCTGACGCTGCGCCCCCGTGGCGGTGACGGTGTAGATCTGGAAGCGGTTGCCGTCGCCGACGTGCACGTATGCGATCCGGCCGTCACGCAGCGATCCGGCGCCGCTCCCGAGCGCCAGGAGCGGGAAGAGGGCCGCAGCGAGCAGCGAGCCTCGCAGCATCGCCGCAGTGTGGCACAGGTTTCTAGCGGTGTCTCGTGCGGGCGCGAGCGTCGCGCGTCCGCAGCTTCCATTTCCGTGACTCCTCCTTGCGCAGCCGGATGTCGTGGCGCAGGGCGATGGCGCGCAGCTCGCGCTGGAGCTTGCGCCAGCTCTGGAGCCGGTCGCTCGCGAGCTCTCCGGACTCGACCGCCGCGAGAACCGCGCAGTCCGGCTCGTGCGTGTGCGTGCAGTCGCCGAAGCGGCAGTCGGCGGCGAGCTCCTCGACGTCGGCGAACGTCGCGTCGAGAGCCTCGGCGCCCGCGTCCCACAGCTGGATCTCGCGCAGGCCGGGCGTGTCGATAACGAGCCCGCCGCCGGGCAGCACGAGGATCTGGCGGTGCGTCGTCGTGTGGCGGCCTTCGTCGTCGTCCTCGCGCGTCTCGGTGGTCGCCATCACCTCCTCGCCGAGCCAGCGGTTGACGAGCGTCGACTTGCCCACGCCCGAGGAGCCGATCAGGACGGCGGTCGTGCCCGCCGCGATTCGCGCACGGAGGGCGTCGCAGCCCTGGCCGGTGAGGGCCGACACGACGTGCACCGGCACGCCGACCGCGACTGCCTCGACTTCGGCCACGAGCTCCGCCGGGTCGTCCAGCCGGTCGGCCTTGGTGAGCACGATCTCGGGCGACGCGCCGCTCTCCCAGATCGTGACGAGGTAGCGCTCGATGCGGCGCGGTTCGAGGTCAGGACCGAGCGACGAGACGACGAAGGCGAGGTCGACGTTCGCGGCGAGCGTCTGCGCGGTCGTGGCGAGCCCTGCCGCGTTGCGCACGATCGCGCTGCGGCGCGGCACGACGGTCCGCACGAGGCCGTCACCGAGGCCGACCCAGTCGCCGACGGCGACGTCGAGGCCGTCGTGCATCTGCCGGCCGGGCAGGCGTGACCGGACGGCGCCACCCGCCGTCCAGACGTCGAAGGCGCCGCGGTGCACGGCGGCGACGCGGCCCGGCACGAGGCCGGGCTCCAGGTTTTCGGCGAGCTCGTCGTTCCAGCCGAGCTCGGGCAATTCGAATGCGGGCAACGCAAAGCTCCTTCAGTGAATAGGGACGCCGCGCGTCCCCGGAAGGAGCGCCCGGCGCTAGGTCGGGAAGACCGAGGAGGCGGTAGACGCAAGCTTCATTGTTCGACCTCCTCTCGCCGGGGAAACGGACCGAGGCAGCGTAGGCAGAGCATCGCCGCCCGTCAAGCGGCCGCGCAAAACGACTCGATCGAGCGGATCTGCTGGCGAAACGCGCGGCAGAGTGGTAGGAATCCTGCGCGATGCGCAGTGAGGACGTCCAGCCGCTCCGGCTCCCGACCAGCAGCTCGGGCCGCGGTCCGGTAGCCCCGGCCCGCCGGACGGACGACCTCGACCGGGGCATCATCGAGGCGCTCCAGGCGAACGGACGGGAGTCGTTCCGCTCGATCGCCACGCGCGTGGGCGTCTCGGAGGCGACGGTTCGTGCGCGGTACGGACGGCTCACCACCGAGGGAATCCTCCAGGTCGTCGCCGTGACGAACCCGCTCGGGCTCGGGTACGAGCAGGCGCTCGTCGGCGTCAAGACGTCGGGCTCGCCCGAGAACGCCGCGGACGAGATCGCGCGCTGGCCCGAGGCCGACTACGTGATCGCGACTGCGGGCCAGTTCGACCTGGTCGTCGAGCTCGTGGCTGCCGACCGGCGCCATCTGCTCGATCTGACGAGCCGGCTGCGCGCGTTGCCGGACGTAGTCTCGACCGAGACCTTCGTCTACCTGGAGATGTGGAAGCAGCTCTACGACTGGGGGAGTGGAATGCCAAAGGAGGACAGCCCGAGATGAGCATCACGCAAGGCGCGAGATCCGCCGACGAGCTTCAGCGTCTGGCGAGCGACCACCTCTGGCTGCACTTCACGAAGATGGGCGACGGCGAGCCGCCGATCATCGTCCGCGGAGACGGCTGCTACCTCGAGGACATCCACGGCAACCGCTACCTCGACGCGCTCGCCGGACTCTTCTCGGTCAACCTCGGCTACGGCTTCGGCGAGGAGATCGGCCAGGCGGCGCTCGAGCAGATGCGCGAGCTGCCGTTCTACACGAACTGGACGTACGCACACCCGCGTGCGATCGAGCTCGCCACGGAGGTCGCGTCCCTCGCGCCCGGCGACCTCAACCGCGTCTTCTTCTGCTCGGGCGGATCCGAGGCGGTCGAGTCGGCGTGGAAGCTCGCGCGCCAGTACTTCTCCGCCCGTGACGGAATCGAGCCGGGCCAGAAGTACAAGGCGATCGCCCGCGAGATCGCCTACCACGGCACCACGTTCGGCGCTCTCTCGCTCAACGGCGTCGAGCCGCTGCGCGAGCCCTTCAAGCCGCTCGTCCCCGAGGTGCGGCACGTGAGCAACACGAACCGCTACCACCGCCCGCTGGACGAGACGGAGGAGGAGTTCACGGCCTTCCTACTCGAGGAGCTCGAGCGCACCATCCTGGAGATGGGGCCCGAGACGATCTGTCTCGTCCACATGGAGCCGATCCAGAACGCGGGCGGCTCCTTCATCGCGCCGGCCGGCTACTGGCGCGGCGTGCGCGAGCTCTGCGACCGGTACGACATCCTTCTCTCGGCCGACGAGGTCATCACCGCCTTCGGGCGGGTCGGGCACTGGTTCGCGTCCGAGCGCTACGACATCCGGCCGGACATCGTCACCTGCGCCAAGGGGCTGTCCTCCTCGTACGCCGCGATCGGCGCCGTCGTCGCGACCGACCGCGTGATGGAGCCGTTCCTCGAGGCCTCCTCGATGTACACGCACGGGATCACGTTCGGCGGTCACCCTGTGATGACCGCGATCGCGCTGAAGAACATCGAGATCATGAAGCGGGAGCGGATCATGGAGCACGTGCTCGGCAACGAGGACGCCTTCCGGAGCACGCTCGGCCAGCTGCTCGACCTGCCGATCGTCGGCGACCTGCGCGGAACGGGCTACTTCTACGCGCTCGAGCTCGTCAAGGACAAGGAGACGCGCGAGAGCTTCTCCGACGAGGAGTGCGAGACGCTGCTGCGCGGCTTCCTGTCACCTCGGCTGTTCGAGAGGGGCCTCATCTGCCGGGCCGACGACCGCGGCGACCCGGTCGTGCAGATTTCACCTCCGCTCGTCGCGACTCAGGCAGAGTTCGACGAGATGACCGGGATCCTCGGCGAGGTCTTGGAGGAGGCATGGACGAAAGTGTCGTGACAGCTCCGCCGAGCGCCGGGGACCCACAGATCCGCAGCAGCCATGCTGCGGACTACGACATCCGGCTGATCGGGCTGACGAAGCGGTTCGACGACGTCGTCGCCGTCGACGACGTCTCGCTCGACATCGACCGCGGCCAGTTCTTCGCTCTCCTCGGCCCCTCGGGCTGCGGCAAGACGACGACGCTGCGGATGGTCGGAGGCTTCGAGGAGCCGACCGAGGGGCGGATCGAGCTCGGCGGAGTCGACGTGGCGCCGCTGCCGCCGTACAAGCGCGACGTGAACACGGTCTTCCAGTCGTACGCGCTCTTCCCGCACCTCTCGATCTTCGA
>DASUHE010000066.1:0-85354 GCA_036273695.1 Gaiellaceae bacterium
TGTCGAAGCCGCCGTTGGCGTAGGAGAGGGCGAACACGCAACCCGCCACCGCCAGCCCCAAGGAGGCATTGCGCGCGAGCACAATCCGGGCGTGTTCGGGTCTTGTAATCCCGCGGGCGGCCAGCTGCACCGGTCGTTACAGTAGCGTCATGGTTGCCGGACTGAGGCAGCTCGCACGTGCCGCAGCAGCAGTATTTTGCATCGCCCTTGCACTTCCGGCCCTCGCACTCGCCAGCGGAGGAGGCAAGTGCAACGCGTCAGCGTGCAAGGTCTACGTCGAGCCGGGTAGTTCGAACCCCGGGACCAAGCCGCCGACGCAGCCGACGCAGACCGGCTCGAACGGGGGCGGTAACGCGACGTCGCACCACCAGCCGAAGAAGCTGGCACGCGTGCTCCTCCAAGCCGGCAAGGACAGAGGACCGCTCTCGGCGGCCCTGAGCGAGTCAGGTGCCAGTTCGTTGCGCGGCGGCTCCGGCGACGTCGCCGGACCCAGCCTCTTGGGCGCCGTTCTAGACCTCGGTGCCGGTCCGCTTGCTCTGCTCGCGATCCTCCTGGCGGCGGCCTTCGCCCTCGGCGCTCAGGGCGTACTGCGCAACCGGCAGCGCGGGCGACGTAACGCGTAGGATCCGCGCCCGCTCCACGACGGCCTCGAAGCGCGCGGCCACGGCGTCCGGATCGAAGCTGGCCTCCGCGTAGGCACGAGCGCGGCGTGACAGCTCCGCCCGCCGCTCAGGGTCGTCCAGCAGCTCGTCGGCTGCGCGAAGGAAGGCGTGCGAGTCACCCGGTCGCACGACGATCCCGCCCCCGCTCCGCTCCACGACCCGAGCGGCGAGGTTGTCGTCCGGCAGGGACGCGAGCAGCGGTCGACCGGCGCAGAGGTAGGTGAGAACCTTCGACGGCGCCGAGAAGGCGCCGGCCTCCGGCTCGAGCACGGCGACGAGGACGGCGGCCGAGGCCAGCACCTCGGGCAGACGGTCGTGGGGCTGGTACGGCAGGATCCGCAACGCGCCCTCGTCTCGCCCGTGTTCGGCCAGCCAGTCCGCACCCGGCCCCTCCGACACGACGACGACCAGCGCGCCGCGCCTCTCCGCCCAGCGCGCGAGCTCCAGCAGCAGGCTCGGATCGTGCTTGAACCCGAGCGTGCCCGCGTAGAGCAGGACGTCGCGTCCGGCGAGGTCGTGCTCGCGGGCCCAGGCGTTGTCGCGTGGAAGCTGCGGCAGCTCTTCGACCGGCGCCCAGTTCTCGATCACGACGACGCGCGCGCCGTCGACGCCCCAGCTCTCCAGCTGCGGTAGGAAGTCGTCGGAGATCGCGACGACGACGTCGCTTCGCCGCAGAAGTCCGCGTTCGAGTCGCGCGACCGTACGCTCGGCGCCGCGGCCCACGAGGCGTGAGCGCCTGCCGAGCACACGACGCGCGGCGATGCTCATCACGTCCTGCTGCCAGAACACGTATCCCGCGCCGACGCGGCGACACGCCCGAAGGAGCTCGCGCTGTACGACGAGCGGCCCGATCGAGAGAACGGCGTCGGGCCGGAAGTCGCCGAGCAGTCGCGCCAGAGCGCGTGCAGTCCTCCGTTCGTGCACGACGCGACGCACCACGTCGTACTTCGCGAAGGGCCGCCCGAGGGCGACTGCGCCGAACTCGAGCCCGGGTGGGTCGCCGGCCGTTCGCTCGAGCCGGCCCTTGCCGCTCACGAACGAGCTGCAGTGGAGGTGGAGGACCTCGTGGCCGCGCCGAGCGAGAACGCGCGCGAGCTGTGCCGGAAACGCGTGACCGAAGTAGTCGTGGACGACGACGCGCACGCAGCGCCTAGACGTAATGCTCTTCGGTCTGACGCCGCTCGCGGTCGTGGTCGACCATGATCCGCACCAGCTCCGCGAAGCGAACCTTCGGCTCCCAGCCGAGCCTCTCGCGCGCCTTCGACGCGTCGCCGAGGAGCTCGTCGACCTCGGAAGGGCGGAAGTAGCGCTCGTCGATCTTCACGTATTTCTCCCACTCCAGGCCCGCGTACACGAACGCCTCGTCGAGAAACTCACGCACAGAGTGCATCTCGCCCGTGGCAAGGACGTAGTCGTCGGGCGCGTCCGCCTGCAGCATCCGCCAGGCGCCTTCCATGTAGTCGCGCGCGAAGCCCCAGTCGCGCTTCGCCTCGAGGTTTCCCAGCCGCAGCTCGTCCTGCTCCCCACGCAGGATCGCGCCGATCGCCCGGGTGATCTTCCGGGTCACGAACGTCGGCCCCCGTCTCGGCGACTCGTGGTTGAAGAGGATCCCGTTCACGGCGTACATCCCGTAGGCCTCGCGGTAGTTGCGCGTGATCCAGTAGCCGAAAACCTTGCCGACGCCGTACGGGCTCCGCGGGTGGAACGGCGTCTCCTCGGTCTGAGGCGTCTCACGCACCTGCCCGAACATCTCGCTCGACCCCGCCTCGTAGAACCGGCACTTCACGCCTTCCTCGCGCACCGCGTCGAGGAGACGCAGCGTCCCGAGGGCCCCGACGTCGGCCGTGTACTCCGGGATGTCGAAGCTGACGCGCACGTGACTCTGAGCGCCGAGGTTGTAGACCTCGTCCGGCCGGATCGTGCGCATGAGCTGGTTCAGGGAGGAGCCGTCGGTCAGGTCGCCGAAGACCAGCTCGAGCTCTCCGAAGACGTGGTCGATCCGCGCGGTGTTGAAGGAGCTCGAGCGGCGAACCATGCCGTACACCTCGTAGTCCTTCTCGAGCAGGATCTCAGCGAGATACGAGCCGTCCTGGCCCGTGATGCCGGTGATGAACGCCTTCCGCTTGGCCACGGCGTCGTACCGTACCGATGAAGACGTCTACGCTTGTCGGCATGCGTGTGCTCGTGACCGGCGGAGGGGGCTTTCTCGGATCGCACCTCGTCGAGCGGCTGCTCGCGGAGGGCCTCGAGCCGTTCGTCGCGCGCCGGAAGGACTACGACCTGACGCACGAAGCCGACGTCGATCGCCTCTTCCGCGACGCCCGCCCGGAGCTCGTGTTCCACCTCGCCGCGGAGGTAGGGGGGATCGGCGCCAACCGCGCCAACCCCGGCCGGTACTGGTACGCGAACCTCGTGATGGGCGCGAACGTCCTCGAGCAGGCGCGACTGCGGGACGTCGGCAAGACCGTCCTCCTCGGCACCATCTGCGCGTATCCGAAGTTCACGCCGGTGCCGTTCCGCGAGGACGAGCTGTGGAACGGCTACCCGGAGGAGACGAACGCGCCGTACGGGATCGCGAAGAAGGCGCTGCTGGTCGGGGCCGAGGCGTACCGCGCCCAGTACGGCACGAATGCGATCTATCTCCTCCCGGTCAACCTCTACGGCCCTCGGGACAACTTCGACCTCGAGACGTCGCACGTGATCCCGGCGCTGATCCGGAAGATGGTCGATGCCCGACAGCACGGCGTCGAGGAGATCGAGCTCTGGGGTGACGGCAGCCCGACGCGGGAGTTCCTCTACGTCGAAGACTGCGTCGACGCTCTCTGGCTCGCCGCCCAACGATACGACGGCGCGGAGCCGGTCAACGTCGGCAGCGGGGAGGAGATCACGATCCGCGATCTCGCCGGGCTCATCGCCGAGCTGACGGGCTTCGAGGGCGAGATCGTCTGGGATGCGACGAAGCCGAACGGACAACCGCGGCGGCAGCTCGACGTGACGAGAGCCGAGGAGCTCTTCGGCTTCCGCGCGCGCAACAGCCTGCGAGAGGGGCTCGAGCAGACGATCGCGTGGTACCGCGACGCCACCCTCTCAGGCGTCTAGCGCCCGCCGGTAGACCTCGAGCGTCCGCTCGATCACCGCGTCCCAGCCGAAGCGCTCGCGAGCGCGCGCGTGTGCCTCGCGCCCGAAGCGTTCCCGCAGCTCTCGGTCGCCGAGCAGCCGCTCGACGGCCGCGCGCAGGGCCGGCGCGTCTCGCGGGGGCACGAACAAGCCGGTCTCTCCCTCGTCGACGAGCTCGAGGAGCGCGCCGCCCGCCGCCGCGACCACCGGCCGCCCGAACGCCAGCGCCTCCGCGGCCGCGATCCCGAAGCCCTCCCGCTCGCACGGCGCGACGACGACCGACGCCCGCTCGAGCAGCCGCTCCACCTCGGCATGCGGCAGGGCGCCGAGCGCAGCGGGGACGCGGCTCCGCAGAGGCCCGTCCCCCGCGACGACGAGGTTGAGGTCGCCGACGGCCTCGACGAGCGTGTCGATGTTCTTCTCCGGGGCGAGGCGGCCGACGTAGAGCACCTCCGGCGGGTCTGCGGGCGACGCCACGCCGTCGGGGACGCGGACGCCGTTCGGGATCACCACCGCGTCCACCCCCGCGGCGCGCACCGAGGCCGCTACGGTCTCCGAGACGCCGATCACCGCGGCGGCCGGACGCAGGAGCACGCGCACGAGCCCCGGCCGGCGGCGCGCGAGCTCGACGTCCGAGAAGCGTCCGGCGGAGCCCGAGCCGTGCAGCGTGACGACGAACGGCTTGCCGGCGAAGCGGGCCACGGCCGCGGTGAGCAGCCAGTGCGCGTGGACGAGATCCGCATTGCGCGCCGCCCGCCGCACCGCGCGCAACATCGAGAGGAGCATGAGCGGCGCGAGCCAGGGTCGCCGGCGGATGTTCGCCGCGACGCCACCGCCGTACGCGAGGCCGTAGTCGCGATAGCCCGACCCGGGTGCAAGCACGTCCACCTCCACCCCACGCTCGCGCAGCCGCTCGACGGCGTCAGCGACGAAGCGGCCGGCGAACTCCCTCTCGGTCCGCGGCCAGGACGTCGTGAGGACGACGACCCGCACTACCCGCCGGGCTGCCCGCGGGCTCTGCCGCCGAACACCACGGGCAGCGCGAGCGCGAAGGCCAGGAAGGCGTAGAAGTAATAGAACTGCATCGTGAGGTAGAAGAAGTTGGCTGCGATCGTGCCGACGAGAGCCGCGGTCATGCCGTACGCCAGCGGCCGCACGTGCGCTCCCTCCGCGTCGCGCAGCCGGTCGAGCAGCCTTCCCAGCCGCCGCGCCGCGAGGAGCCGCACGAAGACGTAGCGGAGGAACACGATCCAGAGCACGAGGCCGAGGAGGCCCGACTCCACGATGACGGCCACCCAGTACGAGTGGGCGCCGAAGTTCGCCTGCCCGGTGACGAACTCGTAGTAGACGGCGAAGTTGTTGTTGCCGAGCCCGAGCAGCGGGTGCATGTGCAGGATCTGGCCGATGAACGAGTAGACGGCGAAGTGCGCGTTCGCCGAGCTTCCCTGCGTCGAGACCCGCTCTCGCAGCAGCACCGAGAAGAAGTGCTTGTGCGTGTAGAGAACGCCGAGCACGATCACCGCGAGAGCGCCGAGGGGGACGAGGAACTGGCGCGTCCGGAAGAAGCGCCGGTACGGGAGCACGAGCACGAGCGCGCCCACGATCAGGCCGACCCCACCACTGCGCGAGAGCGTCGCGATGTCGATCAGGAGCAGGAACGCGAGCACCACCGCGAGCGGCACCTTCAACCGGTGGCGTCGAGGCAGCCGCAGGTAGAGCGGAGTGAGCATGAGCAGCGGGATCACGAGCATGACGCCGAAGTGGTTCGGGTCTCCCGTGAGGGCGTTGACGCGGTAGATGTTCTGCCCGCCGATCGCCCCGAAGACGTTGATCTTGCTCGCCCCGCCGGTGAGCGGGGAGAGGACGAGGTTGTCGAGGTTGTGCCCGGCGAGCGCCGACCCGAGCTCCAGGATCCCGTAGACCGCGTTCGCCACGAAGCCGAGGGCGAACCAGCCGAGCGCACGCCAGAAGAAGCGCTCTCCGCGCTGCACGAGGTAGCCCACCGCGGCGACCATGAAGGCCCAGTGGATGACGAACTTCACCATCCCCTTCACGAACTGGTCGAACCCCTGCTTCGTCTCGATGTTCCAGTAGCCGGCGAGGTAGATGAGCGCGAACAGCGCGAAGAAGCCGAGCACGATCGCGCTCGTCCGGGGCAGCGGGCGGCGCTCGGTCACGACGTACGCGATCAGGAACAAGATCGTGGCGATGTCGTTGATCCCGACCGCCCCCGTCGAGCCCCAGTGCACCTTCTCGAAGGTCGCGACGAAGAGCGACGCGAAGAAGAGGCCCGTCACGATCCGCTCCTGCGTGCGCGGGACGGCCGCGACACGCCTCCCGGCGGTGAGGGCCGCGGCGGTCACGCGACGCTCCTCAGCACGTCGGCGAGCTCCTCGACGCGCTCGCCGCGCGCGAGCCGCGTGCGCCACTCGTCCGAGAGCGGCGTGCCGTCGAGGCTGCCGGCCTGCCAACGGCGGTGGAGATCGACGAGTGCGTCGCGCAGCGCGTCCACGTCGTCGGATGGAACCACGATCCCGGCGCCGGTGTCGCGAAGGAGGCGGGCCGCGGCGCCGTCGGGCGGGACGGCGGCGAGGATCGGCCGCTCCGCAGCCAGGTATTCGAAGATCTTGCCGGTGAGGACGCCGCGGCCGCGGCCGCCGGACTCGGGGATCAGGAGGAGTAACGCCTCTGAGTCGCACTGCAGCTCGAGCGAGCGGCGGCGCGAGACGTTGCCGAGCAACTCGATCCGGTCGCCGAGGCCGAGCGCCTCCGCGAACTCGCGATCCGCGGCGCGGAAGTCGCCGGCGAACCGGGCGACGACGTCGTCGAGCCCCGAGTCGGCGAGTGCCTGGAGAAACGGCTTCGGATCGCGCTTGCCGTGGAAGTGGCCCGCGTGGGTGATCCGCAGCCGCTCGCTCGGGTGATGCTCGAGGCCCGCGAAATCGTCGAAGTCGCAGCCGTTCTCGATCGTGACGACCTCACCCTTCGGCTTCAGCGCGCGCAGCTCCTCGGCGATCGCGTCGGACGCCGCGACGACGGCGTCCGCCTGCGACGCCACCAGCCGGCCCACGCCGCCCACCGCTTTCTCCTTCACGCGGGCGAGCTGCGACTCGTAGCCGCGCCGGTGAGGATGCGAGGTGAGCGGGTCGCGCAGGTCGGCGACCCAGGCGGCGCTCGTCGTCCGCTTCACCGCGGAACCGAGCAGGTGGAGCGATGGCGGCGGCGAGGTCGTGAGCACGACGTCGATCCCCTCGCGCCGGACGAGCCGGATCGCAACGGGCAAGGCGAACGTGCTCCAGGGGACGTTCTCGTCCGGGACGAGCAGCTTGCGCCCGAGCAGCGCCGCCTGCGTGCCGAGCCGCGCGACCCCTTGCCTCGCGAGCAGCTGCTCCGACGGGCGGCCGGCACGCGGGCCCACGTACCGCACGCGGTGGATCCAGGCCGGCGTCGGCAGCTCGAGCTGGAGCTCCTCCTCCGCGGGAGACGAGCCCGACTCGTCCGGCGTCAGCACGTGCGTCTCGACCCCGAGAGCCGGGAGATGCGTCGCGAACTTGAGCGGCCTCTGGACGCCGCCCCCGCTGCTCGGCGGAAAGTGGCGTGTCACGAGCAGAACCTTCAACCCTGCGTCACCGGCGCAACGGTACTTGCCGTTCGGGCGCGCACGCACAGTCGATAGCGGAACGTCTGCAGGTGGCGGCCGAGTATCCGTTCGACGGGGCGGAAGACCGGGAAGAAGCTGGGCCGCCACGAGTCGCGGTCGACGGCGAAGCCGCACTCCCGCAGAATCTCGCCGAGCTCGCCCGAGCTGCGCAGGCCGATGTGCGTCGGGTTCTGGGCGAGAACGAGGTCGTGGGCCTTGAGCCTCTCGATCAGGTGGAGCGGATTCGGCGTGTAGATCGAGAGGGTTCCGCCCGGGACGAGGACGCGCTGCAGTTCCCGCAGCATCGCCCGGAACGTCGCGTCGTCGAGATGCTCGACGAGGTCGCCGGCGACCGCCTTGTCGAAGGAGTCCTCGGCGAACGGCAGCGCGGCGACGTCCGCCTGCTCGAAGTCCAGCTCCGGGAAGAGCGACTGCGCCTTCGCGATCGCCCGCTCCTCGGCGTCGACGCCGACGACCGCGGCGCCGAATCCCGAGAGGTAGTGCGTCAGCGCGCCGGCGGCGCAGCCGAGGTCGACGATGCGGTCGCCGGTCTCGGGCTCGACGAGCTCCCGCACGGCCGCGAGACGGAGCTCGGTCCACGGAGTCCGCTCGAGGTATTGACTCGCCATCGTCTCCATGAAGGCCTCGTCGTAGGAGGCCGGAGACTTCCGCAGCAGGAGTCGGCGCACGGTCTTCGGCTCTCGACTAGCCGGCGGGAACCCGGAAGACGACGAACTTCTTGTCCACATAGGCCGGACGCAGGCCGTCTCGCTCGATCGTCGAAACGGGCCCCGAGCGGGTGAGGACGAGCCACTGCGCACGCCAGGCCTGCGGCTCCTCGAGCGAGGGATGCGTGAAGAACCGGTTCACGGCCCGCCTGCGCTTCATCAGCTCGTTCGGATAGGTGTTCGCGGCGTGCGTCGGCGGCACGGCCACGGCGTAGATCGGCGCGAAGGCGATCGCGCGGTAGCTCGTCGCGAGGTCCGAGAAGACGACCGAGCGGACCGGCACGTCGTGCTGCAGGAACCGGATCAGCCCCGGCGTCAGCGCGTCCCGGTCGTGCCTGACCTCGGGCGTCCAGTGCGAGAACCCGTGCACGGCGACCGGCAGCACGAACAGGAAGACCGCCAGGCCGGTCGTGACCCCGCGCACGCGGCCGGTGGGACGCGGCAATCGCGCGCCGCGCCGCCAGGCGAGGGCGGCACCGACGACGAGCGCAGCGATGCCTCCGTAGAGGGCGAACCAGACCACCCACGCGGGCTCGGTCTTCGGAGCACGCAGCCCGAAGTCGCCGGTGTACGCGACCTGGAGCCAGATCCCGAAGGCGAGCGCGCCGGCGAGCGCGAGCGTCCGCGAGAGGCGGCTCACGATCGCAGTGCCGCCCGCGAGCGCCACGGCGAACGGGATGAAGCCGGAGGCGCGACGCGACTGTGAGAGCGACACGGCGTTCGAGAAGTGCGGGAAGACGAGCGGCCATAGCTCGATCCCGAGCACCGCGACCGTGCCGCCCAGGACGAGCGCGCTCCACCGCCGCCGCCGCGCGAAGAACGCGAGCGGCACGAGGAGGAGGGCGATGACCGCGACGGCTCCGTTCCGGTCGATCCGCGCCGGCGCGAGGCTGTAGCGGGCGAGCGAGTGAATCACGAGGTCGGCGCGGTAGTGGTGCAGGTTCTGGCGGAGCTGCGCCGGGTTCGGTGAGACGGGGATCGTCTGGTCGACGACCGGCCGGAGCCAGAGAAATGCGAGCGCCATCGGCAGCCCGAAGACGGCGAATCCGATCAGGCCGGTCTTCAGATCGGCGCCGCGCGTGAGGAGGGCGCGCGCCACGACGAACGCTCCGAGCGGGATCGCGAGGAAGAGCGCGTACGTGGGATGGACGAGCGCGAGCGAGCCCGAAATCGCGGCCAGCATCACCGCGACGGGCCAGGTCGGCCTGCGGACGAAGTAGAAGAAGAAGGCGATCGCGGCGGGGACGAGGAGCTGCGTCGCGACGCTCGCGGGCTCCCAGAGGAAGCGGTACACGCCGCCGTGTCCCTGCGCGAACACCTTGTACGCGAGCTGCCCGAGCACGACGGCGAAGGCGAGCCCCGTCGAGCGGAAGATCGCCCAGCCCATCTCGAAGGCGACGACGAGGGCGAGCGGCACGAGGATGCTCGCCTCGTGGGCGGCGACGCTCGTCGGGTCGGCTCCGGCGAGCCTGGCCACGAGCGCGAGCCAGGCGTGCCAGAGCGGGAACGCGTAGCCGGGATGGAGGCCGCCGTGCGCGAACTCTCCGACGTCGTGCAGCGACAGCGACCCGAGCGTGTCGAGCTTCCGGATCCGGCCGAGATGGAAGAAGACGTCGCCCGTGAACGCGCCCTGCACGAACCAGATGCCGGCGCCGAGCGCGATCCCCGCGACGACGAGAACGCCGCGCATGAAGCGCGCGCCGCCGGGCATCCGCACGCTTTCGGCCTGACGTCCGGTCAGCGACCAGGCGAAGGCGAGCGCGCCGGCCGCGAGCTCGAACGCGAGCGTCACGTCCAGCGAGGCTCCCAGCGCGAATGTCAACGCGAGGCCGGCGCCCACGAGCGTGATCGACGCGGCGAACGCGGCCGCGGCGCTGCGCAGGCCGAGGCAGCGCGCGACGAGCGTGCCCGGAAACAGGACGACGAGCGTGCCCGCGGCGAGCCGCACCCAGAGCCCGAACCCGGTCTCGGGCAGGAGCCGCGAGATGCCGAGGAGGGCGGCGATCGCGGCAGGCGTGACCAGCCGCCAGAGGATTCCGGTGGGCAGGGCGGCCGGCTTCCGCACCTCGACCACCGGATGCGCGAGCCAGTTCATCTCACCGCTCCCGGGACCGGGCGGGCGTGCAGCCCCTCCCAGGCGAGGATCACGGCGCCGGGCAGGCTGACCGCGATCGTGACGACGAAGAAGAGGAATCCGGCCGAGAAGGCGCGGTCGGCCGAGACGCCGAGAGCCCCGAGAAAGCTCACGAAGAACGATTCCCTCACCGCCAGGCCGTTGATCGTGAACGGCACGAGCATCACGAGGAAGAGCAGCGGCCCCATCACGTAGTACGGCCGCGGCGAGAGGTCGACTCCCACGGCCTTGCCGGCGCACCAGATGGCGAGCACGCGCGCCGCCTGCACCGCGACCGTGAGCACGAATGCCCAGCCGAGCAGCCGCAGCCGGTTCCGGTAGGCGTGGAGGCCGAGGTACACGTCGCGGAGAACCGCCTCGAGGTGCAGCCGCTGCAGCGCGGGTCGCAGCCGGTGCAGCAGCGGATGCAGGCGGGTGGAGAAGAGAACGAACGCGCCCGCCGCGCTCACGACGACGAACGCGAGCTCGACCCAGACGTAGCCGCCGACCGAATAGCGGCCGACGGCGAGAACGAAGCCCGCGGCGGCAAGGAGCAGCGTGGCGGCACCGCCGAGCGCACGCTCGAGCAGCACCGTTCCCGCGACGGGGCCGCGCGCACCGGGATGCCGTTTGGCCGTCTCGTAGATCCGCGACGCGTCGCCGCCGAGCGAGGTCGGCAGCACCTGGGCGGCGGCGTACGCGACGAAGGTCGTCCGCACGAGCCAGCCGAGCCGCTCGTGCACACCGCTCGCCGCGAGCAGCCTGAGCCAGCGCCAGCCGAGCGGCCAGACGGACAGGACCCAGATGGCGCAGGAAGCGAGCCACCAGCCGATGCTCGCGTGGGCTAGGACGTGTCCCGTCCGGCCGAGGTCGATTCGCCAGAGGATGTAAGCGGTGGCGAGGCCGGTGATGAGAAGCGTCCCGCCGGTGCGCCAGAGACGGGAACGAGTCACCCTGTAGCCATCACCTTCACCCGTCCGCGAGTGTAGTGGGCGACCCTGTCGAGCTCGCGAAGCCTGCGGCTTCGCTCGCTGGGAGAACGGCCGCTGTCGGGCGCTCGCGCGCGGCGGAGGCCGACGCGAGCGCGGCCCGGCCTCCGGCTAAGTCGCCGCTATCGCGGCTGTCTTACCCTCCGGCCCTTCACCTGGTTAGGGTTCGATCGCTTCGAACCTCGCTTGCACCAAAGGCGGCGGCGTAACGTCGCGTTACGACGCCGCCGAAGTAGCGAGCGCGCACGCCGCCGAAGGCGGTCTGCACGCTCGCGACGGAATACGGACTTGAACGCACGCGACCCAGGACAAACTTCAGCACGGAGCCGTCGGGAGACCGCACTCTCCCGGCGGCGGAGTTCCTTGGCCCAGCTCACGAGACCAACGGTCCCGTGAGCTCTCAGACGACGATCCTCGTCACCGCGTGCGGCGCGCCGGGGGCGGCTCGTCTGTTGCGGGCTCTGCGCGACAACGGCGAGCGCGAGGTGCGCCTCGTCGGCGTGGACATGTCCGAGCGCGCCATCGGCCGGCACTTCTGCGACACGTTCCACCTCGTCCCGCCCGGCGCCGACCCGACCTTTCCCGACGCCCTGCTCGCCCTCGTGGAGAAGGAAGGCGTCGACGTCGTCCTGCCGGAGTCGTCGCACGACCTGCATCACCTGGCGCCGCGACGAGGCGAGTTCCCGGTGCCCGTGATGATCTGCGATCGCGAGGCGGAACGGCGCTCGAACGACAAGGGCGAGACGTTCGAGGCGATGCACCGGATCGGCGTCGGCGCGCCGGAGTTCCGCCGCGTGACCGGCGCGGCCGGGGTCGAGGCGGCGGCGCGCGAGCTCGGCTACCCGGAGCGGCCGGTCTGCTTCAAGCCGGCCTTCTCCTCGGGTTCGCGGGGCTTCCGCGTGCTCGACCCCACCGTCGACCGCACGCACCAGCTCCTGAACGAGCGCCCGGGCGCCCTCGCGATGCGGCTCGAGGAGGCGGTCGAGCTGCTGCCCGACCACGGCCTCGACCTGCTCGTGATGGAGTTCCTCACCGAGCCCGAGCGCACGGTCGACGGGATCGCGGACGGCAGCCGCATCGTCCTGCAGGCGACGCGCACGCGCGAGTCCGTGCGCTGCGGCCTCGGCATGTTCTTCGTCACGCTCGACGCGCCGGAGCTCGTCGCCGCGTCCGAGCGGGTCGTCGAAGAGTTCGGCCTCGAGTGGTTCTTCAGCATCCAGTTCATGGGCGAGAAGGTGATCGAGATCAACCCCCGCATCTCGACGATGATGATCCAGGAGGACTTCAACCTCCCCTGGCTCGCGGTCAAGCGGGCGCTCGGCGAGGCGTCCGACGACGAGCTTCGCGCGCTGCAGGGCCGGGTACGGCCGGGGCACACCGTGCTTCGTTTCTTCGACCAGGTGGAATTCGATCCGTGATGGACGACTGGAGCTCGCTGCAGGAGACGCTCGCGGCCGCGTGCGACGGCCGGCCCGACGACGCCACCGCCGAACGGGCGGTGCGGGCCGCCGAGCTCGTCGCCGCAACGTCCGGCGAGCCGCCCGACGACCTCTCGCCGCAGGACCGCGAGTGGGCCGAGGTGCACGGCATCCCGCCGAGCGAGCTCGTCGAGCTCGCGTGCCGGTCGATGAAGTGCGTCGCCGCGCTTTCGGACGATTGGCACGCCCGGCTCAACGACCTGCGCTACCGCCTCGGCGACGTCGCGGCCGCCTAAAGAGGCTCAGCCTCAGCGCAGGTCGCGCAGCGCCTCGACGTCCGCGGGGCTCGGCTCCCAGGCTCCGGCGGCGACGTTCGCGCGCACCTGCTCGGGCTTCGTCGCGCCGGCGATCACGCAGCTCACCGCCGGCATCGCGAGCAGGCCGCCGATCGCGACCTCGAGCAGCGAGAGGCCGCGCTCGTCCGCGTAGCGCTGCAACGCCTCGGCTCGGTCCCACCGCGCCTCCGGGATCTCGCGGCCCGCAAGCCGTCCCTCGGTCGCCTCCTCGCCGCGGCGGTACTTGCCGGTGAGCAGGCCGCTCGCGAGCGGAAAGTACGGCAGGAAGCCGATCCCGAGCCTCTCGCACAGCGGCAGCACCTCGTCCTCGGGCTCGCGCTCCACGAGCGAGTAGTGGTCCTGCACCGAGACGAAGCGGTGGAATCCGGCGCCGCGAGCGACCTCCTCGGCGGCTTCGATCTGCCCCGCCGAGAAGTTCGAGGAGCCGATCCACCGCACCTTGCCGTCGTGGACGAGGTCGTTGAGCGTGCCGAGCGTCTCCTCGATCGGCGTCAGCGGATCGGGCTCGTGCATCTGGTAGACGTCGAGCACGTCGGTGCGCAGGCGGCGGAGCGAGCTCTCGACCGCCCACCGGATGTAGTCGGGATTGCCGCGCCGTTCCTCGGGGCGTTCGTTCATCTCCTTGCCGAACTTCGTCGCGATGAGGACGCGATCGCGCCGCCCCTCGAGCGCACGCCCGATGAACTCCTCGCTCGTGCCCTGGCCGTAGATGTCGGCCGTGTCGACGAGGGTCACGCCTTCCTCGAGCGCGGCGTCGATCACGGCGAGCGACTGGGCGTAGTCGATCCGGCCGCCGAAGTTGTTCGTGCCGAGACCGACGACCGAGACCTCCGGCCCGCCTTCGCCGAGCGTGCGCGTCCGCATCGGCTCGACGCTACCGAACCGCCAGAGCGCTGAGCGGAGGCACATACGATCTCGCGCGATGGAGCGGCACCAGCTCGTCTTCCTCGCCGGCCTGCACCGGAGCGGCACCACGCTGCTCGCGCGGCTTCTCGCCGCGCACCCCGAGGTGAGCGGCTTCTCGGGGACGGGCGTGCCGGCCGACGAGGGCCAGCACCTCCAGACCGTCTACCCCGCGGCGAAGGAGTACGGCGGGCCCGGCCGGTTCGGGTTCGCCCCCGAGTCCCATCTGACCGAGGCGTCGCCGCTCGCGTCCGAGGAGAACGCGCGCAGGCTCTTCGAGCAATGGTCACCGCACTGGGACCTCGCGAAGCCCGTGCTGGTGGAGAAGTCGCCGCCGAACCTGCTCAAGACCCGCTTTCTGCAGGCGCTCTTCCCGGGCTCGGCATTCGTCGTCATCGTCCGCCACCCGATTCCGGTCTCGATCCCGACCGCGCGCTGGCGCGGGACGCGCCGCTACGACCGCCTGTTCGAGCACTGGCTGCGCTGCCACGGCCTGTTCGACGCCGACCGCGGGCACCTCGGGCGGGTGCACGTGCTCACCTACGAGGAGCTCGTCCGCGATCCCGCCGGCGTCCTGCGGGCGGTCTTCGAGTTTCTCGCGCTCGAGCCGATCCCGCCGGGCGAGCCGGTGGAGGGCGGCGCGAACGAGAAGTACTTCGGACAATGGAGGGATCTGAAGCGCGACCCGCGAATGCGCGTCTACCTCGACCTCGTCTCGCTCCGGTACGAGCGCCGCATGCGGCGGTACGGGTACAGCCTGCTCTCCCCGCGCTAGCTCCGGCGGAACAGCCGCAGCCGTACGTCGTGCTCGACGATCGTCCGCGCCGCTGCGGCCGTCAGGCGAGCGGTGACCGCGGCGGGGACGGTGGTGCCGCCCCATGAGCCGACCACTTCGAGGCACTCGTCTCCCGAACCGAACTCGTGGGCGATCCCGTACCGCTCCTCGTGCGTCGGCTCGAAGAGGCCGGCCGCTACAGCCCTGTCGATCTGCGCGTCGACTGCCGCGACGGTCTCGAGCCACGCGTCGTCCTCGAGCTCCCCGACCGGCTCGCCGTCGAGAGCGACCGGCAGCCGCAGGCTGATCGGCGTCGTGTCGACGAGCACTCCGCCGGGAACGAGCGCCGCATGGATTCGGGTCAGGGCGTCGACCACGCCCTCCGGCTCGAGGCATCAGAGCGACCAGCCGCAGAGCGCCACGTCGAAGGTCTCGCGCTCGACGTCGAGCGCCTCGGCGCGGTGGACGCCGAAGCGAACGCGGTCGGTGTCCACCGCGGCGCGAGCGACCTCGACGCGCTCCGCGTTCGGGTCGAAGGCGTAGACGCCGGCCGCCCGGGAAGCCGCGAGACCGGTCAAGCGGCCCTCGCCGCACCCGACTTCGAGAATCCGGGCGCCGCCGAGGTCGACCAGCGCCTCGATCCGCCCGTCTTCGACGTCGAACACGTCCGGCACGTGCATGTCTAGGGGCCGAGCGGCTCGGGCAGAGGCCGCGCGTGTACGACTACGAGCGTCTTCGTCGGGCGCGTCAGGGCGACGTAGAGCTCGCGGAGCCCGCGGTCTCCGTCGTCTGCCATCGCCGCGGGCTCGACGACGACGACATGGTCGAACTCCAGGCCCTTCGCCTGCCGCGGCGTGAGGATCGGGAACGGGAACGGGTCGTCGACGGCGAGCGAGCGCGGGACGATCACGGCGAGCAGCCCGTCCAGGTCCTCGAGCGCCACCGCCTCGCGCAGCGCCGTCCCCAGCACGTCGTCGGCCGCGACCTGCACGAGACGGGGCGGAGCACCGCCCTTGCGGTACGCGAGCGGCGGCTCGACCTCGGGCGCGATCCGGTCGAGCAGCGGCAGCGCGAAGTCCATGATCTCGGCCGGAACGCGGTAGGCGTGCCGCAGCTCCTCGACCGCGAGCTCCGCCTCGTCCGGGAGATACGGCTCGAGCTCCTGCCAGCGCCGGTAGACGACCGGCCCCGTCGCCTGCGCGACGTCGCCGAGGATGGTGAGCGAGCCGTCGACCGCACGGCGCGAGATCGCGAGCAGCTGCATCGGCGAGAGATCCTGCGCCTCGTCGACGATCACGTGTCCGTACGACCGCGGGGCGCCCGCAACGAGCGCGCTCGCCTCGTCGAGCAGCGGCACGTCCTGGTCGCTCCAGCGCAGGTCGGACATCTTCCGCGGCCGGTCGCGCAGGAGAAGCTTGCGCTCGTCGTCGTCGAGCACCTCGGTGGACGCGGCCTTCAGCGTTGCCGGTGACGTGAGGAGCCGCGCTACGAGCTTCTGCGGCTGGGGCAACGGCAGAACGCGGTCGAGCCACCGGGTGAGGAAGCCGCCGCGGCGCAGCGAGCGCTCGAGCTCCTCGAAGCTCCGGAACGCCTGCGGGCCGAGCAGCTCGCCGTAGCGCTCGTAGAAGCGGCGCAGCACGGCCATGCGAAACCGCTCGCGCGCCAGCCCGAGCGGATCGCCCGCCTCCAGCGCATCGTCGAGCAGCTCGGCGACGTCCCGCTCGCGCACCCGCACGTAGATGCCGTCGATCCACGCGTAGAGCTCGTCCGGAGTCGGCACGACGGCGATCTCGACGGCGCGCGCCACGACCTCGCGCAAACGCGGATCGCCCTTCAGGCGCGCGACATCCGGCTCGTCCTCACGGCCGACTTCGATCCCGTCGACCAGCTCGGTCACCGCCCGCTGCTCGACCGCTTCCTCGCCGAGCGTCGGCAGGACGTGCGAGACGTAGTCCATGAAGGTCGGGTTCGGCCCGACGACGAGCACGCGGCGCAGGCGCTCGCGATGGGTGTAGAGGAGCCACGAGGCGCGATGGAGCCCGACCGCGGTCTTGCCCGTGCCGGGGCCGCCCTGCACGACGAGCGCGCCGTCGGGGTCGGCGGTGATCAGGCGGTACTGGTCGGACTGGATCGTCGCGACGATGTCGCGCATTCGCACATCTCGGCGTCGGTCGAGCTCCTCGAGCAGGAAATCCGAGACGCTCGCACCCTCGACCGCGCTGCCGTCGAGCGCCTCGTCCGAGATGTCGAGGAGGCGGCGCCCGTCGGCGCGGAAGCGGCGCCGTTGCTGCACGCCGTGAGGCTCCTGCGGCGTCGCGGTGTAGAACGGTCGTGCCGCGGGCGCCTGCCAGTTGACGACGAGCGACTCGTGCGCGTCGTCGTGCACCCAGCGGCGGCCGACGTAGAGCGGCCGCGGCGTGCCGTCGAGCGTGAGGCGGCCGAAGACGAGACCGCGCTCGGCGTCCTCGAACGTCCGCATGCGCCGCTTCGCCCAGGCCTCCATGTTCAGCGCGGCCCACTCGGTGGCCATCGCCTCCTGCGTGCGCGCCACGGTCGAGCGCATGCGATCGAGCTGGTCATAGGCGCGGTCGACGTAGGCCTGTTCCGCTGCGAGCTCGGGATGCGCCATACAGTCAGCCTAATGAAGCTGGGACTCAGCCTCGGCTACGCGCCCCCGGGCACGAACCCGGCGGATCTCTTCCCGCTCGTGCAGGAGGCGGAGCGCCTCGGCTTCGACTCGGTCTGGGTGGCCGAGGCCTGGGGGACGGACGCGGTCAGCGTGCTCGGCTGGCTCGCCGCGCGCACGGAGCGGATCAAGCTCGGCTCCGCGATCATGCAGATCCCCGGCCGCACGCCGGCGAACGCGGCGATGACCGCCGCCACGCTCGATCTGCTCTCCGGCGGCCGCTTCCTGCTCGGCCTCGGCACATCCGGCCCGCAGGTGGTCGAGGGATGGCACGGCCAGCCGTGGGGCAAGCCGCTCGGCAAGACGCGCGAATACGTCGAGATCGTCCGCGCCGCATTGCGCCGCGAGGTCGTCGCGCACGAAGGCGAGCACTACACGATCCCGTGGCACGGGCCGGGCGCGACCGGGCTCGGCAAGCCGCTCAAGCTGATGCTGCGCCCGCTGCGGGCCGAGATTCCGATCTACCTCGCCGCGCTCGGACCGAAGAACGTCGCGCTCGCGGCGGAGATCGCCGACGGCTGGCTGCCGATCTTCGTCGCACCCGAGCGGTTCGACGACGCGTTCGGGCCGAGCCTTGCCGGCGCACGCGACGGCTTCGAGATCGCGGCGACGGCGAGCGTCTTCGTCGGGGACGACGTCCCCGCGCTGCTCGACGCGCTGCGGCCGCACGTCGCGCTCTACGTCGGCGGCATGGGCGCGAAGGGCCGCAACTTCTACAACTCGCTCGTCCGCCGGTACGGCTGGGAGGACGAAGCGGAGCGGATCCAGGACCTCTATCTCGCAGGCAAACAGCGGGAGGCGATCGCCGCGGTGCCGGACGAGCTCGTCGACGCCGTCTCCCTCGTAGGACCGAAGGAACGGATCGCCGAGCGGCTCGCGGCCTGGCGCGAGACGCCGGTCACGACGCTCGTCCTCGGCACGACGCAACCCGAGGCGCTGCGGACGCTGGCGGAGCTCGTCCTCTAGGCTCGGGCGATGGCTGCCCCCGTCATCGTCCTCGGCGTCGGCCGGTCCGGCACGACGCTCCTGCGCGTGATGCTCGACCGGAACAGCGAGCTCGCGATTCCGTACGAGTCGTTCTT
This sequence comes from Gaiellaceae bacterium, assembly GCA_036273695.1. Taxonomy (GTDB): domain Bacteria; phylum Actinomycetota; class Thermoleophilia; order Gaiellales; family Gaiellaceae; genus Palsa-739. The sequence continues at coordinate 18,470 of DASUHE010000066.1, forward strand.
CGTCCCGCAGCTCGCCCACCGCCACGGTCGGCATCCCCAGCTGGAGGCGTTCGTCGACGACCTCGGCCGCTTCGCCCAGCTGCGCGAATGGGGCATCGCGCCCGACGACGTCCGGGCGCGGCTACGCGCCGGGATGACGACCGGCGAGATGATCGCCGCAATCTTCGAGACCTACGCCGAGCGCCAGGTGAAACCGCGCTGGGGCGACAAGACACCCCTCTACATGCAGCAGCTGCCGCTGCTCGAGAGCCTCTTTCCGAGCGCGGTCTGGGTGCATCTCGTCCGGGACGGGCGCGACGCGGCGCTCTCGTTCCTCGAGCTGCCGGAGGGCTTCTCGGGGAAGACGTGGGCGCAGCCGCGCACCGCTCCCCAGTTCGCGGCGCGCTGGCGCACCGAGATCCTCTCCGCGCGGCGCCTCGGCTCGCACGTCGGCGACCGCTACCTCGAGCTGCGCTACGAAGACCTCGTCACCGAGCCCGAACAAGCGCTGCGCCGCGTCTGCGAGCACGCGGCCTTGCCGTGGGAGCCCGGGATGCTCGACCACACGCGCGCGAGCGATACGGCGCACATGCCCGAGCACCGCAACCTCGCCCAGCCGCCGACGCCGGGCCTGCGCGACTGGCGCACCCAGCTGAGCCGCGACGACGCGCTCGCCTTCGAGCAGGTCGCCGGCGACGTCCTGCGGAGCGGGGGCTACGAGCTGCTCGAGCCGGGGAGCAGGTATCCGACCGGCCGCGGACGGCTCGAGCTGGTGCGCTTCGCCGCGCTCAGCCGCAGCTGGAACGCGACGGCGGCGGCGTACCAGCGCACACCGCTCTGGCGCCGTTCGCACCCGGTGCGCACCGACGGGGGCCTCTAGCAGGCGCCGGGCTGCGGCTGTCCGCCCGGCCCGTCCTCGTGCTCGTCGCCGTCCTGCAGGCAGTACGAGGTGGCATCGGCTCGAGCCAGGACGACGCCGGAACCGAGCGGGAGCGTCGCGCCCACGTAGGTCTGGTTCTGGTCGAAGTAGGCCTGCAGCCCCGGCAGGACCTGGCCGAAGTCCGCCTGGGCCCCGACCGCCTGGGCCTGCGAGATCGCCTGCCGGTCTGCGGGCGTCGGCGCGCTCGACTTCGCCCCCTGCGACGAGAGGTAAACGCCTATGAAGACGGCGACGAGCAGAGCCGGGATCCCGACGACACGAAGCACACGCGAGATATCGGCCCGGACGGGCCGCGGCTCAAGCGACTACGTGGGAGAGCGCCAGCACGAACGCGAGCACGAGGGCGATCAGCCAGAGGACGAAGACGAACGACGGCCCTTCCGCTTCAGGATCGGGCTCCATGAGGTTTCTCGGCATTGGAGACGAACCATGGCAGCCACCTCGAATCTGCGCAAGTTTTTCGGAAACTTCGCGCAAAAGCTGCGTGTTGCTGCTTCTCTCTCCTCAGCCGATCACGCGGTAGACCTGGAAGACCTCCGCATACTCGCGGTTCACGTTCACGCCGTGCATCCGCGCGAGGTTCCGGACGTACTCGGCGTTCGCGTAGCGGCGGTGGTGCTGCGAGGCGTATCGCTCGAGGGCCGCGACCTTCAGCTCGACGTGCCGCTGCTCGAGCGAGACGTACCACTGGTACTCGAAGTCGAAGTTGTTCCACGGGATCTCGTAGCCGAGGATCGTCGTCCGCTTGAAGGCGCGCAGTCCCTCCTCCGCGACCGTCCGGTGGTCCTGGTGGACGTCGTGGAGGCTCGGCTGGAAGACGACGTCCGGCTCCCACTCCTCCCACAGCGCGACGAGGAGCTCGAGGATGTCCTGCCGCCGCTCGGGGAACGTGCGGACGTCGAAGTCGTGCACCGTGAGCGACTCGGCCGGAATCCCGAGCTCGGCGGTCGCCTCCTTCACCTCGCGGGCGAGGGTGTCGGGCGGGAAGCCCGGCGGCAGCGAGCGGGTCGCGATCGAGAACGCGACGTAGCGGACGTCGCAGCCGGCCTCGACGAGGCGGGCCATCGTCCCGCCGCAGCCGAACTCGCCGTCGTCGGTGTGCGGCGCCAGCACGAGCGCCTTCCGCCATTGCTCCATCATCGAGCGATCATCGCAGGCACGCGCTGGTCGGCAGCTTCGACCGGTCGGTGCGCGCGTGCGGGGACCCTCCGCGGCGAGACGAGCGCGACGAGGCCGATCAAGCCCCACGTCGTCGGATCCTCGAAGAAGTCGCTGTAGGCGAGCGAGTGGACGAAGACCGCGAGCAGCGCGAGCCCCGCCGCCAGCGCGACCGTGCCGTAGACCGCGTGGTTGATCCGCCGATAGGCCGCGAGCAGCAGCGCTCCGACGAGCCACAGGTAGAGGAGGAGCCCCGGCGCTCCTTCCTCGGCGGCGACCGTGACGGGAGTGGCGTGGGAGGCGCTCTGTCGCGGAGTCTTGCCCGTCCGCTTCGAGTACGCACGCTCGAAGCCGCCGAGACCGACTCCCCGCACGGCGTGCGCGCGGGCGATCTTGATGCCGACGACGATCAGAGTCGCCCGCCCGCCCGTGGCCTTGTTCAGACCGGTCGCCGCGCGGTGGTGGTGCCGCCGTTCGCCGAGCGGCTTCTTGACGCCCCGGGTTGCGGGGTGGCGGTGATGCTTCGCGGCCGATCCGGAGCCGAGGTGGGTGAGGTCGTGCCGCACCTTCGGCTGTGTCGCGACCACGCCGGCGAGAGCCACGACGAGCGCCCCGAGCACGAGCAGCGCCCGCCAGCGCCAGACGACGGCGCTCGCGACCAACACCGCCACGAACAGGGCCGCGAAGCTCGACTGCGAGAACGAGACGAGGAGCCCCAGCCAGGCGATCGCGGCAAAGACGAGCGCGGCGACTCCGTCGCGCACCGAACGCCCACGGATGATCAGCACCACGGTCGGGACGAGCGCGACCACGAGGAAGCGTCCGTAGATCGACGGGTCGAAGAAGACCGAGTTGACCCGAAAGAGCGCCTCGTACGTGTTGCTCGTGTAGAGCTTCGCGTTCTCGAAGATCGTGCGCGTCTCGTACTGGTAGAACGCCGTCGCAGCGAAGACGAGCGCCATCGCCACGAGCTCCCCGTAGAGGAGCCGGATCCGCGACGGACGCCACGGCAGTCGCGCGATCGAGATCGCGATGATCGTGAACGGCACGTAGAAGGCGATCAGGTCGGTCGCCGCCGTGTGGAGGGCGCCGGTCCAGGCGACCGAGAAGCTGATCCAGACGAGGTAGAGCGCGAGCGGCCAGGCCGCGATCCCCAGCTCCCGTGTCCGGTCGTCCCCGTCGACCATCTCCCAGAGCAGCAGCCCGGCGGCGCCGACGGCGACCGCGTAGAGCGGCACGAGCAGCGAGTGGCCGAGGAACCCGACCCGCAAGGGGATGAACGCGAGGGTGCCGTAGGCCACGAGCCACGGCTCGCGTCGGAAGAGCCACGCGAGGAGCGGGCCGCAGACGAGAAGTCCTCCGATCGCCGCACCTAGCTCCGCGGCGTTCGCCGGAGCGAGCGACGCCGCGAGCAGGACCGTGCCCACCCCGGCGTAGCCGAGGCCGGCGATGCGGTTGCGGCGCGTTCGCGCGAGCAGCAGGACGGCGAGGCCGATGCAGGCGATCGGACCGCCGAGCTCCGCCATCCCGATCACCTCGCGCGCACCCGCACGACTGCCGTCGCCGCGTGCCCGTTCTCGGCGACGACCAGCCGGTACGTGCCGGGAGTGGTCGGCGCCCGGAGCTGCAGAGCCGTTCCACGGTGCGCGCCGCGCCTCTGGCCGAGCCGCCAGGTGTAGCGCCGCACGGCGGTCTCGACGTGCACGCGGAACCTTCTGCCGCTGCGGACGGTCACGTGGTCCGGCGTGAGCTCGACGTAACGGACCTCGACCGTCACGCGCACGCGACCGGCGGCCGGTGTCACGTTGCCCGCGACGTCCTGCGCGCCGATCGAGAGGACGTACCGGCCCGCGCGCACCGGCTTGCCGTCGACCTTCCCGGCCCACTTGATCTTGTCGTGGACCCGCGTCTTGCGGCCGAGGACGATCTGGCGCGCACCGAGGTAGACGACGGCATGCGCCGGCTCGCTGAGCGTGTAGCTGATCGCCACCGAGCGTCCCGGCCCGGCGAGCAGGACGGGCTTCAGGCCCTTGGCGAGCACCTTGGGCGGCTTCGTGTCGAGCACCATCTTGTTGGCGAGCTCGAACTTCTTGCGCCCGTTGAGGGTGATCCACGGGTAGTAGTCGCCGTCCGGCGCCCGGTCCCCGGTCTCGGTCGTCCCGTTCCAGACGACGTGGTGCAGGCCGCGCGCCGAGAAGAGGACGTCGGAAGCGACCGTGTCGACGGTCGTGTGGGACGCGTCCACGATCGTGACCGTCACGCGATCCGCGTGCCGGAGCCTGAACTTGATCCTCGCCACGCGGGTCGGGCACTGACAGACCGGCGACAGGACCTTCGGCACGACCGTCCCGAAGAGAGCGCTCTTGGTGAGCTTGAGGTGCTCGGTGATCACGAAGGCGGCAGCCGTGGCCACCAGCAGGCCCAGAAGGGTGACCGTCGTGAGAACCCGCTGCAAAGCCCGCTGATTCTACGGGCCCCCGATTAAGGAAGTTATTAGGCCCGTTCGGGCGTCGTGCGCGGCTCGTTGAGCATCGTGCTCGCCGTATAGATCGTCAGTACGACGGCGAGGAGGACGAGCCCTGCTCCGAAGAGCCAGTTCGCGTACGTCCAGTTCGTGAGCAGGAGCTTGAGGCCGCTCATGATCAGGATCCCGCCGAGGCCGCCGCGGATCGTCAGATCCGGCACCTTCAGCGTGTAGCGCGCCGAGATGAGGATCCCGGGGACCGAGCCGAGCAGGAGCCAGGCGGTGGCATGCAGGTCGACGTCGCCGATGATCAGGTGCCCGGCGCCGGCAATCCAGAGGAGGGCCGCGGCGTGGAAGATGTCGGTGCCGACGATCCGCGGCATGGTCAGCGGATAGACGAGCACCATCACGAGCCCGAAGTAGGTGCCGCTGCCGACGGAGGTCAGGCCGACGATGAAGCCGAACACGGCGCCGGTACCGAGCGCGATCAGCTTGTCGCGGCGGCTCATGATGAACGGCCGGTCGCTCGGCTGCACGCCTCGCTTGACCAGCGACTTCGCGAGGAAGCCGCTTCCGCCGCCGATGAGCGCAACGCCGATCGCGTAGCCGAGGATCGTCTCCGCGTTCGAGATTGAGTTCCGCAGGACGTAGGAGACGGCGACACCCGCGACGGCGAGCGGCCCGGAGCCGGCGAACAGCCAGAACGCGAGGTGGCCGTGCACCGTCTTGAGCCGACGATGCTGGACCGCTCCGAACGACTTGAAGATCGCCCCGTGGAAGATGTCGGTGCCGACCGCGTAGGTCGGCTTGAAGCCGAAGACGATGATCAGGATCGGCGTCATCAGCGAGCCGCCGCCGACGCCCGTCAGCCCGACGATCAGGCCGAGGCCGAGGCCGGTGAGCGTGAACTGCCAGGTCATGGCGCCGCGGACAGCACCATGCCCGCGCCGACGGTCTCGTTCGTAGCCTCGTCGATGAGCACGAACGCGCCCGTCAGGCGGTTCCGCTCGTACGGATCGACGAGAAGCGGCTCGGAGAGCCGTAGCCGCACGACGCCGATGTCGTTCAGCTCGAGGCGCTCGGGTGCCGGAATGTCCTCGATCGTGCGGACGTCGACGCGCGAGACGAGCTCGTCGGCGATCGCGCGCACCGAGCGCGAAGTCTGCTTCACCGCCAGCCGGGCGCGGGGCTCGAGCGGCCTGTCGCTCATCCAGCACACCCTCGCCTCGAGCTCTCGGGCGATCGTGGGCGGATCGGCCGGATCGGCCAGCATGTCGCCGCGCGAGACGTCGACGTCGTCGACCAGCCGGATCGTCACGGCCTTCGGCGGGATCGCCGCGTCGAGCGGGCCGTCGATCGTCTCCACGGCCTCGACCCGCGACCTAGCGCCGGCCGGCAGGACGACCACCTCGTCGCCCGCGCTCCAGACGCCGCCCGCGATCTCCCCCGCATAGCCGCGGTAGTCGTGATGCTCGCCCGAGATGGGCCTGATCACCCACTGGACGGGGAAGCGACGGCTGTCGAGATCGCGGTCGGAGGCGATCTCCACCGTCTCGAGATGCTCGAGCAGGACAGGCCCGTCGTACCACGGCATGTGCTCGGAGCGATCGACGACGTTGTCGCCCTCGAGCGCCGAGATCGGGATCACGCGCAGGTCCGGCAGCCCGAGCTCGGTGAGCTCCGCGGAGATCTCGTCGAAGCGCTCCTGCGACCAGTCGACGAGATCCATCTTGTTGACGGCCACGACCGCGTGCGGGACGCGGAGGATCGAGAGGATGTAGGCGTGGCGGCGCGTCTGCTCGACCACGCCCTGACGGGCGTCGACGAGCACGATCCCGAGCTCCGCGGTCGAGGCGCCGGTGACCATGTTGCGCGTGTACTGGACGTGTCCGGGCGCGTCGGCGAGCTGGAAGCGGCGGTTCGGCGTCACGAACGAGCGATAGGCGACGTCGATCGTGATCCCCTGCTCGCGCTCGGCGCGCAGGCCGTCGGTCAGGAGCGCGAGGTCGACGTACTCGTTGCCTCGGCGCCGCGAGACGTCCTCGATGTGCTCGAGCTGGTCGACGAAGATCTGCTTCGTGTCGTAGAGCAGCCGGCCGATCAGCGTCGACTTGCCGTCGTCGACGGAGCCGCACGTGACGAGCCGCAGGAGCTCGGTCGACTGCGCTGCCTCAGAAATAGCCAACGCGCTTCCGATCCTCCATCGCGGCCTCGCTGAAGCGATCGTCGGCGCGCGTCTCGCCGCGCTCGGTGACGCGCGTCGCCGCGATCTCCTCCACGACCTCGTCGATCGTCGCCGCGCGCGACTCGACGCCGCCCGTGCAGGTCATGTCGCCGACCGTGCGAAAGCGGACCGAGGTCGTGAACGGATCTTCGCCCTCCATGCGCTCGACGTAGGGCGAGACGGCGTAGAGCATCCCGTCGCGGCGGAAGACCTCGCGCTCGTGCGCGAAGTAGATGGGCGGCAGCTCGAGCCGCTCGCGCGCGACGTACTGCCAGACGTCGAGCTCGGTCCAGTTCGAGATCGGGAAGACGCGGACGTGCTCGCCCTTGCGGACGCGCGTGTTGTAGATGTCCCACAGCTCGGGCCGCTGCGCACGCGGGTTCCACTGGCCGAAGTCGTCGCGGAAGGAGAAGATCCGCTCCTTCGCGCGGCTCCGTTCCTCGTCGCGGCGGGCCCCGCCGATTGCCGCGTCGAAGCGGTGCTCCTCGATCGCGTCGAGCAGCGTCGTCGTCTGCAGCCGGTTGCGCGACGCCCGCGGTCCCGTCTCCTCGACGACGCGGCCCTTGTCGATCGACTCCTGCACCGACGCCACGACGAGCCGCTCCCCGAGCTCGGCGATGCGGCGGTCGCGGTACTCGATCGCCTCCGGGAAGTTGTGCCCGGTGTCGACGTGCATGATCGGGAACGGGAACTTGCCGGGCCGGAACGCCTTCTCGGCGAGCCGCAGCAGCACGATCGAGTCCTTGCCACCCGAGAAGAGCAGCACCGGGCGCTCGAGCTCGGCGGCGACCTCGCGGAAGATGTGGATCGCCTCGGATTCGAGCTCGTCGAGGTGGGTCAGAGTCGGGATCGCGCGGGAGGTGCTCACAGCTCGGACTCCACCCGCTCGGGGATGAGGTTGAGCTCCTCGAGCCGGCCGAGCACGAGCGCCGCCGACTCCGACGGAGTGCGGCCGGTCGTCTCCAGGCGCAGCTCCGGCTCGAGCGGCTCCTCGTACGGCGCGGAGACGCCGGTGAAGTCCTCGATCTCGCCCGCGAAGGCGGCGGCGTAGAGCCCCTTCGGGTCGCGTCGCGCGCATTCCTCGAGCGGTGTCGCCACGAAGATCTCGACGAACGGCGCGTGCTGCTCGACGAGGGAGCGCGCATGACGGCGCATCTCCTCGTACGGAGAGATGGCCGAGACGATCACGACCGCGCCGGCCCGGGCCAGGCGCGAGGCGACCCAGCCGATGCGGGCGATGTTCGTGTCGCGGTCCTCTTTCGAGAAGCCGAGCCCCTTCGAGAGGTGGGTGCGAACGATGTCGCCGTCGAGATGGTCGATGACGAAGCCACGCCGCTCGAGCTCGGGCTCGACGTTGTTCGCGATCGTCGTTTTCCCCGCGCCCGAGAGCCCCGTGAACCAGAGAACGAATCCGCTCATGTGTGCAGCCCGCATTCGGTTCGCTCGGTGCCGGCCCAGCGACCCTCGCGGCCCTTGCCCGGCAGGGTCGAGTGCGTGTCGCCGATCGAGTCGTAACCCTGGTCGTGGAGCGCGTTGTAGGGAAGGCCGCGCTCGCGGATGTACGCCCAGCAGTCCTCGTCCGTCCAATCCGCCAGCGGGTTGGCCTTCCAGAGCTCGTGCTGCGCGTCCCAGCCGAGCTTCGGCGCGTCGGCTCGGGTCGGAGACTGGTCGCGGCGGATTCCCGTGATCCAGCAGTCGAGATCGAGCAGCGCACGATTGAGCGGCTCGATCTTCGCGATCGCGAGGTAGAGATCCGGATTCCTCTCCCAGAGACCGTCCTCGATCGAAGTGGGGGAGAACGTCAGGACCTTCGTGTCGTAGCGGCGCTCGACCTCGTGCCAGAGCGTCTCCGTCTCCGGGAACAGGTAGCCGGTGTCGATCGCGAACACCTGCGCGTTCGGCTCCAGCTCGAAGAGCATGTCGAGCAGCACCGACTCTTCCTTCTGGAACGAGCAGGCGAGCGCGACCCGCCCCGGGAACTCGCCGAGCACGTACTCGACGACCCGCTCTGCGGGCCAAGACTCGACGTCAGCCGGCAGGTTGTGTTGCAGGCTCGCCATCGAGCAGCACCTCCTTCAGCGTGTCGCCCCGCAGTCCGAGGCGGAGCGTCTCGAGCGGAATCACCTCGTCGGGTGGAATGTTGCCGAGATTCACCGCGGGGCCGAACTTCTTGATGAACCATGCCTGCGCGGCCTTCGTCGGCGCCTCGAAGACGACCTGCTCGAGGCCGACAGCTTCGGCGATCTCGCCGATCAGCTCGGTGCGCATGCCGCCGGCAGAGTCGAAGATGCCGGCGGTCCCGCCCTCGCGAGCTTCCGTGATCACCTTCCACGCCCCAGCTTCGAGCTCGTCACGAAGCCATTCCGTCCACTCGTCGGCGGTGTACTCGACGCTCGGATCCTTCGAGCCGACCTCCGAGAGCACCGTGAAGTCGCGCGCGAAGTCGGCGATCAGCTCGAGCTTGCGCTCACGCGGGATCTCGACCGTGCCGTCGCTGATCTCGACGTGCGTCAGACCGAGCTCACCGAGCCACGCCTTGTACTCGTCGAGCTGTCCCTTCACGTAGACGACTTCGAAGAACGTCCCGCCGATCACGACCGGCTTCTCACGGAGGACGTCGAGCTTCGCGCGCAGGTTCCGCGTCACCGCGGCGGTCCCCCACCCGAGCTTGACGATCGAGATGTAGTCGCCGCCCGTCTCGAGCACGTCCTGCCAGGCGCGCGGGCCGAGCCCCTTGTCGATGACGTGCGTGAGCCCGGCGGCGCGTGGCTCGCCGGCCGCCGCAGACACTCCTCGGAATCCGTCCTCGAAAGCTGCCATCGCCCTCAACCTTACCTAATCATTGGAATAGCGAACGCTTATCTTTCTAGCGAGCCGCCTTTCGGGACACGCTCGCAAGAGCCATCTTGATTGTCAGAACCGACAACGCTAGCTTGACCTCCTCGCATTCGCCCATGAACAGGAGGTCACGATGTCCGTACGACGCGCAGCACTCCTCGCGCTGCTCCTCGCAGCAGCGGTCGCGATTCTCGGTTCGGCAGGACCGGCGGTCGCCACCGAGAGCGCCATTCCCCTCCAGCCCGACGAAGCCCAAGCCCTCGCAACTGCTCCGGCCAGCGTGCCGAGCGGCTCGTCGACCAGCTTGGTCGACGGCCAGACGGCGCTCGATGCGTCGAAGCTGCCCGGAGCCGACACCGAGATCGAGGGCGACATCTCGCCCGACGCGGCGGTGGGCATCATCGCGCCCGGCGGAAACGCCATCTCGGCGACCAGACCGATTTGCTGGGCGGTGGCGGCGTGGCATCAGTGGGGCACCTGGCCGTATCAGCAACGGATCACCGATACGACGTACTGGTGCGCCGTCTTCGGCAGTCACATCACCTTCCGGAGCTCGGTCACCACGGCCTCCGGCACGCTCTGCGGCGTCGAATGGCGCACGAACGGGGTGATCGCGGGCGGGGTCGGCCGCTACTTCACGTACTTCACGAACCGCGCGTCGGCCGGCTTCGCGTGTCAGACGGCGATCCCGTGGATCACGCTCCACACCTCGCATCACGAGGACCTGAAGCACACCGACCGCGGCGTGACGACGTTCGTCGGCACAGGCTGAGCGGTCAGTAGACCTCGTACAGAAGCCGTTCGATCTCGGCCGGGCTCGCGGGCCGCGGGTTGGCGAGGTTCCCCCCTCGTTCGGCCGCCGCAACTGCGAGCCCGGGCAGATCGGCCTCGGGCACGCCGAGCTCGCGCAGCCGGGTGGCGCCGGCGAGTGCGGCCAGCGCCTCGACCCGGCCGGCGGGATCGCCGGCAGCGCCGACCGCCTCGCCGAAGCGCACGACGGCGTCCGGAGCGAAGGCGGCGTTGAAGCGGAGCACCGGCGGCAGGCAGATCCCGTTGAGCGTTCCGTGTGGCAGCCCGTAGGAGCCGCCGATCGCCTGCGCCATCGCGTGCGCCAGCGCAAGCCCCGAGCCGGCGAGCGCCGCACCGCCGTGACACGCGCCCCGCAACAGCCCCGTGCGAGCGTCGAGATCCCGTGGGGAGGCGACCACCGGCGGCAGCCATTCCGCGATCAGGCGGGCCCCGGTAAGGGCGTCCCCGTCGGCGGCGGGGTTGTGTCCCTGCACGTAGAGCGCCTCGGCGCAGTGCGCCAGCGCGTTCATCGCCGTGCCGACGCTCGTCTCCGCCGGCAGCCCGAGTGTCAGCTCGGGCTCGTAGACGATCGCGGCGGGATGCGCTCCGCCTCCCCCGCCTCGCATCCGTCGCCCGCGATCGCGAACACCGAAATAGCTCGTCCACTCGGCTCCGGCGTACGTCGTCGGCACCGAGACGAGCGGCAACCCGGCGGCCGAGATCGCCTTCCCGAGATCGATTGCGCTCCCCCCGCCAACGGCCAGCACGCCGTCCGCGTCGCGCGCCGCGGCGACGGCCTCGCCGACTCGGTCCGACGGAACCTCGGTCCACCGCGCGGCCGCCGCGACCGGAAGGGCCAGCTCGTCCCAGCGCGTGCTCGCGACCAGGAGCGGAGACGCCACGCCCACGGCCGCGCACGCTTCCGCGAGCGAGCCGAGACCCCAGCGGACGATCATCGCAGCCGCTCGCGCGCATAGGCGACGAACTCCTGCGTGACGCGCGTCTCGGCGCGGCCGGTCGCCCGCGCGAGCTGGACGTCTCTCGCCGGTTCGAGGCCCTCGACGCGCGCGGTCGCCAGCGCGCCTGCGGCGAGATCCCCCTCGATCGCGATCCGCGAGATGAAGGTGGCGCCGAAGCCGCCGAGCACCGCAGCGCGCGCCGACTCCTGCAGCCCGAGCTCGAGCTTCACGTTCAAGTCGCGCAAGCGAACGCCGAGCTCGCGCAGCTCGTCGTCGATCATCTGCCGGATGCCGGCCCCGTCCTGCATGAGGACGAGCGGCTCGGCCTTCAGTTCCTCGAGCGTCATGCTCTTCCCGGCACGCCTGTGCCCGGCGGGGACGGCGAGCACGACCTCGTCGCGGTACAACGGCTCGAACGTGACCCCGCGCTGACGGCCGGCCGCGCCGACGACACCGAGCTCGAGCTCGCGCCGCCCGACCTGCTCCACCACCGTGTGCGTGTCGGACACGGTCAGCGCGACGTGCACCTGCGGGTGGAGGCGCTGGAACTCGCCGAGCACGACGGGCAGGACGCTCCCGCCAGGCCCGGTGGAGGCGCCGATCTCGAGCCGCCCCTCGAGCTCGCCTTCGGCTTCCTGACCCAGCTCCGCCAGCAGCTGCTGTTCGAGGCCGAGCAGCCGCTGCGCTCCGCGGTAGAGCCGCAGTCCCGCCTCCGTCGGCTCGACGCGGCGGCCCGAGCGATCGAGGAGGCGCTGGCCGACGCGCTGCTCGAGCGACCGGATCTGCAGGCTGACGGCAGGCTGCGTCACCCCGAGCTGGTCGGCCGCCTGGGAGAAGCTCCGCCGCTCGACCACCGCGCAGAACGCCGCCAGCTGCTTCGTATCCATAAGAACACCGGGGAATATGTACTTGGCGAACCCAAACGGGAACGTCGAGTACAACCCAGCCTAGTGAGTACCTCCCATGAGGAAATCTTATAGAGGGTAGAGGTCCGACCGACGTTCTCTATAATGTGCGCGAGGTTGAACAGGCGCGGGTTGCCCGAGCGGCGACAAGAGCCCCTTGGCTCTGCCTGCATGGCTAGCTGCTCGGGTCCGCGCGACTTTCTTAGTAGTAGTGCGTCTTGCCGGGTGCGAAGACGTCGTATTCGCTCTTGATCTTCGATGCGATTAGGGCATGTGAGCGAGGGTCGCCACCTTCCCACTTCCGCTGAATCGCCCAGGTGCAGTAGTCGGCGATCTGCAAGCACGGATCGCTCTCGTACGGCCAGAACGCTACGCGGTGGGTCAGCGTCGGAGAGACCTGAAAGCCCACGTCATCTACGGCGCGGTGGAAGATTCCGCGCCGTCTCTTGGTGCCGAGCGTGGCCGCAGTTACGAGCAACCGGTCTCCGAGTTTCACGATCCTCGGTGCCACATACTTGAAGTGGAGATACCACGCCATCTTGTAGAGCGCTGTATCGCTCTGAAGGTGGGGTTGTGTCTTGCGCTTTTCGAGAATCGTGGCGTCGACCCGAAAGACTGCGGACGCCAGAAGGTCGAACACGCGGTCCCTGACGGCTTGCTCATCCTCCGTCGCGTGGAACACGCGATCAAGGTAGACACCATCCCATGCCAGCGACCGGCGGAGGTCAATGAGGTCCTTGCCCACCTGGCAGTCATCGAGGGTGACGGTGGCCAGCACGAAGTAACGGGTCGCCCCGTGGCTGGTCGAGAAGTCGAAGTTGCCAGCTTCGTCCGCGAAGACGTATTTGTCAGCCATTGACAGCTGACAACCCTATCGGCGTCCGTTAGGCCATCCCTGGGCCGGTCCAGGCGGCGGGATTCGAACCCGCGAGGGGATTACTCCCCTACCGGCTTATCAGACCGGCGCTTTAGGCCACTCAGCCACGCCTCTGAGCATCGGGGCTTAGCCCCGACCTGAGAAGCCTAATACGGCATGGCCTGACTGCAAGCGCCTCCCATGACAGTTGCCAATAGTGCGCCGTCCGCCCGCCTCCGTACGTTCATTGCGCTCCCAGCGCGGAGTTGGCTGCGGGGCACGCGATAGGGCTGGTCGGGATTCAGGCCCCAAGCAGTACCAGCCCTATCGCGTCCGAGAGAAACAGTGGGGGCGAAGTGGTCTGGGGCGGGTCTCTAAAGCCGATGCCCAGAGGGTTCGATTCCCTCCGCCTCCACACTTTCTCTTCGGGTTCGAGACGCTACGCCTTTAACCACTCCCTTGCTAGTCCAGTCTTACGCGCTTACGATCCGACTTCGCCCGGTAGCTCCCGGTTTCTCCCGGAACGTCCGGGCCACTCCGGGAAGCTATCGGCGCGATCGGATGGCAAGCGATAAAAAGCCCACAAGACGCCTCGACTTCCAGATGTCGGAAGCGGTCGCCGCCCGGCTCGCCGAGCTACGTGCTTCTGTGAAAGACCAGGCGGGGCATTCTGTCCCGGTGCCACGGACGCTGGTCTCAGCGCTCATCATGGCGGAGACTCGCCGCGGCGAAGACCTAGAGCGCGAACTGCTGGTTCCGTTCCGGCTTTCGCACCCAGACGCGGAGTAGCGAGTGCTATTGACCCGGCTCTTCTCCGGACTCCATTCGACGGCTGACTTCGTCCCATGCCCGCTCGGCGGCCTCCTTGAAGCTGATCGGCTCCGAGTCTTCGCGGACATGGCCTGTCGAGTGTCGATGCACGGCCGGATCGTGCGTCGGGTCCCTCTCCTCGCCCCAGATTTCTTCTCCGTCGATCACGAGGAAGTACCCGTACTCCTCGCGGTGGACATGGTTCCCCTCCACGACGACCACCTCGTGAACATGCAGGAAGACTCCCCCCATCAGGTGATAGGCGTCGAATATCCGCCCGCGGAGGTCGTTTGAGCCCGCTTCCGCTGCACAGCCGCCCCAGAAGTCCCCGGTGGGGTAAAGCGAGAGTTCCCGAACCTGCTGCTCGCGCTGCGTGAAGTACTCCCAGATGTCCACGCCCTCAACTTACCGAGGTTCTGCGCCGATGTTCTTACCCGTAGCTAACTGTCGGACGGCTACGTTTTGAGAAGGAATCAGGCACTCGACACGCAAGATCTAGCCGAACGAGGGGCTTGCCAACGTCCGGCTAAGGCATCAAGCTACGTGTGCTGAGCAGGAAAGGGTGGGCCATGATCAAGACGTATTACGACGCATCGACTCTCGAGGCTGTTGTCTCGCATCTCGAAGAGACGTACGGCATGAGCTCAGAAGAGTTCACTGGCCGCATCGAGGCGGGCGAGGAGATCCCGGCCATGTCCGGGTTCCACCGTCATACATGGCTGAGCTTCTTCCGTGATATCCGCCGGCTTCGCGGCGACGCCTTCGCAAGCACGGCCGCACGGGTACTTACCGGCGCTCGTTAGGGCGACGCTTTTTCTTCCTCGGTTTGGCGACCGGCCGTTCTGGCGCGGTCTGTAAGGCTGCCCGGATCGCTTCCTCGAACGGAAGCTCGACCCGGAGGGCGTCTGCTCTCTCGGGCAGCTTTCTCTGCTGCTCTGGCTGCTCTGAATTCTCGGCTGGCACGTACCTACATAGCGTACGTGAGGCGCTTGCCGACAACCCCTTTCAGAGCGGCCACGGTGCGGTCTGAATCCGTCCAGCCGTCACGGGCAAGGTGGTTGTAGCGGAAGTCGAACTCCGCGAGATACCGCGGTAGATGGGCTTCTGAGACGTGGTGGTACACGCCGTCGATGCCGCGCTTCAAGATCGAGAAGTAGTTCTCGGCCGTGTTCGTGTGGGCGTCACCGCGGACGTACTCGACGCTGTGATCAACCGTCGTGTGGCTCGCGTACTCCTTGCCGACCTTCTTGTACGACGGGTACGAGTCCGTCCGCAGGTGAGCCTCACGGGAGACGTTGCGCCGGATCGCGCGACCGAGCGTTTCGCCGGTCACGTTCGCGACGCGGAATGAGCGAGCCTGTCCGCCGCGCTCGACAAGTAGAAACACGGGTGTCTTGTCAGCGCCGCGGCCCGTCTGATTGCGGGGATCGGGCTTGGTCGGATCGAGCGAGCGATGCTTCTTGACGTTCGAGCGGCGCACCTTCCCGCCTACATAGGTCTCGTCAGCTTCCACCGTGCCGGTCAGCTGCCTCGCGAAAGGGGGCTGCTCCATCGCGTACCGGATCCGGTGCGCCATGAACCACGCCGACTTGTACGTGACGCCGAGCATCCGGTGCAGCTGGTGAGCGCTCATGCCCTTCTTCGAGCTACAGAGCAAGTAGAAGGCGAGCAGCCACTTGTGCAAGCCAATGTGCGAACCCTCGAAAATCGTCCCGACCGTCACCGTGTACTGCTTGCGGCAGGCAGCGCACTTCCAAAGCTTCCGCGTCTTCGACTTCAGCGCGTACGGCTTCCGCTCAGACTCGCCACAGTGCGGACAAACCGGGCCGTCGGGCCAGCGGATCGACTCTAGGT
Organism: Gaiellaceae bacterium; assembly: GCA_036273695.1. Lineage (GTDB taxonomy): Bacteria > Actinomycetota > Thermoleophilia > Gaiellales > Gaiellaceae > Palsa-739. The sequence continues at coordinate 34,246 of DASUHE010000066.1, forward strand.
AGTCGGCTGCGGCCAGCGGGTCCTGGAACTTTTCGTCATAGACACCGAGAGCGAGGTCTTCCATGCCCGTATTGTCTCAGCCCCGCTTGGGTTTGTCAAGTATATAATTGCGAGAACACCTTATAGCTGACCTGGTTCGCTCCAGACCTCCCGCTTTACGATCGGCGCGTGCCTGATTCGACGCGGATCGAGGACACGCTCGTCCGCGGCTATCGCCAGCTCGCGCTCGAGACTCCGGCGCGCCCACGCGACGTCGTCCTCCGCACGCTCGACGTGCTCCTGTCGGCGCTGTTCCTGCTTCTCTCGCTGCCGATCTCGCTCGCGATCGCGGCGATCGTGCTGGTGACGAGCGGGACGCCGATCCTCTACCGCGGCGAGCGTGTCGGCCGAGGCGCGCGCGTCTTCACGATGTACAAGTTCCGGACGCTGCGCCGCGGCGCCGAGCGACGGCTCGGCGCGTATCTCGGCGAGGAGCTCGTGCAGCGCACGCAGGCCGAGTTCACGCCGGTCGGACGCTGGCTCAAGGCGACGCAACTCGACGAGATCCCGCAGTTCGTGAACGTGCTTCGTGGCGACATGAGCCTCGTCGGGCCGCGCCCGATCCGGCCCGTCTTCTTCGAGGAGCTCGCCCACGAGCTGCCCTCGTACTGGCAGCGGCTCGTGGTCCGGCCCGGCCTGACAGGCTTCGCCCAGGTTCGTCGCGGCTACGAGACCTCGATGGGAGAGAAGCTCGCCCACGATCTCGAGTGGATCGCCGACCGGTCGGTGCGCCTCTACCTGCGTACGGTGGTCGCCACGGGCTGGCGCGTGCTCCGACAGTCGGTCGGAGGACTCGTGCGGCGCGGCGCCTAAGGTAGAGCCATGTGCGGGATCTGCGGGATCGCGACGACGCACGGCGGCCCGGACGTCTCGTCGCTGCGCGCGATGAGCGACCTCCTCGTCCACCGCGGCCCCGACAGCGCCGGCGAGCATGTCGACACCGGCATCGCACTCGCGGCGCGTCGCCTCTCGATCATCGACCTCGCGCACGGCGACCAGCCCATCGCGAACGAGGACGGAAGCTGCGTCGTCGTCCAGAACGGCGAGATCTACAACTATCCGGAGCTACGGCGAGAGCTCGAGCGCGCAGGGCACGAGCTGAGGACACGCTGCGACACCGAGGCGCTCGTCCACCTGTACGAGGATCATGGGCCGGGCTTCGCGGAGCGGCTTCGCGGCATGTTCGCGGTCGCGATCTGGGACGCGCGCCGCCGCCGGCTCGTGCTCGCGCGCGATCCCTACGGGATCAAGCCGCTCTACTACCGCCACGTCGGCGACGAGCTGCGCTTCGCCTCGGAGGTGCGCGCGCTGCCGCGCGGCGAGATCGACCTCGACGCGCTCGAGGCCTTTCTCGCCTTCAACTCGATCCCGGCGCCCTACTCGATCTTCCGCGACGTGCGGAAGCTGCCGGCGGGCCACGTGCTCGTCTGGGAGGACGGCGCGGCCTCGCTCGAGCGCTACGCACGGCCTGGTCCGGCGGCCGCTGACGAGCTGCGGACGGGCGACGAGGCCGAGCTCGTCGAGGAGGTGCGGACGCGCCTGCGCGACTCCGTACGGGCGCATCTCCTCTCGGACGTGCCGGTCGGCGTCCTGCTCTCCGGCGGCGTCGACTCGGCGGCGCTCGCCGCGCTCGCCGCGCAGGAGACCCCGGAACCGGTGCACACGTTCACGATCGGCTTCGAGGAGCGGAGCTTCGACGAGCGCGCCGACGCGCGGCTGGTTGCAGAGCGGTACGGGACGGAGCACCACGAGCTCCTGATCAGGCCCGAGCCGGAGCTCCTGCTGCGCGCGCTCGCGGACGCGTTCGACGAGCCGTTCGCCGACTCCTCGGCGCTGCCGACGTATCTCGTCTCGCAGCTCGCGGCCGAGCACGTCAAGGTCGCGCTGTCGGGCGAGGGCGGCGACGAGCTGTTCGGCGGCTACTACACGTACGCGGCCGACCTCTTCGCCGATCGGGTCGCGCCGCTCGCACGGATCGCGCGCCCGCTCGTCGAGGCGCTGCCGGCTTCGACCCGCAGAGCGAGCCTCGACTACAAGGCGAAGCGGTTCGTGCGCGCCGCGCACCTGCCGCCGCTCGAGCGGCATCACGGCTGGAAGGAGATCTTCTCCCCCGGCGCCCGGGCCGAGCTGACTGGCAGCCGCGCCGCGTTCGATCCGGTGGACGTCTACCGCGCCCGGTACGACGAGACCGCGGGCGCGCCGCAACTGGCGCGACTCCAGGACGTCGACTTCGGCGTCTACCTCGTCGACGACCTGCTCGTGAAGACCGATCGCGCCTCGATGGCTCACTCGCTCGAGGTGCGCGTCCCCTTCCTCGACCCGCTCGTGACGAATCTCGCCTTCGCGCTGCCGACGCGCCAGAAGGTGCGCGGCTTCGCCAAGAAGGTGCTCCTGCGCAAGGCGGTGGAGCCGCTGGTTCCGGCCGAGGTGGTGCACGGCCGTAAGCGCGGGTTCTCGATCCCTGCGGCGGCGTGGCTGCGCGGCGAGCTCGAGCCGTTCGCACGCGAGACGCTCGCGCCGGCGACGCTCGAGCGCCAGGGCTTTTTCCGTCCGGAACCGGTGAAGCGGCTGCTCGACGAGCACACGGCCGGGCGGGAAGACTGGAGCCGCCAGCTCTGGGGGCTGCTCGCGTTCACGCTCTGGTACGAGCGGCACGTCGAGGAGGAACCGCCGCGGCTGCGCTCGGCCCGGATGGAAGCCCTCGTCGCGTGAACGCGCTCCCTCCGTTTGGGCTGGGCCGTCCGCGCACAGAGCTGCGCCGGCAGCTCGTCGACGCGGCATTGCGCGGCGAGAAGACCGCGACCGCCGGGCTGCTCGCGGAATACGAGGCGGACGGCGAGCAGCCGGAGACCGTCGGCAGCCGCGCCGCCCTGCTCGGCTACGACGACGAGCCCGTCGCGGTCGTCGAGATAACCGAGTCGCGCGTCGTCCCGGCAGCCGAGATCGACACGCGTTTCGCCCGCGACGAGGGTGAGGGCTACGCGTCGGCGAGCGAGTGGCGAGCCGCGCACGAGCGTTTCTTCGGCCGGTCGATCGAACCGGGGACGGAGATCGTCGCGATCCGCTTCCGGGTGGTGGAGCGCCTCTGATGCGGGTCTGGATCGACATCACGGCGCCCGCGCACGTGCTCGTGTTCCGGCCGCTCGTCGAGATCATGCGTGGACGCGGAGACGAGGTGCGCATCACGGCGCGCGACTACGCGCAGACGCTCCAGCTGCTCGAGCTGCATGGGCTCGAGGCGGACGAGGTGATCGGGCGCCACGGCGGCCGGTCGCGCCTGCAGAAGGCGAGGCAGATGACGCACCGGCTCGGCGCGCTCCGGCAGTGGGCCCGCGGACGCGAGTTCGACGTCGCGCTCGCCCACGGCTCGCACGAGCTGACGATCTCCGCGAGAAGGCTCGGCGTCCCGAGCGCGACGACGTTCGACTACGAGTTCGCGACACTGCAGCACCAGCTCGGCTGCCGTGCCGCGACGCGGGTCGTCGTGCCGGCGGCGATCCCGCCGGAACGGCTGCGTCCGTACGGCGTCCGCCCGCCGAAGCTCGTGCAGTACCCGGGCCTGAAGGAGGAGTACTACCTCTCGGACTTCGAGCCCGACCGGTCGCTGCTCGCACGCTTCGGCGTCGACTCGTCGCGCGTGCTCGTCGTCCTGCGGCCGCCTCCGGACGTGTCGCTCTACCACCGGCACTCGAACCCGCTGTTCCCGCAGACGCTCGAGCACCTCGGCAGGTCCGAGGACGTGCATGCCTTCGTGCTGCCGCGCACGGAGGAGCAGCGCGAGTACGTGAAAGGGCTGGCGCTGCCGTCGGTGATCGTCCCGGAGGATGCGGTCGACGCGCAGAGCCTGATCGCGCTCGCCGACCTCGTCGTCTCGGCCGGCGGCACGATGAACCGCGAGGCGGCGGCGCTCGGGGTGCCCGTCTACACGACGTACGGCGGCCGGCTCGGCGGCGTCGACGAGGAGCTGATCCGCGACGGTCGGCTCAAGCCGCTGACCGACCCGCGCGCGCTCGCGCTGACGAAGCGCGATCCGGGGGCCGCGAAACGTGAGCGGCGCGACCCGGGCGAGATGCTGCGGCTCCTTCTCTCGGCGCTCGACGCCTGAGCTTGCCGCCCGGCCGTGCCCGGGCTGCCGCCGCGAGCCTGTGACTCCTTCTCGACAGCGGCTCTAGCGCGCCCGGCGATACCGGATGTGCGTGGCCAGCGGCGAGTGCAGCACCTCGACCGGCTCCATGCCGAGGGACTCCACGCCGTCGAAGATCCGCTCGCCGGAGCCGAGCAGGACCGGGACGATGTCGAGCGTGAGCTCGTCGACGACCCCGGCGCCGAGCGCCTGCCGCACGGTCGAGGCGCCGCCCGCGATGTCCACGCCGGCGTCGCCGGCGGTTTCGCACGCCTGCGCGTAACCGGCGTCGAAGCCGCCGGTTACGAAGTGGAAGGTCGTCCCGCCTTCCATCTCGATCGACTCGCGGGCGTGATGTGTGAGGACGAACACCGGAGCGTGGTACGGCGGCTCGGGCCCCCACCACCCGCGCCAGTCCTCCTCCCACTCACCGCGGATCGGCCCGAACATGTTGCGACCCATCAGGTAGGCGCCACGGGGACGCAGGAGCCAGCCGGCCGCCGTCTCGTCGGCCTCGTTGGCGCGCTCGTCGCCGAGGTGCCAGCGGTGCAGCTCCAGCCCGTGCTTGCCCAGCGGGTTGTCGCGACTCTGCTCCGGCCCGGCGACGAAGCCGTCGAGCGAGATCGACATGTGACACGTGGTGTTCTGCATCGGCACCTCTCACGTGTGGACAACGCCGAGCGCACTCCAAGATAGAGGCTCAGGCAGCGAGCTCGGCCAGCTGGGCGAGCAGCTCGGTCCCGTAGCGCTCGAGCTTCGCCGGGCCGATCCCGGGGACCGCGGACAACTCGGCCAGCGTCCGCGGCGTGCGCGCTGCGAGCTCCGCCAGCGTCCGGTCGTTGAAGACGACGTACGCCGGCACCTCGTCGGCCCGCGCCCGGGCGAGGCGCCACTCACGGAGCGCCTGCACCGCCGGAGTCTGCTCGAGCGGCGTGCGCGGCGTCTTCGGCGGCGGCGGTGCGGCCGCGCGCACGCCGAGCTCGTCGAGGAACCGGCTCGGCCGGCCCTCCCACGTCACTAGCAGATAGCGCTTCGCGCGCGTCATGCCGACGTAGAACAGCCGCCGCTCCTCCTCGACGTCGCCGCGCCGGATCGGGAGCTCGCCCTCCTCGACGCGCGGCAGGAACACCGCCTCCCACTCGAGGCCCTTCGCCCGATGGAGCGTCAGCAGATGGACGCCCCGGCCGGCGCTCTCGCCGAACCGCTCGTGCAGCGACGCGACGAAGCCGTCGACCTCCCCGCCGAAGTCCTCCGCCAGTCGCACGAGCCGTCCGAGGTCGGCCTGGCGCGTCTGCTCGCGCTCGCCGAGCTTCTCGGGAACCTCCGCGAGCAGCCCCTGTCGTACGGCGAGCTCGCGCACGATCTCCGCAGCCGGCCCGGTCCGTCCGCGGAGCGCTTTCAGCAGCTGACGGGCGGCGTCGCGCGCGAGCAGCGATGCGCCCTGGAACGGGATCCCGGCCTCGTGGAACGCCTCCTCGAACTCGGTCGTGCGCGCATTGGTGCGCACGAGCACCGCCATCTCCTCGAGGGCCACCCCGCGCGCCTGCAGTTGCCTCGCGTGCTCGACGACGTCCAGCCCGGGACCGACCACGGGATCGGCGCCGTCCGGGAGCGTCGGGGCGAGCGTCTTCGCCGAGCCGCCGAGCCGCGGCACGAGCCGGTTCGCGAGCTCGAGCACCTGCGGCGTCGAGCGATAGTTCCGCTCGAGCCGCACGACCCGGGCATGCGGGAACCGCCGCGGCAGCGCGAGCAGCCAACCGGCGCTGGCGCCCGTGAAGCCGTAGATCGCCTGGTAGTCGTCGCCGACCGCGCAGAGCTCGTCCCGCTCGCCGAGCCAGAGGTCGAGCAGCGCCTGCTGCAGCAGGTTGACGTCCTGGTACTCGTCGACCGTGAAGGCGCGCCACCGTTCGCGCGCCGCGGCGCGCGCGTGCTCGTCTGCTTCGAGGAGCTGCACCGTCCGCTCGAGCAGATCCTCGAAGTCGAGCAGGTCGTCCGCCGCCTTCCGCCGCTCGTACTCGCGGAAGACCCGCTGCATGAGGTCGGCCGGCAGCGGCGGCTCGTGGTCGCCGAGCCCGCTGCGGTACGTGTCGGGGGTGAGTCGCCGGTTCCTCGCCCACTCGATCTCCGTCGCGAGGTCGCCGGCGGGCCGGAAGCGGTACGCGCCGGGAAGCCCGTTCCCGATCCGGCGCAGGAGAAGCGCCTTCGAGGCGAGGATCCGGCCCGGATCGCCGGCGAAGTGGCGCAGCAGCGAGAGCGCCGCGGAGTGGAACGTCGACGCCCGCACGCCGTCGACGCCGAGGGCGCGCAGGCGCGCCCGCAGCTCGCCGGCCGCCTTGTCCGTGAACGTCACGGCCACGATCTGCTCCGGCGTGAAGGCGCCGCTCGCCACCTGCCACGCGATCCGGCGCGTAATCGTCGTCGTCTTCCCCGTGCCCGCGCCGGCGAGGATGCACAGCGGGCCACCCGTCGTCTCGACGGCGGCGCGCTGCTCCGGGTTCAAGCCGGCGAGGATCCTCTCGGCGTCCAGGGCGCGGAGGCTAGCGCCGGCACCGGCCGACAACCGTGACGGAAGGGTCAGGGGTTCGTGTCGGGTGCGACGCGCGGCTCGATCTCGATCACGTAGCTGCCGGTATCGGTGAGGTTCGGCAGCTCGACGCGCCGCGGGTCGCCGACGACCTTGCGGAGCTTGCCCACGACTTCGAGCGTGTCGCCGTCGTCCGCGAGCCGCTCGAGCTCGAGCAGCTGCTCCTCGAGCCAGTTGGGGTCGACCGGCGGCCGGCTCAGGCGGCGGATCTTCGGATGTGTCGTCTCACCGAGCGACTCGTCGTCGCTCCAGAGCTCCTCGTGGATCTTCTCGCCGGGCCGCGAGCCGACGAACGCGATCCGCACGTCACGCGCGGACGTGGTCGGATCGTCCGGCAGGCGCGGCTCCTTGCCCGAGAGGCGAATCATGTTCTGCGCGAGGTCGACGATGCGCACCGGCTCGCCCATGTCGAGCACGAACACCTGGCCGCGGCCGCCGATCGCGCCCGCCTGCACGACGAGCGAGACGGCCTCCGGGATCGTCATGAAATAGCGGGTCATGTCCGGATGGGTGACGGTGACCGGGCCGCCGCGCTCGATCTGCTTGCGGAAGATCGGGATCACGCTGCCGGACGAGTTGAGGACGTTGCCGAAGCGCACGGCCACGAACCGGGTCGCGACGTCGCGCCGGTGCCCGAAGGACTCCACGACCCACTCGCACAGCGCCTTCGACTGTCCCATCACCGTCTTCGGGTTGACGGCCTTGTCCGTCGAGATGAAGACGAACCGCTCGACGCCGAACTCGGCCGCGAGCTCGCAGAGGATGCGTGTGCCGACGACGTTGTTGCGCACCGACTCGAGCGGGTGCGTCTCGAGCATCGCCACGTGCTTGTACGCAGCCGCATGGAACACCACCGTCGGCTGGTACTTCTCGAAGACCTCGCGCCGCAGCGCCTTCCGGTCCTTGACGTCGATCAGCTTCGGCAGCGCGGCGGTGAAGTCCCGCTCGGCGACGAGCTCGCGCTCGATCTCGAACAGCGGACCCTCGGCGTTGTCGACGAGGATCAGCCTCGACGGCCTGACCCGCGCGATCTGGCGGCAGAGCTCCGAGCCGATCGAGCCGCCGGCGCCCGTGACGAGCACCGTGTGCCCCTCGAGGTAGGCGGCCATCTCGTGGAAGTCGACCTCGACCTGCTCGCGGCCCAGCACGTCCTCCACCTGGACGGGGCGGATCTGGCCGGCGAGGTTGAGATCTCCCGAGATGAGCTCGTAGAGCCCCGGCAGCGTCTTGACGACGATGCGCAGCTGCTGCGCCGCCTCGAAGATCCGCCGGCGCACGTCGCCCGAGACGGTCGGCATCGCGATCAGGACCTCGTCGGGACGGTGCTCGCGCAGGATGCGCGGGAGCTCGTCGATCGTGCCGAGCACGCGCACGCCCATGATCCGCGTGTGCCGCTTGCGCTGGTCGTCGTCGACGAACCCGATCGGCGTGTAGTTCAGCATCCGCGAGCGCTGCATCTCCTGCACGATCAGGCGTCCCGCGTCGCCCGCTCCGACGACGACCACCTCCTTGCCGCGCGCGACCACCGTCAGGCCCGGCCGCTCCATCGCCGTGCGGGCGAGGAGCCGCGAGCCCATGACGAGCGCGAGCGTGAGGAGCAGGTCGATCGCGGCGATCGACCGCGGCAGGCGGAGGGTGTGATACGGCGCGACGAGGTAGACGGTGAGGTCGGCGACGAGGCAGGCGGCGGCGACGCCGCGAGCGGTCGCCCACATGTCGCGGATCGAGACGTAGCGCCACCAGCGGTTGTAGAAGCCGAAGGCGATGAAGACGAGCAGCTTGATCCCGACGACGAGCAGGATCGTCCGGTCGAGCAGCCTCGAGTAGATGAGGTTCGGGCCGTGGTCGAAGCGAAGCTGGAACGCCAGCCACCACGACGCGGCGACGATCCCGCCGTCGACCGCCAGCTGCCACAGGCGATGCCGCGAGAGAAGCTGGCGCATCAGACGCGGCTCGGGACGGCGGAGCGCACGATGTCCACGACGCGCGCCTGGGCCTCCGCCGGGATCCCGGGCCAGAGCGGCACGGAGAAGTTCTCGGCGGCGGCCAGCTCGGTCGCCGGCAGCGAGCCCGGCTCGTGACCGAGGTGGCGCAGCGACGGCTGGAGGTGGAGCGGCGTCGTGTAGTACGTCGCCGACGCGATCCCCGCCTCGGTCAGCGCCTCGCGAATCGCGTCGCGCTCCTGCGAGCGGCAGACGAAGAGGTGGTAGACGTGGCCCGGCTCGTCCTGGGGGATCTCCACGAGCTCGCCGAGACCGAGCTCGGCGTAGCGGGCGGCGGCCGCGCGGCGCGCCTCGTTCCAGCCCGCGAGCTCCGGCAGGAACACCCGCAGGAACGCCGCCTGCAGCTCGTCGAGGCGCGAGTTGTAGCCCACGAGATCGAACGTCTCCTTGTCGCGGGAGCCGTGGAAGGAGAGGAGCCGGACGCGCTCGGCGAGCTCCTCGTCGTTGACCGCCACGAGCCCGCCGTCGCCGAGGCAGAAGAGGTTTTTCGTCGGGAAGAAGCTGAACGTCGAGATCGCGCCGACCTGCGCGACTCCCGGAGCGCCGAATGCCTGCGCCGCATCCTCGAGCACCGGGACGCCGAGCTCGGCCAGCGGGCGGACGTCCATCAGCCTCCCGAAGAGGTGCACCGGGATGATCGCGCGCGTCCGCTCGGTGACCTTCGCGGCTGCGTCCTCGGCGTCGAGGTTGAGCGTGACCGGGTCGATGTCGGCGAAGACGGGCGTCGCGCCGCGGCGCGCGATCGCCTCGGCGGTTGCGTAGAACGTGAAGGCCGGGCAGATCACCTCGTCGCCGGGCCCGACGTCGAGCGCGTCGAGCGCGAGCACGAGCGCGTCGGTGCCGTTGGCGACGCCGATCGTCCGCCCGACGCCGAGGTAGGCCGCCGCCTCGTCCTCGAACGCCCAGTAGTTCGTGCCGCGGATGAAGCGCCCGCCCTCGAGCACCTCTCTGAACGCGGCCTCGAGCCGGGGGATCAGCGGCGCGTATTCGGCTCGGACGTCAACGAGAGGAATCGTCTGCACGCGCGGCCACTTTAGCTGCCGTCATCCACCGGTAGACCGAAAACGCCAGCACGAGCAGGACTCCGAGCACGACGACGTACTCGACATACCGGAAGCCGTGGTCGAATCCGCGATAGCTGCTGCCCAGGCCGTAGCCGGCTCCAGCGAAGGCGAACGCCCAGACCGCGGAGCCGCCGAGCGTCAGCAGTGTGTACGGCGCGAGCCGCATCTCGAAGATCCCGGCCGGGATCGAGACGAACGACCGGACGACCGGCGTGATGCGGCCGATCAGCACGCCGAGGTTCCCCCAGCGTGCGAACCAGGCCTCGGCCCGGTCCAGGCGTCTCGGCGAGAGATGGAACCAGCGGCCGTGTCGCTCGAGGAGCGGTCGCCCTCCGTAGAGCCCGACCGCCCAGCCCACGAGCGCGCCGACGAGATAGCCGACCGTCCCCGCCAGGGCGAGGACGACGAACGCGCCGACTCCGAAGCCGATGTGGGCGCCGAACAGGGTCACTCCGTGCGCTGCCGGGAAGACTCCAGCAGCGACCGCGCCGGCGTAGAGCATCACGAGCTCGCTGAAGGCGGGAAAGACCGCGTCGACGGCCATCAGCAGGAAGACGGCGTAGACGCCGTGGTTCGCGACCTGGGAGGTGAAGCTCGACGAGACGCCCGCTACGAGCACCGGGCGAGTCTAGTGGTGCTTCCTGTGAGGGCGGCGGTAGGAGAACCCCGCCGCCAGCGAGCTCGTCCCGACGGAGCTCGTCGCCTGCACGACGACCTGGTAGTGCCCGCCCGGGACGCGTCGCTTGCCGCTCCGGCCGTGCCAGGCCACCTGCACCGGTCCGGCAGCCGCCGGGCCGGCGCGGACGGTCGCCACCGGCACTCCCGTCGGCCGCTCGATCTGGACGAGGATCCTCGCCGGCCGGGTCAGCCGGAACGTCGCTGTCGGCAGACCGTGGGGGCCCGGCTGGAGGGCGAGCGAGGAGAGCGTGTCGTCGAGGGAGAACGCGCGCTGCGCGGTCGTCGTGACCTTGCGGTCGTCGGTGCCGGTGACGGTGAACGTCCAGTTCCCCTCGGGCGCGACCGCGCCGGCGACGGTGCCGTTCCACCCGAACGTGTGCAGACCCGGAGGCTCCGCTGCGTCGACGACCGTGACCTTCGTGCCGCCCGGCCCCGCAAGGGTGGCGACGACGTGCGACGGGCGGACGACGCGATACGAGAGCGTCTGGACGTCGTCGTCGCCGTCGTGATTGGGCGACAGAACCGACGTCGAGGGAGGAGCGGCGTAGATGCCCGAGTAGGAGAGGACGAGCGCGTCGGAGACCTTCGGCACGGTGCCGCCCGAGGGCCGCGTCAGCAGGCTGCCGTCGAAGGCGATTCCCGCCGCGGAGCCGGAGCCGAGCCCGAACGCGGTCGTCGCACCCAGACGGGAGAGCTCGACGGCCAGCTCGTAGTTGGACATGCCGATGCTGTACGACGGCCTCGTCCCCTCCACGCCGACGAGGACGATGCGCCCGTCGGCGAGCTGGCCGATCGCGCCTCGCGGCTGCCGGCCGTTCAGCTGGCGGGACTGGAACGACTCCCCGGCGTGGAAGATCGGCTTGCCGTTCCGCACGAGCAGCGGCCCGCCGCCGATCGCGCTCGCGAGGTCGCTCCAGTCCGGCGAGAGCGAGAGCTGCGCCTCGACCTGCTGCCCCACCGGCGCCTCGGCCTTGAGCTGGGCCGTCGATTGCGAGCCGCGGGCGACGATCACCGCGCCCCCGGGTGGAATCGTCGTCGGGCCTGCAGTGGTGACGCGGGTCACGGTGCCGTCGAGCGGCGTGTCGAGCTGCGCCTGCGGGAACGACCCGATCACGGCCTCGACGACTCCCGACTCGCGCGGCGTCGCTCCGCCGTAGACGGGCGTGTAGAGGCTGAACTTGCCGGTGCTCGTGTTCAGCAGCAACGGCCGGCGCTGGCCGTTCCCCTGCCAGATTCCGCCCAGGGAGACGCGACCCGTCGTCAGCGTGCCGTCGGCGCCGATGCCCAGGCTCGACCGCCCGTCGCCCGGCGCGCTGTCGAGCACGCCGTTCTCGAGGTAGATCCCGCTCGGCGCGCCCGAGCTGTCGAAGTAGTCGCCGTCGATCGCCACGCTCGTCGATCCGGCCGCGACCCGGGCGTCGAGCTTCGCGAGCGACTCTCGCCCGCGCAGCTGGTTGTTCGAGAGCGCTGGCGCGAGCGAGTAAAGCGATCCATCCGGCTTCGGCGCCGTCACGACGTCGAGGACGATCGGGCCGCGCAACGTGAAGTCGACCTCGCGCGTGTACGTCACACCCGGCATGAGGACGGAGGTCGCGACCGACTCCTGGCTCGAACGCCTCGCCGAGCCGACGGCCGCCGAGGCCACCGCGGACGCGACACCGGCCACGAGCACGACGACGATGAGTGACCTGCGAACCACGACCCGAACGGAGGGTAGCCTCGCGGCGTGCGGCTCGCGCTCGTCTCCGACCAGCACGGCAACGACATCGCGTTTCGGGCGGTCGTGGAGGATCTCGGCCGGGTCGGGGTCGACGACGCGATCTGCCTCGGTGACACGACCCAGGGCGGCATGGAGCCTGCCGAGACCCTCGACCGGCTGCGCGCGCTCGGCTGGGCGACCGTGCTCGGCAATGCCGACGCCTTCCTGCTCGAGGTGCCCGACGACTCGCCGGAGCCGATCGACGACCGCCAGCTCGCCGTGCGCGAGTGGACGCTCTCGCAACTCGACGAGTCGCACCTCGAGCAGATCCGCTCCTTCGAGCTGGTCGTGCGGCGCGAGGCGGACGGTGCGCAGCTGCTCTTCTGCCACGGCTCGCCGCGGTCGTACGACGACGTGCTGCTCCCCGAGTCGGGGCCGGAGGCGCTCGAGCCGTTCCGCGGCCACGGCGCCGCGCTCCTCGCCGGCGGCCATACCCACCTCCAGTGGACCCGCCGGATCGACGACGCGCTTTACGTCAATCCGGGCAGCGTCGGCGTCTCGTACGACCGGCACCCGGACTCGCTGGCCCTCCGGCCCGTCGCCGAGTGGGCGCTCGTCACCGTCGAGGCCGGAGTAGTGGCGGTCGAGTTCCGCCAGGTTCCGTACTCGGTCGACGACGTGCTCGCCGCCGGCGCGCGCACCGGTCGCCCGTTCGCCGACGAGTGGGCCGCCCAGTGGGTCTGAAGGCGGTCGACGAGGGCTGGGACTTCCAGGTCCTGATCCTCGACGGCGACTGGGTCGTGCGCTGGCCACGCCACCGGCTCGCAGTCGAGGAGATCGAGAAGGAAGTCGAGCTCCTGCCCGCGCTCGCGCCGCTCCTCCCGGTCGAGGTGCCGCACTTCGAGTACGTCTCACGCGAGCCGTGGCTCGTCGCCTACCGCCTCATTCGCGGGGAACCGCTCGTGAACGAGGATCCCCACGGAGTCCGGGCCTTCCTCGAGGCGCTGCACTCGATCGACGGGTGCGAGGTTCCCTCACCGCGCCCCGATTGGCTCGAGACGTATCGCGAGCAGGCGGACGAGTTCAGGCGCGTCGTGCTGCCCTTGCTCGACGCAGACGAGCGGCCCGGCGGCGAGGAGCTCCTCGCAGAGATCGAGACGCTGACGGGCTTCGCACCGGCGCTCACCCACTCGGATCTCGGCCCCTCGCACCTCCTGGTGCGCGACGGCCGCCTCGCCGGCGTCATCGACTGGGGAGACGCCCGCGTCGGCGATCCGGCGCTCGACTACTCGTGGCTGCTCAACGGCCCGTTTCCCGGCTGGGACGTGGACGACGAGCTGCGGCGGCGGGCGGGCATCTATCACCGCCTCGTGCCGTGGTTCGAGGTGCACTATGGCGTGCTCACGGAGCAGCCCGAGTGGGTGCGCGACGGCCTCGCGGGGATCAGGTCCAGAGCATGACCGTGCGACAATCGATCGCGATGGAGGCGGGGTCCGCAGTTGAGGTCCGGAAGCTCGGGCGGATGTTCACGCCGCGCAAGCGCGAGCCGGTCGTCGCCCTCGAGGGCATCTCGCTGACGATTCCGGCGGGCGAGGTGCACGGGATGCTCGGCCCGAACGGCGCCGGCAAGACCACGCTCGTGAAGATCCTCTCCACGGTCCTGCTCCCGACGAGCGGCACGGCACGCGTGCTCGGACACGACGTCGTCGAGGAGACGCGCGCCGTACGGCCGGTGATCGGCATCGTCTTCGGCGGCGAACGCGGCCTCTACACGCGCCTCACCGCACGCCAGAACCTCGAGTACTGGGGCGCGCTGTACCGGCTTCCCTCGGCGTTGATCAAACAGCGGAGCGCCGACCTGCTCGCGCGAGTCGGGCTCGTCGACCGCGCCGACCAGCGGGTCGAGGAGTTTTCGCGCGGGATGAAGCAGCGACTCCACCTCGCGCGCGGGCTGATGGGCGACGCGAAGGTGCTCTTCCTCGACGAGCCGACGACCGGAATGGACCCGATCGCGGGGCGAGAGTTCAGGAACCTGATCACGGAGCTGAAGGACGAAGGCCGGACGATCCTCCTCACCACGCACGACATGGTCGAGGCGGAGTCCGTCTGCGACCGCGTGACGTTGATCGACCATGGTCGCGTGCTCGCCACCGAGACGCCGCGCACGCTCGGAACGCTGATCTCGCGCTTCCAGCGGATCGACGTCACCGGCGCCCCCGCTGCCCTCCTCGCCGAGGTGGCGGCCCTGCCGGGCGTCTCGTCGACAACGCCGCAGGAGGACGGCTCGACCCGGATCGAGGTGAGCGAGGAAGGAGCGACGGCGGTCGTGCTCCGCCGGCTCGTCGACGGCGGCGTCACCGATCTGCAGACCTCGCTGCCGAGCCTCGAAGAGGTCTACCTGCAGACGATCGGCGAGCGCGGGCTGGGCGTCTGATGCGCGCCTTCCTCGCCGGCGCTCGCGCCCAGCTTCGGTTCATGACCGCCTATCCGGACTCGCTGATCCCGTTCTTCACCGCGCCGCTCTTCACGATCGTCTTCATGCTCGTGTTCAAGCACGCCGGGCGGCAGGACCTCACCGCCTACGCCGCAATCGCTCCGGTCTTCATCGCGCTCTGGTGGCTGGCGCTCTTCAACTCCGGCTGGACGATCACGATCGAGCGCTGGAACGGGACGCTGGAGATGCTCGTCGCCTCGCCTTCCTCGTTCGGAGCGGTGGTCTTCGGCAAGATCGCGGCGACGACCGCGGTCGGCACCGTCTCCTTCTTCGAGGCCTGGCTCGTCGCGCGGCTCGTCTTCGGCACGGCCGTGTCCATCCATCACTGGGGCGCGTTCCTGCTCACGGTGCTCGCCACGCTCGGAGCGATGGCGGGGACGGCCGTCGGGATGGCGGCGCTGTTCGTCCTCGCGCGCAACGCGGTCACCTTCTCGAACTCCGCGAGCTACCCGTTCTACGTCCTCGGCGGCATCCTCGTCCCGGTGTCTCTGCTGCCGCACTGGGTGCGCCCGCTCAGCGACGTCGTCTTTCTCTCCTGGAGCGCCGACCTGCTCCGGGCGACGCTGCGGCCGGCACCGATCCACCGGCTCTGGCCCCACGTCGGCATGGTTGCGCTGCTCGGCGCGTGCGGCTACGCGGTCGGCCTCGCCGCCCTGCGCGTGATCCTCGTGCGCGTGCGCAAGAGCGGGGAGCTGTCGACGACGTGAGCACGCTGCGCGTCGTCTGGTACTCGATCGTCAACGGAGCGAACGACTACTGGTCGATCTTCACGCTCAAGAGCTGGATCTTCGGCTGGGTGATCCGGGTCGTCTCCCAGGTGACGTTCTTCGCCCTGATCGGGACCCTGCTGCGATCGGACGTGCAGACCGACTTCCTGCTCGTCGGCAACGCGGTCATGGTGGCGGGGATGGGCGCGACCTTCGCGCTGCACCAGCCGACGAACGAGCGCGGCAACGGGACGCTGCCCCTGCTGCTCGCCTCGCCGTCGCGGCCGGTGGTCGTGATGCTCGCGCGCGGCCTCTACGTCGTCGCGGACGCGATCTGGAGCTCCCTGCTCGGGCTCGCGATCGTCGGCCCGGCGTTCGGGCTCCACTTCCCCTGGCCGAGGGCATTGCTCGTGATCCCGCTGACGATCCTCGTCGGCGTCGCCGCGTACTGCTTCTCGACCTTCCTCGCGGGCGTGATCATCGCCCACCGCAACATCAACAACCTCGTCGTCAACACGACGATCGTCGGGCTGATGGCCCTCTGCGGCGTCAACGTGCCGGTTTCGTACTTTCCGTCGTGGCTCGAGTGGATCGCCCGCTGCCTGCCGATCACGGACGGGCTGGAGGCGATCCGCGGCGTGCTCGCGGGCGACGCCTGGTCGTCGGTCGCGGCCCACGTCGGCGGCGAGCTCCTCGCTGCGAGCGGCTGGCTCGCGCTCGCGCTGCTGACCTTCGGCCGCTTCATCCGAGCCGGCCAGCGCGACGGCTCGCTCGAGTTCGCGAGCTAGCTGCTAGTCCCAGACCTTGACGGGGCGGTAGAGCGTGTCCCGCTGCACCGGCACCTTGCCGATGCTCTTGATCAGGTGGACGAGCTCCTCGGCGCTCGTGCGATGCGTCGTGCCCGCAGCCGAGACGACGTTCTCCTCGATCATCACCGACCCGAGGTCGTCGGCCCCGAAGCCGAGCGCGACCTGGCCGATCTTCTTCCCCTGCGTGACCCACGACGAGCCGATGTGCGGCACGTTGTCGAGGTAGATCCGGGACACGGCCTGCGTGAGCAGATAGTCGAACGAGGTCGGCCGCGCTTCGACCGGCACGAGCGACACGAGCCGGTTGCCGTCGTCCTGGAACGTCCAGGAGAAGAAGGCGCGGAAGCCGGCGGTCTCGTCCTGCAGCTCGCGGATCCGCCGGAAGTGCTCGACCCGCTCCTCGAGCGTCTCGACGTGGCCGTACATCATGGTGGCCGTCGTCGAGATTCCGAGCCGGTGCGCCTCGCGCATCACGCCGAGCCACTCCTTCGTCGACACCTTCTTCGGCGCGATGATGTCGCGCACCCGGTCGACGAGGATCTCGGCGCCACCGCCGGGGATCGAGTCGAGGCCGGCGTTCCGCAGCCGCGCGAGCGTCTCGGGCACCGTCAGCTTCGAGCGGCGCGCCGCGTGCACGACCTCCGACGGCGAGAGCGCATGCAGGTGGATCCGGTAGCGCGCCTTGATCGACGAGAAGAGGTCTTCGTAGTAGTCGACGCCGAGGTCGGGATGGTGGCCGCCCTGCATGAGCAAACCCGTGCCGCCGAGCGCGAGCGTCTCCTCGATCTTCTTGAAGATCACCGCCTTCGGCAGGAGGTAGCCCTCGCGCTGGTCGCCCGGCCGGCGGTAGAAGGCGCAGAAGTCGCAGTCGGTGACGCAGACGTTCGTGTAGTTGAGGTTGCGGTCGATGATGAACGTGACACGCTCGGGGTCGTGGAGCCGGTTGCGGATCTCGTTCGCGGCCCGGCCGACGGCGACGAGGTCGCGGGAGCGGAGGAGCTCGACGGCGTCCTCGTCGGAGATCCGCTCGCCCGAGACGGCGCGCGCGAGGATCTCGTCGACCGTTGTGCGCTCGGCGACGCTCATGCGACCGCCGCTCCCGCCGTCTGCACGAAGCGCAGCTCCGGCACCGTCTCGAGCAGGCCCGCGTCCCGCGCCAGCTCGAGGAACGTGTAGAGGCCGGCGCGCTCGCGCGGCCCGAAGCGGTAGCGGAGCTTCTCGAAGTAGCGCGCGAGGAAGCCGGCCGGGTAGCCGTACCGCTCGGCGGCCTCGAAGGCGAGCTGCTCGGGCTCGGCGCGCGCGAGCCTCACCGACGACACGAGCGCGTCCTCGAGCTCCGCCAGGCCTGCGGCGAGCGGCTCCGGACACGCCCAGACGGCGAACACCATCGGCAGCCCGGTCCGCTCGAGCCAGAGCCGGCCGAGGTCGTGATGCGGCGTCGGATCCTCGAACGCCGAGCGCAGCGCAGCGTCGCCGATGAGGAGCTTCGCCTCGGCCTCGCCCGACTCGTACGCCTCGAGGGGCGCCTGCTCGGCCTCGGGCAGCAGCACCTTCGTCAGCGCCACCGATGTCGCCGACTCGGGCGTGACGGCGACGGTGCGCACCTGCTCGAGCGGCTTCCGCGAGACGAGCTGGATCGAGTCGACCGCTCCCTCAGACGCGACGCAGAGCCGCGGCAGCAGCCGCAGCGAATCGGCATGGCGCGCGTACTCGATGGACGAGATCGGCGCCGTGTCGAGCTCGCCCGCGACGAGCATCCGGTTCAGGTCGGTCGGGACGCCCTGCACCTCGTCCACCTCGGCGTCGACCCGGTAGAAGACCGGCGCCATGTTGACGTAGGAGATGCGGCCCAACTTCACCATGGCCGCTCCTCGACCGCCGCGATCGCGGCCTCGCGGCTGGCGTAGGCACGCACCTCCGAGACGACGCCCTCCTGCACGAGGATCACCTGATGACGCCCGTCGAGGTGCGGATCGACCACGAGGGTGTCTCCCTGCTCCCAGACGACCTCGGGCTTGGCCTGGATCCCGTTCTCGCGCGCGCGTCGGAACATCTCGAGCACCTCGTCGCGGTTGCGGCACAGCTCGCCCGGATAACGCCCGACCCAGACCACGTCCGGGGCGAGCAGGTCGGCGTGCGCCTCGAAGCCGCCGCTCTCGATCGCCTCCTTCACGGTCACCATCGCCGCAGCTCGTTGTAGAGGCTGTCGCGCTGCACGGGGACGCGCCCGGCAGCGCTGACGAAACGGACGAGCTCCGCGACCTTCTGCTCGGTGCCGGCGCTCGCGCCCGCGGCCTGGAAGATCTTCTCCCGCACCACCGTTCCCTGGACGTCGTCGGCGCCGAAGTGGAGAGCGACCTGGGCGAGCGGGAGGCCCATCATGATCCAGTAGGCCTTCACGTGCGGGACGTTGTCGAGCAGGAGCCGCGCCACGGCGATCACCTTCAGGTCGTCCGCCCCGGTCGTGAAGCGGAAGCCGCGGCGCTCGAAGACGGTGTTCTCCGGGTGGAAGGCGAGCGGGATGAACGAGAGGAAGCCCCCCGTCGCGTCCTGCTGGTCGCGCAGGCGCAGCAGGTGGTCGACGCGCTCCTCGTAGGTCTCGACGTGGCCGTAGAGCATCGTGCACTGCGTCGTGATCCCCAGACGGTGCGCGGTGTCGTGCACGTCGAACCACTCGTCCGGATGCTCCTTGCCCGGCGCGATCAGCGAGCGCACGCGGTCGGCGAAGATCTCGGCGCCGCCGCCCGGCATCGAGTCGAGGCCCGCGTCGCGCAGCGTCCGCAGGACCTCCTCGTGCGAGCAGCCCTCGAGCCGCGAGATGTGGTGGATCTCGGAGGCCGTGTAGAACTTGAGGTGAACGTCGGGCAGCGCCTCCTTCAGCTTGCGGAGGAGGCCGGCGTAGTACTCGAGGTCGACGTGCGGGTTTTCGCCGTTGACGGTGTGGATCTCGGTGAAGCCGTGGATCGCGTGCTGCGCGACCGCGTCCTCGACGAACTCGTCGGCCGTCAGCGTGAAGGCGTCCTCCTGCTTCCGCGTCTTCGCGAAGGCGCAGAACTTGCACTTCACCCGGCAGACGTTCGTCTGGTACAGGTTGATGTTCTGGACGAAGAAGACCTCGTCGCCGCCGCCGCGCTGCCGGCGCGCGAGGTCCGCCAGGTCGCCGAGCGCGAGCAGGTCGTCGGTCTCCATCAACGCGACGCCGTCGTCGAAGTCGAGGCGCTCGCCGGCGAGCACCTTCTCCCGGATCGGAGCGAGCGTGTCGAGAGTGTCCAGAACCGCCATGCGGCGCTTACCTTTCCCGATCGACGACTGAGTGCGTCAGGGCTTCGAGCTCCCCACGGTGGAGCTCGCCGTCGAGCCGTGCCCTGGCGCGCTCAGCGTAGTCGAGGGCGACCCGTCGAGAGTCGTCGAGCGCGCCGGTCGCCGCGACGCGCATGAGCGCGCCGTCGAGCGGCCCGCCTGCCAGGGCGGCGCGGACCACTGCGTCCTGCTGAGCCGCGAGGAGCAGCGGCAGCGTCGGAGTGCCGTCGCGGAGGTCGGTGCCGGCGATCTTGCCGGTCTCGATCGTGGCGCCCGAGCAATCGAGGACGTCGTCGGCGATCTGGAACGCGATCCCGAGCGCGAGCCCGTACCCGCCCGAGCCGCCGCCGAGCCGGCACGCCGCCTCGAACAGCTTCCCGGTCTTGAGCGCGCAGCGGGTGAGGTACGCGTCGACGGTGGTCGAAGGGTCGCGCGTCTGGGTGCGCTGCAGCGCCTCGCCGCGCGCGAGGCAGAGGGTCGCATCGGCGAGGATGTCGACCGCTTCGGCGTCGCCGGTCGCGCTCAGCTCGGAGAAGGCCCGCGCGAACAGGTAGTCGCCCGTCGCGCGCGCGGCGGCCGGGCCGTAGACCGACCAGGCGGCCGCCTTGCCGCGACGGAAATGGGCGCGGTCGATCAGGTCGTCGTGGACGAGCGTCGCCATGTGGACGAGCTCGACGGCGACTCCGGCCGCGAGCGACGGCTCGGTGCCCGCCGGCGCGGAGAGGAAGACGAGCGCCGGCCGGAGCCGCTTGCCGCCCGCGGCGAGGGCTTCGTTGCCGACGGCCGCGACGAGGCCGGGATGCGTGGCGACGGTTCGCGCGAGCCGCTCCTCGAGCGCGTCGAGATAGCCGTCGAGTCCGGGCACCGACCGGAAGTCCGCGAGCGTTGCCGTCATTCCGCCTCCCCTACGTGCAAGGCGACGATACCGCCGGCGAAGAGCCGGAACCGCACGGCCCCGAAGCCGCACGAGCCGAGCAGCTCTGCGAGCGCCTCCGGGCCGGGGAAGCGGCGCACGCTCGCGGGCAGGTACGTGTACGCGGAGCCGCCCGGAAGGTGGCGGCCGAGCCGCGGCACGACGCGGTCGAACCAGAGCCGATAGAAGGGCGCGAGCGGCCCGCGCGGTGTGGTGATCTCGAGAATCCCGAGGCGCCCGCCGGAACGAAGCACGCGACGCAGCTCCCGGATGCCCGCCTCGAGGTCGTCGACATTGCGGATGCCGAAGCCGACGACCGCCGAGTCGAAGGTCGCGTCGTCGAACGGGAGCGCGAGCACGTCCGCCTGCCGCCATTCGAGCTCCGGCACCTTGCGTCGGGCGCGCTCGAGCATCTGCTCGGAGAAGTCGATCCCGATCACATGGCCCGCGCCGCCCGCCCAGGCCGCGCGAGCGAGGTCGCCGGTGCCGCAACACGCGTCGAGGACGTGATCTCCCGACCGCACCGTCTCCCGCACGGTCGCCCTGCGCCAGCGCTGGTCGAGCCCGGCCGTCATGACGCGGTTCATCGCGTCGTAGACGGGCGCGATGCGGTCGAACATCCGCTGGACGCCCTCCGCCGGGAGGCGACCCGTTTCGACGGTCACGCCTGTCCCCAGCGTGGTGTCAGCGCATGGTCGAGGCCGAGCAGGTCGAGCGCGCGCGCCACGACGAAGTCGACGAGGCTCTCGACGGTCTCGGCGCCGTGGTAGAAGCCCGGCGCGAGGAAGAGGATCGTCGCTCCGGCCTCGCGCAACGTGAGCATGTTGCGAAGGTGAATCGCCGACAACGGCGTCTCGCGCGGCATCAGTACGAGCCGGCGCTCCTCCTTCAGCGCTACAGAGGCGGCGCGGTGGATGAGGTTCTGCATCGCGCCGGAAGCGACAGTCCCCAGCGTCCCCATCGAGCACGGGCAGATGACGTATGCGTCGACCTTGGCCGAGCCCGACGCGTAGGGCGCGCTCCAGTCCTGGGGGTCGAAGATGCTCGCCGCGCCGTTCGCGTGCTCGAGGAGCCGCGCCAGCGTCTCGTCGCGCGGCAGCCTCGGATCGCCGAAGAGCTCGGTCCCGAGCACCTCGATTCCGGCGCTCGACGCGCAGACGCCGATCTCGCAGTCCGCCGCGGCGAGCCCTTCGAGCAGCCTGGCCGCGTACGGCGCACCGGAAGCACCCGTGATGCCCAGGAATACGTGCATTCCCAGGGATTGTCGCTGCTAGTGGGTTCCCTTGGATGCTTCTAGGAAGACCGCTAGCTCGTGTAGCCGCCTCTTGCCGAGCGACGCGAACGACGGCATAGGCGAGCCCGGGGTCACGCTCGCCGGGATCCGGAGGTGCTGGATCTGGACGCGGATGCCGAGCTTCCGCCGTCCGATCGCCGTCAGGTCGGGAGCGCCGAGGTTCGTCCTCCCGGTCCCGGCGTACGTGTGGCACGCGGTACAGCCCGACACGGCAAAGAGTTTCGCGCCGGGGATCGCCTTCGCGGGCAGACGCTCGAGCCCCTTCCACCGCGCAACCTGCGGGCCGACCGGCGGCAGCGGCTTGACCACGATCTTCCCCACACGGCCGCTCCCGCTCGAATGCGTCGAAACCGACCCGAAACCGCCAAACCAGCCGCATCCGACCAGCAGCGGAAGGAGCAGCGCCATTCCGAGGAGCCGACGCATGGCGCCGACTCTACTCCCCTACTTGCCGCCCTTGGAGGCTTCGAGGAAGACGGCGAGCTGGTGCAGGCGCTGCGGTCCGAGAGACGCGAACGACGGCATCGGCGAGCCCGGCGTGACCGAGCCCGGGTTCTGCAGATGCCGGATCTGAGTCGGAACGCCGAGGTTGCGCGTGCCGATCGCCGTCAGATCCGGCGCACCGAGGTTCGAGCCGCCGGCGCCGTTGTATGTGTGACAGGCGGTGCAGCCGGCCGACGCGAAGAGCTTCGCCCCTGGCAACGCGGCCGGAGGCAGCTTCTCAGCCTTGACCCAGTTCGGGATGTCCTGCTGGATCTCGGACGCGAGCGCCTCTTTCGCGGTCGCGCCCTTCCACGTCAGGACGCCCATGGAGACGATCGTCAGGACGGCGGCGACCATCGCCACCGGGCGGGCCGACGGCCGGCGCACGCGACGCCGGTCGAGGAACGGCAGCATGATCAGGAGCACGAGCGCGATGGTCGGCACGCCGATCGTGCCGAGGAACACCGACTCCGGCCACTTGAAGATCCGGAGGAGGTAGAAGAGGAAGTAGAAGTACCAGTCCGGCCGCGGGACGAAGTTCGTCGTGCCCGGGTCCGCAGGCGGGTCGACACCCGGCCCGAGCAGGCCCTTCGTGGTCGGGTCGTGGTGCAGCGGCCACGCGCTCCACTTCCAGATCACCGCCAGGCTGACGATCACCACGACGACGAAGACGCTCATGATCGTGTCGTGGAACATCGCGTACGGGTAGAAGGGCTTCCCGCGCGCCTTGACGTCCGCCTTGTAGCGCGCGAACTCCGCCCGCGCCTCGTCGGTCCGGGACGGCTTCTCCTTCGGGATCGCAGCCATCAGTCGCGCCCTCCCGGCTCAGCCTGCATCGCGGACGCCCCGGCAGGCCGCGGCACCGGGCGCGTCAGGCCCGCCCGCCGGCCGTCGGCCTCTTCCGCCTCGGGCTCCATGCCCGCGGCGTCCTTCGACCAGGGCGGCGAGGTGACGCCGAGCCGGATCACGAGATACAGGTGGAGCGTGATCAAGGCGATGATCGCGCCGGGAATCACGAGCATGTGCAGCGAGTAGAAGCGCGTCAGCGTCTCGCCGCTGATCTCCTGTCCGCCGCGTAAGAACTGCGCCAGCCACGGGCCCAAGAACGGCGCGGTCCCGTTGAGGTTGATCCCGACCACGCTCGCCCAGTACGCGGTCTGGTCCCACGGCAGCAGGTAGCCCGTGAACCCCTCCATCATCCCCATCACGAGGATGAGGACACCGATGATCCAGTTCAGCTCGCGCGGATACTTGTAGGCGCCGAAGAGGAAGACGCGGCCCATGTGCAGGAACATGAGGATGATGAAGACGCTCGCGCCCCACTTGTGCATGCCGCGCACGAGCCACCCCATCGTCAGGTGGTCGGTGATGTTGACGATCGACAGCCACGCCTCCGGCTTCCCGGTGTGCGGGTCGGTCGCCGCCGACGGGTCGTAGTACATCGCGAGGATCACGCCGGTGATCGCCTGCACGAGGAACGCCGTCAGCGCGGCCGAGCCGAGCGTCTGCATCCAGTTGATGTCGGACGGGACGTTGCGGAAGAGGAAGTAGCGGACGCCGCCGACGAGGCCCGAGCGCTCCTCGAGCCAGTCGAGCGGGAAGTTGATGAGCTCCTCCATCCGCGCGCGTCGGAGCTCGGCCTTGGTCGGCTTGCGTCTGTACGTCGTCGCCATCTAGTGGTGCGGCGGCTGGAGGGGATAGAACCATTGCTCGGGCCCGTCGACGTGCTCGCCCGGCCCGGATTCCTTGTACTTGTAGATCTTGGCCTGCGCGCCGGTGCCGACCACGTGCGAGACGGAGTAGGTGCTGAGCAGGATCAGGCGGCCGTTGTCGACCTCGAAGTCGTAGCGGTCGAGCGCGCGCACGGGCGGGCCGGCGGTGCGGTTGCCCTCGGTGTCGTACTGGCCGCCGTGGCACGGGCAGCCGTAACCGGCCGGGACGACCGGATTGAGCTCGACTTTCCCGTTTGCGGTGTGCTCGTACACGATCGGCTGCTTGAGAATCTCGCTCGTCGGGCCGTTGGCCTGCACCGGGCAGCCGAGGTGCGCGCAGTGGTTCGAGATGATCGTGAAGCTCGGCTGCTGCGTCTTCTTCTTCGTCTTCGGATCGGTCACGGCGGCGAAGCCGTTGTTGCGGACGAAGGCCGTCCGCCGGCTGACCTCTCCTTCGGAGGGATCGACGATGAACGTCGTGACGAACCACTTGTTGAGCGGGAAGCTCGTAAGCGGGCCGAGATCGACCTTGTGCTGTTTCTGGCCGAGGAACGACGGCAGCAGCGCGAAGCCCGCAACGGGAACGGTGATCAGGCCGCCAATGACGCCGCCGAGGCCGAGGGTCGCGCCCTCGAGGAAGCGGCTGCGGGTCACGGTGGCCGGATCGACCGGCGGCAGAGCGACTCCCTGCTGGTCGGCAGGCGGCGCGGTCATCCCCTCGCCGGCTTCCTTCATCGCGCGCCGCTCGGGCTCGACGACGAGCGCGTGACCACGCAGCTCGGCCGTCGCGTCACGGGCCCAGAGGAAGCCGAAGACGATCGCGATCGCAGCGCCGATCGACGAGATCAGCTCGGGGTCGATCACGAGACCTACGAGGACGACGACGATACCGATCGCGAAGCCGATCGGCCACAGCGTCGGCGGTGGCAGGTGCGGCTCCTCGTGGAGCGACTCGTGCTCGGTGTCGGGACTCGGCTGCTCCGGCTCCACCAAGGCGAAGTCTTATCGGAAACGCCGAGGCTGCGAAGGGAGAACTAGCCGATTCCGTACTCGGTCCAGCGGCGCGTGACGAGCTCCTTGACCGCGGAGCTCATCTCGATCTCCTCGGGCCACGGCCGCGCGCCCTCCTCCGGCCACTTCGCGGTGGCGTCGATACCGAGCTTGCCGCCGACGAACTGGCGCTCGGGCGCGTGGTCGAGATGGTCGAGCGGCCCTTCGCCGAGCACGACGTCGCGCTTCGGGTCGACGTTCGCGCCGGCGTAGAAGAGCACCTGCGCGTAGTCGTGGACGTCGACGTGCGCGTCGACGACGACGACGCACTTCGTGAGGCTCAGCATCCCGAGGCCCCAGATCGCGGACATCACCTTCCGCGCCTGGCCGGGGAACTGCTTGCGGATCGAGACGATGCAGCAGTTGTGGAAAGCGCCCGCGACCGGCAGGTCGTAGTCCACGATCTCGGGCACGGTCGCGCGCACCGCCGGCAGGAAGATCCGTTCGGTCGCCTTGCCGAGCCAGGCGTCCTCCTGCGGCGGCTTGCCCACGACGATCGACGGATAGATCGCGTCGCGCCGCATGGTCATCGCCGTGACGTGGAAGACCGGGAACGGCTCGGCGGCCGTGTAGTAGCCGGTGTGGTCGCCGAACGGCCCCTCCTCGCCGAGCTCGTCCTGCTCGATGTAGCCCTCGAGCACGATCTCCGCCTTCGCGGGAACCTCGACGCCGACCGTGACTCCCTTCACGAGCTCGACCGGCTCGCCGCGGAGGAACCCGGCGAGCATCAGCTCGTCGACGTGCTTCGGCAGCGGCGCGCTCGCGGAGTAGGCGGTGATCGGATCGAGTCCGATGGCGACGGCGACCTCGATGCGGCCGTCGGTCGCGAGGTAGTCGGCGCGGCCGTCCTTGTGGATCTGCCAGTGCATGAACGTCGTGTTCCGGTCGACGACCTGCATCCGGTACATGCCGACGTTGCGGCCACCCGTGTGCGGGTCGTGGGTGATCACGGCCGGAAGCGTGATGAACGGCGCGGGATCGCCCGGCCAGCAGCGCTGGATGGGAAGCAGGCCGAGATCCACGTCGTCGCCGCGCAGGACGATCTCCTGGCAGGCGCCCTTGCCGACGGTCTTCGGACGCGAGTCCGCGATCGACTTGAGCTTCTGCAGGCCGCGCACCTTCTCCATCAGTCCGCTCGGCGGCTGCATCTCGAGCACGTCGGCGACGCGCTTCGCGACGTCGTCCAGCCTCTCGACGCCGAAGGCGAGGCACATCCGGCGCTCGGTGCCGAACTGGTTGATCAGCAGCGGATGCTCGGAGCCCTTCGGCCGCTCGAACAGGAGCGCCGGTCCGCCGGCCTTGACGGTGCGGTCGACGATCTCCGTGATCTCGAGATCCGGGTCGACCTCGGCCGAGACGCGAACGAGCTCGCCCTCGCGCTCGAGCAGCGCGATCCAGTCGCGGAGATCCTTCGCCGGCATGCGGCGAGTCTACGGATGGAGTCTCTTCAGGAGACGCGCACGGTCGCCGTCCGATGCGGTTCGACGCCGCGGGCGACCCGCTTGCCGAAGATGGTGACCATGTCGCCCGAGACGCGAACACGGCTCGGCGCGTACCCGTCGAGCGCCGGAACCTTGTACTCGCGGAAGCTCCGGCCATTGTCCTTCGTGACCCAGAGAGACACGGTGCCGCTGACCGTGGCCGTGCCGCAGGCGGGGCACCAGCCGGTGAAGTAGGCGATCCGCGGCCCGCGTAGAGTCCACGGGCCGAGGTAGGCGTCGAGCTCACGCGGCGCCTTCACGTCGAAGAACCGCTCCGCGAAGACGAGCTTCCAGCTCCGACCGCGATCGGGCGAGCGGGCGGCGACGTATGCCTCCTGCATCATCCCGGCGCCGTTGTCCCACACGACCCAGACTGTCGGCCCGCTGCAGCGGACGGTGTGCGGACGTGGAAAACCGGGCGACCAATGGCCGGGCTCACGGAAGAGTGTGTTGCCCTCCGCGGTGACGATTCGGGTGTCGACAACACGGACTCCGCAGGCGTTCGAGGCCTTCAGCGCCGGGGTCGGCCCATGGCTGCCGACGGAAGAGCTCGACCGCCCGGCGCCGACGATGGAGTCGATGCCCACGCCGACCCCCGCGAGAAGAGCCACGACGACGGCAGCTCCGAGCCACCGCTTGCGTTGCCGCGCCCGCGCCTCGGGGATCAGCGCCTCGAGCTCGTCGTGGCTCGGCGGTTCCGGTGGTGCGATCACGCTCACCTCGGCTCAGCGGCGTCCGAGGACCCTGGTGGCCGACGGCGGATTCCAGCTGTGCGGGGCCAGAGTCCAGGTGAGCACCTTTCCACTGACGCGGGACGGGACCCGGATCCGCATCGCGAAGCGGACCGAGGCGTGCGGCGCGATCGGGCCGGCGGGGTGGCAGTTGAGAACGTACGCCTCCGGCCGCAGGCCGAATCCCTCCTCGTAGGCCGGGCAGGCTCGTCCGAAGGAGAACGGCTTCGCGCTCCGGTTGGTCAACACGACGGTGTACGTGAGCCACGTACCCGGCTGCGGAACCTGCGTGGTCGGGACGATCCTCGCGCCCAGCGGCAGCGCCGTGCTCGGCGGCCCCTGCGGCACGACCGGCGTGAAGCGACTGGCGGCGAGAGTCGAACCGCTCGGCGCCTGGCAGATCGGCGAGAGGTGGGTTCCGATCGCAATGCGTCCGCCCCCCGGCGCCAAGAGGACAAACGCCCGCGGCGGCCGCCCAGGGTTACTGAGGCGGGAGCTCGAACCACGACCGCACCAGTTCGACCAGCGGAGGTACGTGGCGGCCCAGCGGCCGGGCGCGAGCGCGCGCAGCGACCCCTGCGGCGGCGTGAGCGGATCGTCCCCACTCGGCGGCTGGCCCTGTCGGCGGACGCGCCACGTCGACGTCGCTCCCGCGAACGAGAGCGTCGGCATGCCGACGAGCGCGCACGGGGCCGAGCCGCGATTCGTGATCATGAGCGGGCCGCCGAGCATGCCGAACCCGATGCCCTGGAGTCCGAGCTTCCCGCGAAGCTGCGAAGCGCGACACGCGGGAGCGAGCGGCGGCTTCGCCTCGCCCAGCCGCGGCCCGGCCGAGAGCCACGGGATCTCGCCGGAGCCGTTGCCCGCTCGGAAGGCGAGCGCTCCTCCGACGAGCCCCGCCGCGAGCAGAGCGGCCGCCATCCAGAGCCGGCGATTCCGCGCGCGCCGCTTCGCCTCCGCGATCAGCGGGTCGAGCTCGAGTGGCAGCGCCGGAACGTGCGGCAGCATCGAGCTAATCGTACTAGCACCAGACGGCGAATGTCAACGGGTCCGCGAGCGTCGCTTCGGGGTGAGCTCGCGCTCGACGTCGTCGATCAGATCCTCGTAGACGCCGACGATACGATCGAAGAACCGGGCGGCGATGAGGAGGTATTTCGCGCGGTGCGGCAGCGCCGGGGCCGAGGCGACCATCTCGTCGATGCGGCCGCGGAGGTCCGCGAGGTCGTCCCGGAGCGTCCCGAACGCCTCGCGCGTCGCCTCGTCTCCGATGATGTCGGCCGCCAGGAGGCGCGGCGCCACCTCTGTCTTGAGCGGAGTGAACCGAAGCGGCGTTCGGCCCCAATCTCGCAGAGCCTCGACGCCCTTCTCGGTCAGCGTGTAGACGGTTCGTTCGCGCGTCTTTCCGGGCTCCTTGCGCGCTTCGAGATAGCCCAGCCGCGCGAGGCGCTTCGGTTCGACGTAGTACTGGCTCTCGCCGGCCCAGTCGACGATGCGGCCCTTGCGCTCCATCTGCCGGAGATCGTGGGCGCTGGCTCCGCCCCGGCCGACCAGGCCGAGGAGCTCGTACGAGAAGAGGGTCAAGTCAGCGTTTGACAAACCTGTGCTCCATAGTTTAACTAAGCTACGTTCCGTAGTTTAGCGAAGGAGGTCCCCATGTACGACGCGATTGTCGTCGGCGCGCGCGCCGCCGGTTCCCCGACCGCGATGCTCCTCGCTCGCAAGGGTCACCGGGTGCTGCTCGTCGACCGCGCGAGCTTTCCGAGCGACTCTCTCTCGACGCACTACATCCACCAGCCCGGCATCGCCCGCCTACACCGTTGGGGCCTCCTCGGCCGACTGGTCGAGACGGGCTGCCCGCCGATCGACGCGATGACGTTCGACGTCGGGCCGTTCGCGCTCAACGCGGCCCCGCCCGCGAGCGACGGCGTCGGGCAGGGCTATTGCCCACGCCGCACGGTCCTCGACTCGTTGCTGCTCGACGCGGCCGAGGAAGCCGGTGCGGAGGTTCGAACCGGCGTCCCGGTCGACGAGCTCCTCTTCGCCGACGGCGCCGTCGTCGGCGTTCGGATGCAAGGCGCAGAGGAGCGCGCCCGCGTCGTGATCGGCGCCGATGGACGCAACTCCTTCGTCGCGCGCGCGGTGCAGGCGCCTGAGTACGACGTCCGGCCCGGGCGGACGTGCGCGTACTACACCTACTGGGCCGGTGCCCAGACCGACCGTGCCGAGCTCTATCCGCGCGACGGTCGCATGATCATCTCCGGCCCGACGCACGACGGCCTCCAGATCGTCGTCGGCTTCTGGCCCCGCGAGGAGTTCAAAGTCGTCCGCTCGGACGTGGAGAAAAGCTTCCACGCAGCAGTCTCACTCGCCTCGCCGCTCGCCGAGCGTCTCGCCGCCGGCGAGCGAGCCGACCGCTTCTACGGGATCGGCGAGCTTCCCTTCTGGTACCGAAAGCCATACGGCCCCGGCTGGGCGCTCGTCGGCGACGCCGGCTACCACAAGGATCCCATCACGGCGCAGGGGATCTCGGACGCGTTCCGGGATGCCGAGCTGCTCGCCGACGCGCTCGACGCCGGCTTCACGGGAGCGAGGGCGCTCGCCGAGACGCTCGGCGAATACGAGCGCGTCCGCAACGAGGAGACGCGCGGGCTCTACGAGCTCACGTACGAGCTCGCGTCGCTCGCGCCTCCGCCACCCGAGCAGCAGGCGCTCTTCGCCGCCCTACGCGACAACGAGGCGGACACGGGTCGATTCTTCGGTGTCATCGCCGGCACGGTTCGCCCGGACGCGTTCTTCGCTCCGGAGAACCTCGCCCGGATCGTGGGAGCCCCGGTGCCCGCCTAGGAGGAGGAGCGGCGGCGGCGCTGCTTCGCAGCCCAGTGGCTGAGCTCGCCCAGAGCGATCACGCAGACGAACACCCCGCCGGTGGCGAGCATGATCAGGACGACCTTGGCGCCTTCCTGGGCTGCCGTCTCTTCGGCGAAGAGCAGATGGAGAGCGGCGAACACGGCGAGAATCTAACTCACGCGGCGCTCGGAGTGCGCCGCGAGCGCGGCATCCACCGCCTCGTCGCCCGCGGCGTCGCGCGCCGCGCGATCGAGGGCTGAGGAATCGGAGTGGAGACGGAGGTCGGTCCGAGCCTCGTCGAGCGACCCGCGGCCGAGCAGCGCCGCGGTCGCCGCCCAGAGCGGGCCGTCGCCGGCCGCCTCCTCGGCGCGGACCTGGCTGCAGAGCGAGATCAGCTCCGCGAGGTCGGCCACGGCCGCGACGTCGTGCAGCGCCGAGATCCGCGCGACGCCGTGCGCGTAGAGGTAGTCGCCGAGGAGCAGCGCCGTGTCATCGTCGGGCGGCGCAAAGAGTCGCGGCCGGCCGTAGTGGACGAGGTACCCCTCGTAGATCGTCTCGAGCC
This sequence comes from Gaiellaceae bacterium, assembly GCA_036273695.1. GTDB lineage: Bacteria > Actinomycetota > Thermoleophilia > Gaiellales > Gaiellaceae > Palsa-739. Next base: position 64,819 of record DASUHE010000066.1, read on the forward strand.
CGAGTGCGTAGCGGGCCTCCCCGAGCGGCGAGAAGACGGGGCTCCGGTCGCGTTCCGCCTCCGGCAGCAGACAGTCGGCCCAGAGCGTGCTCTCGGCGGCCGCATCGCCCGCCATCGTCTCCCAGACGTCAGCCGGCAAAGGACGCCACCGCCTGGACCGTGCGCTCGATCTCGGCCTCGCCGTGGACGGTCGACGGGAAGAGCGCTTCGAACTGCGACGGCGGCCAGTAGACGCCTTGCTCGAGCAGATGCCGGAAGAGCGCCGCGTAGCGCTCCGTGTCGGAGCTCTGCGCGTCCTCGAAGTTCCGCACCGGCCCGGCCGCGGCGAAGAAGGTGAGGAGCGCGCCGACCCGCTGCACGCGACCGAATGGGCCGAGGCCGTCCTCCAGCAGCTCGGCCCGTCGCTCGAGGTGGTCGTAGACCGCGTCCTCGCGCAGCCGCCGTAGCACCGAAAGGCCCGCAGCCGTTGCCAGCGGGTTCCCGGCGAGCGTCCCCGCCTGGTACACCGGCCCGGAGGGGGCGAGCAGCTCCATCACGTCGGCGCGACCGCCGAATGCCGCCAGCGGGAGCCCGCCGCCGACGATCTTGCCGAGCACCGTCAGATCCGGGCGAACACCGAAGCGCTCCTGCGCGCCGCCGCGCGCGACGCGGAAGCCGGTGATCACCTCGTCGAAGATCAACAACGCACCCGAGACGTCGCAAAGCCGACGAAGCGTCTCGAGGTAGCCGGGCTCGGGCGGCACGACCCCCATGTTCGCCGCCACCGGCTCGACGATGATCGCGGCGAGCCCCTCGCCGTGGCGCATCACGGCCTCGGCGGCCGCGTCGAGGTCGTTGTACGGCAGGACGATGGTGTCCGCCGCGGCCCCGGTCGGGACGCCGGGCGAGGCGGGGATCCCGAGCGTCGCAAGACCCGAGCCCGCGCTCGCGAGCAGCGCGTCGGCATGGCCGTGGTAGCCGCCGGCCGTCTTGAGGATCCGGTCGCGCTTCGTGAAGGCGCGCGCGAGCCGCAGCGCGCTCATCCCGGCTTCGGTCCCGGACGAGACGAGCCGTACCTTCTCCACCGACGGCACCGCATCGACGATCTCGGCTGCGAGCTCGACCTCGGCCTCGGTGGCGGCGCCGAAGCTCGTGCCGCGAAGCGCCGCTTCGCGCACGGCTTCGACCGTGTCCTGATCGGCGTGCCCGAAGATGAGCGGCCCCCACGACATGACCCAGTCGAGGAGCCTGCGCCCGTCCTCCGTCTCGACGTAGGCGCCTTTGCCGCTGCGGATGAAGAGCGGCTCGTCGAGCCCGACCGCGCGCATCGCCCGTACGGGCGAGTTGACGCCGCCGGGGATGAGCTCGAGCGCGCGCCTGTACAGCTCGGAGCGCTGGCTCAGAGCCACGCGGGGAGGTCGCGCGTCCAGTAGCTGACGATCAAGTCGGCGCCGGCTCGCTTGATCGCCGTGAGCGACTCGAGCGCGGCCGCGCGCTCGTCGAGCCAGCCTGCGCGGGCGGCCGCCTTCACCATCGCGTATTCGCCGGAGACGTTGTACGCGGCGAGCGGGGCCTGGAAGGTCTCCCGGGCGGCGCGGATCACGTCGAGGTACGGCAGCGCCGGCTTGATCATGATCGCGTCCGCTCCCTCCGCGAGATCGATCTTGCACTCGCGGAGAGCCTCGCGGACGTTGGCCGGATCCATCTGGTAGCCGCGCCGGTCGCCGAACGACGGAGTGCTGTCGGCCGCCTCGCGGAACGGGCCGTAGAACGCGGACGCGTACTTCGCGGAGTAGGCGAGGATCGGTGTCGAGTCGTAGCCGTAGCCGTCGAGCGCCTCGCGAATCGCGCCGACGCGGCCGTCCATCATGTCGCTCGGCGCGACGATGTCCGCGCCGGCCTCCGCATGGCTGACCGCGGTCCGCGCGAGCAGCTCGAGGCTTCGGTCGTTGTCGACCTCGCCGTCGACGACGACCCCGCAATGGCCGTGCGACGTGTACTCGCAGAGGCAGACGTCGGTAAGCAGGACGAGCTCCGGGAAACGCGGCCGCAGCGCCCGCAATGCCTGCTGGACGACGCCGTCGTCTTCCCAGGCGCCGGTCGCGTCTTCATCCTTCTCCGGCGGGATCCCGAACAGCATCAGGGCGCGCACGCCGGAGCCGGCGAGGGAGTCGACCTCGCGCAGGAGCCCTTCGAGGTCGTAGCGCGCCATCCCCGGCAGCTCCTCGTTCGCGAGCGGCTCGGGTGCGACGAAGAGCGGCAGCACGAACTGGTCGAGAGTGAGCCGCGTCTCGCGCACGAGCCCGCGCAGCGAGGCCGTGCGGCGGAAGCGCCTGAGCCGGATGATCGGGAACGAGCTCACGCCGGGATGGTACGCGGCCGGTGGCTCAGGCGGCCGGGGCCGGCGGCGTCTCGGGCACCGCCTCGCTCTCCTGCCTGGTCTCGACCCCGATCTCGCCGAGCGGCTCGTCGACGGTCCACTTCTGCAGCTCGATCCGCTCCGAGAAGAACTCCCACCCGGCGCGCCCGGCCGCGAGCAGCGGCAGCGAGACGAGGATCCCGGGGAAGCCGTAGATCTCGCCGCCCGCGAGCAGGCCGAAGATCACGAGCAGCGGATGGAGGCGGAGCGTCCGCCCCATCACCTTCGGCACGACGAGATGGCCCTCGAGCTGCTGGATGCCGAGGAAGAGGGCCGCGACCCAGAGCGCCGACAGCGGGTGCTGGACGAGCGCGTACAGGACCGCCGGGATCGCCCCGAGCCACGGCCCGACGTACGGGATCAGCTCGGTCACGCCGGCCCAGGCGCCGAACGCCGCGGCATATCTCCCGCCGTGCGGCATCAGGCCCGCCATCCCGAGGATCCACAGCCCGAGTCCGACGCTGAGGCCGATGATCAACGAGAGCAGGAACTGCCCCTTGACGTAGCTCGCGACCGCCTGCTCCATCCGGACGATCAGGCCGCCGCGACCACGCGGCGGAAAGCGCCGGTCGACGGCTTCCGTCAGCCGTTGCATGTCGAGCAGCATGTAGATCGAGACGACGACGACGAGCAGCGCGTCGAAGAGGAGCGTGACGACCGTCAGCCCGGCTCCCTCGGCCCAGCGCAGGGCCTTGGACGTGTACTTCTGGACGTCCTTCGTCCCGACCTGGTTGAGGAACTTCTGGCCCTGGTGCTGGACGTGGACGCTGCTGAGATGGTTGTGGTCGAGCCAGCGCTGGAAGCGCGCGAGATCCTGCTCCGCGCCGGTGTGCGGCGGGTGTCCGGAATCGGTCGTAAAGTAATTGTCGACTCGGTGGGCGGCGCTGCGCGTCTGCTGCACGACCACCGTGGCGAGAGCGAGGATCGCCAGTGCGACGACTGCTGCAAAGGCGAGATAGACGAGCGCTACCGCCGGTCCGCGAGGGAGCCGGGCCCGACCCAGCCCGCGGACGAGGGGGTTCAGCAGCAACGCGATGAGCAGCGCCACGAGGAAGAGGAACAGGACGTGACGCACGGCTCCCGCCACCGTCCACGCGAGCAAGAGCAGCAGCGGCAGCAGCACGAGTTGCGCCCAACGCGGGATCTGAATGGTCACCGGCGCAGGCGGCGGCATGTGAGCGATCGTAACGCCGGCTCAGTACGGATCCGGGGAAATCTGGCACTTGACGTTTGGGCCGAACCGCTTTCGTCCGATAAGGTGCCGCGCGACATGCCGTCCTCACGCCCCAACGGGAGGCGGCGGGTCGAACGCCACCGCGCGCGCGCCGCGCGCCGGGCGCGTCGGATCGCGCTCCTGGTCGTTCTTTCCGCAGTCTTCCTCGTGGCCCTGGGCCTCACGGCTTTCGGTGCCTCGACGACGCCGACCGCGGCCGTCGTCCCGCGCCAGAGCCAGGCCAGCGTCGCGCAGACGCGCCCGGCCACCGAGATCGTGGCGGTTCGCGGCTCGCTCCATCTGCAGCTTCCGATCTCCCAGAGCCGCCTCACTGCGATCGGCTACCACTCCGCCGCCGGCGCGCTCTCGCTCCATCCGATCGGGCACCAGGCGAACGAGGGCCTCGTGCAGCGGGTCGTGCACTCCGTCTTCGGCGGGGGAGGCGGCTCGCCGAAGTGGTACTCCCTCGGGGGCGGCGACGCGTCCGCGCTCGACGTCGGCGCGCCGATCGGCAGCGACGTCTACTCGCCGGTCGACGGCACGGTGGTGGCGATCCGGCCGTTCGTGGTCGAAGGCCGGACCTACGGCTCCGAGATCGACATCCAGCCGCAGACCGCGCCCTCCGCCGTCGTCGCCGTCACGCAGCTCGTCTCCGACCCGGCGCTCACGGTCGGCACTCCGGTCGTCTCCGGCGCGACGAAGCTCGGCCGCGTGGCCGACCTCGCTCGCGTCGAGCAGCAGGCCCTCGCGCGCTACACGAACGACGCCGGGAACCACGTGACGGTCGAGGTCCGCTCGGCTCCGGCTCTCGCCACCGGCTAGAGAGGTGAAGATCCTCTTTCTCGCGGACGTCTTCGGCGTCCCCGGCCGCCGTGCGGTCGAGGAGCACCTGCCGGCGTTGCGCGAGCGCTACGACGCCGACCTCGCGATCGTGAACGGCGAGAACGCGGCCGACGGCGCGGGGATCACGGGGAAGCTCGCCGACAAGCTGCTCGCCGCCGGAGCCGACGTCGTCACCCTCGGCAACCACACGTATCGCCGCGGCGGGGTCGCGTCCTATCTCGCCGCGAGCGAGCGCGTGATCCGGCCGGCGAACGCCGGCGCCGAGGCGCCCGGCCGCGGCCTGGCGGTGGTCGAGGCGCGGAACGGCGTCTCCGTCGCCGTGCTCAACCTGCTGGGCCAGCTCTTCCTGCCGACGCCGGTCTCGCCCTGGGAGCTGGTGGACCCGCTCGTCGAGGAGGCGCGCGCGGCGGCGCCGATCGTGATCGTCGACTTCCATGCCGAGGCGACGAGCGAGAAGATCGCGCTCGCGACCTGGCTCGACGGCCGGGTCACCGCGGTGATCGGCACGCACACGCACGTCCAGACGAACGACGCGCGTGTCCTGCCCGGCGGCACGGCGGCTCTCACCGACGCCGGGATGACCGGGCCGCACGACTCGGTGATCGGCGTCCGCTCCGAGCTCGCGATCGCCCGGATGCGAACGCCGCTACCCGTCCGCTTCGAGCCGGCCGAAGGCGACGTGCGGCTCGAGGGCGCCCTCGTCACGTGCACCGACACGGGACGGGCCGAGGCGATCGAGCTCGTCCGCGTCCCCGCCTGAGACGGTCACGAGCCGGCTAAGTGGCAAAGCCGGCGCCAGCAGGGCCAGCGCGGCGAAGGGATAGAACCACGGGATGTACGTGTAGAGCCAGTACGTCACGACGAGCTCGAAGCCGGCGAGCAGCGCACCGGTGAACGCCGCGAGCTGCAGCGGCGACTTCCGACGCGGGAAGAACGCGACGGCGACCGCACCAAGCAGAAGGCCGACCTGCAGGACCCGCTGGACGAGATGGAGATCGGGCAGACCGCGGGCGTGGTACTGGCCCCAGTCCCAGAGCGACCATGGCGCCGCGCGGCCGATCTGGAAGCCGACCGTCCGCGACCAGAAGACGTGCGCCTCGTGGAACGGGTCGTGCGCGAAGAGGAGGATCGAGAAGGCCGCGACCGTCGCCGCGAGGAACCCCCAGGCGAAGCCCCTGCTCGGCCTGCGGCCGGGATACGTGAGCCACAGGGGCGCGATCAGCAAGGACGCGAACTTCGTCCAGCCCGAGAGCGCCGCGAGGAAGCCGCGGGCCGCCGGCCGCGAGACGAGCCAGAAGCCCCAGACGAGGAGGCACGGCATGATCGCGTCGTTCGTATTCGAGTTCGAGACGTACTGGGTGAACGGATACGCCGCCCAGGCGAACGCGAGCACCGCGCCGAGCCGCTGGCCGCCGAAACGGAGCCCGACGAGAAAGAGACCGAGCAGCGTGAGCAGGTCGAACGCGATCGAGGTGAAGTGCGCCGCCGGCAGGTCGTCCCACTTCCCGGTCCACCCGAGCAGGAGCCGGCCGGGAATGTACGACTCGTACGCCACCGGTCCGTACGTGTCGCCCTCGGGATTCGCGGCCTCGCAGCGCCCGTTCGTCTGGATCCGCTCGCGGATCTCGCCGGAGGCGTCGGCGCTGGCGCCCGGGCACGGCTTCAGCGATTTGCCGCTCGGCAGCGTCTCGACGGGGAAGTTCCCCCACGGAGCTTGCCCCCGGACGATCCGGTCGGCGCCGATCACGCCCGAGTAGCCGACGTCGATCACGTTCGACCGCTCGACGTTGAGTCCGACGCGAAAGCCGACGAGGAAGATCGTCGCGGCCAGCAGCACCCAGATGGGCCAGCGCGGCGCTCCCGGCGTGCCGCGGTTGCGAAGGCCGATCCACGTCCCACGCAGCACGACCCACGCAAGTAGCGGATAGAAGAGCGGCACCGCAGTGAAGACGTCGCCGTGGTTGAAGTACCAGAGCGAGGCCGTCGGCGAGAGCAGGAAGAGCAGATCGAGGTTGCGGAGCGACAACGGCCGGCGCCAGTCCCCCAGCCCCAGCAGGAAGACGGCGCAGAACGCTCCCCAGATCCAAGGATTGTTGATCGCGGTACCGCCGAACGCGCCGGGCGAGCCGCGCGCCATCCCCCAGGCCACCTGAGGCCCCGTCCACGCCTCGGTCACCGCGCTCGTCGCGTCGACCACCGTGCCCTCGGCGATCTCGCCGGCGGCACCCCACCAGATCTTCACGGTCCAGGCGCCGGCCTTCGAGTCGAAGGTGACCTCGTGGCTGCGACCCGAGCGTGGGTAGCGCGAAAGCCAGGCGGCGACCTTCGGATCGCGCTCGAACACCTGCAGCGCCTTCTTCTGCGTGAGGGCCCGCTTCGGTCCCGGCGGGACGAACGGCGTCTGGACGAGATGTCCCTTCCCGTCGTAGGTGGGGCCGGTCGTGGCCGCGCGCGTCGAGGCGAGCGCCGCCGGGACGAGGAAGGCGGCGACGAGCGTGGCGAGGGCGGCGGCGAGGAGACCCCTCACCCGAGCCAGGCTACTTATGGCTTCGCCAGGCGGAACGACCAGAGCTTGTTCCCGATGAAGTTGAGCGGCATCACGACGACGATCGCGATGGCCTGCGAGGCGAGCTTGCCGAACCCTCCGTACGCGATCAGCAGGTGGAGCACGACGAGGTTTGCCCCGAGGGCGGCGAGCGAGACGAGGAAGAAGCGCATTCCCTGGACGCCGAAGTGGCCGCGGTGCTCCCGGAACGTCCAGAGCCGGTTCCACGTGTAGTTGCTCGTGACGGCGACGAGAAACGAGCAGGTCGCGGCGACGAGATAGTGGAGCCGCTCGTGGAGCAGCGCGTCGTAGACGGCGAGATTGAGCAGGTAGCCCACCGCGCCGACCGCGCAGAACTTGCCGAGCTGTTGCCAGTTGCGGACCGAGAAGAGCGACTCGAGCATCCGCGGCCGCTGAGATTCGAGAGTGGCGGCGCGACGCTCCACGGTCGTCCGCGAGAGTAGCGCCTCACCGGTCTCAGGCCGTGGAGACATGCTCGGCTCCGGGTGTCCCGCTCGGCGGGCCGACCTTGCGGGCGTCGTCCTCCGAGTGCACCACGAGCGACTCGACGGTGCCGTCGGCGCGGAGGAGGACGTCGCGGAGCTCGCCGAGCTCCGACGCGCCGTTAGCGACGGGATGACCGAGGAGCGCTCGCAGCGACCGGCAGCGATCGCGGTAGAAGTCGAGGTTCTCGAGCAGCAGGAAGGCCGACGGAACCTCGATCGCGTCGTCGCGCACGTCTCCCGCAGCGAAGACGAAGAAGCGAAGGCTCTCGTCGCCGCAGAGCACGACGAAGCCGAGCGCACGCCACTCCGCGGAGTCGAACAGGAGGTCGACCGGACGGCCGAGGCGGATTCCGTGGAGCCGAATCGGGAGTTGGAGCAGCTCTGTGGCGGACCTCGTCCCCATTCGCTCCATCGTTTCTGACCGCTCGACCGACGACGAAAACGCCGCTACCGGCCCGCCACCAGGGGGACGAAGCGGCACGGGACGGTCCGGAGCACGGCCGGGCCCTCGGGTGTTCGCACCACCATCTCGAGCCACTGTCCGTCCGAGCCGCCGACCGGGACGACGAGGCGGCCGCGCGGCCCGAGCTGCTCGTAGAGCGCGGGCGGCGCCTCGAGCGCCGCGGCGGCGACCGCGATGGCGGCGAACGGCGCGTGCTCCGGGACGCCGAGCGTGCCGTCGCCGGCGTGGAGCTGGACGCGGTCGCCGTACCCCGCCGCGGCGAGATTCGCGCGTGCGCGCTCGGCGAGCTCGGGGATCCGCTCGATCGTGTGCACCTCGCCCGCGAGCTCGGCGAGCACCGCGGCCTGGTAGCCGGATCCCGTGCCGACGTCGAGGACCCGCTCGGTTTCGTGCAGCGCGAGCTGCTCGCAGATGAGCGCGACCATGTACGGCTGGGAGATCGTCTGTCCGCCGCCGATCGGCAGCGCGGCGTCGGCGTACGCGCCCTCGCGCTGCTGCTCGGAGACGAAGAGCTCCCGCGGCACGCGGCCCATAGCGTCGAGGACGCGCTCGTCGTCGATGCCGCGGCGGCGCAGCTGCCACTCGACCATCCGCGCGCGCTCGTCAGCCGACACCGGCGAGCGCCTCCATCGCGGGCGGCACCTCGACGCCGAAGTGAGCGAGCACGGCAGGAGCCACGTCGGTGATCCGGCGCAGCTCGGCCGCGACCCCGACGGTGACGAGCGGGACGAGGGAGTCGCCCGCGACGAGCGAGCCGTGGCTGCCGCCGCCCGCGTGATGCCGGCCGCCGAGATCGGTGAGCTCCCAGCCCTCGGCGGCCGAGACGAGCAGCTCGCCCGCGTTCGGATTCGCAAGCGCCGAGCGCGCGCGCCACGCGGCGTCCGGGTCGTCGAGCTTCTCGACGGACGCGTCCGCGCCGTCGCGGCGCGCGATCACGTCGCCTCCTTCGCGGCGCAGCGTGACCTCGACGGCCGGAAAGCCGTCGAGGCGTTGCGCGAGCTCTGCGGCGTCGGTCCTCGCGTCGGGGCGAAGGTAGACCTGCCCTGCGCGATTCGAGGCGGCCACAACGACCTCGTGGGCGAGCTCGGCAAACGGCTCCTCGAGCCGCGCCGCCCGTACGACCGGCGTCTGGCCGTGATCGGAGAGGAGCACGACGGCGTAGCGGTCGAGGAACTCGTCCGCTCCACCGGCGGCCTCGAAGAGCGCGCCGACGGCGGCGTCGGACTGCTCGAGCGCACGCTCGGCCTCCTCGCCGTCCGGTCCCGACGCGTGCGACGCGAAGTCGTAGCCGGAGAGGTAGTACGCGAAGAAGTCGAAGCCGTCGCGCGTGACGAGCCAGCGGCCGACCGCGGCCGCGTACGCGTCGACAGAGCCGCCGCGGCGGTTCCGGACGGCGAACGGGGCGCCCGTCCGGTCCGACTCGAACAGGCCGTAGTAGAAGAAGCGGCGCGGCCCCGAGGCGGCGCGGCTCAGACCCGGAACGGTCGGCAGGTATCGGTACGGCCCGCGGTAGCACGTGATGTTGACCGCGGCGGTGACCAGGCCGGCGGCGTCGAGCGCCTCGTAGACCGTCACCGCCTCGCGCGAGAGGTGCCTCGCGTTCATGTCGTAGATCGTGTCGACGAGCGACTGCGAGAGCCCGGCGGCGCGGATCGCCGGGAAGGACGAGCCGTACTCCACGATCCGGCGTTCGTCGCGGTTCCACCAGACAAGCGATGGGACGTGGTGCACGCCGGGGCCGGCTCCCGTGACGATCGAGGAGATGCAGACCGGCGTCAGCGACGGGAAGACCGAGGTGGCGACCCGGTAGTCGCCCTGCTCGGCGAGGAGGGCCAGCGCGGGCGCTCGACCCTCGCCGATTGCCCGCTCGAACGCCGCCGGGGTCAGCCCGTCGACGACGATCAGCACGAGCTTCTTGGGCATGCGGGGCTACTCGTCTCGCGCGAGCGTTCGCAAACCGGCGTACCGCTCGGGGCGTGCCCGCCGGAGCCGCGTCGCCAGAGCCGGCAGCGCGACGGCCTCGAGGTAGCCTGCCGCCGGGATCCAGGCGGCCGCCGCGACGACGACGGCCGCGCCGCCGACCAGCAGCGCCGTCCCGCCGCGTGTCCCGCCGCGCCGCAGCGCACCGCCGACGACCTGTGCTGCGCCGACCAGGCCGAGCAGTCCTCCGGCCGCTCCGGCAGCGACGTCTCCCCAGCCGCCCGGCTGCCACTCGTCGATCCCGAAGCCGACGGCCGCGCCCCCGAGCGCCGCAGCCGCCGCGGCCGCGAGAAGGACGCTCCGGGCGGCGCCGACGGCACCCGCCACGAGAACTCCGACGCCGGCGCCGAGGCCTGCGCTGACACCGATCCAGTACCACGAACCCATGCCCGAACCGTAACCGCGCGCGGGTCTCGGTCGTTGTTTGCGCGAGACCCCGTCAGGAGGTTGCGCGTGCCCGCCGAATGCCCCCAGCTCGTCTTTTTCACCTCCCACCGCTCGGGCCCGGCCCGGCGGATGGAGAGTCTGCTCGCGCACATCGCCCGCAAGGAACGGGGCCGGCTGCGCGTGAGGAAGGTCGACATCGACGACCGCCCCGATCTCGCCGAGCGCTTCCGCGTCGACCAGGTGCCCGCGCTGGCGCTCGTGGTGGAACGGCGCGTGGTCTCGCGGCTCGACGGCCGCGCGACGGCGCCGCGGATCGAGTCGATGCTCGAGCCGCACCTCCCCGAGGGGGAGTCGGCCGAAGCCGTCGCCTAGCCCGCGAGCCGAGCGATCACGGCAAGGCCGAATTCGGCGGCCCGCTTGCCGTCGACCACGCGGTGGTCGAACGTGACCGAGACGTTTCCCATGCGGCGGACGACGACTTCGCCGCCCCTTACGACCGGTCGCTCCTCGATGCGGTGGATGCCGAGGATCGCCACCTCCGGATGGTTGATCAGCGGCGTCACGAACAGGCCGGCCGCCTTGCCGGCGCTCGTGACCGTGAACGTGCCGCCGCGCAGCTCCTCCGGCTTCAGACTGCCCGCCTGGGCTGCCTCGGCGAGACGCCGCACCTCGGCGTCGAGCTCGTCGAGCGAGAGCTCGTCGCAGCCGTGGACGACCGGCACCACGAGCCCCTGCTCGGTCTGGACCGCGACCCCGATGTCGTGGCGGTCGAGCAAGACGAGCTCGTGGTCCTCGACACGCGAGTTCAGCTCCGGGAACTCGCGCAGCGACTGGACGACGGCGCGCAGGACGGTTGGGACGAGGCGCTGCAGCTCGACGTTCGTGAAATCGCATTCCTCCACCCAGGTGACTGCGGGGATCTCGCGGTGAGCGCGCGTCAGGTGCTCGAACATCTGCCGCTTGACGCCGCGCAGCGGAACACGCGTCCCCTCCGGCCATGTCTCGGTGCCAGGCACCGAGACATGGCCCGTAGTGCCCACAGCCCGCACGTCCTCCTCCGTGATGCGTCCTTGCGGGCCGCTGCCGGTCACTGTCGAGAGATCGACCCCCAGCTCCTGAGCCACTTTCCGGACGAGCGGCGTTGCACGGACCTTCGGCTCGCCAGTGGCCGGCGCGGGACCAGATGTCTTCGGGGGACGCGTCTCGGTGCCTGGCACCGGGACGTGGCCCGTTGAGCCGTCACCGCCGATCACGACGAGGACGGTGCCCACCGGCACAACCTCGCCCTCCCCGACCAGGATCTGCGAGACCTTCCCGGCTGCGGGGGACGGGATCTCCACGGTCGTCTTGTCGGTGGCGATCTCGACGAGCGGTGCGTCCTCGGCGATGTCCTGGCCCTCCTCGACAAGCCAGCGCGCAATCTCGCCTTCGGTCAGGCCCTCTCCGAGATCGGGCAGCTTGAACTCGTACGCCACGGGGGGCAGTTCTAGCGGATCGCGTCGTCGCGCAGGAGCGCGTGGACGCCCTTGACCTCGTTGACGACCTGGGTCACGCGCAGGTCCACCGCGACGCTGGCCAGGGCGAGACACTCGCGTCGCGGCGCGCCGAGCTCGCGCTCCATCAGGTCGAGCATGGTGGCGAGAGCCTGCTCGGCGGCGACGTCGAGATCCTCGTCGAAGCCGAACGCGAGCCAGGAATCCGCTGTCCGAGCGGTCGGGGAGCGCAGCTCGCTCTCGTCGAGATCGAGCGTCAGCCGCACCTGTTCGAGCGGGCACTCGATCGCGGTGCCCGAGACCTCCCCGTCGCCCTGCGCGCCGTGGCCGTCCCCCGCCATGAGCAGCGCGCCGTCGACCGGGATCGGCAGGTACAACGTCGTGCCGGCGACGAGCTCCTTGCAGTCGATGTTCCCGCCCCAGCGGCGCGGCGGCGTCGTCGAGTGCTCACCCGGCTCCGGCGGCGGCATGCCGAGCACCCCGAGGAACGGCGCCGAGCGAACCCGCCGCTCGCCGAGGTGCCACCAGTCGCCGTCGAGCCGCCACCTGAACGTCTCGCCGTCGGCCCACGTCCGTCCCCAGTTGCGCGGCAGGACCTCGTCGATGCGTACGGCGAGCGTCTGCCCGGCCCGCGCCCCGGTCACGTCGATCGGACCGTGGAGCGCGTGCCCCGCGCCCTCCGGCCGCTCGGGCTCGACCTCGGCATCCCAGAACCAGCCGGCGTTCGGAACCTGGAACGACACCGATTCACCCGGCTCGATCGTCTCGACCGGCTCGTAGTCACGCGAGAACCACCCCCTCACGCGCGAGGCTCCTGAATCCACGCACCGGCCGGCGCGAGCAGCACGCGCAGGCCGATCCGCCTTCCGTCCTCGCCGCGGAACTCCCACAGCGAGACCGCCTGCTCGTCCCCGTGCAGCTCCGGCGCGACCTCGGCGGGGACGTAGCCCGCCTGAAGGTTGTTGCCGGCGTCGTAAACGGCGACCGCGTTCGGATCGTGCTCGTTCTCGGGCTCTCGGACGAGCGCGAGCCGCCGGCCGGGCGCGAACGCCTCGTCCTGCAGCACGTCGGCGCGATACGACGCGCCGGCGAGCTTGACCACGCGCACGCGCGGATCGTCCCACTTCATCGCGTCCCCGCTTTCAGCATCGCGGAGCCAGTACCCCGACTCGCCGCGCTCGAGCCAGATCCGGAGACGGTCGGCGTCAGAACCCGAGAAGCTTCCGGGCGGCACCGACGACGCGCTCCACGGAGGGCATGTAGCGATCCTCGAGCTTCCAGTACGGGTACGGCACGTCGAAGCCCGTCACACGGAGGACGGGGCCGTGGAGGTCGAGGATCGCCTTCTCGGCGAGGATGGCCGCGATCTCCGCGCCGAAGCCGGCGGTGCGCGGCGCCTCCTGCACGATCACGACGCGGCCCGTCTTCGCGGCCGACGCGAGCAGCGCATCCTCGTCGAGTGGCCGCAGCGAGCGCAGGTCGAGCACCTCCACCGAGGCCTCGCCGTCGAGCGCGTCCGCGGCGCGCTCGCACAGCGGAACCATCGCGCCGTAGGCGACGAAGGTCACGTCCGTCCCCTCGCGCGCGAGCCGCGCCCGGCCCAGCGGAACGATGTGCTCGCCTTCGGGAACCTCCTGCTTCTCGCCGCGGTAGATCACCTTCGGCTCGAGCACGACGACCGGATCGGGATCGCGGATCGCCGCGGCCAGCAGCCCCTTCGCGTCGGCCGGCGTCGACGGGATCGCGACCTTCACGCCCGGCGTGTGCACGTAGTACGCCTCCGGCGAGTCGTCGTGAAGCTCGGGCGCGCGGACGCCGCCGCCGTACGGCATCCGCACGACGAGCGGGAACTCCATCTTCCCGCCGGTCCGCCAGCGGTAGCGGCCGACATGCGTGATCAGCTGATCGAGGCAGGGATACGAGAACGCGTCGTACTGCATCTCGCAGACCGGCCGCCAGCCGGCCATGCAGAGCCCGATCGCGCTGCCGAGGATTCCCGCCTCGGCGAGCGGCGTGTCGACGCACCGGTTCTCCCCGAAGCGCTCGCGCAGTCCCGCGGTGGCGCGGAACACGCCGCCGGCGCGCCCGACGTCCTCGCCCATCACCAGCACCGTCTCGTCGCGCGCGAGCTCGACGTGCAACGCGTCGTTGACGGCTTCGACGAGGAACTTCTCAGCCATCCCAGCCCTCGCGAAGACCGGGGGGCGAGAGGACGTAGGCGTTGTCGAAGACGAGTTCCGGATCGGGTTCCGGCGCAGCTTCGGCGTCGGCGATTCCCCGCCGCATCGTCTCGAGCGCCTCGTTCTTGATCGCCTCGGCGGTCGCGTCGTCGAGCACGCCGAGCCGGCGGAGGTAAGCCTCGTAGCGGCCGACGCACTCGTTGCGCTTCTCCTCCTCGACCCGCTCGAGGTCGATGTACACGCGCGGATCGTCGGCCGTCGCGTGCGGCGCGGCGCGGTACGTGACGGCCTCGATGAACGTCGGCCCGCCACCGGTTCGCGCTCGCTCGGCTGCCTCCCGCGTCGCCTCGTACACGGCGAGCACGTCGCCGCCGTCGACTCGCACGCCCGGCATCCCGTACCCGACGGCCTTGTCGGAGAGAGCCTCGGCGTGCGTCTGCGCCTCGAGCGGCGTCGAGATAGCCCACTGGTTGTTGTTGCAGAAGAGGATCAAGGGCGCCTGCATCACGGCCGCGAGGTTCGCGCCCTCGTGGAACGCCCCCTCGCTCGTCGCGCCGTCGCCGAAGTACGCGATCGCGACGGTCGAGCTCCCCTTCAGCTTCTCGCCCCAGGCGAGACCGGCGGCGTGCGGCACGTGCGTCCCGATCGGGACGCAGATCGAGGCGACGCGATGCTCGGCCGGGTTCCACCAGCCGGCCGGATGCCCCCGCCACCAGTGGAGCACCGTGCTCGCCGGGATCCCGCGCAGGAGCCCGATCGCGGACTCGCGGTAGCTCGGGAAGATCCAGTCCTGGTCGGCGAGCGCATGCACCGAGCCGGCCTGCATCGCCTCGTGGTTCCAGAAGATCGCGTACGTGCCGATCCGGCCCTGCCGGTGGTAGACGACCGAGCGCTCGTCGTACGTGCGGAGCAGGACGAGCGAGCGATAGATGGCGAGGAGGTCGTCCGCGCCGAGGCCGTCGACCTCGCGCTCCTCGTCGATCACGCGCCGCAGCTCGTGCTCGTCTGCCGCCACCCGGGCCACGCGCGGAAGCGTACTCGCGCGCCGTCTAGTTGAACTTGAAGTCGGCGCGGTGCGTGACCCCGTCCTTCGTCTTCACGATCAGCGCGCGACAGGTGCCCGTCCAGCTCTTGTCCGTCTTCCAGACGTAGGTGTAACGACCGGTCGACGTGCTGTAGCTGAGCGAGCTTCCGCCCGCGGTGACCGTCGATTCGATCCCGTCCGCCGGCGCCGAAGCGTCACACGCGATCGTCTGGGACTTGGGGTAGCCGGACGCGAAGATGTCGAGCCCTTGATTGCCGCCGAGGCCGAAGACGACCGGGATCGCGCTGCCTGCCTTGACGACGTTGAGCACCGGCTCGTTGTCGACGGGCGAGAAGAAGCCGCTGAACGGGTACTGAACGACGTAGGTGCGCTCCAGCGAGCCGATCACCACGCCGTCGGCGTCGAGCGCCTGCACGACGAACGTGTGCACGCCGAACGTCGACGTGTCGATCGGGCTGCCGTTCGGCACCGTGCCGATGCACTGCGCGGCTGCGGACCCGCACTGATACGTCGCGATCACGGTCTGGCCCTGTCCGTACGGCCCGACGGGGGCCTGGAGCAGGATCTGGACGCCGCTCGGCGGGCTGTTGCTGTTCGTCGAGGTGAAGTTCTGGCCCTTGTTCGCGCTGTAGCTCACGTTGACGCCGTCGGTCGCCTCGACGAACACCTCCGGATCCTGGATCACCTGGATCGTCCCGGTCCAGAGCGTCGGATCGAGCGTGGACTGCGTCAGCTGGAGGTAGTGCCAGGTGCCGTCGTTGACGAGGGCGGCGACCTCGGCGACGTGGCCCGAGTCGTCGCCGACCCGCGCCGTGACCGTCGCGACTCCGCCCGTGTCCGACACGTTGACCTCGGAGATCAGCGGCGCCACCTGGTCGGCGCTCTGGGAGTAGAAGATCTCGAACGTCCCGCTGCCGAAGTGGCGCTGCGTCCCGGCGTCGCCGACACCGGTGGGCCGGAACTGGTCGCTGACGTTGAGGTAGTCGCGCTCGCTGCCGAAGGCGAGCGAGTGCTCGAGCGTGAACGGGCTCGCGGGGAAGAAGATCGGCGACACGTCGGGGGCGGGCTCGTGGGCCGTCGAGTCGATCGTCGGGTAGCCGATCGTCGCGTTCGCGTTGGTGTCGTTCGAGGTGAGGTTCTTGATCCAGACGCCGCGCGCCGGGAGCGACGAGGTCACCTGCTGGCTCGTGAGCGGCAGGTTCGGCCGGTAGAGGCCGAACTGCGTCCCCGTCGTCGTGTTCGCGCCGGGGAAGGTGATCGTGGCGCTCTGCGTGCCGGTGATCGGGTCGGCGGTCGTGGTCAGCGGCGTGAAGCTGGGGCTGCTCCCGGCCGTGCTGAAGTGCCAGAACGGGAGGCCGTAGAAGGTCGTCTCCTCCATCACCTTCTCGTCGTAGACGTCGTACGCGCCGGCCGTGGCGAAGTACTGCTGCAGCGCGTTGACCCACTCCTCGCCCACGGAGCCCGAGTCGGAGTGGAGGTTCTTGGCGAAGAGCGACATCAGGCGCTCGGAGAGGGCGACCGACTCGCTGTCGCCGTAGCCGTAGCCGGTGTTCGCGATGTACGTCGCCACCTGGTCGCGCGCGTAGAGCTCCGGCCAGTCGAGGTACTTGTTCGGCGTCCCCGGGGAGCCGAGCGAGTCGGGGATGTTGAGGCCTCCGTGGCACCCCATCGTGAAGAGGATGCGAGCCGCCAGCGCGGCCGTCGACTGGCCGCTGTTCGCGAGGTCGCCGCTCGCCGACTCGAGCTCGTACTGGTTGTAGTGCGCGTTGAGCGCGAGGATCGACGGCGGCACGCTCGCCGCCGCGAGAGCCGCGGAGAGCACGTCGGCGGCCGTCCACGGCGCGATCGGCTTCCAGGTGATCCCGTTGTCCGACGGCACCAGCCCAACGACGGTGAGCGGCCAGGTCGGCTCGGTGGCGCCGGACGTCCCGGCGTTCTGGGCCTGGAAGGTGAGGCCGTTCGGGCTCGCCGTGGTCGGGTGGACGATGTCGCCTGCGTGGTACGTCGTCCGAGGCTGCCACGCCGAGCCGGGCACGTTGATCGCCGGCGCACCCGACGGGAGCGTGTCCGAAGCGGTCGAGAGGCTCGTGCCGAAGTTCGTCTTCAGGTTGCGTTCCACCGACTGCGCACCGTCGGCGAGGAAGTCGTAGCCCGTCACGAGGGCCGAGGTCGGGTTCAGCGTCCCGACTCCGCTCTGCGGGGTGTTGGTGTATCCGGAGCTCTGCAGGTAGCGGGTGATCTGCCCGACCATGTCGCTCGGCGTCTCGACGAGACGCGAGATCGAGATCTGCGGCAGGAGCAGGTTGCGGCCGAGCCACGGGATGCTCGTGAACGCGCCGTACGCGCCGTCGGTGAGGATGTTGTTCTGGGCGGCCGAGGCGTAGGTGGCGTTCCCCTGCGTCAGGCCGTTCGTCGTGAACGCGAGGTCGTTCGCCTCGTTCTCCTCCGGTGAGAGCAGCACCGGATCCGGCGCGTCCGCCATGGGCGGCCCGGCCTCGTCGGAGCCGACGAGGACGATGTAGTGGAGGTTCGGCAGGCCGGTCGCGGAGTTGCGATACGAGGCGACGACGTCGTTGATCGACCTGACGACGTTGTTGCGGGCGTTCGTGTCGCACGGGGTCGCATCCCAGGCGGCGTAGGCGTTCCGCACGCCGGGGTCGCCGTCGACGAAGAGGACGGAGCCGGCGACCTCGGAGCGCGCCGCCAGCGTGGTGAGCGAGTTGAGCAGCGGCGTGACCGCCGTGCTCCCGTACGTTGCGATGAGGCGCTCCTTGTTGACGATGAAGAGCGTCTTCGTCGAGGTCGGCAGCGAGGTCGGAAGCGTGCCCTGGTTCGCCGAGGAGATGCCGAGCGTCCGCGCCGAGCAGTGCGGCAGCGGCGGCGGCGGCGTCTCCTGCACCCGCAGCACGAAAGGCTTGTTGCTCGACGCGCCGTTGTAGCCGCTGACCCCGATGGTCACGTAGCCGCTCTGCCCCGCCGTGATGATCCCCGCGTCCTCGTTGACGCCGGGCTCGCGGTTGGCCGAGGTGCTGCCGACGGGAGTCGAGCCGACCGGCGTGGAGCCGACCGGGGTCGAGCCGACGGGGACGTCGTCCAGCGTGTCCGGCGGCAGCGCGGTTCCGGCGCCCTGGAACCCGATGGCGCTGTCCTCGATCGGGGTCGACCCGACCGGCGTCGAGCCGACCGGGGTGGTGAAGAACGACGGCGCGGCGGGCGCGCTCATCGTCAGGTCGAGATCGGCGCCCGACGGCACGTTGAGGAAGGCGGAGATCTTCGTGCCGGTCGGCAGCGGGTTCCCCTGCGAGTCGGTCAGCTTCACCTTGTAGAACGCCTGCTCGCCGCCGAACGCGATGTGGCCGGCGACGAGCGTGTCGGGCTTGATCTCGGTTGCCGTCGACGGGTCGCCCGCCTCGGCATTCTGGTGGACGGTGACGGGGGCTCCCGTCGTGCCGAGCTCGGCGACGGCGGTGGTCACGTCGACGTGCGTCTTGAAGGTGCCGAGGTTCAGCCCGACCCATGCCTTGAACGAGAGCGTCACCGGCTCGACGCCGTTGTCTCCGGCCGGGCAGCCCAGCGTCCACTGGTACGCGTTCGCCTTCTGCGCGGCCGAGGCGTCGCTGCCGACCACGTGCGGGCCTCCCGCCGGCTGCAGCGGGTTGTTGCCGACGGCGAACTGGGCCGAGCCGTCGACCGGGAAGAACCCCTGCGGCAGAGCGGCGGTGATCACGAACTGCGACACCAGCGAGCAGTCGACGTCGTTGCCGATCGTGTACGTGACCTGCGAGGGAGTCGCCGAATAGGGCTGGAGACCCTGGATCGGCAGCCTCTCCCACGGGAAGCCGGCGGCGCCGATGATCGCGACGACGAGGTCGTTGATCGTGATGTTGTTCGCGGCCATCGCGTTCTTGATGTCCGAGAACGTCGCGTTCGGGAAGATCGCGTTCGCCGTCGCCGCGTCGCCGAGCGTGCCGGTCGAGCAGCTGACCTTGGTGCAGTCGACGACGGTCGCGAGATCTACGTCGAGCCGGGCGATGTCCGAGAGCGGAATGGTCGCGAGTCGCGAGGCCCTGACGTCGGTCGAGCCGACCGGCGTCGAGCCCACCGGAGTCGAGCCCACCGGAGTCGAGCCGACCGGCGCCGCGCCGAGCTGGCCGGCGACGTCCATCTGGAGCACGGTCGTGTCTCCGGTCGCGTTGGCGCAGCTACCGCCGTCGGCCGGAATGTTGCCCTGCGATCCGCACCACGCGTCGAAGCCGCCCGGCAGCGCCGAGAGCGGCGTGTTGCCGAGCAGCAGCGTTGCCCAGTGAACCGAGCGGAGCAGCGTCGTGCCGAGGTCGACCTGGCTCAGCGAGAGAGCCTCGAGGTGCTGCAGCGACGTCTTGCCGTCGGAGCACAGCTCCGTGCTGTCCTTCACGTCCTCGAGCGTGATCGCGGCCAGCGGCTTGTTAAGCAGCGAGCCACACAGGATCTGATCCCAGCTGACGCCGTGGAGCTGCACCTGCGAGAGCAGCACCGACGAGAGCGCGGTCGACCCGACCGGCGTCGAGCCGACCGGCAGGTCGAACAGGCCGGTCGAGCCGACAGGGGTCGACCCGACGGGCGTGGAGCCGACCGGGGTCGATCCGACGGGAGTCGAGCCGACGGGAGTGGAGCCGACGGGAGTTGAGCCGACCGGGGTCGAGCCGACCGGCGTGGAGCCCACGGGCGTCGAGCCGACGGGCGCCGAGTTCGTCGAGCCCGCGAAGAACGAGATCCACTGGTTCGGGATGGTCGAGATGGGGACCTGGTCGATCCCGGCGCCGGCGCTCGAGGGGGTCGCGTTCACCGTCAGGTTCGAGAGGCCACCGTCGAGGGCGGCTGCGTAGAGGACGACGTCGTCGCACCCGGGACAGCCGTTGTTCGTGTCCTGCGTCCACGTGACGGTCAGGGTCTGGCCCGGGCTTGCAGCCTCGTATTCGAGCGTGAAGACCGTCGGCACGTTCTCGCTCACGTTCGCGAACTGGCCCGGCTCCGCGTCGATCGTCTGCGAGTAGTCGGGAGAGCTGTTGTCGGAGAGGTGGGCGGTGAGCGTCCCGTTCGCGTAGTGCGCGGACGTCCAGACGGTCAGCTTCTGGAGCCCCTTGCCGGCCGGAACGGTGAACTGCAGGCCCTGTCCGACGGCGGGCGCTGTGATGCCCCCGTGGCCGCCGGAGACGGACGCATCCGGGGTGCCGTCGCTCCAGTCGAAGTTGAACGGGAGCAGGTTGTCGGCGAAGCCGCCGAAGCCTCGCGGCGTGCCGCCGCCGATCACGGTCAGATCGCTGATCTGCCGGCCGCCGCCCGCCTTCGTCTCGTTCGGCGTCACCGAGGCGGGAGCCGCCGAGCTGTTGTAGCTCCACAGGGCCCAGTCCGAGGTGCCGGCGGCCGTCAGGTCGACAGGCTTGACGACCGACTGGACGAAGCCGCCCGTGAGGTGACCCGCGGCCCGCACCCGCGTGCCCCAG